>JAZNFG010000001.1:0-2575 GCA_045589015.1 Acutalibacteraceae bacterium
ATGAGATCGAAAGCGCGATACGCCTTTCGGGACTCTCCGAACTGATCGCCGAGAAGGGCGCGGATTACCTCTGCGGAGAAAACGGAAGCGGTCTTTCGGGCGGTGAAAAGCAGCGTATATCGATCGCACGGAGCCTGCTGAAAAAGTCGCAGGTGCTCCTTGTTGATGAAGCTACCGCCGCACTCGACGCCGAAACCGCATTCCGCGTTTCAAGCGCGATCCTCGCTCTCGACGGCATCACCTGCATCGTAGTCACACACGCACTTGATGCCGCCCTGCTCTCGCAATACGACTCGATCATCACCCTCAAAAACGGCAAAGTCGCCGAATCCGGTACATTTGACGAGCTGATCGGGAAAAAGGGATATTTCTATTCGCTGTATACTGTATCTCAATAAACAATAAAACCGCCTTGCGGCGGTTTTATTCAGACCACTGACAAAGGGTTCAGGACGAAAGTTCTGAGCCCTTTGTCGTACTTTACAGAAAAGCGAAAATATGGTATAATAAAGGTACAAGAAATAGCAAGGAGAAACGCCTATGTTTACGGAAAGAAACGGGAAGCAAAATAAACTTGAATTTGTAATACTGGAAGAACTTGTACCGGAAGATCACCTTCTGAGAAAGATAGATAAAACAATAGATTTCAGTTTCATCAATAAGATCTGCAAGCCATATTATTGCGAGAACAACGGACGCCCCGCAATAGAACCTGAGGTTCTTTTCCGTATGCTTTTTATAGGATATTTATACGGAATACGCAGTGAAACAAGATTGCTTAAAGAGATAGAAGTGAACGTAGCATACAGATGGTTCATAGGATATGATCTGACGGAAAAGCTTCCCGATGTAAGCGTGATCTGGCAAAACAGATTACGCAGATATAATGGCACGGATATCCCACAGCAGATATTTGACGAGATAGTGCGTCAGGCAATGGCAAAAGGGCTCGTAGGAGGTAAGATACTTTATTCGGACAGCACTCACTTGAAAGCAAACGCAAACAAGAATAAGTATGTGGAAAAGCAGGCAAAGGTTGAAGCGAGAGAGTATATAGATGATCTTAACCGTGCAATAAACGAAGATCGCAAGGCACACGGCAAGAAGCCTTTGAAGTTCAACGGCGATGAATTGAAGGATGAGAGCGAGGAAGAGAAAGAAAACTACTTTGATGATGACAGTCAAAACGGCGGTACAACCGGTGGAAGCGGTGAAGTTAAAACGATTAAAGCAAGTACGACCGATCCCGACAGCGGATTTATGCACAGAGACGGAAAACCTCAAGGCTTCTTTTATCTTGATCATAGAACCGTAGACAGCAAGCACAACATCATTACAGACGTATTCGTAACCCCCGGAAACACAAATGACGTAAAGCCTTATCTTAACAGACTCAAAACACAGATTGACAAATTCGGATTTGACGTAAAGTACGTAGGACTTGACGCGGGATACAACGTTTCAAACATTTGCAAATACCTATACGACATGGGCATACAGGCAGCAATGGGTAAGCGTCGAGGATGCCAACAGAAAGGAAAATACGGTAAGTACAAGTTTCATTATCTCCCCGAATGGGATGTATATATCTGTCCCGAGAATAATTATCTTGAATACGTGACAACCGACAGAAACGGTTACAAGGAATACAAATGCAAGGGCGACAGATGTGCAAACTGTCCGAGACGGGAGGAATGTTTAAGTGCGAAACAGGAAAGAAAGAGCTTACGCCGACATGTATGGGAAGATTACAAGGATATGGCGTATGAGTTTACCCATACAGAAAAGGGTAAGAAGATTTACAAGAGAAGAAAGGAAACGGTGGAGCGAAGCTTTGCCGATTCCAAAGAGTTACACGGTCTCCGTTATTGCAGAATGCGGGGGCTTTCTAAGGTTGCCGAGCAATGCCTGCTCACTGCCGCCGTGCAAAATATGAAAAAGATTGCCATGTGGTGTACCGGCAATCTCTCATTTTTCTTCACCTTTCTCATTTTTCGCAAAAAAACAAAGCCTATCTCGCACTTGAGATAGACTTTGTCAGTGATCTGAAGGTGATCTGCGATCACCTTGTTCTTTTTGGTTGCGGATGTGGGGTCATTTTGGGGTCAAAGGCAATAATATACGCAATTAAACACAAAGGTAAAGCTGCGAATATATCGATTATAGAGTGCTGCTTAACGAAAACTGTGGAGATCGCGATCAGCACGCCGGCCACGGCAAACGCCACCTTCGTTCCCTTGCCGAAATCCTTGCAATGGAAGGATGTGAACATCACCGCAAGCGAGCCTGTGACGTGTATCGACGGGCAAACGTTGGTGTTGGTATCGAATGCGTAGTAGCTCGCCATAAACCTCGTCAAAAAATTATCCCTCTCGAATTCAGTTGGGCGCAAGTCCTGGCAGGTGGGGAAAATGAGATAGATGATTATCGTCGCCGAGTAGGTTATCATGATGAAATACATCATTTTCTTGAACGCCGATATATCGTATATCAGCGTGTAGACGTGCATGCCGATCAGATAGACGAACCAGAAAAGATAGGGGATCAGAAACAGCTCGCAAAAGGTGATCGCATC
>JAZNFG010000002.1:0-5867 GCA_045589015.1 Acutalibacteraceae bacterium
AACCGATAAAATACCGGTATTTGTAAGGGATAAGTCGGTTATTCCCCTTGCAGAGCCTCTGCCCTTTATAAAGGACGATGCCGTGTTCAGAATTACTCTTAAATGCTTCGGAGATGCGGCTGACGCTTGCTGTTATCTTACACAGCAGAACCCCGACGGAGAGTATCACAGAATAAAGGTCACTCCCGATTCAAAGGGACAGCAGGGAGATACTTATTTTATAGTCTGATGTCCCCTTAAAAACGGAAGCGTAAAAAAGCGAAGAGCGTACAGAACAATATAAAATAATAGGTTCTTCACGGAAACTTGGGGGATGAAAGTGGGCACGGGAGTGCCTATTAAAAGTTTTGCCCCCGCTTTTTCAAAAGCTCACGGTGGCAAGAGGCAGAGCCTCTTGTCGCACTCCGCAGAGTGCGAAATCCTTTTTCCTTCTTAAAGCGCAGGAAAGTTTTTAAGAAAACCCTCGCCGGGGGTTTTCTTAAGTGCGAAGCACTATTTATGTGACAGCCCCCCAAGTTTCCGTAAAAAACCAAAAAACTGTTGCTTTTTCTGAAAAATAAATTAAAATAGAATTAAATTAAAATGATTCTAAATTTTTAGGTGATTTTATGCAATATTTCGTATCTTTTATTGAAGGAATAATAACCTTCATATCCCCCTGCCTTCTGCCGATGCTTCCCGTATACCTTTCGTATTTTGCAGGCGGCGGACAGTCAAGCACAAAAAAAACGCTTACGGGTGCTGTCGGCTTCGTGCTTGGCTTTACTGCGGTGTTCACAGCTCTGGGCGCACTTGCGGGAACCCTCGGGAGCCTTATAAAGCAGTATGAGGCTATTGTAAATATAGTCCTCGGACTTATTGTTATAGTATTCGGGCTTAATTATATGGGGGTTTTTAAAATAAAAATCTTCAAGGGCGTAGGCGGCAGGCTCAAAAGTCCCTCTGCGGGATTTTTTCCGTCCCTTCTCTTCGGAGTAGTCTTTTCCGTAGGCTGGACTCCCTGCGTGGGAGCGTTCTTAGGCTCAGCTCTGGCACTTGCCTCAAGCGAGGGAGACACTATGAAGGGAATCGTAATGCTTCTTTTATATTCCCTCGGACTTGGAGTCCCCTTCCTTTTAAGCGCGGTGCTTATTGACAGACTGAAGGGTGCGTTCACCTTCATAAAGAAAAACTACAAAATAATAAACACCGTCTCGGGAGCATTCCTTATTGTTGTCGGAGTGCTTATGATGACGGGGTTACTCAATAAATTTCTTACGTTATTAAGCTGAAGGAGAAAACAAAATGAAAAACAAATCCCTTATAATCATCGCCGTAGTATTTGCGCTTATCTTAGGCGCGGCAATTCTCGTCTACCCGAGCCTTTCGGAAAAGGCAAACGAGGAAATGACCTCGGAGGCGGACGTAACTCAGGACAATTCGCAGTATCCCTTATATGAAGACGTGAAGCTTTTTGACAAGGACGGAAATGCGCTAATGCTCTCGGACCTTATAGGCAAGCCCGTAATTCTCAACTTCTGGGCAACCTGGTGCGGATATTGCATACAGGAAATGCCCGATTTTGAAGAAGCCTATAAAGAATACGGTGACGAGGTGCAGTTTCTCATTGTAAACACCGACGACGGCATATCAAAGGGTGAGCAGTATATTTCGCAAAAGGGATATACCTTCCCCACCTACTATGACCTTGAATACTCCGCCGCAATAACCTACGGAATATCGGGCATCCCCCGTACCATAGCAATAGACAAGGACGGCAGAGTGCTGTATAACCGTTCGGGTATGATAGATGCGCAGACTCTTGAAAGCATAATAGAAATGATCAAATAAATTTCCGCCCCGCAAAAAAGCGGGGCGAAAATTTATTATTCAGCGGAATTAAACCAGTCGTCTGTATCTTCAAGTCCTACAGAGCCGCGGAGAATCATTCTTGCATCATCCGCCGAAATCGGGGTGCTGCCCTCGTCCAAGGAAACGTTGCCTGCATCACTAAACCATTGAGGCTTGTCGTTTTCAAGTCCTACGCTTGCTCTGAGCACAAGACGTGCATCGGACGAGGTAACGCTGCCGTCGGAATCCGTATCGCCCTTTACCACCACGGTGTAATCGGTTCCGTCGGGAAGCGTTACGGTCATACCGCTGCCCAGCTTCTTGTTATCCGTTACCTCTTCACCGTTTACGTCCTTGACAACGGCACCCTTCACGTCCGTAAGGAAATCCTCAACGGAAACGTCCCTCTTTGCAACGATACTGCCTTCTGTCAAAGCCTTAAAGGAGCTTTCCGTCTGAGAATCGGTGCTGAAAATATTGTCGGAATAGTCATAGACCCTTTCCTCGTCGGTTACGTATATTTCAACGAAGGTGCCGAGATACCATACATCGCTGTCATAGGAATCCTTGCTGTTTATCTGAAAAACGGCATAGCCTTCAGAAAGGGTGGTAACCGTACCGTCGGCTGAAACCGTTGCTATTTCGGGGAAAATGCTCTCGTAAACGATTACCCTGCCGTTTTCAATTTCACTTTCAGCCGCTAAGGGCATAGGAATCGTAAAGGTCTCACCGATACCGGCAGTAACGGTACCCTCAACAAGGGAATAATCCGTCGGCTTGCCGTCCAGCCTGACAGGAGAAGAGCCGAAAGGAAGATATAAGGTCTGTCCGTCAAGCTCCTTAATGGTACAGCCGGCAATAATGCCGTTAGCACGGGCATACCCCCAGAGCCATTCGCCGTATTGTATCCAGCCGCCCGAATAGCATTCGTCGTTTATCATAGAATCCCTGCGCTCGGGGTCCGTGACGTAAGTGAAGCCGTCCGTTCCGCCGCCATCTGCAAAATATCTGTTCTTAGCAAAATACGGAACACAGCCGTTAAGCGAGGAGCCGCCCTCTGCAGCATTACCCCAATATTCTGAGGCAGGCATTCCGCCTTTATAATGCACAAATCTTCCGTCAATATAATAGATGCTGTCGCCGTAGTAAACGTAGTTGCAGTTCATTCCCTCATAATAGGGAGAAACGCCCTCAATAAAATCGGTAAAATACCAACGGGAAATAAATTCTCTGTCCGTGGTGCCGAAAACGTCAAAAAGCGGATCGTAAAGATTCCACGTACCGTTATAGTATATCATAACCCAGCCGTGATCGACCTCACGACTGTCAAGAGAAATATAATCTCTCATATCGCCCCGGGTGCCGGCACAGAATACGGCAGGAACACCTGCAAGGCGAAGCACCTGAGAAATAAAAAGTCCGAGTCCGAGACAGTTGCCCGTTCTGTAGTAAAACACGTCTATGGGGAAATAATAGGTTCCGCTCACATAGGACTTGTACTGTACGTTTCTGTCAGCCCAGCCGACTACCGCATCAGCCTTTTGCTTGTCGGTTTCACAGTTTTGCGTAAGAGTGTCGCTGAGCGTCTGAAGCACCTGCTTATCAGCCTCGCTGCCAAAGGAAAACTCAAGTCCGAGCTCGGGATATTTTTCAATATATACTTCATCAAGATATTCGTATACGGCATCCGTTATCTGCGGTGTCATAGAGATAGCGGGATTTTCCAGCGCGTAAGAGGAAATCGGAAAGGCCGCAATAAGCATCACAAAAACGAGTATAAGAGATAAAGCTTTTTTCATATTACTCTCCTTTTTATCAAAAATCCCGAAAACATATTGCAAAATGAATTACGGAGCAGAAAGTAAAGATTCTGTGTTCTCCGAATTCCGAATTCCGAAATCCGAATTTGCGAAGCACCGTTACCAGATTACTCTTGTTTCAATTTCTTCTGTGATAAGCTTGATAAAATCAGCTACAGCCATAACGCCCCGGTCGCCGTGTCCGCGCTTTCTTACGGATACGGTAAAGTCCTCAGCCTCCTTGTCACCGATAACAAGCATATAGGGAATCTTCTCAAGCTGCGCCTCACGAAGCTTGTAGCCCAGCTTTTCGCTTCTTGTGTCAACGTCAACCTTTACGATGCCTGCATCCTCAAGAGCCTTCTTTACTGCGTAAGCGGCATCCTGATGGCGGTCGGCAATAGGCAGAATTCTAACCTGCTCGGGAGCAAGCCATACGGGGAAGGCACCTGCATACTTTTCAATAAGAAGAGCAAGAGTTCTTTCGTAACAGCCGATAGAGGTTCTGTGAATAATATAAGGATTCTTCTTCGTGCCGTCAGCCGCAACGTATTCCATACCGAATTTTTCTGCAAGCATCTGGTCTATCTGAATCGTAATAAGAGTATCCTCCTTGCCGTGAACGTTCTTTATCTGAATGTCAAGCTTGGGGCCGTAGAAGGCAGCCTCGCCGATACCGATTTTGTAGTTGATACCGAGATTGTCAAGAATCTCCTTCATCACACCCTGTGCCTCGTCCCATTGCTCGGGAGTGCCTATATACTTATCCTTATCCTCGGGGTCCCACTGTGAGAAGCGGTAGGAAACGTCCTCGTAAAGACCCAAGGTCTGAAGCATAAAGGTTGTCAGCTCAAGACAACGCTTGAATTCGTCTGCTAACTGCTCGGGAGTACACATAAGATGTCCCTCGGAGATGGTGAACTGACGTACTCTGATAAGACCGTGCATTTCACCCGAAGCCTCGTTTCTGAAAAGAGTTGAGGTTTCGGCAAGTCTCATAGGAAGGTCTCTGTAGGAGCGGGCACGGTTAAGGTATGCCTGATACTGGAAGGGGCAGGTCATAGGACGCAGAGCAAATACCTCGTCGTCCTTCTCCTCGTCACCCATAACGAACATACCGTCCTTATAATGGTCCCAATGTCCCGAAATCTTATAAAGATCGCTCTTTGCCATAAGAGGAGTCTTTGTTCTTACCCAGCCTCTTTTTCTTTCCTCGTCCTCAACGAATCTCTGAAGCGTCTGGATAATGTCACAGCCCTTGGGAAGAAGGATGGGAAGTCCCTGTCCTATCGTATCTACCGTGGTGAATATCTCAAGCTCACGGCCGAGTCTGTTGTGGTCGCGTCTCTTTGCCTCTTCAAGTGCTTCAAGATAAGCGTCAAGCTCCGCCTGCTTTGTGAATGCGGTGCCGTAGATTCTCTGAAGCATCTTGTTCTTTTCGTCGCCTCTCCAGTATGCACCCGTACAGGATGTAAGCTTGAATGCCTTTACTCTTGACGTGTCGGGAATATGAGGGCCTGCACAAAGCTCGGTAAATTCACCCTGCTTATAGAAGCTTATGCTCTCGCCCTTGTCGGCGTGCTCCTTTATAAGCTCAACCTTATATATCTCACCCTGCTCCTCGTAGAATTTTACGGCTTCCTCGGGAGTCATTTCAAAGTGAGTAAGCTCAAGTCCCTCTTTTACTATTTTCTTCATTTCGGCTTCGATTTTTTCAAGCTCCTCGGCAGTAAATGCCTTGGGAACGTCAAAATCATAGTAGAAGCCCTTATCGATAGCGGGGCCGATAGCAAGCTTCGCATCGGGATAAAGTCTTTTTACTGCCTGTGCAAGAATATGTGAAGCGGTATGGCGGAATGCCTTTTTACCTGCTTCATCGTCGAAGGTGAGGAATTCAACCTCGCAGTCACCTTCAATTTTAGTGCGAAGGTCGCATACGACACCGTCAATTTTACAAACGCATACAGCCTTATAAAGACCTGCGCCGATGGACTTCGCAATTTCTGCGGCAGAAATGCCTGCCTCAAACTGCTTTACATCATCTCTGAGTTTTACATTTACCATAAATATCACCCTTTAGTATAAGGTCGAAGGTCACAGGTCGGAAGCCGGAATCCGGAATTCGGAACAATGATGCAAATTCGGAATTCGGAATTCGGAATTCGGAGGAAACAGACCTGAAACGTCCGCCGTATTTTAATTAAATATTTTTTCAAAACGCTTTCCGACACACTTCAA
>JAZNFG010000003.1:0-7555 GCA_045589015.1 Acutalibacteraceae bacterium
TCGCCGGGGGTCGATGCCCCCACAGTGTGGGGGAAATGTCACGAAGTGACAAAGGGGGACGGGGTCGTCAACCTTAAAGTGCGAAGCACTATTAATAGAACTTTTCTGAGATATCCCCCAAGTTTCCGTGAAGAGTCAAAAAAAACAAACCCCCGCCGAAAAGCGGGAGTCTGAAAAATGCTTTTTTAATTAGTCCTGAACGGGAGCTTCTACGGGGCAAGCGTCTGCACAAGCACCGCACTCAATGCAAGCGTCAGCGTCGATAACGTAGATATCGCCTTCGGAGATAGCCTCAACGGGGCATTCTGCTGCACAAGCGCCGCAAGCGATGCAAGCATCAGTAATTTTGTATGACATAACTGTTCCTCCTTCTGAGTTTTTCTTAATTGTAGCACATAATATGAAAATTTCAATATGTTTTTAAATTTTTTTTCATTACGTCCGTTTTTTATTCAATCCCCTTAAGAGCCGCAAGCTCGTCGCGGTTAATTCTTATCTGAGCGTCCTTGATAAGTTTAACCTCATTTCTGTTATACTTCACGGGGGCGGCAACGGGATTTCTTTCAAGCTTAATTTTGAGCATTCCTGTCAGCAGATTATTGTCGATAACCTCTCCCCTGCCGTCGGGAGTATCAACAAGTGCGCCTACCTTGGGAGTAATCTTCAGAAGATACTCGTATGAATCCTGCTCGTATTTGAGACAGCACATAAGTCTGCCGCAGGTTCCGCTGATTTTTACGGGATTCAGAGAAAGCCCCTGCTCCTTAGCCATTTTAATGGAAACGGGCTGGAAGTCGTGTAAAAATTCCTTACAGCAGAAGCCTCTTCCGCAGATGCCCAGTCCGCCGAGGAATTTAGCCTCGTCACGGACACCTATCTGTCTCAGCTCGATTCTTATTTTGAAAATAGCCGCAAGGCACTTTACAAGCTCTCTGAAATCCACTCTTTCGGGAGCGGTGTAGAAGAACAGAACCTTAGTTCCGTCGAAGGTGTATTCAACGTCCACCAGGTGCATGTCAAGGCCGTACTGCTGAATCTTTTCCTCGCAGATGCCGAAGGCTCTCTTTTCCTTTTCAAGGTTACGCTGAAGAGTCATCATATCCTCGTCGGTAGCCGCACGGACTATGCTTTTAAGAGGCTTCACAAGGGTTGAATCGTCAACCTCCTTGTTTGCAACCACGCATTCGCCGCATTCTATACCTCTTACGGTCTCAACCACAACGAACTGTCCCTCTTTTATCTGCTGACCTACGGGGTCGAAATAGTAGACCTTACCTGAATTTTTAAATTTTATGCCGATTATCTCTGCCATATTACTGATGCGCCCGAATCGGACGCCCTTTCTTATTTTCTTTTCTTTATTATATCGGCAACTCCTGCCGAAAATGAGCATATCAGAAGATTCTCATTAGCGTTTGAAGCCGCATCTGATATTATTTTATCTAAAACCGCTTTAATTTGCAACAGTAAAGATATGGAGTAGCTTCTTGCCAGAAAATAGCTTTCCGGCTCGCTGTCGGAAAGAGGTGCCGCGCCGCTGCCCTCAGCCATCGCGTCTCTTATTATAAGAATCATTTTTTCGGCAACCTCAGCCATAAGCCGTCTGTTTTTGTGCATAGGAGCGGATGTGAGCATAATGCCGTATTCGTCCTCCTTGCACAGCGCAACGGCCAATTTTCGGGCAATTTCCCACGGAAGCTCATCGTTTTTCTTTCCCGATGCCGTGAGGTGGTCGCCCAGCATATATACGGTGAGTCTGGACAGCACCGTAGTCAGCAGTCCCTCGCCCGCGTTGGCTGAAAAAATAAACAGCGTATCCTCGGGCGGCTCCTCTATTGATTTGAGAAGCGCGTTCTGAACCACGGGCTGCAGGGAGTCGCAGTCGGGGAAATAAAATACCTTATTAAGTCCCTCTGTGGGAGAAACGGCAAGCCTTGCAAGGCAGTTTTCCCTTACGGCTTTTACCGAGAGAAGCTTTTTGCCCTCCTCGGGAATAATCCTCATTATATCGGGGTGTATGCCTGCCCTTGCTCTGAGACAGGCACTGCATTTAAGGCAGGGCTGAGCGTTTCCTCCGCTTTCGGTACAAAGCACCGCCTGAGAAAGCTCCATAGCACAGGCCTCTCTCAGCTTACCGCTGCCGCCCGTCAGCAGAACTGCCGAGGGGAGTCTGCCCGAGGAGACTGCGGAATTTACAGCATTTGCCGTTACCGAAGGGATTTCCTTATCCGTAAAAATCATAATACGTTCTCACATTTTAATAAATCTGTCCACGTCAATGATAAACACCGTAGCACCGCCCACGGTTATCTCAACGGGCAGAGAGGTAAAAAACTGATCTGCGTGATTACCTGCAGCCGTGCTTACCATCTGTGTTCTTCTTGAGCAGTTTTCTTCCATAATCTTCAAGCATTCGTCAATCTTCTCCTCTTCAACGCCTATAAGAAGAGTCACGTTGCCTGCTCTTAAAAATCCGCCCGTGGTGGAAAGCTTGGTTGACATAAATCCTGCTTTACTGAGCTCTGCAGTAAGCGCCGCAGAATCATCCTTGTTGATAACAGCAATAATAAGCTTCATACTTCTTTCCTCCGTAAACAAATTATGATTTATTTTCCGTGATTTCAAGATTCCTTTCTATTACCGCCCTTCCCCGCCACGCAAAGGCTCGGTTTTCAATGTCCGTGTCCTTGGTAACCACAGGTGCGGCAGTATCAAGAAATTCCTTTATGGGGGTAATTCCTGCATTAACGTTATGGGGACAGACCTTCTGACAGATATCACAGCCCCAGGCACAGCCCGTTGACTTTATAAGCTCTGCCGTTTTTTCGTCCAGCTCCCCCTTCCTCTGAGAAAGAAACGAAAGGCATTTTTCCTTTATTATGCCCTTTCCCGTAACGGCATTTACGGGGCAGGCCTTTTCACACAGTCCGCAGCCGTCGCAAAGGGAGTACGTGCCGCCGAAGGGCTCGAAATAACGATCGGTTACTATTTCTCCGAGAAATACCCAGGAGCCGTATTCGGGGCTTATGAAAAGATTGTTTTTTCCCATTACGCCGAGCCCTGCGTTCACGGCACAGCGCACCTCGGGGAAGGGAGAATTATCAACGAAGGCTTCAAAGCGGTTTTCGGGAAATTCCCTCTGCAGAGAATCTCTGATACCGTTTATTATCCTTCCCGTAATTATATGATAGTCCTCGCTTACGGCATACCTTGAAACGTTGGAGTCACGGTATGCATCCTCGCCCAGGTAGTAGGGAAAGAGTATTGAAATTACGGTTTTTGCATTTTCGGGAATACGTGCCCTTGCGGCGCAGGGAATCAGCGAATCCTTTACCGCATCAAAGGAAGAAAAGCCGTAGGGAAGGCCTGAAAATAAGCTGTCCATATATCACACCTGTGTCAGAGCAATCATTACGGGCATCGTCAGAACCGACGCGAAGCTTACGAATGCCACGGTCTTTGACGCAACACCCGTATCTCTGCCGTATTTTGCGGCAAACATTACCGTATTATTTGCACTCGGGGCGGATGCCTGAATCATACAGGCGGTAAACAATGCACCCGAAAGAATACCCGTCACCTTCATTATAGCATAAAAAGCCACGGGAACTGCAATAATTTTTACAGCCGCAACAAGATATTGCTCACGATTTTTGAAAATAGTTTTAAGTCCCGCGTTTGACATATAGGTTCCCAGCATCAGCATAGCAAGGGGGGTGTTCATTGAGCCGATGAAGGACACGGGGGACATAATGATTTCGGGGAGCTTTATTTTTGCAAGGAAGAAGGGCAGTCCTATACAGACGGCAATTACACCGGGATTGAAAAACAGCTTGCGCGGGGCGAATTTTTCCTTTCCGTCTCCGCCTCGGTTCATCTGCCATACTCCGTGCGTAAAGGTAAATACCTGAAAAACGATAACGCCTGCCGAGCAGTAGAATACACCCTCGCTGCCAAGCACCGCCTCGGCAAGCGGAAGAGCCATATAACCCATATTTCCGTAGACACAGGCGAACTTGAACACGGCGTTATTCTTGTTTTCGTTATTTCTAAAAAAGGGAACAGAAAGAGCTATTCCCAGAATATGAGTCACCGCACCGCCGACAGCCGCAAGCAAGAAGCCCCTTGAGGTCTCGGGGGAAAATTCGGTGGTGAGAAACGAATTTATTATGACACAGGGTGTTATTATATAAAACAGAAGGTCGTTTGCCGCCCTTGCGGTCTTTTCGGTAAATACACCCTTTTTATCGGCAATATAGCCTACCGCCACTATAAGGTAGAGAATCACAACCTGCTCGGCGGCTATAAGGCAGTTATTGAAAAACAGCGACATATCCACTTTAATCAGCTCTCCGTAGCTTCGTTATTTCCGTTATCGCTCAAAGCCCCGTTTAAGGTCTCCTCAGCGGCTGTCTGAGTGTCTCTTGCAAGCACGCTTGCCAGAGCATAAAGACCGCCTGCTACGGTATAAAGCTCAAAGGGGGTATAGGAAACTGCATTTTCGGGAGCAAGGAGGGCAACCAGCATATTGGGTACACCTGAAGCCAGGGAAAGACCCGCCGTGATAAAGCCCGTTGCAAAGAAGAAGCGAAGCGACTCCCTTCTGCCGATTCCCGTAAGGACTCTTGCGTTTTCAAAGAGAAATACCATAAGGAAGGCGGCAGAGAAGATAGCAAGAAGCAGCTGTGCCACCTTTACGTAGCTGACGGTAATTGAGAAAAAGCCGAGACATTCGGAGAATGCCCACAAAACGGGAAAAAGAAGCGGAAGCTTCAGCTTGCCCGTAAGACTGCCCGACCTTACGTATATAATGAGTGAGAGAAGTATGCTCAGTCCTCCTAAAAGCGCGAAAACCATTGATACGAGCCCTGCGTTGCCGCCTACCGCCTCTTTTTGTGCGCTGAAGCTGCCCTCGGTGCCGAGGAAGAGCCTTACGCTCTTTACTCCGTCCCATATAAGCGAGAAGCCGAAGAATACGGCTGAAAGCACGTACAATAAAGACGGCTTCTTTTTCAGGTCACCCTCGGGAAGATTTCCCGAAACGTAAAACAGTCCGAGAGTCACAAGCACCGCCGCCGCGGCAAGAATATACATAAGCGGCACCGTAAGGTTATGCTCGGAAAAGAATCCCGTCCTTCCGTCCGTCAGCGCAAATGCCTGATAAGCTCTGACAACAGCCGTCAGCGCAAACAGTATAAAGGATATAAGTCCTGCCTTTTTAATGGTAATTGCTGAATTTTCTTTAATTTTCATCTGTATATCACCGTTAATAATATAAAATCAAGTTACAAGCGGCACCGTTTTCAGAATGCCTGCCGTCTGTTGCGGTCTGTCTGAGTGTGCTTTAACGCTGGCTGAGAGGGGAATACTTGCTCTTTCCTGCGATGCTCTTATATGCAGGACGCATAATCTTCGTGCTTGTTGCCACCTCTTCAAGCCTGTGGGCGCACCAGCCTGCGACTCTTGCTACCGCAAAAAGAGGAGTGAAAAGGTCCTCGGGGATTCCGAGAGTTCTGTATACAAGTCCCGAATACAGGTCTACGTTTGCGCATATCTGCTTGTCTATACCCTTTTCCTCTCTGAATACATCGGGCGCAAGTCTTTCTATCATATCAAGCAGATTCCACTCTCCGAGAAGTCCCTTTTCCTCTGCAAGCTCCTTTGCGTTCTGCTTGAGAAGCACGGCTCTGGGGTCTGAAAGCGTATAAATTGCGTGTCCCATACCGTAGATAAGCCCCGAATTATCGTTTGCCTGCTTTCTTACTATCTTGCGAAGGTAATCGCTTACCTCTTTTTCATCGGTAATGTCTCTGACGTTTGCCGTGATATTCTCGACCATCTGCGTGACCTTGATGTTTGCACCGCCGTGACGGAAGCCCTTGAGCGAACCTATACCTGCACCGATTGCGGAATACGTGTCCGTGCCCGTAGAGGAAAGACATCTTGTGGTAAAGGTGGAGTTATTACCGCCGCCGTGGTCAGCGTGAATCATAAGGCAAAGGTCAAGAAGCTTTGCTTCCTTGTCCGAATAGGTCTTATCCGAGCGAATTGAACGCAGAACCACCTCTGCGGTTTTAAGCTCCGGCTTTACTTGATGTATATACATACTCTTTTTATAGAAATATCTGCGCTTTACCTGATATGCATAGGACATAATTGCAGGCAACTGAGCTATCAGCTGAATTGACTGACGAAGCACGTTTTCCACGGAAATATCGTCGGGGTTGGCATCGTATGCATACAAAGCCGTTACGGATGAGCCCATTTTGTTCATAATGTTGGGCGAGGGTGCTCTCATAATAACGTCCTCAACGAAATCGAAGGGAAGCTCTCTGTTTGCACCGAGAAGTCCCGAAAAGCCCTCAAGCTCCTCTTTCGTGGGCAGAGAGCCGAACATAAGAAGAAAAACAAGCTCCTCGAAGCCGAAGCGGTCGTCCTCCCTGCAGCCTCTGACAAAGTCGTAAAGGTCGATACCGCGGTAAATAAGACGGCCTGCCTTGGGCACCTTTTCTCCGTCGTCGATATAGTAGCCCTCAACGTTACAAATTTTTGTAAGCCCGACCATAACGCCCGTGCCGTCGGAGTTACGAAGTCCTCTCTTTACGGGGAAACGGCTGAAATCCCCCTGCGGGATAGAGTTATTCTCTCTGAATTTTTCGGAAAGATGGGAGAATACGTCGGTATCTCCGTAAAATGCTGTCATATCCATTGTGCTGATAACCTCTTTATATAAAGTAATAATTTCAATCTTTAGTAAATAAATATTATAAAGCAAATATCCTTTCAAGTCAACAAAATCCCCCGAGAATTAAGGTGATATTACGGATTTTTTTCAAAGTGCGGTGTTGCCGGTCAGCGTTGCGGCAATTATCCTTTACGGACTTATTAAAAGGGTGCCCGTGTTTGAGGTTTTTCTCAGGGGCGCAAAAAAGGGACTTTCTCAGACGGCTTCTCTCCTGCCTGCTCTGACGGCTCTTTGCCTTATGGTTTCTATGCTCTCCGCGTCGGGAGCATTGGAGCTTATCTGCAGACTTCTCTCCCCTGCGGCACGGCTTCTCGGAATCCCCGAGGAGGTCATTCCCCTTTGCATAATCTCTCCTCTTTCGGGCAGCGGCAGTCTTGCGGTGCTGAAAAATATCTTCACTCGCTTCTCCCCCGACTCCTACGTGGGACGTACGGCAAGCGTAATCACGGCGGCAAGCGAGACTACGTTCTATGCGGTTGCGGTGTATTTCGGGAGCGCGGATATTAAAAATACACGGCATACCATCCCCGCCTCCCTCACAGCCGACATCATATCATATATCGCAGCCTCCTTCTTCTGCCATTAGGGAAAGAACTCACAAATTTCCGTCTTTGACGCGCGGTATTTTTTACGGTAACGTGCCACCGCAAGCATTTTTTACATTACAAAAAAAACTGCCTCGCGAATAATCCCCTTTGCGCTTTGTCTTTGCCATCCTCGGCGTACCACCGTACGCCTTCCGGTGTCAAATCCAACAAATACGGCAATTTCTGAGCCCTTTCCCCTTCTCTGACCGACTGTCTGCAGACC
>JAZNFG010000004.1:0-62320 GCA_045589015.1 Acutalibacteraceae bacterium
TCCGTTCCATTCCCGAAATTGCCGCAAATCACCCCGATGCTCAGGTTGTTCATGAGGCGGCAATCGGCAAAATCAACAGTGACCAGCTTACTAAGCTGTGCACCCTCGGTCTGACCGAGGAAGAAGCAGAGGAAGTTATAATAGAAGGCTTCCTGAGCTGAGCATTTATTTTAAATTAAAATAAAACTACTAATGAAAAGGAGAAACAAAATGGCACAAGATCTGTTTTGCGCACCCGGCGGTAAATTCAGCCGCAAGCGCACCATTCTCACAGGCTTCGGCTTCATGGCAAGCTCAATAGCCTGGGCAATTTATGACCCTTACATCACAAAAATCCTCAACAAGCTCCTCACAGAGTCTCCCATGATTACTCAGTGGAGTACAAAGCTTAACGAAGCTTTTCCGTTCCTTGCAGAATTTGCTAAGGCACAGGGTCAGGACGTCAACGTCGGCGGCGGCATAACTCTTGTTCCGCTTTTCATCGGTATTATTATGACATTTGATAACATCTTCGGTGTTATCTTCCAGCCTACCTTCGGTAAGCTTTCCGACAACTGTCATTCAAAGCTCGGTAAGCGCCGTCCCTTTATAGTAAGCTGTGCTCCCGTTTCGGCAATACTCTTTGCACTTATTCCCATTGTTGCTCTCAACACCTCGGGCAGCCTTCAGCTCCCCCTTACAATGATAACGGTTATCCTCTTCGTTTTCTCAATGTCCTTATGGAGAGCCCCCGTTGTTGCACTTATGCCCGACCTTACTCCCCCTCACCTTCGCTCCGAGGGTAATGCAATTATCAACCTTATGGGCGGTGTAGGCTCGGCAGTAGGTATGGTTGCAGGTACAATAGGTATCGCACTCTGCACACTTTTTGCAGGTTACAGCAAGGCTGAAATAACGGCAGACGAAACCGTTTCCTTCCCCTACGTTTTCCTTGTAGGCGCACTTGTTATGATTATCGGTATGCTCGTTCTTCTCTTCTTCGTTAAGGAAGAGGACACAAGCATCAAGCTCAAGGGCGAAATGAATCAGTATGCCGACAGCAAGGCTCTCAAGAAGGCTCAGAAGGAAGAAGCTAAGAAAAAGAAGGCTGAGCTCAAGGCTATCAAGCTTTCAAAGGCAGAAAGAAAGAGCCTTATATTTATGCTCGGAACACTTTTCTTCCTTTTCTGCGCATCAAACGCAATCACAACCTTCTTCTCCTTATTTGCTCAGGAAATTCTCCATATGATTACCTCTGAAGCTACCTTCATTATGCTTATCTTTGCAGTATGCTCAGGCGTTGCCGCTATTCCTGCAGGTAAGATGGGCAAGAAGGTAGGCAGAAAGAAGACCATTATGGCAGGCCTTGCAGTTTTCCTTGCAGCCTTCATCGTATTCTTCGGAGTATTCGTAGGTATGCTCGGCAGTAAGAGCCTTTCAATCAACAACTACGTTACCGTTAACAATGCATATATTGCAATTGACGAAAACATAAACGAATATAATGCCGCTGTCAGCGCAGCCGCTCAGGACGAGGGCAGAACACTTGCTGATGAAGAGGTTCTCAGCATTGAAGGCTTCCTCGCATATAAGGGCAACGAGGAAATGTCCGACGCAGTAAAGGGCTACTACGAGACTTATGAGGCTAAGCTTGTAAACGATCTCGGTGAGACTATCTACGCTGACGTAGTTGCCGTTGCAAATGAGGTTCTCTCTGCGGAAACAGAGGATTTCGTAACCGCACTTTCGGCTATAGTTGATACCGTTGATTCCGTAACGGGCATCCTCAGAATACTTATTTATCCCGTACTTATCCTCGGCGGTGCCGCTAATATGTTCATCACCGTTAACACTCTTCCCCTTGTTCTTGAAATCGGCGGTGTTGAAAAGGTCGGTACCTTCACAGGCTACTACTACACGGCAACCTTCTCCGCTCAGATTGCATCTCCCATTATTTACGGCTTCATAAGAATGTTTGCAGGCACGTATATGTCGCTGTTCTACTACAGCCCCGTAATGTTCGCCCTTGCCGTAATTCTTATCGCCTTCGTAAAGCACGGTGAAGCAATCCCCGATGAAATAATCAAGGAAGCAGAAGAAGCAAACGACTAAGGTAACGCAATAAAGAAAAGAATAAGCCGCGGTTGAGGTCAATCAGCCGCGGCATTTACATATTCAAAAAAACTAAGTATAATTTAAAAAAGCTATTGACAAAAGCCTTTTATGTGTGTATAATAATTCCTGTTCATTGGAAATGCGGATGTAGCTCATCTGGTAGAGCGCCACCTTGCCAAGGTGGAGGTAGCGAGTTCGAGCCTCGTCATCCGCTCCAAAAAATCTCGTTCTTCGGAACGAGATTTTTTTATCCGGCGCGAAGCGGCGACACATCATCAGCCGTAAGGCTGTATATCATCATCGCAGGCGCATACAGCTTCGCCCGATGATATACAGCTTCTCCGAAGCTGATGATATACAAAACTTCGTTTTGATAATATGCAATTCCTACGGAATTGATATTGACAACATCACCCATTCGTGATATAATCCAAAAGCAATTGAATACGAAGGCATAGCTCAGTTGGTTAGAGTACTTGCTTGACATGCAAGGGGTCGGTGGTTCAAGTCCACTTGTCTTCACCAAAAAATCTCGTTCTGCGGAACGAGATTTTTTTATCCAATCCAAAGGATTGGTATGTAATTGCAACGAAGTTGCGAATGTAATCACGCATAAGCGTGTATGTAATTAGAATTGAAAATTCTGTAAATCTTATTTTTGGAAACAAACAGCAAAATTTATTAATTTACTTGAAGAAAGAAAACCAATGTGATATACTGTAAGCACCACACAAAGTTCAATATGATTTACACAGAAGTTGCATTTTTGTCTTTTGGCAAAAGTGCGAACTTCTATATTCGCATTTCTGTGTAGATGACGATGAATTTTGTGTGGTAGCAAAACGAGGTTCGCATTTTTCGGTGTGTGTGACTTCGGTTGCACACACTTTTTATTTTATGGAGGAAAAATGAAATGAAAACAACCAAAAGAATAATCAGCACGATTCTCGTTGTAGTGATGTGTCTGACTATGGCACCTCTTAACGGCTTTATGGAAATTAAATGGGAAGGCTTTGACTTCCCTGAATTTGATTTCTCTGAAATTTTCACCCCCGAAGCAAAAGCCGCAACAAGCGGATACTATACCTATTCTGTAACCGACGGCAAAGCAACAATAACAGATGTTTCTACATCAATCAGCGGTAATATTACAATTCCGTCAACCATTGGCGGCTATCCGGTGACTTCCATCGGCGAGCATGCTTTCGAATACTGCTCTGCCCTCACAAGTGTCTCTATCCCCGATTCCGTCACAAGCATCGGAAGTTATGCATTCCGTGATTGCGGCAGTCTTCAGAGTGTTACCATCCCCGATTCCGTCACAAGCATCGGAGAATGTGCATTCGGTGATTGCCGCAGTCTTCAGAGTGTGACCATCCCCGATTCCGTCACAAGCATCGGAAATTATACATTCTTTTATTGCCGCAGTCTTCAGAGTGTGACCATCCCCGATTCCGTCACAAGCATCGGAAGTTATGCATTCTATGAATGCAGCAGCCTTACAAGAGTATCAATCGGAAATAGTGTAACCACAATCGGACATTTTGCGTTCTCTTTTTGCGACAACCTCACAAGTGTAACAATCCCCGACAGTGTGACCTCAATCGGAGAACGTGCGTTCAGGGTTTGCAACAGCCTCACAAGTGTAACAATCCCCGATTCCGTTACTTCTATCGGTTATTCTGCTTTCGAAGGCTGCGATAAACTGACTGATGTGTATTATTCGGGAACGCAAAAGCAGTGGCAAAAAATAAGTATTGGTAGTGATAATAGTAATCTGATTAATGCAACCATACATTATTATAATGGAACTCCAATTCAAAGTGTTTATCCTGACGAATACAATTCTGCAATTAATAAATATCCTGATTTTAAAAGATTAACAACGTCGTTCAGTGCTGTTCCCGGCCTTAAAGAAACAATTGTAACGGATGCTGATAAAAATATTTGCTACTCTTGTAATTGTATGACCCCTCAAGGCGTTTGTTTTGCCGGTGATTATCTTCTTATCTCTGCTTATTGCAGCGTTGAGACATATAAAGATAATCTTACTGCTAATATATTGAGTGGAAATAATTCTGAAAAGCTTTCTGCAGAAAAAAATCATAGTACACATAATTCTGTAATTTATGTTATAGATAAAAACAATAAAATCTTGCTTACAACGCTTACTTTGCCCGACAAAAATCATGTAGGCGGACTTGCTTTTGATGGAAGCAACGTCTGGGTTGCAAAAAGTAGCGATAAGAAGGTTAGTGCACTTTCTCTTTCTGATATTCAGGCATCTGTAAATACAGGCGAAGAGGGTGTTGCTATAAATTATAAAAACACATTTTCTTGTGATCACACTGCATCGTTTGTTGAGTATTTTGATAATAAATTATGGGTGGGTGTTTTCAACGAAGAAAAATCCAGTTATATGTACGGCTTTACTCTTAATGGAGACAAAGAAAATGTAAGCAGCCTTACAGAAGTTGCCTCTGTGGCGATTCCGGCAAAAGCAAATGGTGCTTCATTTTATAGCAATGATGGTAATGTTGGCCTTATAGTTAATTCATCTTACGGAAGAAAAAATGATTCTGTAATAAGCCTTTATGATATTAAATCTTCGCTTAACCAGAAAAATATAAATGCAAATTTGATGACATCATATACTTTTCCGACACTTGCCGAAGAGGTTGTTGTTGATGGTGATAACATTTATATGGTTTTCGAATCTGCAACAACTACATATTGTAATGTTGACGGAAACAAAGCTTCCTCGGTTGTTGACCGTATCTGCAAAGGAAATGCAATTGATTTTTTCAGCTGGATGAAAACTCCCGAAAAAGTTGCTTCAACAACATATAAAAACGTCACAGCAACACTTGATAGTTCTTATTTTGAAAAAGATTCAATAACTTACAATCACGAACTCGGTAGATTCTGTTCTTTGTTTACTGTAATTGGTTATGAATATGACAGACCTGATATTATTAAGCAAAATCTTGAAAACTGTGGTTTTATTGTCAATTCGGATTATATAGTTACAGATGCAGGAAGAGATCAGGTTAATCATTTTATAACTCATAAAAAGATTTATGCAGATGGAAAGTGGCAAAATCTTGTTTTTGCCGGTTTTATCGGTTCGCATGAACAACAATGGTATTCTAATTTCGATCCAGAAATTGGTAGCACACATTTAGGCTTTACAAATGCAAAGAACTATGTTCTTCCGAGAATAACAAAATATATAAAAGATAATGGTTTTGAAAAGAGCGATACTAAAATACTCCTTACAGGGCACAGCAGAGGTGCAGCAACCTGCAATCTTGTAGCTGCTCAGCTTATTGCTTCCGAAGAATTTGCAAGCAAAGAAAATATTTATGCCTATGCTTTTGCAACACCTAGAATTTCGAAGGCTGATTATGTGAAAGATGCAAAATATAATCGCATTTTTAACATTATAAATCCGGAAGACTTTGTTACTAAACTCTTACCCGGTGGCTGGGGCTTTACACGATTCGGCACAACTCCAACATATGAAAGCGTTGCTGTTAATGTTCGAACTTTACCAAGTAAAACTAACACTAAAGCTTCAAATTATAAAAAATATCTTGAAAATATGAGGGTATATTATAATAAATTGTCACCGGATATGCCTTACTTACCTTACAAAGATGGCGAAAAAACGGTTCATGATTTAGTTTGGGACTTTAGAAATGAAATCAGAAATTTGGATGAATATTATAATAAATCGATATGGACTTCAGCCATTAATAGAATGACACCTTATGCTTTCTTCCAAAATGTTCTTTGTCCTATTGTAGCATTTGATTATTCAAAAGCGGTGGCGTTTACCGTGCCGAACGCTTTATATAGTATGACATTGTCTAAACATGATAACTTATATAGAAAGTTGTTGAATTTCTTCATCGATAGTGAAGCTTTGGGCTTAATTGTCAATGGATATGAAACTATAACCAAAACCGATGTTCCCGATATTACCACTAGATATTTTCTTACAGCACATTGTGCGGAAACATATTGTGCTTATATGTATGCTTTAAGTGAAGCAGAAATTTCTGTTAAACGAGAAGGTTACAAGGGCTCTGTCAATTGCCCTGTTGATGTAGAAATCTATGATAATGAAACAGGCGAGCTTGTCGGCAGAATAGTCAATAATGTTGTTGATGAAGAAATAGCAGCTAAAGAAAACTCTGTTGTTATGTCTGTTGAAGGAGAATCAAAAGAATTCTGGCTTCCTTCTGACGGTGATTATGAAGTCAAGCTTATCGGTAATGCCGAAGGCACAATGGACTATACTCTCAGTGAAATTGATTCTGATATAGGCGAAGTTAAGAGAGCAAATTTCTTTGATGTTAAAATTGAAGATGAGCTTACTTTTGCAGGTGATGTGGATAATATTAATGATGAATTTACTGTGGAAGAGCACGTTCTTGTCTGTGAAAATCAAGAAACCCTGGAGCCGACTGAAATAACAGATACTGAAACGACGGAAGAATACACAATTACCGTTTCTGTAACAGGCGAGGGTTATGTTACTGAAAAGCAGACTGCAAAAAGCGGTGATTATGTAATGCTTACAGCTGCCCCTGCTGAAGAATGGAAGCTTATTGGCTGGTATGAAAACGGTGAACTGATTTCAACTGAAGCAGTAATTGATTTTGTTGCAAAGAGTAACAGAAGCTTTGAAGTTAAGTTTGAGCATAATCATTCTTATGAAACAGAAACTGCTGAAGCCAACTGTACGAAAGACGGTCTGATTACATATACCTGTGCTTGCGGAGATACTTATACTGAGGATATTCCGAAGCTCGGTCACAATTTCAGTAAGGACTTTACTATTGATAAGAAGGCAACATATACCGAAGCCGGGGCGAAGTCGAAGCATTGTCTCAGAAGCGGTTGTAATGCAAAGAGTGAGGTTACTGCTATACCCAAGCTCATTTCCGTGTTTAAGGATAATGATGCTGCAAAAGTCAGCGGTAAAAATATTGTGACTGTTGCAGGTGTTACCGTAAAGCAGCTTCTTGTGCAAGCCGGCAAGGATGCTGTTATAAAGGACAGCAAGGGAAATGTTATTGCAGCAGATAATTCCCCCGTCACGGGAATGACTCTTACTATGGCAGACGGCAAGCAATATACTATTGTTGTTTTCGGTGATGCAGACGGTGACGGAAAGGTCAGTGCTGCCGATGCAAGACTTGCCCTTCGTGCCTCTGTAGGCCTTGAAAATTACAAAGAGGATTCCGCACAGTATAAGGCTGCAAATGTGGGCAGTGAAGACAAGCTTTCAGCCGCCGATGCAAGACTTATTCTCCGCGCCTCGGTTGGTCTTGAAGATCCGAAAAGCTGGATGAAGTAAAACATATAACTTAAAAAAGGGGAACGGCACAAAAGTCGTTCCCTTTGTCATTGCTCCAAAAGTGAAAACAGCATCGGACAAAAGCAAGCCACCGTATCTCTCGACACGGTGGCTCACTTGTTTCGCGACAATCGAAGCTTGCGCTTCTTTTGGGGAATGCTTATTATTTTTCCTGCAGCTCAAGATATTTGTATATCGTTGTTCTGCTCATATCACACACCCTTGCGAACTCTGACACGTTTAAATTGCCGTTTTTATATGAGGGATAGTGCTTCAGAAAGATTGCTGAGTTGTTATAAAGCTGTTTACATCTTGTTTGTTTCCCGGATAAAAGTTGTTCAGAAGTCAATGGAATGTTGCTGATTACTTCTGGACATTCAGAAAAGATTGATCTATAATTAAAGAGACAAAAAGAGTAGCTCTTATAACGAGCTGCTTTCAGTCAACAGCCGGGTCAACAACCCGGCAAAAAAACTAATAAAACTATTAAAATACATATCGGAATCAAGGAAAATCAGACCTTTACCGCCTTCAGGCGGGCTTGACATGCAAGGGGTCGGTGGTTCAAGTCCACTTGTCTTCACCAGAAAGGGGCTGTTAAAAAACGAAAGTTTTTTTACAGCTCATTTTAAGGGGATAGGAAAAAAGATGAAGAACGGACAAACCGAGCAAAATCAAGACGCAAGGCTTGATTTTGTTTGCCCGAAGGCGTACGGAAGGTGCGTCGAGCGGCGAGGGAGAGTTCGTAGCATAAAACATAAAAATAAATAATTTTTGCATTATTGTGTGTTTTAAAAGGGATCGGTAAGTATTTTCACTTGCCGAGCCCTCTTGCTGTGTATTGTTTTATGCGGTCTTCGCTTTTTTTACATCCCCTTTTTCAGCTAAATTCGCCTGTCGGCGAGTTATATTGCTTCGCAGTGATATTCGGCTAAAGCCGAGTGTTATTGCCCTTCGGGCAGTTAATAGGCGAATATAATATCACTGAAGCCGTCAGGCTGTATATCATTGACACGACAAAGCCGTGTTGTATTTCATCACACCATCAGTCTGTATATATAAAATCACCGCATCGCGATGCTGTTTTTGCAACGGATGCGGTGAATTTTTTGTTATTTGTTATTACTGTTATTTGATATCAACGGGAAGCTCCCAGCGGTAGTCCTCAAGCCATTCGTAGGTGTAGAAGTTTCTTGCTCTGATAACAAGGCTGTCCTTGTATACCTCTGCAGTCACGCCGAGTCCGGGGATATACTCTTCATTTTCGTCCTCTGTAAATAATGCGCTGGGAAGAAGCAGGCTGTAGAAATTATCGGATACCTTCACAAGCGTATCCTCGTGGAAATCCCTGTGCAGATGTCCGCAGACGTACACGGTGGTGAGTCCCTCGTCGGCATACCTTTTAACAACCGCCTTGAGCTTTTCGGAGGCTTCGCCGAGGTTTCTTGAAGCAGGAACGCCGCTGTCATCGTGGGTTCCCATAAGCAATTCGTGAGATATAATGAAGCAGGGCATACCCGTCTTTGCCGCATCGGCAAGAAGTGAATCCACCCACTGAATCTGCGTGTCGGAAATATAGGGGTCGGGCATACTTTCCGTACCGAGGGCGATGAAATAACAGCCGTTGACCACCTTGTAATAATAATTGGTTTCGGTCTTTATGCCCTGTGTGCATAGGAAATCCTGAAACAGCTCTGAGCCCTCGTCAAAATAAGGCTCCTCTACGCAGGTAGCACGTGAATCGTGATTTCCCATAGAGGGAATGAGATTTTTCGACTTATTATACGCAAACAGAATACCTTCAAGATTGATGTATTCCTTGATATTGCCGCAGTTTGTTATATCACCGGCAATAGCAATAGCATCTAATTTTTCTTCGGAGGCATTGATATGGGCAAAAAGACGGCGCAGATTGTCGTTTCTGTCACGCACGGGGTCACCGTCAGCGTGAATGTCGGCAATCAGCACGGCATTCATCAGCACCTCATCCGGATTTTCTGCCGTGTACGTTTCCTTATAAATGCCCAAAGCCTGCGGAAGCAGGGAAAGAATGCAGGAGATAGTTGCAAATAAAGCAGTAATTGTTTCAAAAATGGCCATAATTTTCAACCCCCTAAAATATGTATCGAATTCATAATACACCATAATTTCAATCGATTCAATACCCGAACGTCTTTTTTTCAAAGCAAAAGCCAAGCGTATCCGACCAAAAGCCCCCGCCTGCCGTCACCCCGGGTGCATATTATCAGCCGCAAGACAGCATAAAAGCCGTCCGTTGATGAATGCTTCAACAATATAACAGCCCATATCCGTGCTTTCTGCCGTAAGGGTTGTTTTTTTCTTTTTTAATTCGGGAAATTACAAAAAGCTCAGGTGCAGGTAAGACAGATTTTTTCATCGGGCAGGCGTATTATTATAAAAAAATGCAAGGAATGAAAAATTTATGGAATATCTTAAAAGCAGGCTTACGCGTCTGCAGATTGCATCTTACCTGCCTACCGTCAGAGCCTTATTTTCTCAGCTTGTAATTTTCCTTTTAAGCTTTCTTTTCGGAGGAATATCCTTCGCAGGGGGCATATCTCCCTTTTCTACGGGCTTTATTGCCGGAATGAATGAAAAATATCTGATTTCCGCGGCATTAGGCGGTGCATTCGGCTACGTTTCATATTTCGGCTTCATTGATGCCCTGCGCTTCGTCAGCTCGATTTTTATAATATGCATACTGAAGCTTGCCGTTTCCTCTGCCTACGAGGAGAAGAAAAAATACACAGCCGCCGTACTTATAGCCTCTCTTTGCACCTTCTGCACCTCCCTTTGCGTATTTCTTGCCGTGGGCGGTAAAAGCTCCTTTCTCGTTTTCAGTCTCTGCGAATCCGTTATTTCGGGTGCCTTTGCCTTCTTCAGCACAAGAATCCTTCATATATACGAATTAAAGCAACGGGGAACCGTAAGCGCGGTAAAGGAGCAGATATCCTCGGTATTTTTCGCAGGCGTACTGCTTTTGTCGCTTGAAAGATTTTCCCTTTCAGGCTTCACTCCCGCCCGAAGCATTGCATATTTTGCCATAATGCTTTTTGCACTTGCGGGGAACGAGGCGTCACCGGGGATTATGGGAATATGTAGCGCGCTGACTCTCGGCTTCAACGAAGCACATCCCCAGCTTATGACCTCATATATTCTCACGGGACTGAGCACGGGCTTTACGAGAAAATACGGCAGAATTCCCGTTGCGCTCAGTATGGTGCTTTCCGTAACGCTGTCCCTTATTCTTACAGGCAGAGAGGAGACTGCCGTAATCGCAATAGGCGAAGCCGCCCTTTCGGGTGTGATTTTTTCTTTTATTCCCGACAGATATCTGTATTCTATTGCCGATAAGGCTGACGTATTCAGACGGCGTACCCCCGACGAGGAAAAAACCAAGGCACTCGGTTTCTTTCTGAGCCGTTCGGCAAAGGCTGTAAAGGATATCTCGGATTCCGTGGGAGCGGTGTCGGAGTGGCTTGAAAAAACGGACAGACCCTCGACGGCGGAAATCCCCGAGGCTGTCAGACGTGACGTATGCGAGGGCTGTGTAAAATATGAATTCTGCTGGAGCAAGTGCCGCGAGGCTACCGTGGGAGCATTTAACGAAGCAAGAGCTCATTTGGAGGAAAACGAAAAGCTTATTTCCGAGGAGCTTCCGTTAAGAATTACCACCGTATGCAGAATGCCCGACAGAATAACGGACGGCTTCAATCGGGCATTTTACGAATACACCGCAAGGCTTATCAGCCGTTCGGAGATATCGGATATAAAGTTAGCGGCGGCGAAGCAGTTTTATTCCTTGGGAAGTCTTCTTCAGGATGCCGCAAAAAGCATAGACAGCCTTCCCGAAACGGACCCCGTGCTTGCGGCATCGGCTGACAGCGTGCTTCGTAATCTGGGCTTTACGGTTTCGGGAATATGCGCCTACTCTTATGCATCGGGCGGCTGTATTCTTCAGGCATACTGCTCTTACGTCCCCGTTATGCCCGACCCCGAAAAAATACTTGACGGGCTGTATGAGGCAACGGGAAAAATATTTCTTTCTCCCGTGAGAGACGAATATTCAAAGGACGGCACGGTGCTGAGCTTCTGTGAGCAGCCGCTGTTCAGCGTGGATTATCATACCTCGGCACACACGGGCTCGGACGAAATTTTCAGCGGTGATACGGCAAGATGCTTTTATGACGGCTTGGGAAATTTTTATGCCGTGCTAAGCGACGGTATGGGCACGGGCAGCCGTGCGGCGGCAGATTCCGTTATGACCTGCACTCTTACGGCAAGGCTTCTCAGGTCAGGCTTTTCTCCCGAAAGTGCCCTTGAAACGGTAAACTGCGCTATGCTCATAAAATCCGGAGACGAATCCCTTGCTACGGTGGATATACTGAAAATAGAGCTGAATACGGGTAATGCCTGCTTCTACAAGGCAGGAGCCGCGTATTCCGTTATAAAAAAGGGAGACAGGGTACTTGCCGTGGAGCAAAGCTCTCTGCCTCTGGGAATTTTAAGGGAAACGGAATTTCAGAAAAGTGAAATTTCCTTAGGTGACGGTGACACGGTGTTTATCGTTTCCGACGGCGCCGCCGTAATACCTCACACGTCCTTCAAGGAGCTGATACAGTCTGACCGCACGGCCGACCCCGAGCAGCTTTCCGAAAAAATCGTAAACAACGCTCTGCAGCTGTCGGAGGGTGCAAAGCACGATGACATAACCGTATGCTGTATAAAGCTTGAAAAAGCTGCGCCTCACCGCCCGTAAAAGGGAGGAAGGCGCAGCTTTCCGTTCAAAAAAAGTCTTTATCTTCGATGCTTTATAAGCGAACCGTGTTTTTAACGGGCATTCATACGTCATTGGCAGTACTTTCAGAGGCAAAGCTTCGTTTTTATTAAATTATTTTTCCCGAAGCGGAGACATGTACCGTTTGCGAGGTATCGTCCTTTTCAAAAACAAAGCTCCAGATGCCCTTTTCGCAGTCAAATTCCGAATACTGACGTTTATTTTCACCGTCGGCTGTCTTACCGGCAATATCAAGTGCCTGCGGGCGGAATAATATGCCCTCCGCGATTTCAAGGGTGGACAGTATTTCCTCTGCCGTATCACCGTATTTGCTCCACCAGTCACCGTCGGCATTATTGAATATAACGTAGTTTCCGGGGGTGTCCTCAAAGTAAATATAATCAAACGTGGGGTTGCCGTCATATATTCCCTTATGCGCCTTATAGCCGTTTATCTCGGTCTCTTCCGTTCTCAGCCCCGTACCGCATACACCGAAGCCGTCAAGAAATTCAATTGAAATATTTTCCTCGGGGCAATCCCCGTGATACACGGTAATGCTGAAATCGGGAGAATCCGTCCTCATATCGGTTTCATACTCCCAGCCCTCGGGAAGGCGAAGGCTTATGCTTGCAAATTCTCTGCCCTCTCTTACCGTCGTATATTTCTTCGAGCTGTCAAGTCCGTCAATAAAAAGCCGCACGTCGGTATTTTCAAAATCATTTTTGCCTATCTCAACAAAAATATGATGATATGCCATATCGCAGGTGCCGACCTCGGGGGTTTGCTTATTTATATATACGTCCGTATATTTTCCCTCTGTTTTCAGCACCTTTTCCACGTTATGGGAGATACTGCCGCTGCCCTCCTCAAGAAGGCAGAGTATCAGAGTTTTTTCCGCAAAGAAGCCGTCATCATATTTTTCCGTCTGATTTATGAGCTCCTCGGTCAGTCCGAGGTCCTCTTTATTTTCAAGATAAGTCTTCATTTCCTCTGAGTCGGAAATCACGGTTACAAGAGGATAATTATGCTCTGCTTGCGGCAGGGCAGTTTTTAAATATTTTGCATTAAAGCCGATATTCTCGGCAGATACCGCGGTGTCCGCTTCCGATATCCAGCCAAGCTCCCTGAGGGAAAGAATAACCTGCCGCGGAATTTCCTCATCCTTACCCTCGGCAAGCTTAATGTAAAACAGCAGACCCGTAGACGCGGGATAGCTTTCCGCTACACCGTCGTGGACGGCAATAATCTTATCTCCCGTTTTTATGTCAGACAGCCTATCGGTATTCTCCGAATAATCGGAAAGCCTTACGGGAGAATTCTCGCTGACAAGAAAAACACTTCCGTTATCGGAAACAAGACACACGCCCGTGCTGATACCCACTCCCGAATAGGATAAAATGAACACTCCTGCGGCAATACCCACGGCAAAAACCGCAATTATTATAAGAACGGGAAGTAAAAATTTCTTTTTCATTGATTTTCTCTCCTTTTTTCCTTCTCATTATATAAGACGCAAAAATGCCTTCATTTGTTGCATTTTGCATAAATATTTTTGTAAATTTTTGTTTTAACAAAAATTTTTTCTCCTTTGACAGTATGATAATATAATGTTATCATATTAATACAGAAAAATAAATAAAAACCGAAAGGATGATGTTCTGTGCTTAATATGTTCTATTCCGTTATTGCCGCTATTGCATCCTTGTTTATGATGCTTTACGGTGTTATCGGCGGAACCAACAACTTTGACACGATTCCCAAGTATGAGGAAAACGTAGCCGCCTTTGAGCCCTATGAAAATACCATTGAAACGGCAATTCCCCAGACAGAGCTTTATAACGTAATAAGCGAGCACTTCAATTCCGAGCTTCCCGCAGGCAAGCTTGTAAAGAAGGCTATAGTTATAGGCTATGACGGCTGCCGTGCAGATGCTCTTTCTCTCTGCGACACGGACGGTGCTGTCTATAAGCTTATCACCGAGGGCGGTAAGGCCTATATCTCGTACTGCGGCGGTGTAAACTACCCCGTATTCAACACGCAGGATACCTCTACGGCTCCCGGCTGGGCTTCCATTCTCACAGGTCAGTGGGCAGACGTTCACGGAATCACGGGCAACTCCATAACCAAGTCAACGGATACGCTCACACTTCTTACCTCTCTTGTTGAAGAGGGCGAGGCTAACCGCTCCGCATTCTACGTTTCCTGGAACGGCCACTTTACCGCTGATGATTCCACCTATCTTCTTGAAAAGAAATACTGCGAGGACAAAAATCTTAACGTAATCTTCTCGGATGCCGAGGATGATGCAGGCACTCTTGCAAATACTCTCGCTGACGTTAACGGTCTCGTATGCTCCGACTTTATCTTCACGATTCTTGAGCATCCCGACCACGCAGGCCACAGCACGGGCTTCGACCTTGAAAATCCCGACTACGAAAATGCATTCTATGCTTCCGAGGCTGATGCTCTTGAAATTATCGAGGCTATTGAAGCAAGAGCTACCTATGCGCTTGAGGACTGGCTTATTATAATCACCTCAGACCACGGCGGCTTCAACACCGGTCACGGCTCCTTCACCATTCAGGAAAGAATGACCTTCTTTGTTGTAAAATAAACTGAATTAATCAAAAACACAAGGCTACCGATAAAAAAGTAGCCTTGTGCTTATTTTTCATATCAGTCAATTTCCTTTTCTTCAGTCTTTTCCGCTATTATAAAACGGGGTCTGCCCTTTGTCTCAAGGTAAATCTTTCCGATGTATTCCCCTATTATACCGAGGCTTATGAGCTGAACTCCACCGAGCATACAAAGAATACTTGTAAGGGATGCCCAGCCGGCAACTGATTCTCCCGAAATCCGCACTATAACCGACCAGATGATTCCCACGAAGCTGAGAAGGGCGACAAGACAGCCCGAGAAGGTTATTATTCTTATGGGCTTAACGGAGAGACTTGTGATACCGTCAAGGGCGAGAGAAATCATTTTTGCAGAGGAATATTTGCTTTTTCCCGCAACGCGCTCGGTTCTGTCATAATAAACGCAGGTGCTTCTGAAGCCGACGAGAGGAAACATTCCTCGTAAAAATACGTTTACTTCCTTAAAGCCGCTGAAGCTTTTTAATACCTTGGAGGATACGAGACGGTAATCCGCGTGATCGTATACGGTCTCAGCTCCCATAAACGACATCAGCTTATAAAAAAGACGCGCAGTATTTCTTTTCAGAAAGGAATCCGTCTTACGGCTTTTTCTGACTCCGTATACTATTTCGCTGCCCGAAAGATATTCGTCTATCATTTTATCCACGGCATTTATATCGTCCTGCCCGTCGCAGTCTATACTGACGGTAACGTCACATTTATCCTGAGCCTCCGAAAGTCCCGCAAGAAGCGCATTCTGATGTCCGCGGTTGCGGCTGAGGGAAATGCCCTTTATATATGAGTGCTCCTCCGATAAAGCCTTAATTATTTTCCACGTGCCGTCACGGCTTCCGTCGTCTACAAAAAGAATACGGCTGACATCGGATATTTTCCCTTTTTCAACAAGGGACCTTATTTTTTCAAGAAACACGGGGGCGGTCACGGGAAGCACCTCTTCCTCGTTATAGCAGGGTATAACCAAATAAAGTGTCGGCTTCATTTTTTCACCATCCTTTTATAAGCATATAATAGCATTTTTATCTGAGCTTGTAAAGCCGTGCTTTTTGCATCATTTTTTTGTTCCGGATAATTAATTATAAAAAAATACTATACAAATAGGAAAGAATTTGCTAAAATACAGTTAAACTTAATTCAGGAGAAAAGAATATGAAAAAGGTATTAAGCATCATTCTGACAGCAGCTCTTATTTTTACCGCTCTTTGCACGGGTGCTTCTGCCCTTGTGACAAAGGACAATAAGGATCTCGGCTTTGCCGTAGCCTCGGACATTCATTATAACGTACCCTCCGAGGAGCTTACAAAGACCAACGACCACGAAATTTTCTGGTATGCAAACAGACGCGCGGCTATGGAGGAGGAAAGCGGACTTATTATCGATGAGTTCCTTCGTCAGTGTGCGGAGGATGATTCCGTGGAATACGTGCTTATCCCCGGTGACCTTGCAGATAACGGAAGAACCGTTTGGGAGGAGCATTACACCGTTGCCGAAAAGCTGAAAAGCTTTGAAGAGGAAACGGGCAAGCAGGTTTACGTTGTACCCGGGAATCACGATATGGGTGCCGCAGATATTGATTTCAAGGTTGAAAACTTCAGAGAGGTTTATGCCGATTTCGGCTATAATGAGGCTCTCAGCCAGCTTGAGGACAGCGCGTCATATACGGTTGACCTGGGTGACGAATACCGTCTTATTGCTCTCGACAGTAACGACCCCTCAAAGTCCACCGAGGACGGAATGAGCCTTGAAAAGGTCAGCTGGGTTTTAGACGAGGCAAAGAAGGCAGAAGAGGACGGAAGATATCCCATTCTTATGATGCATCACAATCTTCTCGACCATCTTCCAATGCAGAGACTCATAAGCCGTAACTTTATCGTAAAATTCCATTACTCAACCGCCACTCTCTTTGCCGACGCGGGAATTAAGCTTGTGTTTACGGGTCACGAGCATTGCTCGGATGCAACATCCTACACAACGCCTCTCGGCAATAAGATATACGATTTTGCAAATACCGCTCTTACAATGTACCCCTTACAGTACAAGGTTTTCTATCTCAACGATGCTGAGATAACCTACAGAACGAGAACGGTTGACTCTATCGACACGGAAGCTCTCAGAGCTATAGACGGCTATACCGATGAGCAGCTCAGCCTTATGAACGAGGGACTGAACAGCTATGCAAAGGGATATCTCAAGACGGGTGTTCAGTACAGACTTGAGCTTTCTCTTTCAATGGAAAAGCTCGGTATTGCTGAGGATTCGGTTTTCTATCCCCTTGTATCAACTGCGGTAGGCGGTCTTACCGAGCTTCTCAGAATGCCCCTTTACGGTGAAGGCTCCGTTCAGGAGTTAGCAAAGGAATATAATATAGACATACCTGATTCCGACTATGAAACAGGCTGGGATCTTGCTACGGAGCTGGTTTCCTGGCACTATGCAGGCGAGGAGCCCTTTGAGGTTCAAAGCACCGAGGTAAAAATACTTCTCAGAACGGTATCTCTTATTCTCAAGGACGACCTTTCCACGGTAAATGATGAAATATTTATTTCAGCCGCAAATGCTCTTATTGCAAAAATGGGCGGCTCGGATACTCTGACACAGGATATCACGAAGCTGACGGGCCGGATTTTCGGCGGCATAAGCGCACCGGAATACTTCATAACGGCTCTTATATCTCCCCTTCTTTATGAGTTTGCCTATGACGGTGACTCAGTTCCCGACAACAACGGCACTCTTCAGGGCTACGGAATTGAAATGAACACGGCAAACATTTTCACTAATATTTCAAACATCGTAAACAAGCTTATGCTTTATATTGAAAACTTCTTCATTATTTTCATCAAGATTTTCGGCATCGGCAGATAACAAGGAATTACAGGGCGGCATTTTCGGATGCTTCCCTGTTTTTCATTTCCGTAAAACCGCACAAAAAAGCGCATAAAAAATTTTTTATATTGAAAATTGCTTTATTCATTTATATACTGAACTTAAAGGGAGGTTTTATTATGGATAAAATCAACAAGGGACTTATTACAAAATCCGCTCTTTCAGTCTTCGGAGCCGTAACAGGTATTGTCGGACTTTATTATTTTAAGGGCGAATTCGTATGGTGGGGAAATATCCCTATGGTATTTACTCTTTCCGCTCTTTATATGCTGGGCTGCGCCTTGCTTGCGGGAGTTTTCGCTTCAGGACGGAAGAATAAAACGAAAACGGCGGTATTTTCCGTTGTATCGGCTCTTATTGCCTGCTTTATAATATGGGGAATCACCTTCATTATAAATACGCTTATCGGCAAGGGACAGCTCAATACTCTTGCCGCAGATACGGCAACTGCCGCAGGCTTCTTATATTTCGGCTTACTTGCGGCACTTGTTCTTTTCTCGCTTATCGGCAAAAAGGCCGTTTCCGCCGTGCTTTCGGTTTTGTGTGTCGGTGCGTGCTGTATAACAGCCTACAGCTACATAGATTCCGTGCTGATGACTCTCATTTATAAGGACTTTGAGGCGGCGGCTCCTGCTTTTAATTATACAGAAACGGAGAAAACACCTATGACTGCTTTTGATTTTTACGTAAGTCCTGAGGGTAACGACAGCAATCCCGGCACTAAGGACGCACCCTTCAAAACCTTTGAAAAGGCACGCGAGGCCGTAAGAAGCACGGACAAGACGGGAAAGGACGGTATAGCTGTCTGCGTCGGTGCGGGAGAATACCGCGTTTCCTCTCTTACCTTTACAAAAGAGGATTCGGGTACGAAGGAATGCCCCGTTACGTACTATGCTGACGGTGAGGTAATACTTAACGGCGGAGTAACCCTTTCTCCCGAGGATTTCGTATCAGCTTCGGAATATCCCGAAATTGCTGACCGCCTTTCCGATGAGGCAAAGCAAAAGGTACAGGTTGTTGACCTCACAAAAGCACCCTATAATCTCACAGCCGAGGACTGGGGTAAAATATACGCCATAGGCTCATACAATACGGCAAATAAATATGACGGCGACTATACGGGGCCTCTTTACTGCGAATTGTTTGTCAACGATAAAAGACAGACCGTGGCGCGCTATCCCGACACGGGCTTCCTTTATACCGAAGAGGTTTTGCGCACGGGCAAGGGCTATGAATCCGACGGAGCCACCACAAAGGTGGAAAATTGGGACGAAATAAGGAATCCCGAATCCGATATATATAAAATAAGCTCCGAGCTTGCAGAAAGAATCGGAGACTGGCAGACCCTTGACGGAGTATGGATGATGGGATATTGGAAATACGATTGGGCGGATGCATCCACTCCCATAGGAGAATTCAGCAAAGAGGACCGTACACTCTCCCCGAAATTCGTAAGCCTTTACGGCACCAAGACGGAGGCTCCCTATTATTTCTTCAACGTGCTTGAGGAGCTGACGGCAGAGGGTGAATGGTATCTTGACCGTGAAAAGGGACTTTTGTGCCTTTTCGCCCCCGAACAGTTCAATGATGCAGTAATTGACCTTTCCCTTTCGCTTGAGCCTATAATAAATGCGAAGGCGGATTATCTTATCTTTGACGGCTTTACCGTTAAGGGCACAAGAGGGGATGCCGTAATTATAACGGGTGACGGCAATACGGTTCAGAACTGCCTTATAAAGAACGTGGCGGGAAATGCTCTTTCTATGAGCGGCTATGACAATCTCGCCTACAATAACGAAATAACCCGTACAGGCAAGGGCGGTATTATCCTTGACGGCGGCGACCGTGAGACCCTCACCCCCGGTAACAATACGGCGGATAACAACTATATTCACGATTGGTCGGAAATATATCTCACGTATCAGCCTGCGGTAACACTTAACGGTGTAGGAAATATCTGCTCACACAATGAAATGGTAAATTCTCCTCACGAGGCTGTTACCTGGTCGGGTAACAACCACATAATTGAATACAATATTATTCACGACGTATGTCTTCTTTCAGACGATGCAGGTGCAATCTACTCGGGCAGACGCTGGGACTGGTACGGCACGGTTATAAGATATAACGCCATATACAATCTCGGCTCAGACGGCCACACACCCGACGGCATTTATCTTGACGATGCTCTTTCGGGTCATCAGGTTTACGGAAACCTTCTTATAAATATTCCCAAGCTCGCCATTCACCTCGGAGGCGGCAGAGACCTTGACGTATGGGGAAATATCATCATAAATGCAGGCAAGCATCCCATATCCTACGATGCGAGAGCCCGTGAGGGCGCGCTTGAAAACGGCTGGTTCAACCATTCCTCGAAAAAGGACGGAGATATGTGGCAGAACCTCTATAATTCTCCGTGGCAAAGCGACGTATGGCAGGAGGCTTTCCCCCAGTATCAAAACTACATTGAGGACTTTGAAGGCTCGGAGGAGGCAGGCTTCGTGCCCAATCCCGGCAACAGTGCCGTTTGGGCAAATCTGATTTTCGATAAGAATAAATCCATAGGCAATATTTCCGATGCGGCATACAAATTCAGCGATATTTCGGGAAATGCCGTATATTCCATAGGCAAGCTTGACAGCTTCTTTACGGATGCCGAAAACGGTGATTACAGCATAAAGGATATTTCTGAGCTTAACGAAATAATACCTGCCTTCAAGGAAATACCTCTTGAAGAAATAGGAAGACGGAGATAAAAATGGCTGAAAAAGGCACTCATAACGGGTGCCTTAACGGGAATTGCAATTTTTGCGGCAATGGGACTTGTCCATTCCGTAATCCTTAAAAACCAATACCCCTATGAAGTAGCGGGATATATGACGGTATTTCTTGCGGCGGCTCTCATTATAATGCTTACCGTAATTTCAATAAAAGCCGTCCCTGCAGGGAAAATGAGAGCTGTCCTTATCCCCCTGTGCGTGCTTCTTATATTGCCGACAGGCATATTTGCCGTAAAAAATATACTGCCCGTCAGCTATGAGCATCCTTTTGAAGACAAAAATATTGAAACGAAGGGACTTGATAACGTGTCCGACACAAGCCGTCTTATTGTAAATGCGGACGATTCCCATTGGTGGGGCTTCTGGAATGAGCTGGCACAAAACGGAAATACCGACGAGGAAAGCCTAAATGCCTACGTTATGCAGTATGCCGACACGGGTGTAACCGACCTGCTGTTCAATATTTTCTGTCAGTCCTCGGACACCCCCTCCGATATATTCACCTTCCGCGGCAATCTTTACGGTAACTCCCTGCAGAACGGAAAGCCTGTTGATTACAGCAACTATTACGGTCTGAGTGAGTTTTATAATAATAAAAACACGGACATTTTTGCCGTGTGGATAGAAAAATGCAGAGAGGTAGGCATTAACCCGTGGATTTCTCTTCGTATGAATGACTGCCACGACCCCGATGCAGAAGCAAGCCAGCTGAGAGGCGATTTATTCTATACCGCAGTTGAAAACGGCTGGACAATAGGCGAAGAATACGGTTATTACCGTTACTGTCTGAATTACAAGGTGCCCGAAATCCGCCGGATGATGCTGCAGTATACGAGAGAGCAGCTTCTGAGATATGACGTATACGGAATTGAGCTGGATTTTATGCGTGAAATATATTGCTTTGACTACATAAACGAAAGCACGGAAGAAATAACTGAAATTATGACGCAGTATATGCGCGACACGGCGGCAATCGTAAAGGAAGCAGAGCAAAAATGGGGACACGACATAAAGCTTTCGGTAAGACTTATGAGAGACCTTGACCAATGCAGAGAATACGGCTTTGACGTTCTTTCCTGGAATAAGGAAAGCCTTGTTGACTCCGTTACGGTCACTCCGCGGTTTACGTCAAACGACAGCGGTATGCCCATAAGCGACTGGAAGAAAAGATGCCCCGGGATTGAAATTTATGCAGGCATAGAAACACTCGTCAACACACAGTCAAGGAGCTGTCACGCCTCCGCAGAGGTAGTCAGAGGCTACGCCGCTCAGTATCTTACAGACGGTGCCGACGGCATTTATCTGTTCAATTATATGTCGGCAGGCACGGTAAACTCACGAAACGGTGAGGTATATAATACCTGCGGCAGTCTTTCGGAAATAAACGAATATTCTCGCCGTCATATCGTGACCTATCAGGATACCGTACCCGAGGGCTATGAGCCTTATATGCCCTTACCCTTAAAAATCAAATCGGGAGAGACAAGGGAGCTTAAAATATCCGTAGGCTATATCCCCGATAACAAAAGGGTTTCCGTTTATATCGGAGTAAAAAAAGAGCTGACGGATAACGCTCTGTCCTTGGAAATAAACGGCAGAAGCTGTATATACGAGGGCCCCTCAGAGGTTTACGGAGAAAGCGAAAAGGATTTCAGTCCCGTTTTACAGGGGTATTGCTCCGAGGACTGCATAATCTACAGGTTCACGCTTACCGACAGCAGCTCCCTTCCGAATATACTTACTCTGAATTTTACAAATAACGAAAAAACGGCTGAGATAACCTATGCGGAAATAACGGTATCATAATGCCCTACCGAGAATCCTTATTGCCTCTGAAATATGGTTTTCTTCAAGTCCTCTGCCGATACTCTTGCTTGTTCTTACCACGCAGTCACTAAGCTTACCCCAGCCGAAGATATTATCGTCAAGAATTACGAAGCTATCAGCCTCGGGATGAAGGGAAAGCCAACTTGAAATCTCCTCTGCTCTTGAGGACATTACGGGGGTCTTATCGAAAATCTCAATTCCGCCGCCGAGCAGGGTATCAGCAAGCTCCCGTCCGACAGGACTCATTTTATCCTCGTCCTTTTCCCAATGCACTCTCCAGGAGGAGGACAGCACCGTTTTTGCACCCGTTTCATCAATAAGCCTTTTAAGAAGCGGCAGACGGCTTACGTCTATATTAGTGTCGGTGTATTTCCTTTGACGGTCGTAGATATCGGAATTCAGCACCCCGTCTATATCAAGAAAAATTATTTTCATATTTCTTCACCTCTTTACTGCTTCAATATATCATAAATTACCGCTGTTTTCAACACACGGGCTTCAGCCGTACCCGACAGAGCAAATTAATGACGGTATTTTTCCTGCGAATGTTGAATTGTCCGTGCGGTAGTGCTATTATGTTATTATACTGTTAAATAAATGAACGGAGTGATATTATGAGCGACAGAACCTATATTCCCTTTTCCGAATGGAAGGAAAAATCAAAGCAGACGGAATACACCGAGCCTACCCGTCTTCTGGACTATGACGGAACTCTTCTTGCAAAGGGCTGGGCAAGACATAACGTGTTTGATTATGACAGAAGCCTGTCCGCACCTAAGCTGAGAAAAAAGGAATGGGACTTCTATCAGCTGGGCAACCGCAATTATATGGTTCAGATATCCTTTGCAAATATCTCCATAGGCGGTTACGTTTCCGCTGTACTCATTGACCTTAAAAACGGCAAAAAAATTGCAGACGGTACCTCTCTTTTCCTCGGCGGTGAAAGCAAGTATATCCTTCCCCCCAAGGGTGACGTGCCCAATTACTTTGAGGCAAGGGTGGGAAATGCCCACGTAATTTTCGATACGAGGGACAATAAGCGTACTCTTTACTTCAAGAAGCCTCATAAGGGCTCCTTTATCGAATGTAATTTTACTATGGATATCCCCGAAAATCTCGAAAACATCACAACGGTTCTTCCCTTTGAGAACAATCCCAAGAAATACTTTATGACAACAAAGCAGAACTGTATGCCCTGTGAAGGTACATATAAGGTAGGAAATACCGTATATCAGTTCAAAAAGACCGATACCTTCTGCGCTCTTGACTGGGGCAGAGTAAACACACCTCACGAAATGGTATGGTATTGGGGCAACGGTTCAACCTATCTCAAGGATGCCGAGGGCAAGAAGCATATATTCGGCTTTGAAATAACCTGGGCTATCGGCGACGAATCCAATGCAACGGAAACCTGTCTTTTCTATGACGGAAGGGCACATAAAATAGGTGCGGTAGACGTTGAAGTCTTCCCCAAGCCCGATAAGTTTATGAACGAATGGAAATTCATATCCGAGGACGGCCGCTTTAATCTTACAATGACCCCCTTCTATGACAATCATTCCGATACAAACGTGCTCAATCTTGCAAGAATGCACACGCATCAGGTACACGGTCTGTGGAACGGGGACGTAACCCTTGACGACGGCACGAGGCTTGAAATTAAGGATATGTACGCTTTCTGCGAATACGTAGAAAACAAATGGTAAAATAAGGAGAAACTGAAATGCCGGTATTCTTTATAAAGGTCTTCAGACCGTTTTTATGCATACTTGCATCCTTTGCAACACTTTTCTTCGGATACGCGTCCTTCCTTGATGCGGATATATTCGACAAATATTTTGAAAGCTATCCTATAGCCTCTCCCGCGATTGAAAGCGAATGGACGGACTCCGAGGATATTCCCGTAACGGGTGATTTCTACGTCAGCACAAGGGGTAACGACAGCAACGACGGCAGTCTGAATTCCCCCTTCCTTACAATTGAAAGAGCCGTAGAGGCGGTAAAAAATACAGACAAAACAGGCAGACAGGAAATCACCGTGCTTATTGAAGCAGGAGAATACCGTGTAAATTCCCTTGCTCTTGCAGGTGATGCGAGCTGTAAAATCAACTATATCGGCTACGGCGAGGGCGAGGTCGTAATCAACGGCGGTATAGCTCTTAACGCAAAGGATTTTACCACGGCTGACAGCTATCCCGAAATAGCCCGCCGCCTTTGTGTCGATGCCGGTGACGTTCTTGTTCTCGACCTTACGAGTGCTCCTTACAATCTTACCGCCGCCGACTGGGGCAAGCTTTATCCCATAGGCACATATAATACGGCAGGAAGCTATCAGGGCGACACTACGGGCCCCGTATACTGTGAGCTTTTCGTAAATGATGAAAGACAGTCCCTTGCACGTTATCCCGACAGCGGCTTTATTTATACGGGCGAGGTGCTTGCCACGGGTATTGACATCAGCGTCCCCGATGCAAACGGCGACCCCGCAACGGACACCTACAGAGTTTCTGACGAGCTTGCAAAGAGAATTGCAGGCTGGGAAAATATAAATGACGTATGGATGTACGGCTATTGGCAGTATGACTGGGCAGACGGCTCCTCTCCCATAGGTGCCTTCAATGCCTCAGAGCGCACTCTTTCCCCGAAATACAGAAGCTTTTTCGGCACAAAAGAGGGAGCCCCCTATTATTTTTATAACTGCCTTGAGGAGCTTAGCACCTCAGGTGAATGGTATCTTGACCGCGAAACGGGGCTTCTCTGCGTATACGCTCCCGAAAACCGCGACACGGCAACCTACAATCTCTCTCTTTCTCTTTTCCCCGCAGTAACCGTCAATGCCGATAACGTTACTCTTAAAAGCATTACCGTAAAGGGCTCAAGACACAACGGTATTGAAATCAACGGAAGCAACAACACGGTTGAAGACTGCAGAATAATCAACGTTTCTTACGGTGCTATCGTTGCCAACGGCAATAATAACACCTTCACGCACAATGAAATTGCTCACGTAGGCGGCGGCGGTATTGCCGTAACGGGCGGTGACCAAGCAGCTCTTACCGAGGGAAACAACGTAGTAAGCAATAATCTCATTCACGATTGGGGAGAGATATATAAAACCTACCGCTATGCCGTTGATTTCGGCGGTGTAGGCAACGTCTGCTCAAACAATGAAATGTATAACGCTCCCCACGGTGCAATTACGTACAGCGGAAACAATCATATTTTTGAATACAATCTCATTTATAACGTATGCCTTCTTTCTGATGACGCGGGTGCTGTCTATGCAGGCAGAAGCTGGACCTCCTACGGCACGGTAATCAGATATAACTGCATTCATTCTCTCGGATCAGACGGTCACACCCCCGACGGAATTTATCTTGACGATGCATTGTCGGGACAGACGGTTTACGGAAATATTCTTATAAATATTCCGAAATATGCAATTCACGCAGGCGGCGGCAGAGATAATATCATTGAGAACAATATCATCGTCAACGCAGGCGAGCAGGCAATAAAATATGACGACAGAGCAAGAGACGGTGCCTTAAACAACGGTTGGTTCAACGAGCACGTTGCCGAAAACACAGGTGATATGTGGATCGACCTTAAAAATTCTCCCTATAAGACCGATGTATGGCAGCAGGCTTTCCCTCAGTATAAGAGCTTTTCGGATGATTTTTCAGATCCGTCAAATCCCGGCTTTGTACCGAATCCTGCAAACAGCATCGTAACGAATAACGTGGTAGTTGACCGCTCGGGTGCTCTCGGTGATATCAACGAAAACGTTTACGGCTTCAGCACCGTTGAAAACAACGATTGCTATAATCTTTTCAGAATCGATAAGCTCTTTACGGATGCCGAGAGCGGAGATTACTCATTAAAAGAGGATTCTCCCGTATTCAAAAATCTTCCCGATTTTAAGGAAATTCCCTTGGAGCTTATAGGCAGAAAATAAGAAAAGCATTACGATTATAGAAATTTAATACTATACCTTTGGTCTTTTGGGGTTCAAGCAAGCATCTGAGCTTGCTCGGACCCCTTGCTCTATATTGCATTTATGTCACGTCCCTTTGCCGCTTAGCCTGCAAAACCGACCGAATACTGACGTGCTGTTTGCATAAAAGGGCTTTTTGCCGTAAAATCATCATCGTGAGGAGGAATCCGATTGAAGCTTAACGTTTTTGTTGACAAAACAAAGGAAGAAAAAATTGATATTTATGTTCACGAGGAAAAGCAGATAATTGAAGATATAAAAAAGCTTATTTCCTCTGAAAAAGAAATTTTATGCTATAAAGATTCCGAGGTGTATATGCTGAATTTTTCGGATATCGTGCTTTTCTCGGTTGAAAACGAAAGGGTATATGCTTATTCGGAAAACGATAAATTTTTACTGAAGGAACGGCTTTACAAAATAGAGGAAAAAATGCCCCGTTATTTTATAAAGCTCAATCAGTCTGCATTAGGCAATATCAGACAAATAAAAAAATTCGACTGCTCCGTTTCGGGCACGCTCAAGGTAACCTTCAAAAACGGATTAAGCGACTACGTCTCCCGAAGACAGGTAAAGGCAGTAAAGGAAAGGTTGGGACTGTAATATGAATATATACGTTAAGGAATTCTTAAAAAGAGGTATGATGTTTTCCGGTCTTGGTCCCGTTACCGTGGGAATAGTGATTTTTATAATTTCCGAAATAACAAAAAACGTAAATCTTGACGGCAGGCAGATACTTATAATGGTGGTGTCCTCATATTTCCTTGCCTTCGTACAGGCGGGGGCAACGGTATTCAATCAGATTGAGCATTGGTCCGTCCCCAAATCCCTTGCCTGTCATTTTTCCCTGCTTTATGCGGCATACGTGCTTTGCTATCTCGTAAACTCGTGGATTCCCTTTGACTTTAAAGTCATAGCAGTATTCAGCATAATTTTTATAGCCACGTTTTTTACGGTATGGACAACGGTATTTCTTTGTGTAAGGCATTTGAGCAAAAAGCTCAATAAAAATCTGGACAAATTCATTTGACAACAAAAACCCTGTTCTGTATAATTTAGTAAGAAAAATGAAAGGGCAAAAAACCTATGGAGCAGGAAAAAAACGTACTTGAGCTTGAAATATATCTTATCCGTCACGGACAGAGCAACACAAATGCGGGGATAGCCGTTCACGAAACGCCCACCGTTCAGGATATGGCTGACCCCTATCTTACGGAGCTTGGCATTTCTCAGGCAAAGGCATTAGGGCAGTATTTTTCCGATACCGATTTTGACTGTGTTTATTCCAGTGCCCTCTTCCGTGCCGAAGGAACGGCAACCGAGGTCATTAAAGCACAGAAAAACAGACTGAAATTACGGCTTCTCCCCTATCTTACCGAGGTGGGAATGGGAAGAGACTACGGCGGTGCCTCTTGGGAGGAGCTTCACGAAATAAACCCTGACGCGGTGCTTGCCCCCGACCTTCCCGAAAACACCGAGCTTCTCTGCTATTCGGGACACGATGATAACGCCGACCACCGCTTAAGAGCCGAAAGGACAATAGAGTATTTGCGCTCACACCATAAAAACGAAAAAATATGCGTTGTATCCCACGCGGCATTCATAACCCACGTAGTATTTTATCTTATGGGACTAAAGGAGCTGCCCGCATTCGACATAAACTTTTCAAACACGGGTGTCACGAGGATTCTTTTCTATAAGCCCGGCACGAATAAATACGGTGACGTGATATTCGATTATATAAATTCAACGGCACATCTGAAAAATCTGCCGGAAACAAAATAACATAACAAAGCTCCTTTTACGATGGAGCAGGGCTACTAAGGACAGAAAAAATTATCGGGAGACACTTTGTAATGGAGTGCTCCCGATTTATTTACTTTATAGAAAAGCAGAAATAAGACAATCCGTAGTCTTACGTCTGCTTTTTTTGCTTTAATAATTAACGGGCATTCTGTCAACGGGAGCAAGAAGGATTTTTCCCGTGCCTCTGTATACGTTTACAAGTCCTTCACCCGAGGCGGCGGAGCCTATAAGCGTCTTTCCCGAGCGTTCAACGGTGAAATTAAGGGAATTGCTCCAGGCAATCGCAAGATTTCCGTCAACTCTCAGAACGTCATTGTGAAGCTCTATTTCAATAAGCTCCTCCTTGGGACATCTCGATTCAATGGCACAGATGCCCTTACCGTTTATGCTGAGATTGAAAAGTCCCTCATTACCTGCAACGGCAGATGAAAGGTTGGAGCGCATTACTGCCTTGTGCTTCAAGGATGCCTCACAGGCAAGGAAAAGTCCGTCATCAAGCACAAGAGAGCCGTTCCATTCGTCTGTATCAAGAAGTATTATGTGCTTATAGGTAGGCTCAAGCACCAGCGTGCCGTCTCCCGTATATTCGGGCTTTATTGCGCTTTCTCCCGTTACCCTTCCTCGGACGGCTTTTCCTAAAAGGTCTCCGACACCCTTTATTCCCGTCGTGGCGTTTACGTTACCTGCGGTCCACTGCATAGCACCTGCCTGACAGATAACACCCGAGGTATTTGCCATATTGCAGACAAGCTGTCTTTTTCTCACGTTCATTTCGTTGCTGAAATATGCCGTCATAGCACTTCCGGGGGTAACGCTCAGATCTCTTTTATACTCGGCAACAACAAAGGGACCCCTGCTGTCAATAATTCTTACGTCATCATTGTCAAGAAAATTCTTAATGGTATACATAATACGCTTTCCTTTCTTATTTTTTATTATTATTCTCTCTGTACCGCACAAGTGCGATAACAGCGGAAACAATACCTGCAAGCTGTGCAAATATACCCGTTGAGCGTAAAATTGCGTGATATATTGTCCACGAGGTCATATTTGCAAGAAGGCACAGCCGGATGTTCTGCTCCTTTTTCTGAAGCATTGCAACCATATAGAATACGGCGGCAAGAATAGCAAGAATATCAAGAGGTGAGCTGTAGCTCATAATTCCCACACCGACGTACAGAATGAAAAAGATTATTTTTTCAACCAGGGTCTCCGTTGTGTTCTTCCTTTCGTGCCAAAGGGCTGTCAGAATCTGCAGAATTGCCACAAAGTTTACCGTCACTCCCGAGCCGAAGCCGTCAAGAAGCAGAACGTTGAGCGCACCGAGAATGTTTACCAGCACCGATGCCCACAAAATCTGAGTTCTTTTTTTAAGCTGTTGTATAATTATTACCGTAACGGTAACAAAAATACCTACTGTCTGTCCTAAAATATAAATCATATTCCACCGTATTTTTTTTATTAGTTTTGTTCGGATATATTCTATTTTATATTAGCGTATATGTCAATAAAAAACTGCATTGACAAATTACGGACGGCTTTGATATACTTTAATTAACAAATTAAAGGAGAGAAAATTTATGTTCAGAACTCTTATCAGAGCAATCGTTGCATTACTTATGCTTCTTTCCCCCTCACTTCCCAATCAGATAGGACTCCCTGCAACTCCCGCAGGTCAGGAGCTCGACCTTGACAGCCGTTTTGAGCTTGTATGGAGCGATGAATTTGACGGTGAGGAGCTTGACAGAACAAAGTGGCAGACCGAATGGTGGGTCACGGAAAGAAAGGGCGGCTACTGGCACGAGGATATGGTTGACCTAAAAGACGGTAACCTTATCATCACGACGGAATATTTCTCAGAGCCTCTTGAAAACAGATATCTTGAACAATGGGGCGATCAGATAAATTTCAAGCCCTATAAAGAGGGCTGGTACACGGCTTGTATCTCCACTCAGGACCTCGCAGAATTCAAGTACGGCTATTTTGAGATATCCTGTATCCTTCCCAAGTCAACGGGTATGTGGTCCGCATTCTGGATGATGAACGGCGGTGTTACAAACGTTGACGGCTCAGGCAAGGACGGAACCGAGGTTGATATCTTTGAATCAATGTTCTACAAGGACGAGACCTTAGGCTACGGTGACTGCGTACAGACGGGCATTATCTACGACGGCTACGGTGAGCAGATGGTCGGCGAAGGCCTCGGAAAATATTATGCGGAAAATCCTTACGAGGAATACAATACCTACGGCGTTGAATGGAATGAAAATGAATATATTTTCTATATCAACGGCGTTGAAACCTGCAGAACAAGCACGGGCGGAGTAAGCCAAAATCCCGAATGGCTCCTTGTTTCCTGTGAGGTAGCAGGCGAAAACGGTGTTGCTCACGCAGACCGCCACGGTACGGGCAAGATGAGTATGGAGCCCGGTGACAAGGCTGAGTTTATCGTTGATTACGTAAGAGTATATCAGTATAAATAATAAACCCTCCGCGGAGGATTATTACCTTATCCCCTCAATCACGGAAAAAAAGCTTCTTCTTCCGTATCGGAATATTTAAATTTCAGAAGCTGTAAAAAACAATAAATACTTTTTGCATTTTTGTGTATTTTAAGAGGAGCAAGCTCATTCAAACGAGCCTGCCCCTTTTTACATCCCCTTGATTTTATATTGTCTTATGTCTTCCGCGCTTTTATGTGTCCGTTTTGCTTATATAATCTCTCCGCCTTCAAGAAAGGCATCGATCTCGGCTATAAGTCTTTCTATCTTTCCTTCAAAATCGGTGGAATTATCAATTACTCTGAAATACGGATGCTCGCTCCATACCTCGTAAATCCTGTCATCAAGAATAACGGAATCTTCGGGAGCTTCGCTGCGTGCGGAATTATTGTCGGTGGTATAATGCTCTGCCGCACCGTTTGCCGCTGTCAGAAGCTGAAAAACAGCATCGTATCTGCCCATAAGCTGCTCTTTATTCGTTCCGGTGCTCAGAAAGACCTCCTTGAATCTGTCGGCACTGAGATATGCCATATTATCAACGGCACCTCTGTCACAGACGATAAGAATCTTATCAGCGTAAAGAAGCTCAAGGTTATCGTTTACCTGCTCTTCCTTTCTCTTCTGAGCTATCAGGACATTTTTCTGAAATTCCTCCGCACTTCCGAGGCTTACGGGACTTATACCGCTGAGAATAAGCTCGGTTGCGGTTTCGGGAATGATAACGACCCCATATCCTCTTTCGGAATATACCTTATTTATTTTCTCAAGTGCCGCTGTTTTTCCTCCGCAGGGCGCGCCCGTGAGTACTATTTTCGCAACCGTCTTTTCGGGAGCGCGGCAGTGAATACGGGCATTGGGAAAAGCAGATATTCCTCTGAGAGGCTCCTTCCTCAGCGCAAGCCATTCATCGAACATATCCTTGGTCCCGTTATAATATACGTCCTTTATGCTCCGATTTGCGGAAAGTCCTGAATAATCCGCTTTACATAGGGTAACGGGCAGAGTAACCGTTTCAATTCCGTTGCAGCCGCTGAAGGTGCAATCTCCCAGAGCCTCGGTTCCCTCGGAAACCCTTACGCTTTTAAGATTGCTGCAGCACAGGAACATATCCTGCGGTAATTCCCTCAAGCCAGCCGACAGCACGGCACTCTGAAGATTCTCACAATAGGCAAAAGCGTATGCGAGAATGTGATTTACCGTATCGGGCAGCTGTATACTCCTGAGTGCGGTGCAAACCTCAAAGGCAGAGGCTCCGATCCCCTTTAGCGGCTCGAAAAAATCAACCCGTTTAAGCCTTCCGCACTCAAAAAAAGCCTTATCAGATATATATACAACACCCTCAAGAATTGCAGTCTCAAGAAGAGGATACTGCATAAAGCAGCCGCAAGGAATTATAATATTCTTACCGCAGAAAACAAGCTTTTTCACGCTGTCTGCAAGTGAGATTCCGAAAAATGATTCCTCCAGCTCTGCCTTTTCAAAGCTGCCGCTGCCGCATATCCGAAGAATTCCGCTTTCTTTATCAAGGCTTGCCTGAATGCTGTCGTTTACTGCTTTTATAATGATTTTCTTCATTACTGAATTCCTTTCATACTTTTGATTTTTCCCTTTACTGAAATAGTACAAAAATGCTCCCCGACGGACGCACCGAGCAGGAATACGGCATTTATTATACCTGCCACGTTATCTATCAAGCTGTTAAGCTATTTAGCAAGATTTATATATCCCTGAGCTTCACCGAAGCTGTCGGGAATATCCTCGGGCATAATGATATATGCTCTCTCGTCATCCTTATCATACTTTTCGCGAAGACGCCGCTCACCTGCACGGGTGCGAAGGAAGTCAAAGAAGTTTCTGAGTGTTCTTCCGTTTGAAAAGCCGGGAGCAATTCTCAACTCACTGACAACGGGAAGAAGCTTCTGACGAGCCTGCTCACTGAAGGGGAAATAAGCCTTTTCGGCAATGCTGTCAAGAACCCTCATACAGGTCTCAAGATCAAACGCATCAAATTTAAGCTCCTTGATTCTGCCTCTGAGTCCCGAATTCTCGCTGTAAAGTGCTTCCATCTCATCACTGTAGCCGCAAAAAATAACGCTCGTGGATCTTCTGAAGCCTTCATCATCAAGAGTTTTAACAATTTCGGCAATCGCATCCTGCTTAAAGGAATCAATGCCACTATTCGCGCCCTTGTTCCCGAGAGCATAAGCCTCGTCTATGAGAAGCACCTTACCTCTTACGGAATTCAGCTTTGCGGCGGTCTTGATGCCCGTCTGTCCGGTGTAGCCTGCAACAAAATCCGTAGCAGAGCTTTTTACGAGCACCGGCGACATTATAAGATTCATTTTATGAAGATATTTTGCAAAAAGCTCCGCTCCCGTGGTTTTACCTACACCTGCAGGGCCCTTGAAGAAATAGTGCCCCGGCTCAACAGGCGCCTTAGTTTTAGGGTAAAGGATATTCTGAATAAGTGCATCAATCTTTTTACACAGAAGACCCTTTATTTCCTCATAGCCTGCCGCTGCCGATTTTATTTCATTTTTAAGAGCCTCAAGGTCCTGCACCCGCTGTGCGGGATTTCTTACGTCAACGTTTTCTCTGAGAGAAGCCGGAATATCCTCGGGAATAATGACTCTGCTTTCGGGTGTACCTGCCTCAATGCCGTTTTTGTAGCAACGCTGACGTCTGTTCTTGTTTACGGCGGGAAGCAGCTCATCAATAACGTAGCCCGCGTTTCCCGTAGCAGAGGTTCTCATATCGTAAACGTTATCAAGAACAGCCTTCAGAATCTCGTCCGTCTCCTCAGTTGACTCAAGACGGCTCTTTCTCAGATTGAGCTTCAGAATTTCATAAAGCTCTCTTCCCGTATAGTCCATCAGCTCAATTTTGTCAATTCTTCTTTTGAGTCCTCTGTCAAGCTCCTTGAAGGCTTCATAGTTCTCGGGATAAACGGCAAAGACGACCATTATGGGCTTTTCCTTGTCTGTCATAGGAGCAATAAGCGTTTTAAGTGCACCCTCACCGTCGAAATGCTCGTTGCAAAGCTCATGTGCCTCATTGATGAAAAGAAGAGCCTTTTTATTCTGAGCCTCTCTTATTGCCTCGTTCATTCTTTCCTGAGCAGTACCCTGATAGGGTGAAGCAAAGTCACTTGCCTTTCTTTCAATTTTCTCGGGAGTACCGAGAATACCGAGAGTAAAATACGCTCTTGCAAGAAGATCCGCAATCTTATCCTTACCTGTGCCGGGATTACCGACAAGAGCAAGAGCTCTGAGAACACCGGTTTCGCTGAGATCAGTGCCGATTTTCTTTGCTTCATCAATCTCAAGTTTTATATCATCAAGATATTGCTTTACTTTCTGTATGCCGACAAATTCGGCATCAATATCGTTCATTATCTTTTCAAAGGAGTCAAAAACCTTTTTGGGCACGAAGAATTCCCCGTCAATACGGTGTTTTCCGTCATCGTTACAATCATAACCGAAAAAGCAGCCAATATCAACCGTATCATCAATACTTTTTCCGCAGGCATATTCCGCAAGCTTTTCCATTACGCCCGCATTTCTGAATTTCTCGCGGTCTCTTCTGTCATATATGGTTTCGATCATACACATAAGAGGATTGTATTCAAAGCCGTCCTCCGTAAAGGCTCTCGTAAGGGCTTCCGAAAGTCTGTAGCCCTTACCCCTTATCATTCCTGTAAGAATATCGTAGAGAAGGGCGGGATCATAGCCCTCCATTCTTATAATGTTACCCGCAAATCTGCCCTTGAAGCCGGAATCAATATCAAAAAGCTTATTCATAGGCTCCTCATATCCCAGAAGCACAACGGAGCATCGGCTGCTGTCATTCATATAGTAGTTGAGTGTGGAGACAACCTCTTTACCCGTGGGCTCGTGATTTACGCCGCCGTCTGCAATACCGAGAGTATGCGCCTCATCAATTACAAGCACGCTTTCGTTTGCTCTTTCAATACACTCTCTCGTTGCCTGAGGAATTCCGCCGATATAGGAGCTTACAAGATCCTGCTTGCCGACCTTTACGGTATTATTGGTCTTTATATATCCCATCTCGTAAAGAAGATCTCCGATATACTGAGAAAGAGTTGTCTTTCCCACTCCGGGAGGACCGACTATTACGAAATTGGGAATAATCTTTCTGTCGCTGTCACTGTCATTTTCCAAGGAGAGCCTGTCAACAGCCCACTCTCCGAGAGGCACCGTTTCTGCAGGTGCAGGCATATCTGCCGCATCACGGATTCTCTTTTCGTCGCGTCTTGTTTCTCTTTCAACAAATTCCGTGAAAAATCTGTAAACTTTTTCCCAGCCTCTGCGGTTCATCTTTTCAAGAGCACCGCTTCTGTCAATAGTCTCAACGCCCCATATCTTATCAATTATCTCCTCGGTAAGAGGGGTATCGGGGTTCTCGTCGATAAATTTTTCAAGATATTTTTCTCTGATGGCTCTGAGCGTCACCTTACCGTCTGCCTTACGGGAATCTGCCATTATCTTCACGGCAAGCTTATCAATATCCGCATAATTGAATTTTGCCTTATTGCGGCACGAGGAGGTACCGATTATCATAAGCCTTCTGAGAAGATTCTTTATCTCATCCGCTCCGGGATTTCCGAGGTAGGTTGCACGGAGTCTTGAAAGCTCTCCCGTACCGTAGGTACTGCCCGATTCAAGAAAAAGACCGTCAAGCCTTGCCTGTCTTACGGAATTTACAATACTTTCAACGCCGTTTTCCGTAGGAGCAAGAAACAGACAGAGATTGCCTGCAGGGTTATGATTTTCCCATTCACCCGTAATAAGATCAATAAGAGAGGTCTCTCTGAAAAACTCGGTTGTGAAAATATTATAGAAGACCACTGCAATCCTGTTCTCGGGGTCCTTGTTCTCCATCCACACCTTTGCTCTTTTTATAAACTCGGGAAACTGAATATTTCTGAGGCTGTAACGAACTCTTGAGGGCTTTTCGGACTTATTCTTATTCTGAGTGCCGTCGGACTGAGCAGAATTCTCCGCCGCAGTATCCGAGCCGTTATTGAATATAGGGAACTGCTTTTTTGCCCTATTCTTGCCCATCATAGCGGCAACCGTGCTCCTTGAGCCGCCGTAGGCACGCTTTTCGGTGCCATCCTCATCCGAGGCTGACTCTCCGCTCTCGTCAGACGTCTGCCGTGCTGCAGCTTCGCTCTCGGAAGACGTCTTGTGCGCTGTCTTCCCGCTGTCTTCCTTATTATCCTCATCGGGAATATCAAATGTCGGTAATGCAAGACTTCCGTTGTCGTCATCGTAAAAGAATCTTGCGCTGGCATAATCTACAACGTACTCACCCTTGGTTCCGGCAGCTCCGTAAAAAATAACGTGCTTATAGCCTCTTTCTCTGAGGAATCTTACAAGATACTCGTCAAAATCTCTGAGCTTAAGATCGGGAGAGCAGAATTCATCAAGAATGTTACCGTAAATAAGATGTGTTTTTGCCATAGATATATTCTTATCTATAAAAGTTACCCTCGCCATAAAAAACTCCTTAATTCTTTCTGTAAATATTCTCGGGAGCAGCCGCCTTCACCTTATCGGCATCAAAAAGCGCCTCATTACCCGAGGACATATCATAGCTGCCCGTGCAGTCAAGCAGGCCTCTGAGCCCCTTTTCGCTGAGGGCCGCATTAAGACCGCTTCTGAGCCTTGCCTTTTCCTGCTCCGTTACGGGACGATCGTTATTATAGTAATAGGCAAGCTCCATTACGTAGCTGCACATATCGTCGATCTTTCCCTCGGTATCAATGGAAACGGAAATCGTATTTCCCGTAACGGTATTGGAAAAGCCGATAACGAGCTTCTGGGTGATATCATCCCCCACGGGCTGAGCCCAATCAAGGGAAAAGCCCTGAGCTTCCATATATTCGCTTACTATGTCAAGAGCCGCAAGCTTCTGATAATATGACTGCATCCTTTCGGTTGCAACGTCAATGATTCTTGCTACGGAGATATCCTCACTATCCGTATTAATCATATCACAGGTCTGAATACCCGCTCTGACAGTCTCAAGACTTACGTTGTCCCATTCGGTCTGAGACTGACGAAGCTTCTCCTTCAGCTGTGCTTCAGCCCTTTCATACATTCCCTGGCTGAAATCTGCAAGATCAACCGTTTCCTTGTCACCGCACTCAAGCGTAACCGTAAGCATTCTGCGGCTTTCAAGCTCGGATAGAAGTGCTACTATCTTCGTCTGATATTCAAGCACTGCCTGCCCTCTTTCAAGAGAAGCCGCTGCAAAATCCGCAGCAATAAGAGCACCCTCGGTTACGATATTATTCGCTCCCGTAAGTGATGCCTCGTACAAGCCGTTATTAAAAGCATCCTCAACTCTTGCAAGATTAGATGAAACAATTGCGGCTTTGTTATGAAGCTCCTTGTCTGCAGAAGAGCCGCTGAGTCCGGAAAGAAGCTTTACGGTAGCCCTTGCATCACCGAGACTCAGTGCGGCTACCGCCTTTGCCTGAGCAATATCGGATGCCTTCTTACTTTTGAAGTCAACGATATCCGCCTTGAGGCTCTGCTCCTTTTTGATTACCGAAATGCTTTCCGCTGCACTCCTTCTGAACTGTGCTTTGATCTCTGCAGAGGTCTCGGAGGCGGAAAGAGAAATCGACCTTTCAAGCTCGCGTCTTCCCTCGTCAAGTCTTTTATTCCAGCTTCCGAGCTCAACGTCTTCTGAGGTAATGGCTTCAATTTCCCTTGAAATTGCTTCCATTCTCTGAGCAGCCTTGACGTTATATTCATACTGAAGCTTGCTTGCGTTATCAACCGCCTGATTGATGGACGAATACATTTTCTTGAGATCGCTGGAGCAATTGTCGATCTCAAGCTGTACCTTTTGGTGATGCTCCTTTGCCGCGTTAACAAGATATCCCCCTGCCTTATATGCGGCATAAGCCGTTCCTATTACTGCAGCTCCTGCAATCAATGCGGGTGCTGCCGCCAATGCTAATGCGAGCCCGATAAGTGCTCCGCCTGCGTCTCCGCTCATATTAATTACTCCTTACTTTATATATTTTCTTTCTGTTAATTGAATCTGTCTGTCGGGATCTGCCTTCTGTATCGCGGCATTTTCAAGCCTTGCAACGGCTTCGGCCGCATCCTTGCCGTAGGGCCTCACGGCATTGTCCGACAAATACCTGTAAGCAATCGGTGATATTCGGTGCTTCTCTGAAATTACCGAGAGCATTCGCTGAAATGCAGCAAGACTGGACTCCTCGTGCGCCGCACTCTGTATGGACTGCAGCTCAACAAAAATATGACATTCCGTTCTCACAGCAATACCGTCAACTCTGACGGGAATCAAATGAAGATTTACGGTATCAAGTCCGTTGAGGGTTGCCGATATCCCGTATTTTTCAAACGGATCCTCATTCTCTCCCGCAATATACCAGTCTGCCGAAGCAGTCTCGGCAACGGGTGGCACAAAGCTGTTCTTCAGCACTACATACATTTCGTCTTCGAGAAGCTGAGCCGCTTCCTCCCCTACGTCAAATCTTTGATGAGAAAAGCATCTTTCACTGACAATACAGTTAAGAATTGCCGAAAGCCGCGTCTGCCATATTTTTGCCTGAATAAGAGAGGAATGAATAAGGCTTCTGTCGGGATTTGTTATGCTTTTAAGATAATTGACTATACCCATACGGTCTGCTGCGGCGAGCATCTCCTCGGCACCTCTGAGCTCCTCGTTCAGCTCACGGAATTTTCCGCGGCTCCAGAAATTACATTCCTCCGGGGCAATCGCGTCACCGTTTATTCCGTGTGAAAGAAAGGCATCTATTCTTGCTCTGAGTCCCCGTACCGTTTCAGAAAATTCCTCAAATGCTACAAGCCAGTCATCAAAGGAGGATTTCGTTTTTACGGTGAGTATCTCATACTGCATAGAAACGCTGTTTGCATCCGCAACGGCACTCTGAAGAAGCCCCTTTTCTATTTCATCGGTAATCTTCTGCTCCTGCTCGGCAATAACGTCAAACTGATTGGGCAAGAAAAAGCCGTGAGGCTGCTCATCTGCTGTTTTTCTTGCCTCCATAGCCTGTCTGTATACCTCGTAAGCATACTGTCTTGTGAAATCCTCTCTTTGCGCTTCGCTTTTTTTCAACTCATTGAACTCTTTTTCTATCTGTCTGTTCAGCTCTTCTATCTGACGTGTATAACCGCGCTGCTGTTCAACAAGCTGCTTCGTCTGTTCCCGCAGCTCCTGAGTTTTTTGCTTCTGTACCTCAAGAAGTCTGTTCTGAAATTCCTCAAACATTCTTGCGTATTCGGCATCGGAAATCTGCTTCTGTCTTGCAAGAGCTTCATTGAACTGCTGATGCATACGCTCTATGTCACGGTTATTCTGCTCACGCAGCTGTCGGCTGAGGTTGTCATACTGACGGTTTACGTCGTTCAGCTGTGAACGGAGATTGTTTATTTCTCTTTTAAGCTGTCCTGCAGTTGCCATTAATTTCCACCTGCCTCCTTGCGTGCGGAAATAAAGCCGTTTCCGTCACTTTCCGCAATTGCCTTATGGGTCTCCTTTGAGATCAATTCCTGAACGGCAATATAACGGGCAATCTGCTTTTCCGCCTCATCAATAGCCTTTTTCACGTCCTCAAGCTTCTTTTTAAGAGGCTTTTTGAGTCTGAAAAGCTCATCCATCATTTCAACGGAAACGTTGTCATCTCCGAGTCTTGCTCTGACGGCATCTATCTCCGCTTTAGCTTTTGAGCAGTCAGCCTCCAAAGCCTCTTTTACAGTATCAATGCGTTCAAGTTCACGGCAGAGCTTCTCATATTCTTCTCTTATTGACTTGACTGCCGCGTTGCTTTCCTTTATTGCGGCATTTTCCTTTTTTATATTTGCATCAAGCCTTAAAAGCTCGTTTCTATAATCTTCGCTTGCGGCAACAAGATTCTCATAATGCTTTTTCTTTGCCTCAACAGAAGCTTTTGTCAGCTTGCTCTGAGCGGTAACCTGAGCAATTTTTCTATCAAGCTCCTTATTCTGAGCATTGATATCCGACTGTGTTTCCGCGGAGTCTATGGTAATCTCACAAGCTCCGTTGTCGTCGAAGCAAATTCCTACACTGCGGACGAGCCGTGCAATTTCAGAGCTTTCTTCTCCCGTATCGGCACAGTACTTTATCTCAAGCTCCTTTTCGGGCGTCGGAAAAATAAAGCTGAAATCCGTATCATTCGCACCTCCCGCGGTAAGATAAGTTATTCTCTTCTTATCGGAAGAAATAAAGCCTCCGCCTATCTTGATAAGCGACGTTGAAAAGGATATATTTGAGCTTTCACCGTTTGCCGCGTTCACACGGACATCAGAAAACTCTCCCTCTCTGTTTATAAGATGAACGTTCTTGCCTGATGCAACGTTCTTAATAACTGCAGCCATTATTCTGCCCCCCTGTTTTTAATCATTTTCCAAAGTGCTCTCTGGTCTTCACCGGGAATCCCCACCATAAGTGTTTTATCCTCGCTGAGAATCAGCTCGATTTTTCTGCCTTGGGAATTAAAGTAGTAATCCTCGTATACGTCCTTATATCTGTCGGACAAAAGAATTACTCTTTGATTGGATGAGCCCACAAATGGAGTGTTTTCATCCAACTCTCCTTCGTAACGTCCGTCAATGAGGATATCAATATCCGAAAGAAAATCACAGATTCCCGCATCCTCTTCACTTTTTCTTAAAAGCTCCTCATAAGCAAATCCCGTATACACTATAAGACCCGTATCTCTTTTCTCTCTTATAAGCCTCACCGTTTCACTGAGTGCGGCAGCCTGAAGCATAGGCTCTCCTCCGCTGACTGTAAGCCCCGTAATATCTGGATTTTCAAGAAACCACTCAGCCATTTTTTCGGTATCACACTGTAGTGAAGGTCCCGTTTTGTAGTGCTCTCCTATACATCCGGGACAGGAAAAGCAACAGCCGTGAACCCATATTACCGACCTTTCTCCGGGGCCCATAACCTGCGTACTGCGGATTCTTTCTCCGTATAATAAGTTCAAAACCGAATTTTTCATCTCCTGACCTCGATGCTGCCGTCAAAGCCGTAACAGGCATCGTTATTGCGGGAAAACAAATTTAAATACCTTTTTTCCCTTCTACGATTTTAGAGTAGCACAAACACCCCTCTTTGTGACAAAGGGGGGTGTTTTATCACATATACTTGGGAGAATACTCCAAAAGCGGATTAATTTTCCTTTTATATTCTGCTTCCTCCTGCGTTTTTTCAGCAGTCTCTATATCATTCCGTCTTGCAGCAACCAGCTCGTCAATACTGAGAAGCAGGGATGCTGACGTAACGGGCTTTGATTTTACCGTTTCCGCAGGAGAAACGTTGATCCTGTACTTTTTCGGCACAAGCCTGAAGGGGATAAAAATCCTTTCATCCACGCGGTACTGCTTACCGTTGTTACCCGTAATTACGTCAGCGGACGGATACGAATATACCACGCCGTTTATGGACATATCCTCACTGCGGACTAACTCACTGCCGCAGAAGAAATCTGCACGCAGACGGCTGACAAAGTTGCTTCTGAGAAAATTAAGGAACACAGATATTCCCTTTTCTCTCTCCTGCGGCGCCCAAGAGGTCAGAAGCCCCAGCATACCGTCAAAAAGCCCGTCCTCGATAAGACATCCGGTTGACGGCGAGGAAAGAGAAAGCTCAATTATATCGACGTGGTTCATTTTCTTCTCCTCATAATATGTTTTTCCGTGAAAAATATAATAGCCGAGAAGTCCCAGCGTAAACCACTGACGGTCTCTTGCCGATGCCTCGCGTATTCCGAACATCTCGGGAGAGGCAAGACTTATATCATTTGACGGCTCCGTAAAAGCAACGCTGCCGTTATCCCTCACGGCATAACCGTCAAGGGACAGGGGTATTTTATAGCCGGCATCTATATGCTCGATAACGGAAAGCATAAGATCCGTTTTCTGCTCAAAGCTCATAATACCTGCTTCGACCAATGCTTTAAGACTCTTCATTTTTCTCTCCTTAATATCTTCTCAGTCCTGAGAATACGGCAATTCCGATGCCTGCCACAACTATCAGGGTAACGATTATTCCCGAAAAGGTATAGTCAAGCCCCGCCGTAAGCACATCCTTATATTTTATAAGGGAAATAATACACAGAACCGCGAAAATAACGACCCATAATATCAAATAAATAAGAATTCTTCTACCCATACAGCAGCCTCCTTTACCAATAGAATCTTCTTCGTCTTCTTCTGAAAATCAGATACAGCACCAGCACAGCGGCTGCAAAAAGAAGCACCGCCAGCGCACCCTCTATAATCGGATACAAGAAGGAGAACAATGCCTCAAGGATTGCTTCAAAATTAACAATTATAAAAATCAGTCCCGCAAGAGTAACGGGTATACAAACGATATCCACCCAACGCTCGGGAGATATACGTCCGAAAAAATCCGAAGCAGACGAAAGGCTTATGCTTCCTGAGGGGGAGCGGCGGGAGCGTGATGCTCCCGAACGGGTAGCTCTTCCTTGTGTATTGATGCCGCGAACGCCTCCGGCACCGCCTGCCGTACCGCCGTTTACGGGAGCATCAAAGCGAAAATCTCCGCATAAGTCCTCTGCCGCTACGCGATTGGCTTGTCTGCTGCCTGCGGAATTTTCCGTTATCTGACCGTTAAATCCGTCTGAGTGAGCCATTGTCATTTCCTCCTTCAAAAATTCCTGTTACCGCATTTGCAACTGTCAGGGTAACACCCTTATCTCCGCCGAATATGGCAGCCATACCGTTTAAATCGCTGAGAAGCAATCTGTCTCTTTCCACCCTGTTAGTCGTATTTGACTTATCTCCGAAAATGTGAAAGGCTTCACGTCTGTAAGTCGTCTGAACGTTATGCTCAACAAATTTTCCGAAGGAGGGAATAAGAGACTGCAAAGCTGACTGAGATATACCGCCGGGAAAAAGCACAAATGAATTAGCCTTAATAATTCTGTTCTCCGCATCTGCCGCGGCGGCGGGATTTGCAATACACTCTCCGACAATAGACGTATTTCTGCATCTCAGAGCGTCAATAACCTTTTGCATCTGTTCGCAATTACAGGAATTGATATTATCAAAAATAAAGAATGCGTTTGTACCCGCAACGGACTGCAGCTCTGAGGCAAGGATATAATTTATAAGCTCAGGTCTCTTGGTTTCGGGTCTTATAAAAATAATGTCACGGGGATTTTCGCTGTCATTTATGAGACTGATAAGCGATCTGCCCGAATCCGCAGAGGTATCGGCAAAGGACTCTGCAGAATCCGCAATAAATGATAAAAGATAGCGCAGAACTGTGTGCTTTGTTACGTGAAGCTGTAACGATGCAATAACGTCCTCATAGACACCCTTTGCCTTTGCAATATCTACGATTCTGCCGTTGGCACTGTTTAAGAGCTTAATCATAGAATAAAGACTTACGGGAATGCTGCAAGCTCTCATAACGGTGAGAACTGAGCAGACGTACTGAACAAGATCATCCGTATCGGCATTGACAGTTCTTGCCGCCTCAAAAATACACTGGACGATATCCGCTTCTTTCATTGAGCTGAAAATACTGTAGCTCTTATATGCCGGAGACACAACCGCAAGATTTCCTCCCGTTGAGCGAATATACTGAATAAGCTTGTTTTCAAGCTCCTCGGAATTGGAAAGAATCACAATGGGACGAATACCCGCACTGCGTCTTGCCGCTACGTAATCCATCACTATATTATTTTTATGAACGGACTCACCTATTACGGAGAAGCCGCCCACGGTGTTATTACAAAATACTGAAGAATCATAGGCTCTTCTCGGAAAATCTACAAATCTGCTTCTGTTATGATTTTCCGCATCTCTTATCATCTGTCCTCTCGTTGCCATAATAAAGCTCCTTTTTTAGTATTTTTACTCATATTCTGCAAAAGAAAACTTGAAGGGGGCATAGCCGAAAAGGTTTACGAATGCCTCACCGACATCAAGCTCTAAAATATCCCAATCCTCAATCACGTGTCCCTCTCTCTGGATATTACAGGGGACATTATTTACCGTAAAGGAAAGATTGTCGTAAACCTCTCCCGATCTTTTGGTAAGAAAATCTCTTGTATCAGAATCGTAGGATTGGAAGCAGATGCTGTTCATAAAGCCCGAGACTATTGACTTTCCCTTTTCTATACCGTAAACGTCATAGATCTGGTTGATATTCTGTATACCGGCAATAACCTTGACGTTCTGACTTCTGCCGAAGTTCAAAGCATTGGAAAGATGCTCAAGCTCACCGATGAGGCGCATTTCGTCAACAATAAGGTATACGCTTCCGCGGTCCTTTTTTCTTCCGCCGAGAGCCTGCTTGAGAGCAAGGTCCGTAAGAAGTCCGTACATAGGACCCAAAACCTCTCCGTGGGACAGGTCGTATTCGATATATACGGTAACGCCGCCCTTTCCTCTTATAATGCTTGACATTCCGAAGCTTCTTTCGTGCGCTCCTGCAAACGGACCGATAAACATAGTTCTTACGACCGTTTTAATACTGCCGAGAACACCGAGAGCCTGAGGAGTCAGCTCCTTTGACGGATCACCGTAGTAGTTTCTCGCAGAATTGAAATCCTCGTTTCCGGGACGGCTGAAAAGCTCGTCGTACTCCTTAGCGGTAGCACGGTCAAAGAATCTTACCAGCTCTCTGTTATTTAATTTAGAATAATCTCCCGTACGTCTTGCCTCACGGCAAAAGGCAATAACAACCATCGCCATCATATCCTGCGGAGCAATCGTGAAAAAGGGTTGAGTCTCATTCTCCTTACCCTTGAACAATGCCTTCATCATTTTGAAAGCCTCGGTTTTAAGCTCATCATCTTCGAGAAGCTCACCGTTTTCATCAAGCAGCTCACTGAAAATATTCCAGGAAGCATAGATAGGATAGTGCCTTTTTGAGCCTATAACAAGAGCCTTGGGGTCATCTCTTCCGAATTCTTCATAAAAATCCCCCTTGGAATCGAAAATAACCATCACGTCATTTTCTGTCATAGCCTTCTTTATGTCGCTGACAAATTGAAATATGGTATTTGTCTTACCGCACCCGATTCCGCCGTTTATCAAAATGTGCTTCGATAACATATTTTCGGTAATTCTGATGATTTTTCCGTTCTTACCGTTAATTCTGCACAGGATTCTTGAATTATCGGGAATTTTCGAAACTCTTCTTTGCTTACTCTCACAAACGTTGCCGTGAATTCTTCTCGTTTCTACGTTATCGAACTTAACAACAGCCTTTTCCCATCGGGCATCTGAATCAATACCTGAAGGTGCTGTCATCTGTCTGTTCGCATAGTAAGCGTTATTGCTTGTGTTAATTCTGAGCTCCTCAAAGGTATATTCATCATTTTCCGAGCTTCCCGTTCCGTAAAAACTATTATCCCTCATAATCTTTTACCTCACATTCCGCCGCTCATTCCGCCGCTCATTCCGCCGGCCGAGCCACCGTCCGCTCCGCCCGACATCCCGGCGCCTGCGCTGTTTGCCATTCCGCCGTTTCCGTCTGCGTTAAGCCCTGACGCATTCTGTCCGTTCTGAGCAGTCTGTGCGTTGCTCATAGTATCACCATTATCCAAGTTTGACATATACCCGAAGGCAGGATCACCGATATGTCCGTTGGTCTGCCCGTTATCCTGTCCTGTATCACCGTTATCAACAAATACCTTAGGAAATCTGAATCTTTCATCTATCTGATCTTTTTCTGCCATTGATTTTCCCTCTTTTCTTATAATTTCGTATTACATATCCAGTCCGCCTGAGTTGTCCATACCGCCGTCATTTTCTTCGGAGGCTCCGCCTGCTTCGGCACTCACCGAAGCGGAATTCTCTTCTCCGGCACCGATTAATTCGGGAGCGGCAGCGTTATCGTTGCTCATACCGTTGTCATTTTCCGAATTTATACCCGGCGATACGTCATTCTGAAAGTCTGCAAACAACCCCATCCTTGTTGTCTGAGTGATTTCCGCGGATTTTTCGGAATCAAGTGCTGTCGATTTTTCCTGAGAGGCTCTTATGGCTTCCTCATAGGAAAGAGCCATTTCCTTTTCAACTGCTGCCTTTACCTGAGGATCTGCGGGATAATTTGTGCCGTAATAGTTATTTATAAGAACATTGTTGATTTCCTTTTCAATGTTCTCATTGTTAAATTCAGCCTTTGCCTTTTCGAGCATTGCCTGATAACCGTTATTCTGAATACGGGCACTGTATGCATCGAAGGAGGTCTCATTTCCGTACTTGGAGCTGAGATAGCTCATTATGTACTCTGCCTTTTTCTCACCTATTAAATGTGCATCTCTTTCGGTGCTCTGAAAATAGTACATGAAATAGCCCTTATTCCCTTCGGTTTCCCCGAAAAGATACTGAAGCCCCTTTTCCTTTCCGTTTTCGCCGTTCACCTCGGAAACCGTGAAGTCGTTTGACTTATACTGTACCGCGGCGGCTTCGTTTTTCGCCTCAATTTCGTTATTGATTATCTGATTCTGATATGCGTGCTGATTCTCGTGAAAGAGTGTCTCAAGCGCAAGCATATTGTTATCCTTGATTTCGGCATAGACCGTCTCTCCGTTGACGTTCTTGGAGGTAACGCCGTCAAGGAAAACGGATGCATTGAGTCTTATGCTGTTACCGCTTTGCTCACCGAGAGTGGTTGATGCCATCGAGCGGTCAAAGCTTACTGCAGGTGCCTTGGTCATTCCCAAAGCCTGACAGTCACGGTTTACTACCTCCTGACAAAGCTCTGTTTTCTGTGCCTCACTCAGTGAAGAAAACTGAGAGGCCCTGAACATTGAATAAAGGCTGTCGTTGGAATACCCCGAATATGACGTAGAAATAAAATTATTTTCCTGGCTCATAACTTAAATCTCCATACGTACATATCTGCATTTTCGGGATCTCTTAAAGCGTTATGAACAGCCTCCCAGGCAGAATAAAAGGAATCGTCCTCTCTTATACCCATAACAAGGGAAATACTGTATTTGCCTGCTCTTACGTCGGAAAGAGGCTTTGAATCTGCCCACTCTTTTACGTTTACAGCAAATCTTTCATCTGTTTCCTTTAATATTCTTTCGGCTCTTTTTTCACACTCTGCCTCGGAAATTAAAGGACTTTCCTTTCTTAATGCATTGATAATTTTGCTCTTGTCCATTTTCCTGCACCTCTTAGATAAAATTTTGTAATATAATTACATTTTATATTATAGAACACCCCTCCGACTTTCATCGGAGGGGGTGTTTTTATTTGGGTTCCGTTATTTTTCCTGTATCGGGGCGAGGCTCCTTAATTGAACCCTTTTTTACAGACTTATTTCTTTTAGCTTTTTCCTCTGCTTCAAGCTTTCTTTTCTCCTCAGCTATTCTTCTCTCCTCGGCTATTCTTCTCTCCTCAGCTATTCTTTTTTCCTCAACCCTTATGCGCCTTCTGTCCTTTATTTTCTCAATACCTTTAGCTGTGGCAACGAATAATACTCCTAAAAGTCCGAAAGCAACCAATCCCAGAAGCACTGTTATCCATACGTAACGCCAATCCTCATAAGTATCAATTTCAGCGCATACGTCACATGTGCGCTCCCTGACAATAGGTGGAATAAGCTTATTGCCCTTGATTATCCTTTCTGAAGAATAAATATGTCCGACAGCTGCAATTTCTTCGGTTTCGGAGAACTCACACAAAGCACATATATGCTCCCGCTTTCCTGCATTTTCACAATCGGGCTCTCTTAGAACCGTCCATTCTCCGAAATCGTGACCCGACGCAGGAATCTCTTCCCTGCTGGCAGAATCGCAGATTGAGCATACCCTAACCTTTTCTCCTGCCTTTGTGCAGGTTGCCTCGGTAATAATTTCCCATTCCCCGAAGTTATGGGAGGTTTTAAAAATAGTCTCTGTTTTTTTGAACTCACAGTCAATGCAGAATGCCTCGCGTTCACCGACGGTATTGCAATCTGCAGGCGTGATTATATTCCAGTTTTCAAAGGTATGTCCCTTCGCAGGAACCTCCTCCTCAACCATAAGAGCACCGCAAAGAGTACATATTTTCTGCCGTTTACCCGTTTCCTCACATCGGGGCTCAACGGTTACGTTCCACGCACCCGAGCAGGTGTGGGCACCGTTTATGCGAAGGGTATAGGTCGTACTGCTATGACGTCTTGAATCGGGGGTTACTCTCAGATAATAGCGTCCCGCGCTGAGAGTTCCGAGATTCATAAACGCGGTTTTGTTTCCCGCCGCATCAACGCCTCCCGTCAGCTCGGTTACACCGTCGTCACGATATGCCCTAAGCTGCCATACCCTGTCAGAGTTATCAAGGAGCTCGTGCTCAAACACAACGGTTGCCTCGGTTGTCCCGGAAACCTCGAAAACATACCAGTCGGTATCAGAGGCATTTGCCGACGTTCCCTTATAATCCGTTGTCATACTTATAGGAGTAGCCTTTGCCCAGCTGCTGTTATCCTCCGTTTCGTATGCCGCGGTCTGAGTAAAATCAATTTTCAGCCCGTAGGGCTCCCGAGAAAAGCTTGAATACCTGCAAGCTTCAATCTTTACATAGTATTCTCCCTGCGGAACACCGATTTCGGGAGTCGTACGATTGCTGTTACCTGCAATCTCCCAGTATATTTCGCTTCCCGTTACGTAAGATACACCGTCACTCTTGTATATAAACATTCTCCAGTAATTATCCTGAGACGAAAGAACATTATGTGTAAGGCTTACCGAGATTTTTCCCTGTGAGGGCACGGTAAATTTATACATATCCTTGTCTGCGTCATTGGTAATGCTTCCGTAATATACGGTATTTACGGCTATGGTGTTTGCGGTATTATATGAGCCGTTATTTTCCTTTTCATATACTCCCGATGCCTCGAAATTAACGGAAAAGGAATATGTAGCCGTACTGTAGCTGTTGTACCTGTAGGGCTGAACACGCAGGTAATATGAGCCTGCGGGCAAACCGAGCCGTGAGGTTGTAAAATCGGCATTTCCCTGTACACTCCATTCAAGAAGCGAGCCGCCGCAAACGGCTGTCACACCGTCACTGTGATATAAGCTGAATTTCCAGAAGCTGTCCGTAGACGGGATATTTTCGTGAGTAAAGGAAATTGTAATGCTTCCGTCCGAATCAAGCTTGAATTTATACCAGTCATTGTCAGAATCATTCAGCACAGCACCCTTATACACGGTATTCACAAGGACAGGCGTTGCCGTCTCCTGCTTCTCGTTTTTCTCCTTTTCAAATACGTCGGAGGCGGTAAATACCACGGTAAGAGTATATTCACCCTTGTCGTAGCTGTTATATCTGTAAGGGCTCACTCTGACGTAATAGGTTCCCGCACTGAGCCCCAGCTGAGCCGACTTCATATCAGCATTTCCCACACAGCTCCATTCAAGCTGCGCACCCGTGGCTGCAGACGTCACACCGTCGCCCTGAAACACCGCAACTCTCCACAATGCATTGGTAGATGAAATAACCTGATGCGAAAGGGTAAAGGATACAATACCGTCCGAGGGCATCTGAAAACGATACCAGTCATTATCACCGTCATTTTCAATATTTCCCGTAACGGGAGAATTAACGGAAATTTCCGTTGCCGTTTCCTGTGAGCCGTTGGGCTCTGCCTCGCTTGCGGCAAGAGTGCTTACAGAAAAAAGAAAGCTCAATACACATACCGCAAGAACCGAAAAAAACGTTTTCTTCATAATTTTTTCTCTCCACACTAATTTGTTGCTTGATTTTCACTTTGTATCTGTCCGTACGCCCGAAAAAATCAGGACGTACGAATTATGTTTATTGAGCTTGTGCGCCCTGAATAATCAAGAAGCGTTGCATACTGAGTAACAATAATCTCTCCGTTTGTTTTTGAAACGGCTGCCAACACGTTATCTTCCTTGCCGAAAAGAGCTATATCACAGACATTCTTTATGGGAAAGGACGGATCCTTCCATTTTTCGGACGAGGAATCATAAACACGCAAAGTACCGTCATCCCTCAGTATCAGTCCTTTTTTTATCATTCTCTTCCTGTTTATTGCGTTTACGAAAAAACGCCCTAAAGCGGGATAAACTTCTGTTGAAAAACAAACAGCCTTTTTAGTCGAATGCTCAAAGAACTCCGCAAAAAAGAACTCCGTCATAAAAAACTCCGAATCTGTATCGGTATACATAAAGTCTTCAATATACACCTGTCTCCCTGCTTCGGGGAAATAAACAGCATCCTGTGTGGGAACAACAGGCGAAGCCGCCTCGTTACGGACGGTAAAAACAGAAAAGCTTACGGACACAATAACCTTATATTCAGCCGAATCGTCCAGCACCTTTTTATCGCTGTCATAAATCTTGATGCCAACGTTCTGGACACCGTGCTCCGCTACTGCATTTTTGTAATAATCGGTGCTCTTGACCCAGTATTCAGCCCAATTATTGCTTTTCAGCTCTTCTATCTCTTTGCTTGATACCGTTGAGATCAGATAAGTGTAATCCTCAAAGGCAGCTATTTCCTTATCAAGCACCCTTCTTGTACGGGCAGCTTTTGCATCAAAGCTGAAGTTCCGTCCCGATGAATCACGCAGATAAAATTTTTGTTTGCCGTCCGAGACAATACGGGTGATATCCGAAACTCCGTCAAGCACGTGTGAGCGGGATCCGTTTTCAAAAAAACGTACCCTTCCGGATTTAATAAAGGCATAGCATTTCTCTCCGCCTGCAACTCCTTGAACACCCTCCGCAAGCAAGGTCAGCGTATTTCTACGTAAATTTACAACGCTGAGCTTCCCGTCTTCAAGGACAAAGCATTCATCCTGACTGCCGAAGAGGCTGATTGTTTTCTTTTCGCGGCGAAGCTGAGGAAATTCACGGCTTGCCGAGGCTTCGGAAATATTAGACACTCTTTCGGTTATCTTTCCTGTTTCCATACGTACGACTCCCTTTTTCCGACATCATTTTTCACAAAAGCTCTTTTATGTGTTTATTTTTTAATTATACTTTACCTGCATTTTATTTTCAAGCAGATATTGTGCCATAGAAAGCACGTAATCCGAAGCTGCAAATTCAAGCCGTAAGTCCTTTCCCGTGGGATCAAAGCTGTAAACCGAAACGGGCACATTACCGAAGACAGCCGCCTTATCTTCGGTAAAGACAACGTAATGCTTTCCCGTAGACGTCAGCTCAAAGGTAAAAAGCAGTCTGCACTCTGATTTTGTTCCGTCCGCGTTCGTAAGATAAAAACGTTTATTTTCCATAATTATTTCTCCTTCGTTCGTTGTATCAACATTTTACACCGCAAAAAAATATTTTTCCGAAAGGGGTGAAAAAACAGGGGAATGCAGCATCACGGGCGAAGGAGAAGCTGTTTTGGCAATATCATTAAGCTAAGAGGGGCAAGTTCATTCAAATGAGCTTACCCCTCTTTTTACATATATTTAATTATATTCACAAAAGCTTTTCAAAGACCTCGGAGAGAGAAGCTCTTATTACGTACTGAGCCTTATCGTCAAAGGGCGTGGGGCTCATATTGACAATTATGAGATGCTTGCCGCTGAAATCAGCCACAAAGCCTGCGGCGGGGAAAACGTTGAGAGACGTTCCGCCCACAAGCAGTACGTCCGCTTTGTTGACGTGGTTGGCTGCATCAAGCAGGGAATATCCGTCAAGTGCCTCCTCATAAAGGGTCACGTCGGGACGGATAGTACCGCCGCAGAACTCACATACGGGCACACCCTCACCGTCGTTTATCCTTTCAGGCTCAAAGCGTCTGCGGCAAGATGCACAGTAGCATCTGCTGACGGTGCCGTGAAGCTCAATAACGGCTTTACTGCCTGCCGCCTGATGAAGTCCGTCTATGTTCTGAGTAATGACCGCCTTGATTATACCCCTTTTTTCAAGCTCGGCAAGTGCGAGATGTGTTTTATTGGGCTTTGCCTCGGGAAATATCATATTCGTTCTGTAAAATTCAAAGAACTTCTCAGGCTCGTTTTCAAGACAGCTCTTGCTGAGGTAGTATTCATTGGACTGAGTGCTGTAAAGACCGCCTGCTCCTCTGAAGTCGGGGATTCCGCTGTCCGTGGAAACACCTGCTCCGCCGAAGAACACCGCGTGCTTCGCATTATGTAATATTTCTCTTATTTCACTTATCTGCTTTAGCTGTAAAGCATCCATATTTATTATTCCAGCTCCTTTGCCGTCTCTTTTATAATTTCACTTACCTGACGTGCCGCCGCCTCTATGCCATCGGGGGAAAGATGTATCGTATCCTCACAGATATATCTTCCGACATCAGATGCAATAAGTGAATATAAGTCATTGATGATTATGCCCTTTTCTCTGAAAACGGGAACAATAATATTATTGAAACGCTCTATATCAGAGTTTTTGTTGTATATATTCTTTTCGCTGACAGGAGTAGTCGTGGCAAAAATAACCCTGTCATACCGTGAAAGAAGAATATCGGCAATTCTTATCATATTTTCCGTATATTCCTCTTCGGTTGTAAAGGTTCCGTCCCCGAAAATGTTACAGATATCCCAGAGCCCGCAGTTAAAATGAACTATGCGGCTGTTCTTCATAGAGTCCGCCCAGTCAAAAAGTCCTCTGAGGGTATATTTTGCAAAACGGCAGTTATCCTCGGGCTGAAAAACCTCAAAATCCTCGCCTAAAAGCTCTTCGGTTCTTTTACCGTAGCCTATAAGTCTTATTGAATCACCCAATAAAGTTATTTTCAAATCATTCACCGACCTTTATCAATTCCTCTGCCGTGGGCATTGAGTTTTCGGCTCCGATACGGCTGACTGCAATACTGCCTGCACGGTTGCCCATATCACAGGCCTTTTTAATGTCCGAGCTTTTTACGTATTCGAGAGCAAGGGCGGCGGTAAACGAATCTCCTGCCGCGGTGGTATCAAGCACATCAGCGGGATAGGGAGCGAAAAACGTTATTTCTCTGCCGTCAAAAAGACTGCAGCCTCTTGAGCCTAATTTCAGCACGATATATTTAGCACGGCTTCTTTCATAAAGCACCGTTGAAGCCTCAAGGGCGGTTTTTTCGTCCGAGGGAAAAATTCCCGTCAGAGCCTCGGTTTCGTTTTCGTTGGGAGAAAGAATCGTCATTCCCTGCATTTTTTCAAGGCTGAAGTTTTTTGCGGGGCCGCAGTCAACCACGGTTACGATATTCCTTTCCCTTGCGGTGTTGACACAGCGGATAACAGCCTCCTCGTTAGTCTCAAACTGCACTAAAAGCACGTCAAGGTCATCGGTTATATGTGCGGCGGCTTCCTCGGGGACTATCTCGGCATTTGCCGCCTCATATACTATGATTCTGTTTCTGCCCTCGCCGTCAATGAGTATTGCGGCAAGGCCTGTGGACGTGCCGTTTTTTGAAACGCCCGAAGCGTCAACGTTATTTTTTATCAGATTTTCAATAAGCCTGTTGCCGTTTATATCGTCGGCAACCTTGCCTATCATTTTTACCGACGCACCCAGCCGCGAAAGTCCCGTCGCCTGATTTGCACCCTTGCCGCCGCAGGCATAGGAATAGCTGCGTCCGAGGACGTTTTCACCCACCTCGGGAAGCCTTCGGGCAGAAAGGATTATATCCATATTGATACTGCCCATAACGGCAGCCCTTATATTTTTATACATACTGCACCCCGATTAAAAAATTTCTCTTAAAGCGTCTGCCGCATCCTTCATACTGCGGTCCTTTACAAAAAGTGCGCTTGTGCCGAGAACGAAAATATCTGCTCCCGCCTTTGACATTTTAACTCCGTTTTCGGGACTTATATTGCCGTCAACCTCAATAAGTATTTCTCGGTGTCCGAGAGAATCAAGCAGCTCTCTCGTATCTCTGACCTTTCTCTCGGCAAAGGGAACTATTTTCTGTCCCGCAAAGCCGGGGTTTACCGTCATAACCAGAGCCATATCGATAAGGTCGGCAGTATAACGAAATGCCTCAACGGGTGTGGCGGGATTTATGGCAAGACCTGCCTTTACGCCCTTGCTTTTTATTTTCTCAAGCGCTCTTGCCGTATGAAGCTCCGCCTCGTTATGAATGCAGATGATATCGTTTTCGGAAAGCCTCATAAGGTCAAAAAGCTTTGACGGCTCATTTACCATCAGATGCACGTCAAGAGGAATATCGGTTATTTTTTTAAGAGCGTTGATAAGGTCAAAGCCGAGGGTTATGTTGGGCACGAAGGAGCCGTCCATAATATCCACGTGGAGATAGTCTATCCCCGCTTCTTCAAGCTCTCTTACGGACTTTTCCATATTGAGCAAATCTGCACACATAATTGAAGCAGACAAATACTTTTTCATAATTTCAGTCCTTTATTTCGTTTATAAATTTTTCAAGCTCACGCCAATTATTAACCGTCATATACTCCCCTCTGTCGCCGTCGGTGCGAAATACAAGGGGCACGTCCGAGACGGTGTCTATAAGCACGGGGAGCATACCGCTGTTCTTTGCCCCGTCCACGTCGGGAAGTCTGCCGTCACCGCAATATAAGCAAGCCTCAGGGGCAACACCTGCAAAGGCCGCCGCCGTCAGAAATATTGACTTACAGGGCTTTGCAAGAAGAATATCCGCAGAGGTAAGACAAAATTCAAAATCTGAGGACGGAATCCATCTTTTTATCGCAAGCGACAGGCTTTCGCCGCTCATAGCGTTATTGCTTATAACCGCCGTGCGTATATTTTTTCTTTTCAGAGCCGCAAGAAGGCTCTCTATGCCGTCGGCAAGCTCCCTTGACGAATTGAAGCGGTCAAATATTTCCTCAAGCTCCGTAATACTCTCATTAAAACGGAGCCGCGCATTCATTATAACGTATTTCAGCATAGAAGAAAGATGTATATCCATAACAGCACCGCTTGCCGAAAGGTGTCCCGTATCCACCTCTTTCAGGTATTCGTCCCACAGACGGCAAAGGGTATCGTCATCCGCGGCGTCGGGATTCAAGGCAAACGAACGAAGTCGGGAAAGTCCCGAGCGGGGAATACATTTTCCGTCAATAAACAAGGTTCCGCCCACGTCAAAAAATATCATTTCGGGCTTTTTATAATAATTACCGATTCCCATTTTTTACTCCCTTGCCGAAAAATTTACCGTAATATTCTGCCGTCTGCCCCTTTAACAGAGAAAGCATCCGGAGGGCATTTTCGTCACCGAGGTATGCTTCCTTCAGGAAATGTCCCTCAATAAAGCACAGCTCATCGTGGAAGGGAAAATAATTTTCAAGCAAAAACAGGGTAAATTTCGTCAGCCTGTAGGTGCCGACCACGTGCTCGGGAGCGTCCTCATAGCTTTCCACAGCCGCACTGTATCTGCCGGCAAAGGCTTCTTTAAGTCCCGAAAGAGTTTTTTCTCTGACAAAGGCTACGGTATAAACCTCGTTGAAGCCGCATTCATAGTCCCAGTTAAAGTATCTTCTGTGAGCATCGTCAACACCGACGGGAGCGATATCAATGCCCTCGGCTCTCATATCGTTCCAGAAGGCGGTCTGCATATTTGCATCCTGACAGCCCTTTTCCTGCCCGTGAAGAATCTCCGCAGCATCGTAGAGCCCTTCCTTTGCAAGGAATCTGAACATATCGTCTCTCGTATTATGAGCCTCCCATTCCCAGAAGGGGTGGGCAAGAATCGCTATACCGCCTGCCGAATGAATCATATCGGCTATCCATTTTCTGTAGGCAAAGTCCATCGGCAAAACGTTTTCGGGAAGAGTCTTAGCAAGGTCCCCGGCAATTGCTTTTATTTGCTTTTCGCATTCCTCTTTATGGCTGTGATAGTATTTATCAAGTCCTTCACCGTCAAAGAGCGCGCCCACGTTTACTGCGTGGATATAAGCATCGGGCACGTGTACCTCTTCGCCCGCAAGAAGCCACATATCAGAAGGCAGCCTTTCGTTTTCCGCTATTGCAAAAAGTGAGCCATCCGTCAGATGGTGGTCGGTTATCGCAAGGTAATCGAAGCCTGCCTTTCTGTAAAGAGAGGCGGCAATAAAGGGGTCCTCGTGACCGTCAACCGAATGGGATGTGTGACAATGGGTATTTCCTCTCACGGGAATACGCTCATATAAATCGGGCTTTGCACAAAATACTCTGAAATTATGAAGTATACTCCACTCACCCTCAGAGTCCTTTTCGGCAAGACGCAAGGTATAAATCTGCTCACGGGAAAGAGTAAGGGTAAATCTCAGCACACCGTCAGCGTCTGCCACAGCGGTAACACCGCCGTATTTCTGCCACGTGCTGTAGGTAAGAAGCTCAGAGGAATTATTCTCCTCCTGCCCGATTGCACGCACGCAATATTCCTTTCCCGCAACAAGCTCCTTGTCAATTCCGTTGCCCTTGATTTCAAAATCACAGGCAGTATTTATTAAAGCCACCTTGGGAAATAAAGAATAAAAGAAATCGCTTTTATGTATATTCGGTATTTTCATTGTGTCACCCGTCTTTATATAAGCCTTGCTTTTTTTGCTATGGTTTTGTCATCAACAAGTATATAACACATCAGTTTTCCGTCGTAGACCGCTTCGATCTTGTGTCCGCCGACTATGGCACTAAGCGTATGATCCGTTTCAACAAGCACCTCATACTCGTCATAAACCTTACCGTTTACAATAAGCTCATTGAATCTTTTTGCTCTTCTGTAAATTATCTGAAGTGAATCTGTCTCCGCCTTAAGAAAAACTTTTCCCTTTTCATCAAGGTCAGCTGCTCTCAGCACGGGTGTATCCTCAGAGAAAGCAGTATTTGTTCCCTTCGGAATGCCGCCTTCGCCTGCTGAAGCAGCTTCACCTTCTCCTTCGGCGGGGAGAGCTTTGAGCTTGAGATGCGCCGATATACCAAGCCACAAGGACACCAATATCCAGATATGAAAAATAATATCGGGGAGCATCGTAAGAGATATGCCTGCTACCATAAGCATCACGAGGGTATCAATTACGAAAAATACCAGCCCGGAGACAAGCCATACGTCTTTTCCTTTTCTTGCAAAAAACCAGCACATATAGTAAAAAAGTATGCAAGCAACGGCTGCAGCAATAAAGGCTGCAAAAAATCCCGTTCCGAAAAACTCCATTGCCGTATCACCGGCATAATATTTCTCGGGGTATCTTCCCGAATAATACATAGCATAGTCGCCTAAAAGATAGGGGATATTTGCAGAAAACAGAACGTATCTGTCCGGATCAAAAAGAAGCATAATAAGATTGACAGCAGTGAAGCTCACTATCAGAAGAAAACTCGAAAGACCGTTTTTATATCTTCTTTCAAGCGTTTCTCGAAGCGTTGGCTTCGGGTTGCTGCTGATATCAATTAATTTACCCACACAAAACACCGTCCCTTCATACACTTGAATTATAAAACAATTTTTTAATGCTGTCAACAAATGAGGCTCCCTGTCACCGCAGGGAGTCAATAAGAGCCATATATTCGCCGTATCTGTGAGGTCTCACGGGACGGACAAAGGGCGGCGAGCTGAAATACAGAAGCAGACGCTCCCCCTCGCCCTTGTAGTCATTTACAAATTCAAATCCTGCAAGCTCACCGTTTTTTATCCTTTTTTTAATCGTGTTGTGATAAGAATACAAGACCGACACCTCCCCAAGGGAAAGTATCGGTCTGCAAAAAAAACGTTATTCACATTATGCCAAAACCTCGATAAAATTCGTCAGAAGCATAAAAACGGCAAGAAGCACGGGGGCAACGGCTGTCAGTACGGCTGTCAGCTTCTCCTTTCTCTCCTGCTTTTCTTTTTTTCTCACAAAAATCATAAGGATTACACTTATAAGCCATAAAACGGGAACTGCCCATATACCTGAAAGGAACAGCGTCTCCAAGAGATTCCCTATATAATCTCCCGCCGGCAGGTAACCTATAAGCCTGAACAAAGGACTGCTTAAAATAATGTTAAAATACATAAATGCCATAAAAACGCACCAGCCGAGAGTTATGCTTATAATTATGTCCTTAATCTTGTACTTTATATCACTTTTCATACATATCTCTCCTTTATTCCGTTTTATTTTTTATATAGGAAATTGCCCGCGTTGTGAGCAATTTTGCATATAACAAAAAGCTCGGGGGGAGGGAGTTAATAAGCCGAAAGAGTTTTCTTGTAAATAACGTCCTCTCCGTCAATATACTCCTCATCATAAAGCGTGCCGGCTGAAAGTGCGCCGTTTATAAAGGTCAGCTCCACGCGGCGGCTGTCATATCTTTTATAATCGGGTGCATCGGGATTTTCAAGTCCGTAGAAATATACTCTGTAATACGTAATCATATTACCGTTTTCAACGCACTTTCTCTTCGTATAAATCTGACCGAATTCCGAGCCGAAGCTCTCCGACATAAGCTCCTCCTCGCGGTCACCGGGCTTTAAGGTGCCGAAATATTCTTCAAGCTCCGAAATTCTGTCCCATGCCTTCCAGTTTCTTGTATCAAAAAAGCCGAAGGTCTTATTTTTTTCGTCGTACATATACCGACCGATATTTCCAACCGTAACACCCGTGACAACACCGTTTTCCTCTTTTATACCCACAAAACCGTTACCCTTTATATATTTTTCGGGATGAAAATATACGGTATAGCCGTCTACAAAGGTGAGCGCGGAAACGTCTGCATCAAACTGCTTTTTCGTCAGCCTGTCAAGCTGCTCCCTGTATTCCTCTATGGTCGTAAAGCCCTCGCCGGTGAGCACCGCCCGTGCGGCATCAGCACTGTCACCCGTATTTATTCTGCCGTAAAGGCTTTCGGTTTCCTCGGCAATATGGCTGTCATAGGCACTGAACCATACGGGATAATCATCATAGTATTTCTGTCCCACAGGCTGCAAAAGGCAGGTGATAAGACACACGGCGGCACAGACAGAGGCCGTCACAATGCATTTTTTCCGCACATTCTTAACCTTTCCGATTTTTCCCGCCTTCAGAAGAATTGATGCCGCTACGGAATAAAGAGCAAATATCAGAGGAATACCGAAACAGCCTATTATTGATATTATTCCGTCTGCTATCGCCTTGTCGCCCCAAAGCAGAGGGGTAAAGCGGTCAACAAGATAAATAATGTTATAGGTCATAGAATATCCCGCCATCTGAGGATAGAAGCACCATAAAAGTATTCCCAGAACCGTAATATTTGCAATTCCTATACATAAAAGCATTTTGCGGTATCTTTTTATACGTGCAAACGCAATAAGTCCCAGAACCGCAAAAATCATACAGAAGCTCATAAATGCTCCTGCAGGGTCAGGGTCACGGTTGAAGTCCGCAGAATATACCCATATATCAAGAGGGAAGCACATACAGTTCATAAGCCATATAAGGACCGCGGCGGCAAGTCCCCACCAGGTTCTTTCGTGATAAAGCTCCTCAAATTCCTCTGCGATATATTTCTTCATTTCCCTTTCGGTGCCGAATTCCTCGATAGCCTTATCCACGGCAACGGTTCTTTTATATCCGATATCAATATAATGGTCGGCTTTGTCAAGAATATGGCAGATGATCTCGTCTTTTATGGTCTGCTTTATCCCCTTGGGAAGATTTTTCGGAATAAAGGCTTCCGCAAATTCATTTACCTTATCCATACTCTCACCCCCGTTATATATTGAGAGCCGCAGGCTTTACGTCTATCACCTTTTTTACCGCATTGGTATACGCATTCCACTCCTCTTTAGCATCCCTTAAAGTCTTCAGCCCCTTTTCGGTTATCTTATAATACTTTCTCGTTCTGCCCTCGGTCTGCACGGAATAGGATTTTACGTATCCGTTTGCCTCAAAGCTGTGAAGTATGGGGTAAAGCGTTCCTTCCTTGAAGTTAAAGGCGTTTTCGCTTCTTTCAGCTATACGCTTGATTATCATATACCCGTAAAGCTCCTCCTTCTCAAGCACGGACAGCACGAGCATTGCGCTGCTGCCCTTGGTAAGCTCTTTTTTTATGTTCATTTTTCTCTCTCCTTTATACATAGAGTTTCGATACATAGAGCCTCTATGTATAGTATAGCAACACGGCTTCTTTTTGTCAACAGATTTTTTCTTATCCCGATATGCGTCCTGTGCCCGTTGCCGCAACATAAATCAAATAAACTGTTACGTGATAATTTTTTTGCAGACAAAAAAGTAAATTAAAATATAAAAGATTTGCAGAACGGGGACAAATTATGCTATACTTGACTTAAATATGATTATGATAAAGGGGAATTTCGGATTATGACTAAAATTACAGCTTTTTTTACCGCGCTTTTTACGTGGCTCGGTCTTATTTTCTGCCCTGCCGAAGCCATTACTCCCGTTTTCGGTGAGACCGAAGAAAAAATCAAAACAGAATTCAATGAAGGAGCATTCGTTATGGGACAGTATGACATCATAGTCTCTCCCGACGGTGACGACGGCAACGAGGGAACCCTCGCTTCTCCCGTTAAGACGTTAAAAAGAGCAAAGGAGCTTCTGAAAAGCAACACCTCGGATGAAGCCGTTACCGTATGGTTCAGAGAGGGAACCTACGTTATCACGGAGGAAATAATCTTTGATTCATCGGACCGACAGAACGTCACCTACCGCTCATATCCCGATGAAAAGGTTGAATTCACGGGCTCAAAGGAAATTTCGGGCTTCACGGAAACCGAAATCAACGGAGTACGGACATTCGTGACAGACGTAGAAATTAACGGCGATGAGGATTACTTCCGCTCCCTTTTCAAGGGCGAAAAGAGACTTTCCCGTTCAATTTATCCCAAGGAGGGTATGCTCAATATTGCCGAGCCTGCAGATAATGAATCCGTCCCTGCCTCTTACTCTCAGGATTTCTTCAGACACGCTGCCGCCTTCTACGTAAGCAAAAACGATATTCTTGACTTTGCAAACCCCACGGACGTTGAGGTTAAAATTATGCACTATTGGTGTGACGAGCATCTTCCCGTTCACTCAATTGACCCTTCAACAGGCAGAATTGAGGTACAATCCGCCACCGCTATGAGAATCAGAGTTGACGATTATTTCATTTATGAAAACGTAAAGGAGGCTCTTTGCCTTCCCGGTGAATGGTATCTTGACCGCGCAGAGGAAAAGCTTTATTACGTCCCCGAAGAGGGTGACACACCCGAAAGCACCGTGCTTTATGCCGGCGTCAACGAAAAATTCCTTTCAATTACCGATGCAGAAAATATCAGCTTTCAGGGTATAGATTTTATTAACTCAGACTGGGATTACGTAGACGGTCAGTTTACCGGCAATCCTCTCCCCGAGGGACACCACCTTTACGACAATATCGTATACGGTACGGTGCATCCTCAGGCAGCCTTTGAGGTTCCTGCGGCAATTTACGTCGCCTCATCAAGGAACGTCAATTTCACAGACTGCCGTTTTGAAAATATCTCCTACACCGCCATTAAGTTTGACAAGGCTTCGACCGACTGTAACGTAACGTCCTGCAAATTTAATGAAATCGGTGCAAACGCTGTATTTATTCACGGTGAGTTCACCGTTCCCGCTTCAACTCAGAGAATCAACGTCCGCGACTGTCACATAGGCTTCTACGGCAGAATCTTCAATAATGCAATCGGTATTCTTCTTACCCACGCCTATGACTGTGAGCTTATGAACAACGAAATACACGACGGCTGGTACACAGGCATTTCCGTAGGCTGGAACTGGGGCTATTCGGATAACTCCACGAATAAAATCAAAATCTGCAACAACCTTATTTACAATATCGGCAACGGCTGGCTTTCCGATATGGGCGGTATTTACACCCTCGGCATTCAGCCTGACACCGTAATTTCAGGTAACGTTATTTATAACGTAGGCTGTGACGACGGTGCTTACGGCTACGGCGGCTGGGGCATATATCTTGACGAGGGCTCAAGCAATATTCTTGTTGAAAACAATCTTGTTTACGACTGCTCCTCGCAGACCTTCCATCAGCACTACGGCAAGGACAATATAATAAAAAACAATATCTTTGCCTTCGGCGGTGAGGGTGCTTTCAGAATCTCAAAAAATGAAGATCACAATTCCCTTACACTTCTGAATAATATTTTCGTGACCGACGATGCCGTTATGTATTTCAACACAACAGAAGAGGACTGGTTTACAGACGACGGCAATATTTACTGGGACTACAAGCACGGCGGTAACGTTTTCTCGGGCGAATCAACAAAGCTTTTAGAGAGAATAACCCTTGTGATTATGCGCACCAAAGGCTATTACAACAACGCTCTTTTCAAGGATCCGCTCTTTAAGGATGCTCAGAACCGTGACTTTACGATAGCTCAGAACAGCCCCGCCATCGCCCACGGCTTCGTTCCCTTCAGCTATGATGCAGGTACCGTAACTCAATTCTGATTATAAAACGCACCACGCAAATAAACCACCCCCCCCCCAATGCAATTAAAATGAGCTGTAAAAAACTTTCGTTTTTTACAGCTCATTTTCGTGGTTCTTCACGGAAACTTGGGGGATGAAGTGGGCACGGGAGTGCCTATTAAAAGTTTTGGTTGAGCTTTTTCAAAAGCTCACGGTGTCAAGAGGCAGAGCCTCTTGTCGCACTCCGCAGAGTGCGAAATCCTTTTTCCTT
>JAZNFG010000005.1:0-6100 GCA_045589015.1 Acutalibacteraceae bacterium
GGAAAAAGGATTTCGCACTCTGCGGAGTGCGACAAGAGGCTCTGCCTCTTGACACCGTGAGCTTTTGAAAAAGCTCAACCAAAACTTTTAATAGGCACTCCCGTGCCCACTTCATCCCCCAAGTTTCCGTGAAGAACCAAAGAATAAACAAAACCGCTGCTACGCCCTTTCGGCATAACAGCGGTCTTCTTATTTAATTATCAGTTACAGCCGCAGCCGCAGTTGCTCTGTGCGCAGCCGCAGTTGTTCTGGTTACAGCCGCAGCCGTTGTGGCATCCGTTGTCACCTGTAAGAACGAGGATGAGGATGATGAAAAGTATCCAATAGCTGTTGCATCCGTTACCGAATAACATTGTGCTGACCTCCTTTCGCACCTTCCAATAGTATAATATGAAGGAAACGAAAAAGAGTGAATGAAAGATTCTGTATTATGCTCAGCCTGCGGGCCACGTAAAGCTTCTTCCGCCCATAAGATGGAAATGGATGTGATGAACCGTCTGTCCTGCGGGGGCACCGCAGTTGTTTACAATTCTGAAGCCGTCCTCAAGTCCCTGAGACTTTGCAATCTCGGGGATTTTTGCAAAAATATGAGCAATTACCGCGCTGTTTTCCTCTGTTACGTCATAAGCCCATTTTATATGTGCCTTGGGAATTATAAGCAGATGCACGGGAGCCTGAGGGTCAAGGTCCTTAAAGGCAAGAATTTTGTCGTCTTCATAAACCTTGGAAGAGGGTATCTCTCCGTTTGCGATTTTACAGAAAATGCAATCCATAGTATTTCCTCCCTTAATTGTTTTATTTGATAAGTGCGCCGACGATATCGGCTACTGCGGCAAGAGCAGCTGCAATCTTAGTTATATCCTTACCGCCTGCCATAGCAGAGTCGGGCTTGCCGCCGCCTGCACCGCCTGCAATTTTTGCCGTTTCTCTGACGATGTTACCGGCGTGTGCGCCCTTGGCAACTGCGTTTTTACCGCAGGCACAGGCAAAGGAGCAGGTGCCCTTTTCCGTGTTCTTGCCTGCAACGACGATAACGCTGTCATCGTTCTTTGAAGAGTCAAGCATTGTACGCAGAGCGTTTGCATCAGCCTCTCCGAGGTCTGCCGTAAGAACCTTGATTCCTGAGAATTCTCCGACTGCCGTAAACAGGTCTGCAGCCCTTGCGCTTGCAAGCTCAGAGCTGAGCTTTTCAATCTGCTTGTCCTTGTTTTTCAGCTCGTTTGCAAGGGTAGCGGCCTTTTCCGTTACTGCCGAAGCGGAGCATTTGAGTACAGCCGCTGTCTTGAAAAGTGAATTATTAAGCTCGTTTACAAAGCTCAGCGCGTTAAGACCCGTTACTGCTTCAATTCTTCTGACACCCGAGGCAACGGAGCTTTCGGATGTGATTTTGAACATACCGATATTACCCGTGTTTTCGGCGTGCGTACCGCCGCAAAGCTCAAGTGAATAGCCGCCTGCGTTTACTACTCTTACCGTATCACCGTACTTTTCGCCGAAGAGTGCCATAGCACCCATAGCCTTTGCCTCGGCAAGGGTCTTTTCGGAGCTGTCAACGGGAAGGGCAGAAAGTATAGTCTTGTTTACTTCCTTTTCAATGGCTTCGATTTCTTCTGCGCTCAGCGCGGAGAAGTGAGTAAAGTCGAATCTCATAACCTTATCGTTTACAAGCTGACCTGCCTGCTCAACGTGGCTTCCGAGTACACGTCTTAAAGCCGCCTGAAGAAGGTGGGCAGAGGTATGATTTCTCTTTACTGCTTCTCTGAAGCATTTGCATACAAGCGTCTCGGCATCGTCACCGACGTTTATTATGCCTTCCTCAACTATACCCTTATGGAAGAAGATTCCTCCGTTATTCTTTGTTGTATCGTTTACCTTAAAGGAGAATGCGCTGCCCTTGAGAGTACCCTTGTCACCGCACTGTCCGCCGCCTTCTGCGTAGAAGGCTGTTGAGTCAAGAATAATAACAGCCTCTTCACCTTCACCGATGCTCTGAGCGGTCTCACCGTCTGATGTGAGAATTGCAATAACCTTGCCCTTGCCCTCGGTGCCCTCATAGCCCGTAAATACGGTTTCGGGAAGTCCCTTGAGGGATGCACCCGAATTCTTCCAGGCATCTGCACCTGCATCCTTGCGGGCATTTCTTGCTGTTTCCTTCTGAATCCTTATAAGCTCGTTGAATCTGTCCTCGTCAACCGTCATTCCCTTTTCCTCAAGGATTTCTCTCGTAAGGTCAAGAGGGAAGCCGAAGGTGTCGGAGAGCTTGAAGGCATCGTCACCGCTTAAGGTCTTTTTGTCTGACTCTTCAATCATTTCCTCAAGAAGTCTGAGACCCGAATCGATGGTCTTATTGAAATTTTCCTCTTCTATAGCAATTATTTTAAGAATGTAATCCTTCTTCTCCGTAAGCTGAGGATATGCGGCACCGCTTTCCTTTATAACTGTTTCGCACACCTCGCTGAGGAAGGGTCTTTCAATGCCGAGAAGTCTGCCGTGGCGTGCGGCACGTCTGAGAAGACGTCTGAGCACGTAGCCTCTGCCTTCGTTTGAGGGCATAACACCGTCGGATATCATCATAGTCGTACTTCTGATGTGGTCCGTAATAACACGAAGAGATACGTCGCTCTTTTCGTTTTCGTGGTATTTTACCCCTGCGATTTCCATAATATGCTTCATTATATTCTGAATGGTGTCAACCTCGAAAAGGTTTGCAACGCCCTGAGAAATGCAAGCAAGTCTTTCAAGTCCCATGCCGGTATCGATATTGGGGTTTTTAAGACGGGTGTAATTGCCGTTGCCGTCATTTTCAAACTGAGTGAAAACAAGATTCCAGAATTCAACAAAGCGGTCACAGTCACAGCCTACCTTGCAGTCGGGACTTCCGCAGCCGTTTTCCTCGCCTCTGTCAAAGTAAATTTCCGAGCAGGGACCGCAGGGGCCTGCACCGTGCTCCCAGAAGTTGTCCTCCTTGCCCAGCCTTACGATTCTGTCGGGGGAAACGCCGACCTCCTTAGTCCAGATGTCGAATGCCTCGTCATCCTCGTGGAAGATGCTGACCCATAATTTGTCAACGGGCATTTCCATAACCTCGGTGCAGAATTCCCAAGCCCATTTCGTTGCCTCGTGCTTGAAATAGTCACCGAAGGAGAAGTTGCCGAGCATTTCAAAGAAGGTGCCGTGACGTGAGGTCTTTCCGACTCTTTCAATGTCGGGGGTTCTTATACACTTCTGACAGGTGGTAACTCTCTTTGAGGGAGGAGTTACTTCACCCGTGAAATACTTTTTCATAGGTGCCATACCTGCATTTATAAGCAGAAGGCTTTTGTCTCCCTGCGGAATAAGGGAGAAGCTGGGGAGTCTGAGATGCTCCTTTGTTTCAAAGAATTTAAGATACTTTTCGCGTATCTCATTAAGTCCGGTCCATTCCATTTTTTTTCACTTTCCTTTTTCTGAATTTAATTTCCTGCAAAAAAACAAAAAAGACACCTGTCACCTTATCGGGACGGAAAAACCGCGGTACCACCCGATTTGTGCCAAGCACCTCCTCAAAAAATCCTTAACGCAGATAATACGCAAGACTCAACGCCTTGTTGCCGTACAGGGGCCGTTCCCGAAGAAGCACGAAAACCTTTCACCTGCCGTTTTCTCTCTTTGGAGCCTCTTATCGGAAATCATCTGTACCGTTGCAAAAAAATATTACATAAGAAAGTATATTGCTTTTCGGTTGTTTTGTCAACCTGAATATTTGAAAACTGCTGAAAAATCCATAGTCGGTGCTTCCATTCCCGTCAGATAGCCCTCCTGGGAGAAGGTAACGCTGACGGGAGTGTTGCCGATTGTAAGGTCTGCCTTGAGACAGTCCCCGTCTGCTTCAAATTTTTCAGAAGCGGTGAAAACCGTGGTTCGTACGGTTTCAGTCAGAACGTGCAGAAGAGAGGACTTGTTAAGCTCAGCCTCGGTTATTTCGTCAATGATACCGAAGGCGTTGACTGAGAAGCTGTCCTCATCGGCTGTTATGATAAAGCCCGAAAGCTCCTCGGGATATGTAAACGAAATTTTTATATCGTTATAGCCGTTGCAGGTGATATCGGCACCGAAGGTCTTATCACCCTTTTGGGCAGTCATTTCAAGAACAAAGGTCTGTTGAGGAAAAAAGCTCTTAAGGGGAGAGCTGTCCGCGCAGGCGGTAAACAGACAGGTAAAAATAAAAACTGCTGAAAGAAAAACGGCTCTTGTATGCTTCACATTATCACTTTCCCTTTATTATCTGAGAAAGAGCCTCGGGAATGCAATCGGTAATTCTTTGTGTGGTTGCGCAGTATGAAGTGAATCGCTCCTCTGCCTTTTCGCCTGAAAGACCGTGGATGTATGCGGCGCAGACTGCGGCACTCAGGGGACTCAGTCCCTGTGCGGCAAGTGAAACGGTAATTCCCGTAAGAAGGTCTCCGCTGCCGCCTCTGGACAGAGCGGAGCTGCCCGTAGGATTGATGAAGGTCTTGCCGTCGGGAGAAGCGATTACGGTATTTGCCCCCTTGAGAAGAACCGTGACTCCGTAGCGTTGCGCAAATTCGGCGGCGGTTTTTTCCCGGCTTGCATTAATTTCATTTACGGGTATTCCGGTAAGCCGTGACATCTCCTGCGGATGCGGGGTAAGAATTATCTGTGCTTCGGACTCTTTTAATATATCTATATTACGGGAAAGAATATTTATTCCGTCTGCATCAATAATTAATTTACCCCTGAAGCTCCTTACAAGCTGTGCTACAAGTGACTGTGCGCCCTTGTCCGTGCCGATTCCGGGACCTATAGCCGCGGCGGATATGCCGTCAAGCTCGGAGGCTATGCTTTCAAGGGAGTATTCCGAGAAGCCTCCGTTTTCTTCGGGAAGAGGACGGAATACGCATTCCGTAAGATGGGCGGTAACCGTGGAGTAAAGGCTTTCGGGAAATGCAAAATACGTCAGTCCCGCGCCCGTGCTGAGACATCCCTTTGCCGCGATTATTCCCGCACCGGGCATTTTTTTACTGCCTGCAATTATAAGTGCCTTTCCGAAGGTGCCCTTATGGGAATTAAAGGGACGGCAGGGAAGAAGGTCTTTAATTTCCTTTTCCGATACGCTCTGAAGGGCGTTGCCGTTTATAACCCCGAAGCCTATGGGAATTACCGATACCCTGCCGCAATAGCCGCTGTAAGGCTTATAAATATGCTCGTGCTTGAAGCAGAGCATAGAAAGCGTTTCGTCTGCCCTGAGACAGCCCTCCGTATTCTCCGAGTGAATGCTGAGTCCGCTGGGAACGTCTACGGCGACAATCTCAGCACCGCATCGGACTGCCGCAGCAAACAGCTCCTTTACGTTTTCGGGAAGAGCTCCCTTGAAGCCTATTCCGAATACCGCATCGACAATAACGTCTGCATCATTTATAATAGCTGCGGTTCTTTTCGTCAAGCGAGAGGCATCAAGCAGCTCAACGGTGCCCTCTATTCTCCTTTTGTTTTTTTCGGACAGCTCATCGGAGGGAGAATTGAAGGCAAGAAGAACCTTCACGTTTTTTCCGGCTTCCTTCAGATATCTTGCTATAACGAAGCCGTCACCGCCGTTTTTACCCTTACCGCATATTATAACGATATTTTCGGCATCGGGATATTCCTTCAGAATATGCTCTGCACATCCCATTCCCGCGCTTTCCATCATATCCTCGTAGGAAAGCCCGTTTTCATTGGCACTATCCTCAGCCTTTCTTATCTCGTCAGGTGTCATTACAAGCATAGTGATTCTCCTTTTCCGATTTATAAACGTATTTTAACACATAAGGAATAAAAAAACAAGAAGCCTATAGGGGATGTGAAAAATGCGAAGACCGCATAAAACAATACAAGAAAACGGCTTCGCCGAACCTTTCGGCGACCGTTTTTGAATAGTCCGGCTCCCGAGGAACGCCCCGCTTTCCCTTCGGAGGGACATAAAATCTTTTGGTTCTTCACGGAAACTTGGGGGATGAAGTGGGCACGGGAGTGCCTATTAAAAGTTTTGGTTGAGCTTTTTCAAAAGCTCACGGTGTCAAGAGGCAGAGCCTCTTGTCGCACTCCGCAGAGTGCGAAATCC
>JAZNFG010000006.1:0-7978 GCA_045589015.1 Acutalibacteraceae bacterium
TCTCCTGCGCTTTAAGAAGGAAAAAGGATTTCGCACTCTGCGGAGTGCGACAAGAGGCTCTGCCTCTTGACACCGTGAGCTTTTGAAAAAGCTCAACCAAAACTTTTAATAGGCACTCCCGTGCCCACTTCATCCCCCAAGTTTCGGTAAATATTCCTTATTTTTAGGGTGTGTTCAGGGGCCCTTGCAAATCAGTTGCAAGAGCCCCCTTGTTTATCTTTCTTTATTCGGTCTGCGCTTTTTTTGCATTTCAGCAAATTTTAGAAGTTTACTTCCGTGTCATAGTAGCAGCACTTGAAAAGAGCTTCCATCTGTGCAGGGTCGATGCTTCTGGGGTTGGAGCCTGTGCAGGCGTCGCCTACTGCGTTCTTTGCAATTTCGGGGAGTCTCTCAAGGAATACCTCCTCGGGAACGAAGCCCTGCTCAGCGAAGTAGCTGTCTGCGCCGTAGTTCTTTATGCACTGAGGAATGTTAAGTGCATCGTTGAGGTCTCTTACGAACTTGATAAGAGCGGCAGTCTTTTCTTCATTAGTGTTACCGCCGAGAGCAATATGGTCAGCAATTTCTGCATATCTTGCCTGTGCTGTCTCTTCCTTTGCATTGTATGCAATAACCTTGGGAAGGTACATAGCGTTGGCGGCACCGTGGATTATGTGTGCGCCGAAATCGTCGAATGCGGCACCCGTCTTGTGAGCCATTGAATGAACGATACCGAGAAGAGCGTTTGAGAAAGCCTCGCCTGCAAGGCACTGTGCGTTGTGCATAACAGCACGAGCATTCATATCTCCGTTGTAGGATGCAACAAGGTTTTCCTTGATGAGCTTGATTGCGTGAAGAGCAAGAGGGTCAGTAAAGTCGCTGTTTGCCGTGGATACGTAAGCCTCAACTGCGTGAGTGAGAGCGTCCATACCCGTATGTGCAACAAGCTTCTTGGGCATTGTCTGAGCAAGCTCGGGGTCAACGATAGCAACGTCGGGTGTAATCTGGAAGTCAGCAAGAGGATACTTGATGCCCTTTTCGTAGTCTGTGATGACGGAGAATGCCGTAACCTCCGTAGCCGTACCTGAGGTTGAGGAAACTGCACAGAACTTTGCCTTGTTTCTCAGCTCGGGAATACCGAAAACCTGACACATCTCGGGGAATGTTATCTCGGGATATTCGTACTTGATCCACATAGCCTTTGCCGCATCAATGGGTGAGCCGCCGCCGATAGCAACAATCCAGTCGGGACGGAATTCTGCCATTACCTCTGCGCCCTTCATAACGGTTGTAACAGAGGGGTCGGGCTCGATGCCTTCAAAGAGCTTAACCTCCATACCTGCTTCTTCAAGGTATGCTACTGCTCTGTCGAGGAAGCCGAATTTCTTCATTGAGCCGCCGCCTACGCAAACGATAGCCTTTTTGCCCTTGAGAGTCTTTAATACCTCAAGTGCGCCTTTGCCGTGATAAATGTCTCTGGGTAAAGTAAATCTCTGCATAATTATACTCCTTTGTATTTTGTTATTTTTTTAACAATCCATAATTATAATACAACAGACCATATTTTATTTCAATATAAAAACATAAAATTCATAGTTTTTTTACGATTAAAAAGCATATAAAAAACAAATGCATATTTTTTATTCACAAAACAAAAGAATCGTTCAATAAAAAGAGAGCGGTAAAGGCTCGAAGCCTTTTCCGTTCTCTTTTTTGTGAATCAGATGTGAACTGTACCGCATTCACAGTAGAGATTAATGGAGAACATTCTGTTAAAGAAGTTGATTATTCTCCATATAGTCTTCAGAATCGGGTGCTGTGAATGGCATATATGAGGGCAGTCGGGGAGGGGAACGCTTCCTCTGCATAGTTCGCAGATGCCGTCTCCGTTAAAATCCCAATGCTCGTAGGGAGGTATTTCCTCATAGCCGAAGGTGTATTCATTACATTCGGGACAATAAAGACCGGTTGTTCTGCCGGGCTCGGTACAGGTCGGTTCGTATCCTTCCGCGTAAGCAAGCTCGTGCTCTGAGTCTCCGAGAACAGTATGTACCGCTTTTTCACACACAACGGTGAAGCCCTCTTTATTATCATAGTCATCGCTGAGGTAGATAAAATATTCTTTTCCTGCCTCAAATTCATAGATCAATACAAATTCGTATTTCGTTTCTTCCTCGTCCTCGTAAACGTAATCAGCATAGGTAATAAAATTGTATTCATCATCATAAATTGTGGCATCGGGCATAGCGGTATCGCCGGCTGACTCTGAGTAGAAATAGTACGTACCGTCTGCTTCGGGAATGAATCTCAGGTAGTTGTTGAAATCATTTTCGAAATCGTACTGAAAATCAATGCTGTCGCCTGCCTTGATATCGATTCCCGCAAAGGTGCTTTGGCAGGCACATTTGCCGAGATAATCATAAAGAGGCGTATGGGGACATTCCTCTGTGCATATTACGCACTTTCCATCAGGTGCATATTTATGGGCGCAGCCGAGAGTAACCTCAAATTCGGCTTCTTGCATATCATAGTCGTACACCATAAAATAGTAAAGCTTTCCTGCTTCAAAATCATATTCAAGGCAGAAGTCAAGGTCGTAATAATCATCACAATTCTCAAGAATTTCAATTCTTTTTCCGTCGTAAAGCACACAATACGGGTCGCATACGTCATTATCAGAGCTTGACGTCAGGGCATATCTTCCGCTTTCGGCAGGAATGAATTCAATCAGGGCGAAATAAGCATAACGGGAATCATTTGTTTTTACTGTAATTGTCTGGCCATACTCAATCGTGTATGTAGGAACGTTGAATGCCGCACTCGCAGGGATAACGGCAGAAGAAAAAACTAAAAGGGTTACGAGAATAATTGCCGATAATTTTTTCATATTGAAACACTCCTTTTTTATTAAACACCGAGGCAATCCCGGTTAGTACCGTAATAAATATCTTCTTTTCCCGCAAGTCTTCTGCACATTTCCTCTGCAAGGGACCAGTTATCCGAAAGGTCGAATTCGTAACTGTGTCCCCATATATACAAAAGCTTTGGGGTATCCGTTTCAAGAGCGATAAAATCGTCTATAAGCTTCAGGCATCTCTCGGTATCGTTATGGTGTACCGTGGGATTAAATACAAGCAGGTCGGACTGAAGCTCAAAATCGAAGGTATGAACCGTTGTTCGGGCGTATTTTACTCCCGTATTCTTTGCTATTATATCGGCAACTCTCAAATCGAAGTTAACTCCGCCGCCGGGATATGCCATACCCTTTACCTCATAGCCTGCAAGCTCTGAAAGGCGCAGTCTGTCGTCCTCTACCTGCCGTATGATCTCTTCCTCTGAAAGTGCGGGCAGATGAGGATGAGTCAGAGTGTGTACGGCAATTTCGTGACCCTTATAAAGGCTTCGTACCTCTTCGGGGGTAACCTTTATATGTGAAACGCTCTTTCCGCCGTAGGTCAGCTTACCGTCCTGTCCGAGAAGTCCCGAATTGAGGTTGAAGGTAGCCTTAATTCCGTATCGGTTGAATATTTCAATAAGCCGTCTGTCCTGCGTAACTCCGTCGTCATAGCTGAAGGAGACTGCCTTGAGCCTTCCGTCAAACATTGTCCCTTGCCTTCTTTCTCTCGTATTCCTCACAGACCGCTCTCGTTTCAAGAGGACAGTCTGTAATTATGCCGTCAACACCGCAGTCGAGCATCTTTATTATTGTGTTTTTGTCATTTACCGTCCATACGTTGACCTTGATTCCCAAAGCGTGGGCGGCATCGACAAGTCGTTTTGTCACCATAATAGAAGCGGGATGAATTATGTCACAGCCGATCTTCTTTACGATGAAGAAGGGATAAAGAACAAATCTGCAGACTGAGGGGTGACTGATGGGATATAAAAATGCGGTTTTGCAACGGGCGTCAATATTTTTAACGACCGTCAGCACCTCGGGTGAAAAGCTTGAAATAATTACTCTGTCAAGACAGCCGTATTTTCTGACGGCTTCAAGAGTTTTTTCCGCAAGAAGCGCGGTTTTTCCGTTGCGCGGACACTTCAGCTCAATGTTTATAATTTCAGCATCGCTTGCCGAAGCAACCTCAAGAAATTCATCCAGCGTGGGCAGGGGAGTTTCCCTGAAATCCTCGCTGAAATAAGAGCCGAAATCGAATTTTTTGATTTCCTCAAGCTTATATGCCGAAACCTCACCGATTCCGTCCGAGGTGGCATCAATGGTGTAATTGTGGCAGATAACGGGAATTCCGTCACGGGTGAGATGAACGTCAGTCTCAAAGCCGTCCGTTCCCTCCTCAATTGCCTTTATGAATGCAGGCAGGGTGTTCTGCGGAGCTTTTTTGTTTGCGCCGCGGTGTGCAATTATTTTACAGCTCATAATCTTCTCCTTATATTAACCGGCAGCAGCTTCAAGCACCTTTGCCGTATCGAGAATCACGTTGCCGTTTTCAAGCGCGTTGAGATTATCCGATAACGGCTCTGTCTTATAGAAGCTATCCTGATACTTCTGCATTGATTCTTTTGAGGGGGTACCGGCGTAACGTGCGTTTGAATATACGTTTTTCGTTTCACCGTTTTCGGTATAGCTTATTGCGAATAAGAAGTAAAGTGTGTCTCCGTCAAGCTGAGCAACACATCCGACCTTGTCGATTGAAATTATCGTACCCTCTTCCTTTGGCATTTCAAGGAAGCTTTTTACGTAAACTGCCGCAGAGGGAATAACACCCTCGCATTCCTTTACGTATTCGTCATATTTTTCCTTTGCTGAGGAGAATATTTCCTCATACTGTGCCTTCTGCTTTGCGGGAGCCTCACCGAGAGAGGTGCTTAGCGTCTCGTAAGCCGTTGTAACAGCGGCGGCATTAACGGAAGTGTCCTTGAAAACTCTGTCAAGAAGGTCGCTCAGCTCAGCAGCCGAATCAGAAAAGGCCTTTATTCCGTTATAGGCAGCACGGGCTTCGCTGAGGGTATCGAAGTTCTTGACGTCGCCTTTATCTTCACCCGAAAGCAGGGCGTAAGCCTTTTCAGCCGCTTCAATGGCGGCTGCGCTGTCAAGGGTAACCTCACCTATCTGCTTTATCATATCCTCGCATTGCTTTGCGGCTTCGCTTTTTTTACAGCCTGCAAACAAGGTGATAACGAGTGTGAGAACAATCAAAACGGGTATAAGTTTTTTCATAAGAAATCCTCCTTACAATATAATAATATTTTAGCATATTTTATACGGCATTACTGCACAAATATAAAGGGAGATTTTGTGCATATTTTCATTTTTTGTAAAGGAATAATAAAATTTTTTCTTGACATACTGTATAATATGCTATATCATAATAATAAATAATAGATTTCTCAAATTGATAATTATTTGTAATCGGTGATAAAAATGGATGTCAGAAATTTAAAGACCTTTCTCAAGGTATCGGAGCTTAATAATTTTACGAAGGCGGCATCGGTGCTGGGCTATTCCCAGTCTGCCGTAACCGTACAGATGCAGCAGCTTGAAACGGAGCTTGGTGTTCCGCTTTTTGACAGAATCGGAAAAAATATCAAGCTGACTCAGTTCGGTGTTAACTTTATAGAATATGCGAATGCAGTTATTGAAGCAATAGAGAAGGCGCAGAATTTTGCAACGGAAAGCGAGGATATGAGAGGCACTATCCGCTTCGGTCTTGTTGATTCAATTCTCAAATCCTGCTTTATTCCTATTTTCCCCGAATTCAACAGACGCTATCCGCATATAAATCTCAGTATTTTCGTAGGCTCGGCAAGAGAGATTGAAGCGAAGGTGAGAGCAAACGAGCTTGACCTTTGCTATATGCTTGACTACAAGGTGCCGAGAAAGGAATGGGTGCGTGTCCGCGAAGAGGTTGAGCCCATTATTTTCGTTACGAATCCCGAAAATCCTCTTGTTAAAAAGAGTGAAGTAAGCTTTGAAGAAATAACCGGTGAGAAGCTTATCCTTATGCCGCAGGGCGAGGGCTACAGATATCTTTTCGATGATGAGCTTGCAAAGAGAAATCTTTTCGTGACTCCCTCCATAGAAATTGCAAATACCGATACGATTATGAGACTTACGAGACAGTCAAACTACGTAACGATGCTTCCCGTATTTGAGGTGCGAAGCGACCTGCAGAAGGGACTTCTCAAGCAGATAAACGTTCCCGAGTGCGATTTTAACCAGTGGTCACAGCTTGCCTACCTCAAGGGCAAGGCTATGACACCTCAGCTTCAGGTATTTATCGATACGGTGCTTGAGCTTCTTCCTCCTATCGTAGGGTGACGGTAATTCGAAAGGATTTTTGGCAATTCAAGGCAAAAACGGAGTCAATCCTTCCGGATTGACGAGTATTTTAATGAAGAAGCGACGGAAATCAGCCGATAAAAAACACGGCTCGTATTATTACCGTCACACTACAGTGAGGTCAGATGATGAGAAGAATATTTTTAAGAACGCTTACGGCAGTGCTTACGTGCTGCCTGTTCTGTTTTTGTGCCGCCGCGGCAGAAAATATGGAAGAAAGCACGTCTGAGACAGAGGAAATTTATTTTGATGAGGGCAGCTTTTGCGATGCGGATAGGGACGGACTTGTAACCGCCGATGATGCAAGGCGCGTTCTTCGCTGTGCCGCAGGACTTGACCTGCCCGACGGGCACGTAAGCCTGTACTGTGATACGGATAAAAACGGCACGCTTGATGCCGATGATGCAAGAATCGTGCTGAGAGTTTCCGTAGGACTTGACTGCGTTCGGTGCATTCTTCACGGACACAGCATTTTTGCCTTTACTTCAGCCGCAGACTGTATAAATGACGGCTATACCGAGGACAGATGCGAAAGCTGCTGTTACGTTGAGGGCGTGCGCAGAGATATCACCCCTGCCACGGGACACACTCCCGAAATAAAAGAGACTCCTGCCGATTGCACAAACGACGGAGAATATATATCAACGTGTACCGCCTGCGGAGGTATTCTTGAAAAAAGAATTACCGCACCGAAAACGGGGCACAGCTTCGGAACGTGGACGGCGGCGGAAAACGGAAAATATAAAAGCTGTAAAAGCTGTTCGTTCACGGAGTATTCCGATAAAAGAAAGACCGTATATCTTACCTTTGACGACGGCCCCGGTGCTTATACCCGGAAGCTTCTCGGATATCTGTCCCGCTACGGAGTAAAGGCAACCTTTTTCGTAACGAATCAGTTTCCCCGATATCAGCACCTTCTGTCAGAGATCGTCGCTGACGGACATACGATAGGCGTTCATACCTATACCCATCAATGGTCGATATATTCGGGCAGACAAAGCTATGTCAATGATTTTGACGCTATGCACGGGCTTATCTGCGATACCACGGGGGTTTATACAAAAATCTTCCGTTTCCCCGGCGGCACAAACAATACCGTCAGCCGAAGCTACTGCAGGGGCGTTATGGCAGATGCCGCACAGTATATGACTGAACGGGGCTTCACTTATTACGACTGGAACGTGGACTGCGGAGATACCCTCGGGTATTCCTCTTCAAAAATTGCATCCTACACCATATCGCAGATTAAAAACAGGGATTTTTCCGTAGTGCTGATGCACGATATTAAAAATACTACGGTTGAAGCCGTAAGCACGATAATAGAGTATTGTCTTGTAAACGGCTACGACATCCTTCCCATTGACGAATCAACTCCCGTGATACAGTTTCGCCCCGTAAACTGAATATATCCGATAATGAAATTAATTCCCCCTTAGGACAATTTGTTGTCCCGATGCCCGCCCTCTGCTTGAGGCACGGGTGGTTTATAAAGTAAAAAATGAGATGTAAAAAACGAAGGATTTTTTACATCTCATTTTTGCTGTTTGCAGGTTATTAATGACTCTTCACGGAAACTTGGGGGATATCTCAGAAAAGTTCTATTAATAGTGCTTCGCACTTTAAGAACCCCCGGCGAGGGTTCTTAAAAATCTCCTGCGCTTTAAGAAGGAAAAAGGATTTCGCACTCTGCGGAGTGCG
>JAZNFG010000007.1:0-27247 GCA_045589015.1 Acutalibacteraceae bacterium
CGGGAGTTCTGACATCAGCCTGCATATCTTCAACAGGAGCGAAACCATAATAAAGCTTCCCGTCTTTTCTGTTCTCAAAAGCTGTTATGACAGCCTGAACCGCGGATTCTTTGAGTTTATCCATAAAAGCTTTGTCTTTACCGCTTTTATAGATCTTTTTACCCCAAAGCCCCTGAGTATCGATTCCTGCGTGCGTATGAGTTGAAGAAATGTTGATTGATTTAACCTTTTCGAGCCTTCCGCTTTCAACAGCAAGCTTTCTTATGTCATTTATATCCTTTCTGCTGATTCCGACACAATCAAGTGCACAAAAAATCACACCGCCGTCACCTGTATTATCATCAAGATAAACTGCTCTTGCATACAGGTCATCAAGTACCCCTTTTACGGGATTATCAGAATCATAGCCGGCAATATAATATGTCTTATGGTTATAATCATCAGGGGTGTATGCTTTTTTACCGAAACCGACAGTCCAATTTTTACCGGGTACGGAACGGAATTTTTTGTCTCCCGTAAGCATAAATTCATCCGAGCGTTCCTGTGTTGTAAAATACCTCTTCGGCATAGTTGAAATAATTAAATTTATCAAGGATTTTACTGATTTTTTTGTCAAACTATCCTTAAATTTCATAGCAATTACTCCCAAAAACTGTATATCTTAACTATACACTTATTTTAAAAAAATTTCAAGTAATTTGTTGCTTTTTTTAATTCATTATGATAATCTATTTCTGTAAACCGGATTGAGGGTGGTGATATATAATGGTATCTATCAGAAAATATGAGGAAAAGGACCGTGCTGATATGCATTTCGTGTGCGATAACAGTGAAGGGCCCGAGGAAGTGCCGAATTATTTGACCGGACTGTTTTATCATAACACATTCTGCGATTATTACATTGAGCATGAACCTGAGAACTGCTTTGTGCTTGAAGATAAAGACAAAGTGGTAGGTTATATAATCTGTGCAGAAAACTTTGACAGATTCAAAAAGATCTTCGACAGTGAATATCTTCCTCGCTCGGACAGCTACGGCGATGACAGATACGAATGGGCATCGACCGCGTACAATGTTCCCGAAAGATTCAAGGAAGAATACCCTGCCCATTTTCATATTAATATTCTTCCCGAATATCAGAGAATGGGACTGGGCGGTAAGCTCATTGACACTCTGTGTGACCATTTGGCAAAAAAAGGTGTCTGCGGAGTCTGTCTTACCTGCGGACCGAGAAACGAAAGAGCGATGGGCTTCTACAGAAAATACAATTTTACACTTTTGTCTATAGACTACGACGATGCTTGCTTCGGCAAAAAAATTAATGTTTAAGTATTTATGAACAGGAGAATATACTATGGCGTCACCTGCTTTGGTTGAACAGCTTTATCAGGCACTCCCTGATGAAACAAAGGAATTTTTAAACACAGCGATTGAAAAGGTTATAGAAGTAAAAAAACGCGGCGGTAAGGTTGCAGCTGTTATAGGAAGCGGTCCGAATCTTCACGAAGGTGTTACAACACTTATTGCTGCTCTTATTCACGCAGGTCTTATTGACGGCGTAACAACAAGTTCTGCAGTAATTTCCCACGAAATGGGCGGCACCCTTGACAGAGTAAAACGCTTCGATGCGGATATTCTCGGCGACAAATGTCCCGAAAACATCCGTTGCCGCGGCAATATTTACGAGCTTACACAGCTCAGCGAGGAGGAATGGGCACGAATTCGTTCGGAGCTTCCTCTTGACGAAGAGCTTGTTTCCGTCTGCGAACAGGCAGAGGGTAAGGTTATCATAAAGGCAGCAGGCAATATGGCTTATCCTGTCGGTTATTTCAATGAAACGGTTTCAACAGAAATTATGGTTGCTGCACAAACACTCGGAGAAAGCTTTGAGTATGTTGCAGGTCTCGGTGCTGACCCGAACACAATGATCGGTGCGGGTGCAATCAAGGGTGTTCCTGTCCTTGTCAGTGTTCCCCAGCTCATCGGCGGCGGTCAGGTCGGTCTTTGCATATCAGACAGTATTCCCGTAAGTCAACGTTGCAAGCGTATTGCCAAAATGCTTTCTGAGGCTGATGTCATTATTGAATCTGCTGTCGCTCTTACTCAAGAAATCCACGACGGTCCCTTTGAAACATACACAGGTCACGGTATATGGGCTTCAATGAATGGTCTTCCTACATACAGCCTCAAGGATAAGACTCTCATCCGTTTTGACCTTGATGAAAACCTTAAGCGTTCATGGGATCTCAACAAGCAGAGCGAGCTTATACAGAAAGCAATCAATGAAGGTCTTCCAAAGACAAAGCTCACAAAGATCCCGTTCCGTATGGAAATGTCAGCATTTACACGCCTTGAAAACAGCATTCCCGTTATCGGCGATATCGGTGAGCTTTGGCCGATTTTTGTTGACCGCATCTGTAAAGAGCTCGGTGTAACTCTTGAATTCACCTCTGCTCCGCAGAATACCGATGAAGGCAAAGAGATGCGTGAGCGCATCTGCGATGAAATCAAGCCGTTCTCTCTCAACAAGATGAGAAACGCTATCCGTGAAAAATACAATTTTTAATTAAAGGAGATTTTGATATGAGCGCTAAAGTTTTAGGTGTTATACCTGCCCGCTACGGTTCTTCCCGTCTTCCGGGCAAGCCTCTTAAGGATATATGCGGAAAGCCTATGATCCAGCATGTTTATGAAAATGCAAGCAAGTCAAAGGTACTCAGTAAGGTTGTTGTTGCAACTGATGATCAGCGTGTTTATGATGCTGTTATCGCTTTCGGTGGCGAAGCTGTTATGACAAGTGTCAACCATCCCACAGGATCGGACAGAGTTGCAGAGGCTGCAAGCAATTACGACTGTGATTATGTTATCAATATTCAGGGTGATGAGCCTCTCGTTCCTCCCGAAATAATTGATGATATCGGTTCTGCACTGATTAACAGTCCGGACTGCGTTATGGCAACAGGTAGCCTGGAAATTACGGGGGATGAAAACTATATTCTCAACAACACCGTAGTCAAGGTTGTCAGCGATGTAAACGGAAATGCAATTTATTTCTCACGTTCACCTATTCCGTATCCCCGTCACGAGGAAGAAGCAAGATATTTTGAGCATATCGGCATTTATGCATATACACACGATTTTCTTAATACATATACCAAGCTTGCTCCCACTCCTCTTTCAGAGGCAGAGTCCCTCGAACAGCTTAAGGTTCTTGAACACGGATATAAAATCAAAATCGTTCCCGCACCGGCTCATTACAAAGCTGTCAGCGTAGACACAGAGGAGGACCTACAGGAGGTTATCCGTATTTATAAAGAGCTTCACGGCTGTTGATAACAAGTTAAAGCCCAAAATAAGGATACTTCGTTTTTGGGCTTTATACTATTTATTACTTTCTGACGAGGAGATGCTTCAAATGATTAAGGCAGAACTTTTATATCAGGAATACCTTGCAACCGAAGGTATCAACGAAGAAACTGGAGAATGTCATGCAGCCACAGTTGCTATCTGCGACGGTAAACCCACAGCCGCCTGGTTCGGCGGTATCAAAGAAAAGAATCCGAATGTGCGTATATGGTTTGCTGAGCGTAACGGAGAATGGAGCACGCCGGTACCCGTAACTCCGGATGATGGCGAGGCGGACTGGAACCCGACTCTTTTTGCTGAGAACGGTGTTCTTACGCTGATTTACAAAAGCGGTATTGATGAAGGTCATTGGTACTCAATGAAAACGGTATCTTTTGACGGTGGCAAAACATGGACAGAACCGAAGGAACTTGTCCCGGGTGACATCGGCGGAAGAGGACCCGTTAAAAATCAGATGATAAGGCTTTCAAACGGTACACTTCTTGCTCCCGGCTCAACTGAGGATTTGTGCGACCGTTGGGAATCCTGGACAGACTGCAGCGAAGATAACGGAGAAACATGGAAACTGTCTGCTCCAGTTGCATTTGAACTTCCCGACGGCACGATATGCAACCGTAAGGAAGAGCTTCCCAAGGACGGTGAGGGCCTGATTCAGCCTGCGATATGGGAAGATCAGTCACACGACGGCAGAGTTTATATGCTTGCGCGTACAAACCTTAATTGGATTTATCGCAGCGAGTCAACAGACTTCGGACGCACCTGGTCTGTAGCGCGCCCCACTGATATGCCCAATAATAACAGCGGTATCGGTGCGGCAATGACCGATTGCGGTGTTTTGGGATTGATTTGCAATCCCGTAAGTGAAAACTGGGGTGACCGCACACCTCTGTGCCTTTTCCTTTCCGAGGATAACGGTGCTACATACCCCGTCCGCATTGACCTTGAGACTCAACCCGGTGTTGAATTTTCATATCCCTCAATTGTTGCGGAGGATAATCTTCTCCATATGGTTTATACCTGCGGACGCAAGAAAATCGGCTATGCGGTTGTTCGTGTAGAAAAGAACTAAAACAAAGAAAGGGTATTGCATATGGAAACTCAAAATATATTTGCTTTTCTGGCAATCAGTATGATTACTATGTGCTTCGGATGGGGTATGCGCGGCTCTGCAATCGGTGGCGAAAAAGGTGCTATGTTGCCCGGAGCCTTTATGGGTATTCTTTGTGTATGGTATACCGGTTCGGAGCTTTTAATGAACAATGTTTTCCTGTTCGCGGCAGCCTGTGCTCTCGGCTATTTTTACGGCGGTATGGAGCCCTACGGTTCGACAATGGGTCTCGTGCTTGACCACGACAGCCCAAGATACAATCCTTCCCTCGGCTATCTCGCTCTTGCTTTCAAGGGTTCAATCTGGAGCGGACTCGGCGCAGGTTTTCTCGGTGTAAGCTTTTCTGCAATGAGCGGTGTTGTATATAAATGGTATGATTTCGTTATCTTCTTTGCACTCGTTCCTTTGGTACAGGAAATAGGATACCGAATTTTCAACACACCCTACGACCCTGAACACGGCAGAATGCCTAAAGTCTGTTTCTCTAAAGACAGCCGAGAGGAATGGGGAAGAAACCTTGTTATAGTAGCCGGCCTGCTTCTTATGATGGCAATCCGCCGTGATATTTTCGGTATCATTATGTGGATTGGCGGCGCACTTGCAGGCTCTGTCGGTTGGGTTGTCGCCATCACCTTCTATGACAAGCAGATTCATCCTCTCAAGAACGGCAAACGCCTTTTCGGTAAATTGGATGCACTTAATGTTATTGATGGTTGGAAAATAATGGAATTTACACAGGGTTGCTTCAACGGTCTTGGTATCGCAGGAGCTTTTGTTCTCGGTTGGCCTCTTGCTGCCAAGAATCTTGAGCAGGCTGAAGCGGCAGGAAAGCTTTGGTATATGCTTCCCGAAAAGGTTGACATTACTCTTTCTTGGTTTTTCTGTGCTTTGATAATTCTCACAATCTTCCTTTTTATCATTCCTTACCGCAGAAACGGCAACAAAATCACCCGCGCCTTTGGTGAGGTTGATATGAACATCGTTGAGGTTCTTGAGCGTCCCTGCTATATGGTTGGTCCGCTTGCACTTGTTATGCTCGGCTCAACAACGATGGCTTCAATTATCTGTTGCTTTACAATGTACTATGTTATTGCACAGCACGACGGCCTTGAACGCTATTGGGATTACAAGAATATAAAGATTATACGCATTTTCCTGATTTTGTTGGGAGCAGTTATACTTGTCGGTCAGATTCTCAGAGGCTATACTCTTTGGGAAACCTGGATTTTCTACTGTGTAGGCTATATTCTCTTCGACCTTGCTTACTTTGCACGCCCGAAGAGACTCAAGGAAAACAGAGAAAAATCAAAATCTTTAAAGGAATTCATTATTTCGTTCGGCGGAGATGCAACGGTTCTTCCTTTCTTCTATATTTTGATGGTAGTTCTGTTAGTTTTCGGTTATATGAATTTCCGTTAAGTTGCTATATTCGACTAAGTCTGAAATTAGATTAAGATCTTCAACCGTAGCTTACGATATTAAACTGACATCAACACAGAATATGGTGGCTGACACTTTCAAAGAAAGTTTAAAATAATGTTTAGTACGCTCGACCTCACCTCGTGTGAGGTCATTTTTTAATATATAGGAAATTGCTCGCGATTGTGAGCAATTTGCATATATCAAGAAACACCTTTCCCCCAAGAGTGGGGGCAGGGGGTTGATAAATCATAAGTTTTTTTCTTATATTTTTTATGTAATAAAATTGGACTTTTTAACGATTCTGTGTGCTTTTTTCAAGATTGAAGCAAAGCAAAAAAATAAGAATCGTCAAAACCTTTGAGATTTCAACGATTCTTAATGGTACGAGAGACGGGACACGGCTTTGCTTCGCAAATCCAGCATCCTCGGATACCGTTGCTTAGCAACAGTACCCGTCTTTCAAAAAAAGAAAAATTCTCAAATACCAAAAGGCATTTGAGAATTTTGGTGCGAGAGACGGGACGCGGTATTGCTTCGCAATTCCGCCATCCTCGGGCGACCGTTGCATTGCAACAGTACCCGCCTCGGACTTCGTCGCTAAAAACAGTCCATCGGACTGTTTTTTTATTTTATAGGAAATTCCTTCCTATAAAATAAAAAGATTTTATGTCCCTCCGAACGAAAAGCGAGGCTTTCCTCGGGAGCCGGACTATATGAAAACGTTCGCCGTAGGCGTACGACGAAGCCATTTTCTTGCGCTCCTCACCCTTTTAGGCTTCAAGTCCCGTCTTTTTACAGAAAAAAATTAAGGACTCACACGTAAGCGTAAGTCCTTAATTTGGTGCGGGTGACAGGGGTCGAACCTGCATGCTTTTGGCACAAGAACCTAAATCTTGCGTGTCTGCCAATTCCACCACACCCGCGTATCGGTTTACTATTATAAAACAAATTTTTTAAATAATCAAGGGGAAACTTATTTTTAAGCGTCCCCTTGATGTTTTTGTTATTCAGAAGCAGAGAATCAATCCTCTTTTATGAGCTGTGCAAATTCGTCTTCTTCTTTCTTTCCGATGTTGTAGATAAATTTCATTGAAAGGAAGGCAATAAGAGAGCCGGCGGCAAGGAGAATAAAGTAGAGGGATTTTACTTTGTTGCCGAAATCTGCGGGCTGAACTGCGTTTTCGCCTTCGATAAAGCCGATAGCACCGAGTCCCAGAGCAACTACTGCCTGACCGATACCCTGTGCAAGCTTACGGAAGAAGGAATACAGCGCATAAAGGGAGCCTTCCTCGCTCTTGCCTGTCTGTCTGTAGGAAACCTCAATACAGTCGGCAATAATAGCCCATACGGAAATCTGGAAGCCTGCATTGCCGAGGTTAAGTCCCATAAGACAAACGACGTAAATTATCATACCCGTGGAATCGGGAGAAATGGGGAGAACGAGAGAAACTATACCCGAAATTGCACCGACAAGCATAGTTGCAACAATAACGGTCTTCTTTCCGTATTTTTTCGTGAGCTTGCCCATAAGTGCCATAAATACAATCATAGGAGCATAGCTTCCTACCATTGCAAGTCCCATCATATCGGTATTATGGAAGAAATACTGGAATACCATATTATTCAGGGACATAGTTGAGTTGAAGAGAGCAACCGAGGCTACGGAGGCGATTGTAGCACCTATCATCGCACGGTTAGTGAAGAACGATTTTACAGATGACATAATAGCCTTGAAGCCTACTGCATTGTCTTCGGATTTATGATTGACTCTTTCCTTGACAAGCTTGGTTGTTGCCCAGAAGGCAAGGAGAGCAACAACGCCGAAAACAAGGGCAACGGGAAGAAGGATAGGTCCCTTGAGAACATCAACCTCTTCACCGAGGTCGTTGAGCTTTGTTTCATATACAACCTTGGGAAGCACCATCATAACGATGATACCTGGAAGAGCGGCACCGATGCTTCTGAAGGTGGAAAGAGAAACCTTCTGCTGAGGGTCATCCGTAATAACGGAATGAAGTGAGCCGTAAGGCACGTTTACCATCGTATATGCGATTGACCACATACAGTAAGCACCGAGACACCAGATATATTTACCCCACTGAGAAAAGCCCTGTACGGGGGCAAAAAGCATTACGTTGAAAATTATGAGAGTAACACCGCCGAGAAGAATCCAAGGCATATATTTGCTTTTTTTGCCGATTCTTTTCGTATCGACAAGGTTACCGATAACAATATCGTTTACGGCATCAAAGATTTTTGAAAGAATGATTATGATTGCGTACGCACTTTCCTCAATACCGATATACTGCATATAGAAAAGCTGCATATAGGTGGATACAAGCTGGAATGAGAAGTTACAGCCCATATCACCGAGGGAGTAGCCGATTTTATCTGCCCAGCCGAAGGGGCGGATTGAGTTTGCGGGTGCTTTTGAAGAGTTCATCGCCTTGTCATCTCCTGTATTATTAATTGCGAATATTTGCACTTAATACTATTTTAGCCGAAAAGTCCGAAAAAGGCAACAAGAAAAATATTCGGACATATTATTCGCAGACTCCGTGTTACGGAATAACTATATTGCTTCTTCCGACCTCAAGCAGATAGTTACCGCCTTTGAGAATTTTCGGAATATCAAAGCTTTCCGAGGGGAGAACTGACGTAAGAATTGCCGAAACACCCTCGTGCTTGCGGTTTTTGTGATGGAAGTCGGAGCCTGCGGTGATAACGGGGAAGTTATTTTCCCTTGCATAAACACAGGCAATTCCGACTCTTGAATTATGATTGGGATGCATATTGAAGGCCTCAATGCCGTCAAGAACAGCAGGGTCAACGCATTCCATTCCGTCTCTGAAGGGATGTGCCTGTAAAAATACGCTGTCGGGCATTTTGTAAACCCGTCTGAAATTTTCTGCACCGTAGGGAAGAAGGTCGTATATTTCTTCCATCATTTTTCTTGTGACGCCGTAAATCAGATAATCGTTTTCATTTTCCGTGAATCTGATTTCTGCCGCAAGGATAACGTTGATGCCGATTTCCTCTCCCTTTTTCTTTGCACGCTCAAAGTCATCGAAAAATCTGTCTATTACCTGCTGCTTGGTGCTGTTCTGATATTCAAAAGAGAAATGGTTTGCTATGGTAACGGCATCATAGCCGAGATTTTTGTAAATAACCACGACCTCCTCTGCTGCAACCTCTGAGCAGGAGCTTGCGGGAGACGTGTGAGCGTGAAGCTCGATTCTGTATTTGTATTCCTGTAAAAGGGAGTCCTTTAATGCTTTGATGTCCATAATCTTTCCTCTGATAGTCAGTTTATTTTATCCGTGATTCTTGCAAAAACGTCAAGAATGCTTTTTCCGTTTTTTCTGACGGATGAGCCGTTGACGACGAAGTATTCACCGCCGCACTCTGCGAGTACCGTAGCATCCGTTGTGATTCCGTCAAAGGTGTTGAAGCAGTTTCTGTGCATAACCCTGTTGTCGGCAAGAATATTGAAGTATATTTTTATATCCTTGTAGGTTACCTTGTAGCCGTCGGCTATTTCCTCAAGCACGGGGACTTGCCCGTTGTCGGGGCAGATTGCGCTGAGAAATTTTACTCTGCCGTTATCGTCGGTTCTTCTGTTATACGAGGAAAAGGTTACCTCTTTTATTTCGCTTCCGAGATAACCGTTTTCCGTTCTCTGCTCACAGGGGGTTAGCATCATAAACGAGTTTTTCTCTTCTGCGTGAAGCAGGAAGTTTGCTTCTCCTTCTTCATAAGCCTGAATATCGTCGTAGATCAGAATAATGTCCTTAAGCCATATAAAGTGTCTCAGATGCTTTCTGAAATGGCGTCCCATAGGTCCCGAGGCATCAGCGCAAACGTATCGGAAATCACCTCGGTCAATGAAATTGTAAAGCTCACCCTTAGGACGGACGTGACGGTGGTGATCGTCAGGGCATTGTCCCTCGCCGTTCCATAAAACAACGTTATGTGCCTTCGACTGAACGTAATAGTCTCTGTATATATCGTTACTGTAGGGACAGCACATAGAGTCGAATATCTCGGGAATGCCGTTTCTGTAAAAAATGAAGTGAGCCGCATCGCAGTGGGCGTGATTCCAGCTGTCACCGCATTTTACTGCAAGCATATCGGAATTTTCACTGAAGGAATTTCTGAATATTGCCCATCCTATGTTTTTATAGCACACCGAAAGGGAAGAGGGCTCCTCCTCGGGAAGCAGATACATTTCTCTGAAATTAATGAGCCTTTGCAGAATATCGCAGTTATCCGAATTGGTACGGTGGCTTACGTAAAATCGAAGGATTCCGATATCGGGATATCTTGAAAGCATAAGCGGTACAGCCGAGCAGAATTGTATTCCTTCACCGTCTCCGAAGCCGACTAAGTAATCGTTTTCAGTAGAAGGATACATTGTGTTTACAAAGAATTCGGCGGATTTTTTTATAATTACCTCATCATCAAAGGGAGGCTCTCCCGTAACCGCCAAAAAGGCTTGGGAAAAGGTCAGATATTCAAAAAGAGAAAAATTATAATAGTTGACACCCTCATAGAAGGCATAGTTATCAAGTGTGGCAGGCTTCATATTTATGGGGTTACCCTTATATTCAAACCATTGGCGAAGTCCGTCTGCTGCCTTTAGGGCAAGGCTTTTGCCGTCGGGTAGGAAGTCGCTCATAGTGATTGCCGCAAGTGCTCCCGTGGATACGCATACGGGCCACCAGTTATGTCCCATAGTGTCAAAGCAATGAATTTTTGTCTCGGGAAGAACCCAGTCATCAAGCTGTGCGCGGATACCGAGAGTATAAATTCCTTTGGCTATGAATTCCTTTTCTTCCTTTGTGAATTTATGGGAGAACGTTGCCCAGCCGTAGCTCATTCCCGTAAGAAAATGTCCCGTGATAAGCTCGCCCTTGCCGATAGAGCCCTTGCCGTGCCATCTTGAATAGGAGCAGTATTTCATCATCAGCTCCTTTGCCTTCAAAAAGTATTTTTCGTCTTTTGTGTATTGGTAGGCAAAGCACAGATAGGGCATATTGCCCGTAAAGGGTCCTGCTGCATTACCGTAGTTTTCGTGCTGTATTGCAAAGCCCTCGCCGTCAACCTGAACGCTTGCCTCATCAACGGGCGTAAGCTCAAGGGCTTTTTCTGCGGCATTAAGAGCCCTGCTTAACAGCAATTTGCATCTTTCATCGGTGCATTCCTTTATGAAATTCAGCTTTTCTTCAGGGAAAAATATATTTTTCATAACGCTTCTCCTTTAAGCCATAGTTTCAAGCATTTTTTTTGTGACCTCATAGGGAGAGGTCTCACCCGAGATAAATCTGCGGTATTCCGTCAGCATATATTCTCCCATTCTCTTTACTTCGTCGCCGTAGCTTCCGGCAATATGGGGAGTCAGTATACAGTTTGAAAGTGAATAGAACGGATGGTCGGCTGTCGGAGGCTCGGGGTCGGTAACGTCAAGAATTGCAGTAAGATCCTCTCTTTCGGAAAGCACGTCGCAAAGGTCGCCTTCAACAACCTGTGCACCTCTGCCCGTATTGAGAAAGGTTGCGTATTTCCTCATAGCGGAGAAATGCTCCTTTTTCAGCATTCCCTTGGTTTGCTCGTTATTTGCAAGATGGTTTGAAACAATGAAGCAGGTTGAAAACAGCTCTTCAAGCGAGCATTTTGTGACACCGAGGCTCTCAGCCCTCTTGTCGCTTAAAAACGGGTCGAACACCTTGATTTTAAGATTGTAGTCTGCAAGCATTCGGATAACGAGAGAACCTATCATTCCCGCACCTATGATACCGACGTATTCGCCGAAGGAGCCGGGATAGCATTCCTTGAGAAATGCCGCCTTTTCAAGCTCTCCGACACTCTGATATCTTGCGAGAGGGAAAAATCCCTTGTTTGCAAGTATTATCTGAGCTACGGTATATTCCGCAACGGGTACTGCATTTGCCGCCCACGCAGAAAAAACCCTGACTCCGCAGGAAAGAAACTCCTTTGCAAAATACTGAACCGTTCCTGCCGCATAGAATATGCATTTAAGCGAGGGGAAAATACTCTTGATTTCTTTCTCTGAAAAAACTGGCATTCCCCAGGTGGAAAAAACGTATTCCGTATCGGAAAACAAAGAGGGGTCGTCTAAAACCTCATCCTTTGAATATACGCTGTCGTCAAGACCTGCAATTTCACGAAGTATTTGCCTTACATTGTCGGAATATATCCTTGCGGGATTGCTTTTATCGTTACATAAAAAGACCGATTTCATTTTTATCCCTCCGCGATTTTTCTGAGACTGTCCGATTGTGCCTGCAGAGAGCGTATATCATCGTCGGGCATAAACTCCAGCAGTAATATCTGATTTTTGTTGAAGTATGACAGATATTCCTTCCATAAGCCGACTGCTTCACCGAGGGGAAATCTTTCCGTTTCGCTCCAGTTGAAAACGTGTATGTTTTTTGTGAACGGGGAAATGAGTCTGGCATACCGCTTATTTTCTTCATTATCGCAAAACTGATTAGGCTGCCAATACATACGGAAGGCGGGGGAGTTTATCTCCTTCATTAGTCTGATTGCGCCCTCTTTTGTGTCTGTATAAGTGCCGTTGTGGCATTCCATACACAGCACGGCACCGTTTTCCTCTGCGATTTTTGCCGCTTTACGGCATTCCTCAAAAAGCAAGGCCTCTTCCTCGGGAGAATATTTCGACTGTGCCTTTGTTCCGCACCAGAGTCTGAGAATATCCGTGCCGAGTATTCTCGCGGCATTTATATATTCGTAAAGCTCGGCGGTATCGTCCTTCCCGAGACGAAAGTAAGTACCGTAGGAGCTGCAGAAAATTCCGTTTTCCTTCTGAAGTCCTGCAATAGCCTCAAGCCTGCCTGGGTTGTCCTTCGGAGCGTGAACGTCGCTGCCCCATTCGATGCAAGCAAGTCCTGCGTTTTTTACTTCACCGATTATCTCTTCGGGTGAGAGATTTCTGAATGAGATTGAAACAAGACCAAGTGCGGACATTTTATCACCTCAGTAAATATTTTTGTTTTCTCTGTAAGCTCTCCAGACATTTTCAAAGAAGGCATCCTCGTCGGGAATGGGACGGGTGCTTCGCCACTTTATGAAAAATTCTCCGTTTTTACAGGAGACCGTCTGTATTTTATCTCTTAAATCAACGCTGTCGGCTGAATTACAGTCTGAAATGTGAATTGCACTTCCGCGGTCGAGCGACGTTTTTTCATAATAGTCCTTCATTGACAGCAGTACAGCCGCCTGAGTAATCAGAGTATCACGGTATTTGTAAGCGTCAACGATACCGTCGGTATCCCTTGCCGAAAGCAAAAACGGGAAATTATCAATATCGCGTTTTCTTCTTTCAAAAAACTCGGCAATTTCCTTGGGGAATCTGACAGCGGCGGCACATTCGCTCATTTGGACTCTGATTCCCGCAAGAAGCTCAGCACCCGTATTTTCATCTGCCTTTATTTTTTGAAGAAAAGCTCTGTGACGGGCAAGAGCCTCTTCAGCCGTTAAAGCAAAGGAATCAAGGCCCGGTACGGCTTCTTCTTTTTCGGAAATGAACTGAGCCGCGCGAAGGGAGCCTGCCTGCCCCGCATTGAGTGCAGAGCCGCCGGGACGGGTTATTCCGTGTGTTCCGGCACATTCACCTGCGGCAAAAAGCCCCGTAACACCCGTCTGCCACCATTTGTCAACGGAGATACCGCCGTTATTATGCTGTGCGCAGAGGCTGATTTCAAGATAATCCTTTTCTATATCTATTCCCTTGCTTTTATAAAGGTCAATAGCGGGGGAGTTCATTTTTTTCAGCCTTTGGGCAGGTGTGCCGAAAAGAGCATCTGCGTTTTTAAGATAAGTATACGCTTCCTCGGACAGTCTTTCAAAGTCAATTTCCGTAAGACCGAAGGGGTTTTTTGTAAAATCGAGAAAAACCCTTTTGCCGTGCCCGATACGTTCTTTGTAAACGGCAAGGTCAATTTGCGACGAGCCGTTTTGAGCCTTCCTTGAATCGAAGGGCCATTGATAGCCCTTCAGAAAAACAAGGGAAAGAGCCTCGTATTCATCGGAAAAGCATCCGCTGAGAAATTCCTCCTCATTACCGTTTTCATCTATCGAAACAAAACGGGGCAGAACCTGCATATAGGTTCCCGAAACGTTCCATTTCGGATTCGTGCTTGAAAGACCGAACTGCCATTCGGTCATATTCTGTAAGGACGCTCCCGCATTGAGAGCAAGCGATGACATACCCGTATGTCCGTCGGGATAAACGGAATCATAATAAATTCCTGCAGGACCGCCCGTTGCAAGCACAATATTGTTGCATTGAAGTGCCTTTAATTCCCCGTTTGTCTTGTCGAAGCACACAATTCCTCTGACCTCGTTGCCGTCTGTTATTATCTCAACGGCAAGAAGCCTGTCAAGAACGGGAATTTCCAGCCTTTTTGCTTGATTTTCAAGAGCCTCAGTCATAAATCTTGACGTAAGAGGCCCTGCGGAGGTTGCTCGCATATAAGGGTCGTGGTCTGTTTTGTAGCCTACGTATTCACCGTAGCGGTTATGGGGAAAGGGGACACCGAGGGAGCAGAGATTATAAAAGCATCTGCCCGAAAGTGCCGCCTCGCAAAGGGCGTTATCACCGTCAACCGCACCGCCCGAATATAAGTCCTCAGCCATTTTTCTGACGGAATCGGCAAAGCCGCCGCCCTGAGTAAGCTTATAGTAGGTCTGCTTATCGCTTCCCGTGTTTCTTGAGGTGCCCGTGAGTTTATCCTCCGTGACAATTGCGACAGATTTATTGCAGAGCTTTTTTATCTCACAGGCGGCATTGTAGCCTGCCGCTCCCGTGCCTATAACTATAGTGTCAAAATATTTATGTTCCATATCAGAGCCTTCTTATGTGAAATCCGCCGTCCACGTCAAGGGATTGTCCCGTGATATAGGGGAGAGAGCCGTTGATAAGTGCCAAAACCGCCTTTGCAACGTCCTCGGGCGTGCCCCATCTTTTTATAGGAAGAAGTCCGTTTTCTATAAGCGTGTCGTACTTTTCCTTTACCTTGCTTGTCATATCCGTTGCTATAATTCCCGGCCTTATTTCATTCACGGGAATGCTGTATTCGGCAAGCCTGTCCGCGAAAAGCTTCGTTATCATAGAAACACCTGCCTTTGATATGCAGTATTCTCCCCTTGAAACGGAGCTTGTATATGCGGAAAGTGAGGAAATGTTGACGATTGCGCCCTTATCGGCATCGGTATTTGCAATTATTTCCTTTGCCGCCGCCTGAGTCAGAAACAGCATAGCCTTGGTATTTATATCCATAACTCTGTCGTAGCTTTCCTCGGTCATTTCAAGAATGTCTGCTCTGACCTTGGGGGCAACTCCCGCAACGTTTATAAGATAATTGATTTTGCCGCATTTTTCCTTTGCGGTATTTATGAGCCTTTCTCTGTCCGAGCTCTTTGATACGTCACCGCGGACGTAATAAAAGCTTTTATCGGGGGCATTTTCAATGCTTTGTCGCGTCCCCATACCTACTACGGTAATTCCGTTTTCCGTAAGAAGCCTTGCCGTGGCAAGACCTATTCCTGCCGAAACTCCCGAAATAACAGCAACCTTATCCATTTTTATTTCCTCCGCACTGAGCTTTATATATGGGGGCATAAACGTCACGGTCCCTTATAACACAGCCGGGAGTGCCGCCGGGGGTTCTCATAATCTCCGTGCATTTACTGCAGCAGATGCAGATTTTATTTCTGTCCATACCGCCCCTTGTAAGAATGTCCTTTGCAAAATCTGGGTAAGCGAAAATTGTTCTTCCGAAGCCTGCCATATCGAAAAGCCCTGCTTCAATAAAGCCTGCGGCAACGAAGGGAGCGGCAACGCCGAGGTAAGAAAAGGCGGAGGCTATCAGCGCGATATCGGGAACCTCTCTTTTGATATCTGCAATTCCCTTGAGCATACGTGCTACCCCCTCAAGCGGATGCTCGGGATGCTCGTAGCCGCCCTTCGCAAAGGGACGGTTTACGTGCGGATTGAAATAGGGATTTCCCATTGTGATGTTAAGAATCTGAACTCCGTATGAGTGAAGGATTTTTATAAGCTCTGCAGGCTCGCTGATGTCAAAATCAATATCCGCCCCTTCTCTTACGCCGAAGCCGTAGGGGTAGGGGAAGCCGTCGTATACGTTCATTCTTGAAGAGACGATGAAGCCTCTTCCCGTTACATCCATAGCACCTTTGATGCTCTCTCTTAAAAGACGGGTTCTGTTTTCAAAGGAGCCGCCGTATTTTCCCCCGCGCTCATAAGCGGAAAGAAGCTCTGAGTTGAGATATCTGTGGCAGGCTTTTATGTCAACTCCGTCAAAGCCTGCCTTCTCGGCAAGCGCGGCGGCGGATATAAGAGCTTCCTTTACACGGTCTATGTAATCGTCGGTGACGATTCTGTCCGAGGATATCGGATTGTCCTTTTCAAAAATAGGATTGTTGTATGCAATAAGGGGAGCAGGCCTTCCCTCAGGCTTCGAGTATCTTCCCGAATGTGTTGCCTGCATAATAACTACGGGCTCAATGCCGTTTTCTCGGAGGGCAGTTTCCTTTATTGCCTCTACCTGACGGGCAAAGGCATCGAGATTATCTGCGTTTATGTGAAGCTGTCTCGGATTTGCCCTTCCTTCGGGTAAAACGGCAGTTGCTTCATACCATATTAGTCCTGCTCCGCCCCTTGAAAAGCGGTCGTAGCGTCTGAGCGTCAGCTCACCCGGAGTGCCGTCGGGATTTCCGTCACAGCCCTCCATAGCCTGACAGGCAAGGCGGTTTTTTATAGTTTTGTTATTCACAAAAAGAGGCTTTGCCAGAATTTCGGTATTTTCCGAAAAGGGAAGCTCTGTATCAAGCTCTCTGTTTTGCTTTTTGAATTCTTCAAAATCCGAATATACGTTACGAAGCATATTTTTCTCCTTGCAGATTATCTTTATTTATTTTAATAATAAACTTTATTTTGATATTTATCAACAAAAACTTGGCGTTATATAAGAAAAATTCTTGCGGTTTGTCAATCTTGTAACAGGGAAAAAGCCTTTTTTATAGGAAGTAATTTTGCGTAAAGAAAAAAAGGGTGCCGAAGAAGCAAAAAAGCTTTCCTGCGGCACCTTTTAAGCGAATGGGGAAAAACGAAGCAGAACGGACTGCCCGAATCCCTTGTTTTATATTGCTTTAAGCGTTTGTAGTTTTTTTAACGGAAACGGTTATTCTGTTATTGAAGCTGCCTGAGCCTTTCTTCTTTCTGCAAGAGCTTCGATAATTCTTGTTCTTTCCTTGCCCGATATCTTGTAGAAGAACATAGGAACAGCGCAAAGAAGCATGCTTATACCGGGGATAATGGAAACAAGTGAGAACATAGCAAAGTTCTGCGTTCTTGTAAGCTCCGTAGCGGCAACAACAACCTCGTTTGAGAGCATCTTTGAGGGGTCGATATCTATGAACATATACATAAGTATGATGCCCGTTGTGGCAAGTGCATTACCGAGCTTGTTAACAAAGCCCTGTAATGCCGAGCCTAAGCCGTTATCACGGAAGCCTGTCTGAAGCTCAAGATAGTCAAGACAGTCTCCTATCATAGCGTTTGATACAACGTTGAGAACACCGAGAGGAATGCTGGAAATAAGAATAAAGGGTATGCAGATATAAAGATTTGCCGTAAACCAGCCGATAACGGTGGTGAAAATGCTTGAAACAAAGCCTGCAATACAGGTTGTAATGAGAATTTTCTTGTAATCGAATTTTTTTATGAGCTTGGGCATAAGAAGCTGTGCGCCGAACATACCGACGATAGCGCATATCTGGAATATTGTTTTTACGGATGAAACGCTTTCTGCGATATATTTCGTTCTCAGCTCAAGTGACAGGTCGGGGGTAAGCTCGGGGCCTATGTAGAAGGCGTAACGTGCAACGTGAACGGCAGCTGCCTGTACCATATATCTTCCGCTTGAAAGCACGCCCATCAGAACAACGAGCATAAGCGGCTTGCAGGTGAATATTCTTTTAAGAGCGGTAGGCTCACCGGGCTTTCTCACCTTTGAAGGGGGGATAACTCTTTCGTTGATATGGAAATATGAATTACCGTACATTATAACGCCGATAAGAACGCATACTGCGGCAATTATGAGATAACGCTGTTTTTCATATTCGATACCCGTTGAGCCGAGAAGCGTGGGAAGAGTGAAGCCTGCAACAAGGAAAAGCACCTCGGGAAGAGCGGAGCCTATGCTGTTAAGGTTTTTCGTGTAGGAAATAACGTAGCCTCTTTCGTTTGCGTTGGGGGTCATAAGATTGGGAATACCCCAGAACGGAACGTCGGCAAGGGTGTAGCACATACCCCACAGCACGTACGTTGCACCGGCGTATATCATAAGCTCGGTCTTGGGAAGGTCGGGGGATATGTAAAGCATTATCGTAAGTAATGCAATCGGTGCGATAGCGTAGAGTATATAGGGCTTCATTTTGCCGCGCTTGGGATTCGCCTTATCTGCAATTATACCCATAAGGGGGTCGTTGATTGCGTCCCATACACGTGCAAGAAGCATAAGCACCATAACGAACATCAGCGGCAGCTGAAGCACGTTAACGTAATAGTCGCTGATATAGCTTGACATCATCGCATATATCATACCCTGACCCATAGCGCCTACTGCAAATATGTTCAGTTCCTTTTTCGGTACAACGTAACCGGGAATCGGTTCCTTTTTCTGTTTAGCCATAAGTATTTTCCTTTCCTTTAACCCTTTCTTAATGAGCCGAGAAGCTTTCCCGCTTCGGGGAAATCTCCTATAGTTTTACAATAATGAGAATAAATCACATTGAGGCCTTTGTCAATACCCACGAATGCCGAAAGCTGAAGCTCGCGGCGGGACTGCTCCGAATCTCCTACGAAGGCATCAATAAGGTCGGTGTCGAGAAGATTTCTTATATCTCCTCCCGTCATTTCCTCAAACGTCTTATCTCCCGCAACCATATTTATCATACTGTTTGCTTCAAAAATATTGAACATATCGTAAAATCTGCAATCGGGGTCGGCAATCAGCTCAAAGGGATAATCCTTCTGAGCCGCGGATACCGTTTTTAAGTCCGACTGAAGAATGAATTTTATATCAATGCCCATCATTCTGAATACACGCTGATACTTTTTGAAGGTATCAAGCGTACGTCTGCAGATATCACACTCGTAATACCTTGAAAAAATAAGGAGCGTCTTTTTTGTCACGGTATCGCTGAGCCTTCTGCCTTTGCCGTAGCGTGAATCGTAGGTGATATCGGGCATCTGCTCACCCTTTCTCAGCACCTTGTGATAGGGCGTGCCGTTTTCTCTGTATTCCTTCCTTTTTTTCTCAACTGCCGTTTTGAATCTGAGCATCGTTTTTTCGAGGGTGCTTTTCGCGCAGGCAAGATTGATTCGCTGAAAGCCTCTTCCCGCATCACCGAACATTTCTCCCCAGTCAAGGAAGATGTCGGCATCCTCAAGCATCTGCCTCAGCTCAACGTGGGTCATTCCGAGCGCCCTCATATCGAGCCATTGAAGGTATGTGCCCTCAAGAGGGAATACCTTTATTTCGGGGAAATTCTCTGCCATAAAGCGTTCGACGTATTTTGCATTTGAAGCAATTACCGTCAGAAGCTCCTCCAGCCAGTCCTCGCATTCGTTGTATGCGGTTTTGCAGGCCTCGTATGCAAATATATTAAGGTGGCTGAGCATGCTTATCATCATGCTTGCCTTAGCTTTTGCCCGAGCCCTTTCATTCGGAATGATGATATTTGAGCATTGAAGTCCCGCAAGATTGAAGGTTTTGCTGGGAGCAGTGCATACCGCTATATTGTTTTTTGTTTTTTCGTCAAGAGCTGCCATAACGGTATGGGTAAAGCCGGGCATTATAAGGTCGTTGTGTATTTCATCGTCAATTATGAAAACACCGTTGCTGTTGCAAATATCGGCAACCCTCCTCAGCTCGTCCTTTGTCCACACCCTTCCTATCGGGTTATGGGGATTGCAGAAAATAATTGCCTTTGCCGAGGGCAGCTTTGCTTTTTTTTCAAGGTCTTCGAAATCAATTCCGTATTTTCCGTCCTTCAGAATCAGCTCGCTGTAAATGAAGCTTCTGCTTTTTGCCAGCACCGCCATATCAAAGGGATAGTAAACGGGAGTCAGAATTATTATTCCGTCTCCGGGCCTCGTTACCGCCTCAAGGAGAATTCCCAGAGCCGTTACAACACCGGGTGTCTGTACCAGCCATTCCTTTTTAATATCAAAATTATGCCTTCTTTTCATCCAGCCGCATACTGCGGAAAAATATTCCTCGGTGGGGTCTGTGTAGCCGAGAATCTGCTCCTCGGCAAGCCGTGCCAGAGCCTTTCTTACAGCGGGGGGAGCAGGAAATTCCATATCCGCAACCGATAACGGAACCGCATCAACACTTGCATTTTTTGCTCCGTTCCATTTTGCCGAGCCGCAGCCGCTTCTGTCGGGAATACTTGTAAAATCGTATTTCATAAAATACCGCTTTCTTCATTAATCCTTTATTGTATTTATATGATGCTTTATTGCTTCAAATGATTCGTCGCTTATTACGTGTTCTATCTTGCATGCGTCCTCTGCCGCCGTCGTTGCATCCACTCCGAGCAGGGTAAGACAGCGAGTGAGGATGGTATGCCTTTCAAATATTGTTTTTGCCTTTATAAGTCCCTGTGCCGTCAGCCTTAATTCACCCGATTGCTCAACCGTGATATATCCGCCGTTTTTCAGAAGCCCCACGGCTCTTGAAACGCTAGGCTTTGAATAACCGAGATATTCGCTGACGTCAACGGAACGCACTATGGGCAGCCTTTCACTCAGGACGTATATTGATTCCAGATACATTTCTCCGGATTCCTGTAATACCATATTGAGCCTCCGTTTTCATAATATTAAAATTATATCACAGTGCACGGCTTTTAGCAATATGTCAATACTGTTGACTTTGGAATATAATTATTGTAAAATATTACCGTAAATACTGCTTGAAGGGAGCAAAATGATGAAAAATATAACAAGAATATTATGGGGTGTAGTATTAGTTGCAATAGGCATTCTTTTCGGACTGCGCGCTTTGAATATAATTGAATTTGATATTTTCTTTGACGGCTGGTGGACTCTGATAATCATTATTCCGAGCCTTATAAGTCTTATAACCGAAAAGGACAAGACGGGAAGCCTGATAGGACTTGTCGTGGGTGTCGTGCTTTTTCTTGCAAGCCGCGATATTATTACCTTTGCAACCCTGTGGAAGTTGCTTGTTCCCGTTATTATTGTTATTATAGGTCTCGGACTTATTTTCAAGGATGCATTCAATAAAAGAGCCCGTGAAGCGGTGAAGCAGCTTAATTCAATGAACCGTCCCGTGAAACAATGTGCCGCCACCTTTTCGGGACAGAAATGCTCCTTCCCGGGTGAGGATTTTCAGGGCGCAGAGCTGACTGCCGTATTCGGTGCGGTTGACTGTGACCTCAGAGATGCCGTTATTTCCTCTGATACGGTTGTAAACGTCAGCTGTATCTTCGGCAGTATCACCGTATTCGTCCCCGAAAACGTAAACGTTGAAATCTGCACCACCCCGATATTCGGAGGTGTCAGCGACAAGGCAAGACATCCTATGATTTCGGGCCGTCCGACGCTGTTTATCAACGGCTCTTGTATTTTCGGAGGAGTGAATATCAAATGACGCCTAAGCAGAAGCTGATTAAAGCCTTCGCGCTTGCCCTTGCGATATTTCTTATAGCAAGCCTTGCATTGGGTGCCTTCACGGCTTTGGATGCCCTGCTCGGTACAAATCTCCGATTCGGCACTCAGAGTGACCTTTTCAATTTTGCCGCCGTTTCCGATGACGTGACCATTCTTGATATAGATATTTCCTCGGCTGAGCTTAGTATTGAAGCCGGTTCTTTCTTCGGAATATGCTCTCATAATGAGAACGTCACGTATTACGAGGACGGAAATCGGCTTGTTGTAACGGATTCAAAAGACTTCAGCCATTCATCCGACGGAATCGTTATAATACGTATTCCTCGGGATAGAGTTTTTGAAAAAGTTGAAATTTCCGCAGGTGCGGGTGAAATAGACATTGAAGGACTCACGGCTGAGGATATAAAAATGACTCTCGGTGCAGGTGACGTGTATATTAAGGAGCTTAATGCATTAGGCTCGGCAGCTGTCAGCTGTACGGTGGGAGAGCTTACCGTTAAAAAGGGAAGTGTGAATAATCTTGAAGCCGATTTCGGCATAGGTGACGTGGAGCTTCAATGCGGACTCACGGGAAAGTGTGAAATTGATTGCGGACTCGGTGATATCAGCATCGTTCTTCCCGGCACGGAGAAGGATTACCGTATTGAAATAGATAAATCACTTGCCTCAGCAAAAATTAACGGAAAAAGCGTTAAGGACGATACGACTTACGGAGACGGCCCCAATATAATCGATATTGACGGCGCAGTCGGTGCAGTATCGGTTGAAACAGAATAAGCAAGGGAATGAAAAAAGCTGCAGCAGCCTTTGAAGGAAGGGCTCCTGCAGTTTTTTACAATTATATTATATAAGACCTTCAAGGAAGGAATCAACTGCCTCCCAGTACATCTGAGGCTGCTTCTCGCAGGCCTCGTCGTGACCGGCACCGGGGGCAACAAGCTTTGCTTTTTTTGCTGAGCATTTTTCATAAAGTGCTTCCATCATCCATAAGGGCACAAGGGGATCTGCTTCACCGTGAATAAACAGAGTGGGCGTTTCGGAAACCGCTACCGCATCAATGGGGGAGCAATCCTTGAAATTCCAGCCTCTGAAAAGAGTGGTGAAAAGATTTGCCGCAGGAATAAAGGGATAGGGGGGGAGTCCCGATTCCTTTTTTATGGAGCCCTTGAAAAGCTCATAGCAGCTTGAATATCCGCAGTCGGCAATACACGCCTTGACGTTGGACGGTAATGCCTCGCCCGTGGTGAGCATAACGGTTGCGCTGCCCATAGAAATGCCAAGAAGCACTATTTCAGCCTCGGGGTCGGCTGATATGATATAATTTATCCAGGCTATTACGTCATATCTCTCATAATAACCCATAGAGGTGTATTTAGCCTCCTGATTGCGGTGGGCTCTCTGACAGGGCATCAGAATATTAAAACCCTTCTGATAGAAATGAATAGCCTGCCTTGCCATAGCTCTCGGACGGGAGGTGTAGCCGTGGACGGCGATGAGCCACTTATGTGAAGGCGTATCGTTTTTTATGATTTTTGAAATAAGATTTTCTCCGATTTCATTTTTCAGAACGGTATCGGGCGGATTTATACCGTTGTACCAGTCGTCTGCTCTTCTGAAACGCTCGTCCGTCAGATATCTGTGCATATTATCGGGGATGTTGAGAAGCTCCTCGGGGTGCTTGTTGCAGGCCTTTTTAGATAAAATTGCATGGCACAGAAGTCCTCCGACTCCGAGATATGCCGCACCGCCGGCAAGGGCCGTGCCTGTAATTATTTTTACTGCGGTTGTGCTTTTTTTCATTAATATCAGCCTCCGTAGATATGGTAATTACATAATAACATAATTTTCGTACAATTCAACATTTTTTTGTGTAATTGACTTAATGATGATAATAGACTATAATGAAAGATAACGAATAAGTGTTAAGGAGAGATATGTATGAGAAAAGTCATTGACCTGAATTTCGGCTGGAAATTCAACGAAAGCTTTACCGAGGATATGATAAGACCCGGTTATGATGACAGTGCATTTGAAAAAATCGATATTCCTCACACAAATAAAGAATTACCCTATAACTACTTTGATGAGGCTTCATTTCAGTTTGTGAGCTGCTACAGAAAAATCTTCAGAGTACCTGCAGATGCTTTTGAGGGCAGTAAGCATATTTTTATAAGCTTCGAGGGTGCCGCAAGCTATTCAAGGGTATATCTTAACGGTGAATTTATCGGTGAGCACAAGGGCGGCTACACACCCTTCTCCTTTGAGATAACGGGAAAGGTCAACAAGGGAAACAACTGTCTCGCAGTAATGCTTGACTCCACGGAAAGACCCGAAATTCCTCCCTTCGGCAAGGTGGTTGACTACCTTGTATACGGCGGTATATACAGAGAGGTTCATCTTGATATATATGATGAAAAATACATAGAGGACGTTTTTGTAAAAACTCCCGACCCGCTTTACAGCGAAAAAACTCTTGAAGCAGACGTTACCTTCTCAGAAAGGGTGACGGGCAGCTGTACCTTCGAGCTTTTCGACGGGGAGAAATCCATCGGCAAGAAAACCGCTCAGACAGACGGTAAGGCTGTAAGAATCCGCTGGAGGCTTAAAAATATTGAGCTGTGGGATATTGATTCGCCAAAGCTTTATTCCCTTAAGGTGAGCTTCGGAAGCGATGAGATAACAAAGAGATTCGGCTTCAGAGAGGCAAAATTCACAAGAACCGGCTTTATGCTCAACGGCAGAAAAATAAAGCTTATAGGACTTAACCGCCATCAGAGCTATCCTTACGTGGGTAACGCTATGCCCGCCTCGGCTCAGAAGGCTGATGCCGATTTTATGAAGTATACTCTCGGCTGTAATATCGTCAGAACCGCTCACTATCCCGATTCCGTGCATTTCCTTGAACGCTGTGATGAAATCGGTCTTCTTGTATTTACGGAAATGCCCTCCTGGCAGTTCCTCGGAGAGGGCGAGTGGAGAGAAAACTGTCTTGATAATATCAGAAGAATGGTTATCCGTGACAGAAGCCATCCCTCGGTAGTGCTCTGGGGTGTCAGAGTAAACGAGGGCGGAGACTGTGACGAATTCTATACCGAGACCAACGCTCTTGCAAGAAGTCTTGACCCCACAAGGCAGACGGGCGGTGTCAGAAACTTCCCCCGAAGCCATCTGTTAGAGGACGTATATACGTATAATGACTTCATTCACTCTGGCGGTCCCATAAACCTTCTTCCCGCAATCATCACCTGCGGAATAAGGGCTCCCTATCTCGTAACCGAGCATAACGGACACATGTTCCCCACAAAGACCTTTGACAGAGAGGCACTGCGCACAGAGCACGCTTTAAGGCATTTAAGAGTTCAGAATACGTCCTTCGGCTCAAAGCGTCATTCGGGTGCTATCGGCTGGTGTATGGCTGACTACAATACGCATAAGGACTTCGGAAGCGGTGACAGAATATGTTATCACGGTGTTGCCGATATGTTCCGAATCCCGAAGCTTGCCGCCGCTGTATACGCTTCTCAGCAGGACGATATTCCCGTGCTTGAAACGTCCTCTGCTATGGACGTGGGCGAGCATCCCGGTGCAATTATCGGACAGACCTATATTTTTACCAACTGCGATTACGTAGATATCTATAAAAACGGCAAGTATAAGAGTACCGCATATCCCGACAAGAAGGCATATCCCAATCTTCCGCATCCCCCCATTCTTCCCAAGGACTATATAGGCGACAGCCTTGAAACCGAGGACGGACTTCCTCACGACGTGGCTGAGCCTCTCAAGAATGCACTTGTTGCCGCTTCCGTACACGGTTACATTATGCCGCCTCAGCACTATCTTGAAATTGCTTACTCCTTCCTCAAGGGCAGAATGAAGATTTCTCAGATGGTAGACCTCGTTACAAAGTATTTTGCAAACTGGGGCGACGAGCAGGTTGAATACCGTTTCGACGGTTATAAAAACGGTATTCTCGTTAAATCCGTAACACGTACGGCTGCAAATTCACAGTCTCTCAGCGTCAGGGCTGATTCCCATACGCTTATCGAAGATAAGACCTATGACGTTACGAGAATAGAGCTTATGTGTAACGATCAGAACGGTAACCGTCTGCCCTTTGCCAATAACAGCATAAAGGTAGAGGTAGAAGGTCCTGCAAGAGTTATAGGCCCCGATGAATTTGCTCTTATCGGCGGTGCCCGTGCCTTCTGGATAAGAACAACGGGCAAGTCGGGTGATGTCAGAGTTAAGATCACGGGTGAAAATCTCGGAGAAAAAATTCTGTCATTCAAGGCGGTCAAAAAATAATTTATTAACAGAATATTAAAGCAATGGGGGCTGTAAAAAAACGAATTTTTTTACAGCCCCCCCTTATCCTTTTTATTTGTCAAGCATTAAATAAATACGTTTTTGTCGTATTTTTCTGCGTTTTTCCGTTTTTGTTGTTATTCATTTTTTATTTTGGTAAAATAAGCTTACGGGAAAAATATATTATAATCAAGGAGGTGAAGCCGATGTGGTATGCTTTGCGGTAACGGCTTGATTACTGCTGATGCTAAGTATTTAATAAGTTATTAAAGAAAGGAGCAGATTATGAGTACGTTTTATAAATATTTTTCAAAAATCAGCTTCATTTTTGTCACAGCTTATGCCTTGTTGGGTATAGTACTTATTGCTTTTTTTAATATAGGCTTTATAAACGAGCTTTTAGAGCCTTTAAAAATATTCCACCTGGTATTGCCTGTTCTTGCAATCGTCGTTGGCTTTTCCTGGCCGTTTTTCGGGGTTATTGCCATAGGTGCATTAATTGCAAGAATTATTCATTATGTTCGCAGTAAGCCGGCGGAAAATAAAAAATATATACGCGAAACGGTTCTTTATACAGTTTTTTCAGTTATAGGTATGATAGGAATATATGCTATGTATTATGAAAAATTCGGCAATCCTTTTAACTGATACAAAGAAAATTCCCTGCTGCCCCTAAATGTTCAAAAAGAGAGGTGAATATTATGAGTAAAGCTTATAAATATATCTCAAAATTTAGTTTTATATTTGTGGCAGTTTACGCGGCTTTAGCGGTGATTTTTGTAATAACGCTGCCGATAATTGAAGCTGTTCCGGAAGCCCTTGGTGCTATATTATTGATTCCTTTTGTCGTGCTTTTTTATTCCTGGCCGTTCTTCGGACCTATTGCTATAGCAACGCTCATTATTAAGCTTGTCGTATACTTCAGAAGAAAACCCGCGGAAAAAAAGCTGTACGTAAAGGATATGGTACTGCATTCCATCTGCTCTCTTATCGGAATGGCAGGAATATTTATAGTATATTATGAAAAATTCGGCAATCCTTTTAACTGATACAAGGAAAACTGCTTCGCGCCGGCGGCACGCTATTTTATAAGCGGTGCAGTAAACCGTATTATATCGGCATAGAATAAAAGCGACTCTTCACGGAAACTTGGGGGATATCTCAGAAAAGTTCTATTAATAGTGCTTCGCACTTTAAGAACCCCCGGCGAGGGTTCTTAAAAATCTCCTGCGCTTTAAGAAGGAAAAAGGATTTCGCACTCTGCGGAGTGCGAC
>JAZNFG010000008.1:0-24789 GCA_045589015.1 Acutalibacteraceae bacterium
GGGGATATCTCAGAAAAGTTCTATTAATAGTGCTTCGCACTTTAAGAACCCCCGGCGAGGGTTCTTAAAAATCTCCTGCGCTTTAAGAAGGAAAAAGGATGTCGCACTCTGCGGAGTGCGACAAGAGGCTCTGCCTCTTGACACCGTGAGCTTTTGAAAAAGCTCAACCAAAACTTTTAATAGGCACTCCCGTGCCCACTTCATCCTCCAAGTTGCCGTGAAGACTCTAATTTTTGCATTTTTGTGGGTTTAAGAGGGGTCGGCAAGTATCTTCACTTTGCCGAACCCCTTTGTATTATATTGTTTTATGCGGTCTTCACTTTTTTACATCCCCATTTTGAGAGATTTATCTGAAAAGAATTTCCGTGTGGTCTCTGTCAGCTTCGAGGAATTGGCTGTCCGCGCCGTCGTTTTCCGTGTCCGTCAGCTTGCCCGACTCCATATTGAAGGCGGCAACGCCCTCTTCGCCCGAGGACATTATATAAACTCTGTCACCGATAAAGGTTGCTCTTGCCGCAGGCACCTCGCTTTTTACAAGGTATGAGCCGGCAAGCTCTATGCCGTCAGCGGTTACCTCAACCATAACACAGCCCGTGTAGCAGTAGTAACGGTAATCATCCCCGTATGCCTCGGTTTCGCATATACCCCAATTATTATAGGGAATAAGGAAACGGCTTTCGTTAACCTTACACAATGCCTTTGCTTCACAGCTAAGAGAGGATTCGGGGAATGCTATATTGTCCTTTTCCTTAGGATTCTCAGGGTCGCTTACGTCGAAAAGACTTATTTTGGAGCTTCCGTCAAGTCCCGTTTCCGTGCCGCCCGCGCCTATGCCCAAAAGCAGTCCGTCTCCCACGGGGTGAAGATAAGAGGAGAAGCCGGGGAGCTTCACTTCACCGAGAACAGCAGGGCTTTCGGGGTCCTTAAGGTCAATTACGAATAGGGGGTCGGTCTGCACGAAGGTTACTAAATAGGCGGTGTCACCCATAAATCTGCAGGATTTAATCTGCTCGCCCTCTGCTATGCCCGAAAGCTCACCCACCGTTTTGAGAGAGCCGTCGAGAATGACGATACGGTTATGCTCCCGTGTATTAAGCGCAACTCTCAGAAAACCGTTATGCTCGTCTATGGAGTAGCTGTTGAGAAGATTTCCCTCAAGAGTACAGCTTTCCTTTATCTGTGCCTTGTCCGAGGTGATGTCTATACGGGTAATGACCGTTTTTCCGCTGTCTGCCGTGAGCATTATACCGCCCTTATACTGTGCGTAATCAATTCCGAGGTCATAGCCTATTACGTACAGGGCTTCCCTTGTGCAATAGGTATCCTGCACGTTTCCGAGATAGGACGTAACCGTCGGCTCGTTTGTGATATCGGAAAGGTCAAGCTTTGCAATATTAACGTAGGTCTCAGGCTTGCAGTCGGGACCGTAGTATATGCAGTCGCAGGGGAGCATAGCTCTTGACGTGCCGTTATAGACTGCAGGGATAAAATAGGTATCGTCGCATTCGGTGTAGAAATAATCGGATATGCTGTAGGAGCTTATGAGCAGAAGCTGTCCGTCGGTGATTCTTGACGAGGAGTAGCTGCCGTCAAGGGCAAGCTCTCTTTTGAGAACGGGGTTGCTCTTATCGGTGATATCGTAAATTATTACACCCGATACCGTGACGGGGGGAGTGCCCTCCTTGAAGGTGTATCTGCTGAAGGCGGCTATCAGATAATTTTCATAAATATATAAGCCGCGGTAAGAGGTGTTTGAGAAATCCCTTTCGTTCTTTTCTCGCTCCTCGGTGTGTGACCATACCTTAGTAAGTGTTCCGTCTGCCTCAGCCTTTATTATTGACAGCCCTGCCGAGTATTTGTGCGAGCAATACAGGTACTGTCCGTCCGTAATGAAGATATCTGCCTCCGAAACACCCTCGGTTCTGAGATTCAGCTCACCGTAGCTGTCTGCAGTTCCCGTGACGGCGGAGTTTACGGCTTCCGATTTCACGGAGAATTCATAGATGACGGAGTCGCCGAAATAGACGTTATCGGCAGCCTCGCCGTCCTCCGTGACGTAGTAGTATTTGTTGTATAGGCTGTTTCCCTTGTATTCGTCCTTATACGTCTTTATTATTCCGAGAAGCTCGTCATAGGAGCCGCTTTCGGTGTCGGCAATACTCTGCTGAGAGAAATTTTCCGTAAGACTCTCGGGAGTGCCCCCGAAGAGCTCGTCTGCCAGAGCAACGCTTGTCAGCACGATGCAGGCGGCAACCGCGGCGGCGCAGAAGCGGCGTATAACAGCCCTTCCTCTTGTTTGTGTCTGCCCTTCGTTTTTTATTAATTTTTCGATGCTGTCCCCCGAAAGGGACTCGGGCAGGTTTATTTTCGTATCAAGCTTTTCTTTGAAAAATTCAAGTTCGTTTATCTCTTTATTCATCTTTTGCACCTTCTGTCTGTTTTCTGAGCTTTGCAAGGCTTCTGGAAAGAATACTTCTGACCGAGCCTGCGGGGATACCGAGAATTGAGGCAGTCTCCTTGGAGCTGTATTCCTCAAGAACCGTAAGAATAACAACGGATTTTTCTTTTTCTGAAAGGGAAGAAAGAAGAAGGGGAATATCGGCAGAGTCCTCGTCGGGAAAAACGGGGGCTTCACAGGCTGAAACGTCCTCAACGGGAATCTCGCGGCGGTTTTTGTCTCTTGCCGTCTTCATACACTCGTTATAAAGAATTTTGAAAAACCAGGACTTGAAGCTGCCGTCCTTCTTTAAGTCTCTGATGCTTCGCCATGCGGTGAGAGCGGCATTCTGCATCGCATCCTCGGCATCGTGTGTGTTTTTCAGGGTATAAAGAGCGAAGCGGTACAGCTGCTCGGCATACTGTGAATACAGCTTGCCGAAGGACGCCGAATCGCCGTTTTTTGCTTTTGTTATCAGAATCTGCATTTCCTGTGTGTTCATAGCCTTCGTTCCCTTCCGACTATTAGATGCTTCTGAGCTGTAAAAGTGTTGCACCGAAATGAAAAAATTTTACGGAGAGCGGAAATTTTCCGTTTTTTTACGCTTGAAAATACGGACAGAGTGTGGTAATATTGATATGATGTTGAAAAAACCACAAATTGTCGGTAAATAAAAAAGGAAGTAATAAAAATGGCAAAGCTCCGTGCAGACCGCAGAACGCTTTACAGCAAAAAAATGATAAGAGAAAGCCTTTACGAGCTTATGCGGGAAAGACCTATCAATAAAATATCCGTAACGGAAATATGTGAGAGGGCAGACGTTAACCGAAGCACCTTCTATTCCTATTATACAGATATTTACGATTTACACCAGCAGATAATTAACGAATTTTTTTCCATTCAGAAATCCGTTATCAAGCATATTAAGGAATCAATAAGATCCGTGACTGCCCTTGACGGCTTCAATTATGATGATTTCTATGAAATAGTATACTATTATCTGAAAACCGTTAAGGAAAATACCGACCTTTATAAATTCATTTTCAATCAGAATGTGGATAACTCCGTACACGCAAGCTTCGGTAAGGTAACCTATCATACGATAAAGGACGTGCTGAGGCCGATTATCGAGGAGGATCGTGCCGTGGAGCTGAAAAAAGCCTTCACCTTTGTTGCAGGCGGTACTACTGCTCTTATTATGACGTGGGTGGAGAAGGACTGCGACACTCCCCTTGAGGAGTTTGCAAGTCTTATTGCAAAATATTACTACGGCACGTTTAAGGCACATAATATGCAGACATAACAAAAGAGGGTCTGCAAAAAACGCAGACCGCATAAAACATAAAAAGCTGATATTTTTTCAATTTTTTGTATTTTCAGAGGGCTCAGGCAAGTATCTTCACTTGCCCGAGCCTTCTTTTTGCTTTTTTACATCCTCTTTTGAAATCACACAACCCCTTGGGACTCATTTAGCGTTATCCGTACGGTTTTGATTTCCCACGGTCTGAAGCTCAGCCTGTTGTCTGAAATTTTTGTGAGGACGTTGCCGAGAAGGTCCGTTTCCGCATCGGCTTTACCCCTTGCCGGAGTGAATACGGCAGCAGCCTGCCGGTCAGAGAAGTTGCAGAAGCGTGCCGTGAGCGCACCGTTTTCGGGGGCAAGTGACGTGAGAATGACCGCCTTACTGTCACATTCAAGTTTTGCGGGGGAATATTCGCTCAGAGTGCCGTTTCCTTCGGACAGCAGCCGAACAGTAGGGGGATAGTTATAAGCCATAGCCGCCTTGTGAATATCCGTATCGTCAGTATTTTCCGTGATAAAGGGAAGAAGCGCAAATTCGTTGACGAAGGTGCCGTCAAGAATTTTCGTGCCGCACATATATTCATTTGAGTATATAAGAGGAATATATACGTGGTTTCCGTGAACCGCACTTCCCATACAGCCGCGGTTGATAACGGCAATTCCGTTTTTCTTGTCCTTAAGAGCTATCCAGTAAACGCCCTGCAGATGTGTTATGCCGTCAAAGGATTCCTCTGCGCTGACGGGTGTGTCTACAAGGATTCTGTCGTCGGGATACCAGTATTCCTCGGTGAGTCTCAGCTGTCCGTCCCATCGGGCAATAGAGAAGGGCAGGTCTCTGAGCATTTCTCGGCTCTTATCCATACAAAGCTCAAGATTGAAGCACAGCTTGTCGTGGTGGTGATGTCCGTTGACGGTAAGGGGTACGGGTCTGCCCTCGGTAATATCCGTTCTGCCTATTCTGTCCTTTTCGTTTACCGTGCATTCAAGACGGCAGTTGATTTCTGCACAAGAGGAGAAAAACGTCATAGTAAGGCTGAAGGGAACGCTGCCGATATTTCCCGTATAGAATACGTCTGCCGTGAATTTATTTATCCGTACGCTGAAGCTGCTCTCGTTTTTGCGGAATTCGCCGTTTATAAATGCAGAAAGCAGCTCGCCGTTTTCGCTTGCTATAACGGTATTTCCGTTTCTTTTGTCCTTGAGGCGCTTTATGCCGCAGTCTGTCAGCAGTATTTCATAATAGGGGGTATTGAGTATTCCGTCGGGGGAGAAGGTGAAGAATTCCTCGGTGTCTGCGGCGGCTTCAGCTTTTACAGGAAGGCTTTTTGCCGTAAGGGGCGGCAGGCTTACTCTGATACTTAGCATTTTTCTGCCGTCGGGTGTGCTGATATTTTCCGTGTCACAGCCCTCAACGCAGGAAATATTCTCCGAGGGCACCCGGACTACGGTGTCAACTGCGAAGGAGTGGGGATTGAAAAGGAAGGCGGCTTCTCCGTCGGGGCGGGCAAAATGCTTTTCAAGCTCCTTTAAGGACATATCCTTTACCCTTTCGGAAAGCGCAAGGGACGAGGGAATGAATCTTCTTGCAAGCTGAGTCAGTCCGCATATCGTTACGTCGTGATGCTGAGCGGCAAGAATGTATTTCCACGCATTCTCGCTGTCCCTTTCATAAGAGGCTCCGCCCGTTAAAACGCTGAGTGCGTTGAGTCCTTCTGCCGTGACGGCATCGGTCTCTCCAAGTCTTATTCCGCGGAATATTTCGTTTCCGCAATAGCCCCAGGGCATCTGTGAATGAAAATCGTTGTCCGACATTTCAAGTATTTCGTCCGTATCTCCGAAAACCGAGGGTATATCCTCTAAAAGCAAGTATTTATAGTCTTCGTGCTTCTCAATTTCAGCCGTAACCTTTTCAATCGGCTGGGTAAGGTCATCGTAACGGGAGGCAAGAAGGGGAGAAATGTCCTTGAAGCGTTCTCTGAAATCCTCAAGAGATATATCCGTATCGTCGGGCCAGCGTGACAGAATCCAGTTGTCAAGGGTCGTGCAGTTATAGCCTCTGCCCTGACCGTCGTACGTGGGGACGGCAGGTATTTTCGTGCCGTCCTTGCCCTGCCACAGACCGTAGGGCTTATTGAAGGTCTTTGTGTAGCCGTAGCCCATAACGTGGGAGCGCAGAATTGCCGCCCTGTAGCCGGAAAGACGGGCAAGCTGCGGAATCTGGTTATTAAGTGCAAACTCCGAGATACAGTAAACGTCGGGAGTTATGCCGAAATATTCAAGATTCGTCTTTACGGCAAGGCTCAGCTGTCTTACGTTTGATTCCTCGGAAACATAAAGAGACAGGGGCTGTCCGTAGGTGGTGGCACCGAGTCCTATTCTGTCGGGGAAGTCCCTCAGAAGTGCGCCGACCATAGAAACCACCTCGGGGTCCTCTCTCATAAATTCATCAAAGGTAAAGGATTCATAGTCAAGACCTATACGCAGACGGGGATATTTTTCCATCCATTCTCTGATTTCTTTAAGTCTCGGCTTAACGCGGTCCGCCCAGAGAACGTAGCCGCCGTGGTCGTAGGTCAGAATATATAAAGGCTGTTTTTCCATAGTGCAGTCTCCTTTTTTTGTCTTTGTCTGTAGTATATCATCCGTAAAACCTTTATTCAAGAAAAAATCTTGACGAAAGTATGAAAGTATTATAATATATATCTGTATATATATTAAGGAGGATTATCCTGATGAAAAACAAAATGAAGAAAATTATTGCCGTAGTGCTTTGTATGGCTTTCGTTTTTACGGGCAGTGCCTTCGGTGCATTTGCCGCAGACGAAAATCAGGAGACGGGCGTTCTCGATGCCGCAGGCGATATGATTGCAAAGGGTTTTTACGATGCTCTTAACGTAATCGTTGAGCTGCTTGTAAAAACTATCTGTACGATTTATCCCAATCCCCCCTCCTGGGCGGATATAAGTGAATATTCACGCGAGGAAATAGGCTTCCTTTCGGGCAGAGATACCTATGCTGAGGGGGCTGCCGACGGTAACGTATGGTCGCTGGGCTATGCCTCACGCTCACTTGTTCCCGAGGATATCGACTGCGGAGAATACAATCTCGGCAGAGACCTTACGAACAGATATGCCGAGGGAGTTTATGACGATATGAGAATCCGTGTCACCGCTATTGACGACGGCTCGGGCGAGGGACTTCTCGTTATCGGTGCAATTGATGCTCTCGGTGTTACCTCTACGGATGCAAGAGCCATAAGAAAGCAGGTTCTTGAGCATTATGCAGACACGGACGTTAAGATTGCCAGCGTTAATATTATGGCAACTCATTCACACTCCGCACTTGATACACAGGGTGTCAGCACGGGCTTCTTTACAAAGCTTGCCCTTGCAGGCGTTTACAATGCCTTCTCTATAGACGCTTCCTATCCCGGACTTGAAAAGGCTGACAGCTTCAAGCAGCACTTTGTTGACGAATCCGCACTTGCAGTAATTGATGCCATTGAGGATATGGAAGAGGGTACTCTTTATTACGGTGCCGTTGACTGCTCCGAAATTATCCACGATAAGCGCGACCTTATTGCAAAAGAGGATATCCCCGATACTGCAGTTCTTTATTTCTCTCCCGCTTCAGGCTCTGAGGACACGTATATTGCAGATATCAGCTGCCATCCCACGTCCTTCTCCGCTTCAAACGGTCTCGTAAGCTCCGACTATATCTGGCATCTTGATAACTACATCAAGGCAGAAGAGGACGCAAACTTTATGATGGTTGCAGGTGCTCTCGGGCAGCTTTCCCGTGATATTGAGGTTGACGAAACGGGTCTTACCGAATGGGAAGCAATGGGTGCCTCCGCAAAGACTCTCGGTGAAGCCTTCGGCAAGCTTATTCTTGCAGGCGATTACTCAGAGCAGCTGGCTCCCGTGCTTAATGTTAAGCACAGAGACCTCTTTATTGAGCCCGAAAACAGCATTCTCAGCCTTGCCTGTGAAATCAATCTCGTAAACAACAGAGTGTTCACGCAGGGCCCTGCATATACCTCTCCCGTAATGGCAACCGAGCTTGGTTACATAGAATTCGGCAACCGTGTCGGCTTTGCTATGTTCCCCGGTGAATTATATCCCGAAACCTTCTGGGGCGCGGATATTACAAACAACACCAACTGGGACGGCACCGAGTGGCCCTATGACAGTCTCTTTGACTCCGTAGAGGGTGTTGACGTTTACTGTATCTCCCTTGCCAACGACGAGATAGGCTACGTTCTTACCGATAACAACTTCGCATTTATGGGACACATCATCGGCGAGGAGATTGCCGACGAGGTTCTCTCGGTAGGTAAGCACATCGGCTCATACCTTGTAGGCGAATACTACGCTCTTCTTGATGAGATAAAATAAAATGAATCGGTATGTACGGAATGAATTTACATTCCGTACATACTTTTTAGGTTGACAGATGTAAAAAGCTCTAATATAATATTACTAATATACAAAACGGAGGAATAAAAATGTACGATTTATTTATAAAGGTGCTTTCATTTTTCTCGGCATTTCTTATGCTTTTTCTGAGTCCCGGCGGACATATCGGCACGTCTGTCTATGACAGCTGCTGTCCCGATTTCTTCGGCGAGAGTGCTGAGGCAAACGAGCTTGCTCCCATAGAGGTTCCTCAGCATCCCTATCTTGCTCCCGAGGGCACGAACGGTATGCACGGTAACTCCTATAACACGGGCTCATATAACTATATGGGACCTCTCGGCATCAACCCCGTTGTTAATTCCCGTTCAATGAACGTTTTCGGCGGTCTTGTTGCCACTCTTATGTTTGATTCTCAGGGAAGAATTATGTGCATCAGCGGTAACGTCGTAGGCTTCCGCCTTCTCCTTCTTGATGCCGAGACTCTTGAGATTCTTGCAGAAACAAGACTTCCTCAGCGTCCTTCAACGGTTGAAGCTATCAAAACCTTCAACTTTGATGCTATTTCAAGTGATACCTCGGGCGGTGCATACTGCCACCTTCTTGAGGGCGACAGACCCATTATCGGTAACTCCGACAACGTAATTCAGATTTACTGCGTTGACGAATCCTCGGGCACTCCCGAATGGAAGGTTGAAAAAGAGTGGAATATCAGCGATAAGCTTCCCGAGGGCTCATATATTACCGATGCTATCCCCGACTTTGAGGGTAATATCTGGTTCGTAACCCGTCCCGGTGAGGTAGGCTACGTTGAGCCCGATACAGGCGACGTTCACATGATGACTCTTACAGGTGAAGAAATCCAGAACACCCTTGCTATCTGTGAGGACGGCATCTATATCGTTTCAGACTTTGCTATGTACCGTTTTGAAATAGGTGAGGACGGCACACCCGTATACACCTGGAGAACGGCTTATGACAGAGGAACAACACTCAAGCCCGGTGCTATCAATCAGGGCTCGGGCACAACGCCTACACTTCTTGACGTTCCCTGCGATGACGGCAGCATAAAGAAGGTTGTTGCAATCACAGACAATGCCGACGAGCAGGTTCACGTTTGTATCTACGACCGCGAAAACGGTGATATAATTGCTGAGGTTCCCGTATTCACAAAGGGCAAGAGCGTAAGTGAAAACAGTCTTATCGCACACGGCAGATCCTTCATCGTTGAAAATAACTACTCCGAATCGGGCTCAGGCTTCCTTGTAAACGACCCCACAAGTGAGCCGGGCGTTATAAGAATTGACCTTAACGCTGACTGCACAGATGCATTTATTGCGTGGGAAAGCTCCGAGGCCTCCTGCACGGTTGTTCCCAAGCTTTCAACAAAGAACGGTCTTGTATATCTTTATACAAGAGAATACGGCAACGGTATTCCCGACAATGCTGTAGCCTGGTATTTCACAGCCGTTGATTTTGAGACGGGTGAAACCGTATTCAAGGTATTTACAGGCTGCGGAAAGAATTGGAATAACTCCTACGGTCCCATCACCATCGGACCTAACGGCAAGGCTTACGTCGGCGTATTCAACGGACTTATCTCTATTTCCGATACGGTTGCCGAATAACAGAAGACAGAAGTTCACTCAATACCGCGGAATGATGAGTGCGCGGTAGTGCAATTTCTAAGGCAAACGAAATAAAAGTTAAGGCTGTGTTTCCGATTTTTTTCGGTAACACAGCCGTTTTTCATTATAGATACCTATTATTCTTTTTCTGCTCTACGGTTATTGTGCCGTCCTTATGAAGGGTTGTAAGCGTTACGCCGTAGTGGCAGTCCCTTTCGTCAAAGCCCAGCTTCTCCGTCATATTGTAGGTATTATACCCCGTACATTGAGTATATACCAGATATACGCCCTCGTATATTGCGCAAAGGTCGTTTATATGGTCGTGACCCGAGAAAATTGCCTGCAGAGCTGCCTTTTCTCTGCCCTCCGTGAAAAATCCGCTGTTGTAATAAGAGGAACCGACACTTTCGTATTGTGTGCCGTAGAGGATTTTCGTTTTTCCCGAATCACGGTAATCGTATTCACCGTGCTTGTCACAGATATATTCATATTCCTTTACGGGAATGTGCATATAGCAGATTGATTTGCTTTCGGGACTGACAGCAAGAGCCTTCTTCATATTGCCTGTGTACCAATCAATCTGATTCTGCTTTATAAAATCGTAGGTATCCGACCATAATTCCTTGGGTACGTTGTGGGAAATATTGTATTCCTCTATCATATCCCTGCCCGAGTCCAGAAGATAAAGGCTCTTATAATATGAGCCGTCGGCATTTTTTATATGTATTGCCGTATTGCCGTAGCCGAAAAGCTCACTTTTGCCGAAAAGGGTGAGACAATGGGGATAATGCTGTAAGCCCTTTAACAGCTGATACTTATAAAAGCCCTTTTCCTCTCTTGCCTCGTGATTTCCGAAAACGTAAGCCCAATAAACACCCAGCTTTTCCATCATATAGGAAAACTGAACGGAATCTATATGCTGACAGTCGGACTGTATGGTGTCGCCCGTGATAATAACAAGGTCGGGTCTTTCGTCCCTTATCTGCCGTACAAAGCGGTCGATAGTCTTGTCGTTAAGCTCTGCGCCGGGGGAACCTAAATGCAGGTCGGTGGCTGTCATAATCTTGAAGTCGGAATTATCAATTTTTCCGTCCTTGCCGATTTTGGCAATTTCAATCTCATCCTCAGTCCTTTTCAGCACCTTGATATCTGAGCCCACGTAAGAAAGGTCGGTATTTGCTGAAAACAGGAACTTCGGTCTCCTTCCGCCCGTTACCCTGTGAATAACACGCGACGCGCCTAAAATCCCCACTATTATTTTGTGTCTTATTGCCGCCAGCGGCTTATAATAGTTCATAATAATCTCCTTTGGTGAATTATCCTAATAAGTATAAAACCATACTGATAATATGTCAAAGGTTTTATCTCAAAAAAATAATGCACGGTAAATTTTTCTTTCGCGGCATATAGAAATGACCTATGTTTTATATGTGCGGAGTTAATAAATGCGGTAAATAATAATTGTTGGGATAAATTGCGGGCTTTGCTCGGAAAAATCGCAAGAAGTTTAAGAGAAATCACAGCATTGTTTAGAAAAATTTTAGAAAAATCGCAAATCTGTTTAGAAAAATATCAGTCAGTTTAGAAAAACTTGACAAGTGTTAAGAAAAATGTTAATCTGTTTGTGGTGATAATAATATGACGGAACAAGAATTAAGACGTTTAGCAGAAGAAATACAAAATCAAAAATGTGAGAAGCAATATATTGAATTAAAAAAAGCGGCTAAGGGGACACCGGAACGATTATATGATACGTTTTCATCATTTTCAAATCAGACCGGCGGAGGTACCATAGTTTTCGGTATTGATGAAAAAAACAATTATGAGGTATGCGGTGTTTATGACGTACAGGCGTTACAGGTTCAGGTAACAAATGCCGCTATGCAGATGGAGCCCGTTGTGCGTCCGTTTTTTACCGTAGCGGAGTATGAAAAGGGAAGATTTATTGTAAGCGCAGAGATATCGGAATGCGAAACTGAAAATAAGCCCTGCTTTTATAAGCCTGCAGGCAGAATACGGGGGGCTTATGTCAGAGTCGGTGAAGCGGACGTTCCTGTGACGGAATACGAGGTATACAGCTTTGAGGTATATAAGAGAAAAATCCGTGATGAGCTTCGGGTAATTGAAAGGGCAACACCTGATGATTTTAACAAGGATATGCTCAACGGTTATTTTTCTAAGCTCCGTCTGGAAAAGCCTCAGCTTGCAAAACACAAGGAAGAGAAAATTATGCAACTTCAGGGGATAACTGCAGACGGGAAGCCGACTGTTGCCGGATTGATGCTTTTCAGCGATTATCCTCAGGCATTTTTCCCACAGATGAGCATAACCGCAATGGTTGTTAACGGAACAGAGGTTGGTACTCTCGGTCAGACGGGAGAGCGATTTATTGACAATAAGCGTTTAGAGGGAACAATACCGCAGATGCTTGAAGACGCTCTGATATTTGTGAGAAGAAATATAAAAAACGCGGTAATTATTGATGAAAACGGGAAACGAACCGACAAACCGGAATATCCTGTTGTTGCCGTCAGAGAGATAATTCTGAATGCGCTTATTCACCGTGATTACAGTATTCACACGGAAGATTCACCTATCCGTGTCATTATATACAGCGACAGACTTGTTGTGGAAAATCCGGGCGGTCTTTACGGAAGATTAACGGTGAATGATTTGGGAAAAATGCCTGCAGATACAAGGAATCCCTTTATTGCGGGAAATCTTGAAGTGATATTGAATACGGAAAACCGCTTTTCGGGTATACCTACCATATATGAGGAAATGAAAAATGCAGGCTTAAAGCCGCCTGTGTTTGAAAGCTTCAGAGGTAATTTTAAGGTTACCCTGTATAATGAAAAGCAAACGGCTAACGAGAGGTCAGTGGATGACGGTGGCTCTATTGAAGAAAAGATATTGCAATTCTGCAAAACTCCCAAAAGTAAAGAGGAAATAGCAGATATGCTTGATGTCAAAACGGTATATTATGTTACAAATAAATACCTTCAGCCACTTATCGAGGACGGCAGATTGGCAATGACAATTCCTCAGAAGCCTAAAAGTAAATATCAGAAATATTATTCTTTATAAATAAGGTTTAAAAAATAAAAAACGGCGCGGAGCCGTTTTTTTTCTTTTAGTCTATTTCGACCTGAATCTTCATATCCTGTCTGTTGGCGGCGGAGCGTATAACGGTACGGATAGCCTTAGCTATCTTTCCCTGCTTGCCGATTACTCTGCCGACGTCATTTTCAGCAACGTGAAGATGAAATACCGTAACGCCGTCCTCGTTGATTTCGTCAACGGTGACTGTGACTGCATCGGGCTCGTCAACGAGACCCTTTGCAATACCCAGAAGTAAGTCTTTCATTTCCTGTCCTCCGGAGCTTGCTTATCAGTCAATAACGCCGTTCTTCTTGAGAAGAACCTTAACAGTATCTGTGGGCTGTGCGCCGTTAGCAATCCACTGCTTAGCCTTGTCAGCATCAACCTTGATTGTCTTGGGCTCAGTCATAGGGTTGTAGTAACCGATTTCTTCAATGAATCTGCCGTCACGGGGATATCTTGCATCAGCAACAACGATTCTGTAGAAGGGAGCCTTCTTAGCACCCATACGACGAAGACGAATTTTAACTGCCATTTTTATTTCCTCCATTAAATAAATTTTTTGTATATCTTAAACACGGCATTTAAGGGGTCTTTGCCCTTAAAATGCTCAGTCTAATCCTGAATTAAAAGCCGGGGAAGCCGCCGGGCATTCCTCCGCCCATACCGCCGAACCCGCCGGGGGGCATCATACGGCGCATACGCTTTTTACTTCCGCCCTTGTTACCGCCGTTTAACTGCTTGAACATCTTTTGCATCTGCTTGTACTGGGAAAGGAGTCTGTTTACGTCCTCAACCTGCATTCCGCAGCCTGCCGCGATTCTCTTCTTTCTTGACGGATTGATAATTTCGGGCTTTTCTCTCTCCTTGGGAGTCATTGAAAGAATGATAGCCTTTGTCTTGTCCATCGCTCTTTCGTCTATATCCGCATCCTTTATCTTCTTTCCGACGCCGGGAATCATTCCGAGAAGGTCCTTTATCGAACCCATCTTCTTCATTTCCTCCATCTGCATCAGAAGGTCGTTAAGGTCGAATTTGTTTTCTCTGAGCTTCTTTTCAAGGTCAGCCGCCTTTTTCTCGTCAAGAGTGTTCTCAGCCTTTTCTATAAGTGAGAGAACGTCACCCATTCCGAGGATTCTCGATGCCATTCTGTCGGGGTGGAACACGTCAAGGTCGTCAAGCTTTTCACCGACACCCACGAACTTGATGGGCTTGCCCGTTACTGCTCTTGCGGAAAGTGCCGCACCGCCTCGCGTATCACCGTCAAGCTTTGTAAGCACAAGACCGTCGATTCCCAATGCCTCGTTGAAGGTGGATGCAACGTTTACCGCATCCTGACCCAGCATTGAGTCAACAACAAGGAGAATTTCGTGGGGCTTAACCTCAGCCTTTATATTCTTCAGCTCCTGCATAAGCTGTTCATCAATGTGAAGACGGCCTGCAGTATCAAGGAAAACGTAGTCGTAGCCCTTATCCTTGGCAAGCTTTACGGCTTCCTTGGCAATAGTTACGGGGTTTTCCGTGCCCATTTCAAAAACGGGAACTCCTGCCTGCTCACCGACTATCTGCAGCTGCTTGATAGCGGCGGGTCTGTATATGTCACAAGCGGCAAGAAGAGGACGGTGTCCGTCTGCCTTGAGCTTTTTGCATATCTTTGCACTGTGTGTGGTTTTACCTGAGCCCTGAAGACCGCACATCATAACTATCGTCGGGGGGTGAGACGCACTTGCAAGCCTTGCCTGCGTGCCGCCCATAAGTGCCGTCAGCTCCTCGTTGACGATTTTTATAACCATCTGCGCGGGGGTAAGGCTTTCCATTACCTTTGCGCCGATTGCCTTTTCGGTGACTCTTGCGGTGAAATCCTTTGCAACCTTGTAGCTAACGTCAGCCTCAAGAAGAGCAAGACGGACCTCTCGCATAGCTTCCTTTACGTCGCTTTCATTAAGTGAACCCTTGCTTCGCAGTTTTTTGAACGCAGAGTCAAGTTTATCGGATAATCCTTCAAAAGCCATAAGGTCACTTCCTTTCGTTAATACGTCATACTATTCCGAGAGGGATAATGCAATTGATTTGATTCTCACGGAAAGGTCGTTTATCTCCCTTGAGAGACTTGTGCTTCTGTTTTCGGTGCTGATTTTGTTTGCACACTCGATTATTTCCTCAAGTCCGCTCTGAACGTCCTTGAATCTTTTTACAAGTCCTAATCTCTCTTCCATTTCTATGAGCTGGCATTCAGCTCTCTTTATGGCATCTCGTACGCCCTGACGGGTTATTCCCACGTTTGCGGCAATTTCCGAGAGGGAAAGATCCTCATTATAATAATAGTCGAGAAATTCACGCTGCTTGGGGGTGAGCATATCTCCGTAAAAATCAAGGAGAATTGTGATATCAAGATTTTTTGCCATTATTTTCAGCATCCTGTTTAGTATTTTGTTTCCGCAAAAAAGCCTGTAAAGCTTCAAACTTTACAGGCGATATTATATACTAATTCAATGGCTTTGTCAATAGTATCGGGATATATTATTTTATTTCGTCAAAACTAACATTTTCTTCCGCGCTCGGCTCTGATTTTTCACAATTTGTATCAAAATCCGTTGACTCAACCACCGTTTCTGCCTGAACCGCGGCAAAATCCGCCTCATCGGTCGTGTCCGTGCCCACAACGGATGCAAGAGGCGCGTAAATCAGCAGTAATAATGCACAGCAAACGCTTAAAACTGTTTTCTTGAAGGGTGAATAATCCGTCATAATACCGCCTCCCGTAAATTTCAGAGGAAAAATGCTTCCTTGTATATAATATTACAGAAATTTTAGGTGAGTGTCAATAAAGATATGGTTACAAATTATTAAATTTTATTTAAAACGTGCAAAAATCACTGTCCTTGCCGCACAGTAAATTATTAATGAATTGTGCCACAGACTTGAATAAGTCAAAAATGAGGTTATCAGCCTCGTGAAAAGTACGTAAGTGCTTGATTTTCACCGCCCTTGCAGTACCTTTGTACGGCTGACGGACGGTGAAAATCCCAATTACAGCAATTTTTGCCCGTTTTGTTTGGCGCGTGCAAAAATCACTGTCCTTGCCGCACATTTAAAAATCAATAATTCGAGCGACAGTCCGAATATAGCTTTTTCGGTAAATGTCAGCCTCGTGAAAAGTACGTAAGTGCTTGATTTTCACCGCCCTTGCAGTACCTTTGTACGGCTGACGGACGGTGAAAATCCCAATTACAGCAATTTTTGCCCGTTTTGTTTGGTGTGTGCAAAAATCACTGTCCTTGCCGCACAGTTATTAATTTAATGCAGAATGCAAAATGCAAAATGGACTTTACGAACTCCGAATTTGCTTTTCCTCCGAATTCCGATATTTTGGATGAAAAAGCCGGACACCCTTTTCGGATATCCGGCATAAATTAAGAATTCAGTTATTCGTAGGTTTTGCTCTTATGCAAGCTCTGCGAAGTACTTGATGGTTCTTACCATCTGGCTTGTGTAGCTGTTTTCGTTGTCATACCAAGAAACAACCTGAACCTCATAAAGGTCATCAGCAATTTTAGCAACCATTGTCTGAGTTGCATCGAAGAGTGAGCCGTATCTCATACCGATAACGTCGGAAGAAACGATGGGATCTGTGTTGTAGCCGAAGGACTCGGAAGCAGCAGCCTTCATAGCAGCGTTGATACCGTCAACGGTAACGTCTGCGCCCTTAACAACAGCTGTAAGGATAGTTGTGGAGCCTGTTGCAACGGGAACTCTCTGTGCGGAGCCGATAAGCTTGCCGTTAAGCTCGGGGATAACAAGGCCGATAGCCTTAGCAGCACCTGTGGAGTTGGGAACGATGTTAGCAGCACCGGCTCTTGCTCTTCTCATATCACCCTTTCTGTGGGGACCGTCAAGGATCATCTGATCGCCTGTGTAAGCGTGGATTGTGCTCATAATACCGCTTTGGATAGCAGCGTAATCGTTAAGAGCCTTAGCCATAGGAGCGAGGCAGTTTGTTGTGCAGGAAGCAGCGGAGATGATCTGGTCATCAGCTGTAAGAGTGTTCTCGTTAACTGAGAATACGATTGTCTTTGTCTCCTTGTCAGCGGGAGCGGAGATAACAACCTTCTTTGCACCTGCGTTGATGTGAGCCATGCTCTTTTCCTTTGAGCAGTAGAAGCCTGTGCATTCACGAACTACGTCAACACCGATTTCGCCCCAGGGAAGCTCAGCAGCGTTAGCCATAGCGTAAATTTTGAGGGTCTTGCCGTCAACTGTGATAGTACCTGCTTCGTCGTCAGCCTCTACTGTGTGAAGGCCTTCGCCGATTCTTCCGCAGTAACCGCCCTGAGCAGTATCGTACTTGAGAAGGTTAGCAAGCATTGAGGGCTTTGTAAGGTCGTTGATAGCTACTATTTCGTAGCCCTCTGCACCGAACATCTGACGGAATGCAAGACGACCGATTCTGCCGAAACCATTAATTGCAACTTTAACTGACATAATTAATTTCCTCCAATTTTTCAGAAACTTTTGTTCCTTAATTTTCCATCATATATTATATACAAATTTTTCGGATTTTCAAGCACTTTGTTAAATTTTTCACCCACTTTTAAAAGTTTGGGCAAGTATAATAAAATCAAAGGGAAAAGCCGAATTTATTACTGCAAATTAACTACACGCGGGGGTTGTTTACCACGTTAACGGGAGCCCCGTCGCAGAATGCCTTTACATTCTGCTCAAGAATCTGCATAAGTCTCACTCTTGTGTCATAGGACGCCCACGCGATGTGGGGGGTGATGTAGATATTTTTCGTATGGAACAGGGGATTTTCGGGAACGGGCGGCTCAACGGAGAGAACGTCCACGCCTGCACCCGACAGCTTGCCCGAATCGAGAGCCTCTTTAAGAGCCTCCTCGTCGATTTCACCGCCGCGTGAGGTGTTTACGAGAAATGCCCCGTCCTTCATTTTTGCGATGAACTCACGGTTTACCATTTTCTCCGTTTCGGGAGTCAGCGGACAATGAATGGTAACGATATCGGACTGAGACAAGAGGGTGTCCCTGTCAACGAAGCAGATATCCTCATCGGCGTATTTTTCGGGATGTGCGGTATTTACAAGCACCTTCATTTCAAATGCCCTTGCAATCTCGGCAACCCGTCTTCCTATTTTGCCGTAGCCGACTATGCCTATAGTTTTGTCAAGAAGCTCCTTGAGGGGGGCTAACTGATAACAAAAATCGGGGTAGCGTGCCCATTCTCCCGACAAAACGGAATCCGAGTGAAGCGCTATGCGGTTTGCGTATTCGAGAATGAAGGCAAAGGTCTGCTGAGCTACTGCCGAGGCGGAATAGGACGGTATATTCACAACGGCAATACCCTGCTCGTCGCAGGCGTCGCAGTCGATGATATTATATCCCGTTGCAAGAAGCGCAATCATTTTAAGACGGGGGAGCTGCTCTACCGTCTCGCGGCTCATAGGCGTTTTGTTGAGAATAACTATATCCGCATCCTTCGCCCTTTCTGTGATTACGGGCACGGGGGAGCGGTCATATACGGTGAGATTGCCGTATTTTTCAAGGAAATCCCAGCTGAGATCTCCGGGATTTGCGGTTGTGCTGTCAAGTATTACTATATTCATAATGAACCCTCCTGAATTTTTCTGAAATTTTGCTTGTGTCATTAAAGCCGTTAATGTGCTACAGCTTCTCGTCATTGGCAATAAAATCAATAATATTCTTGTGTATTACACCGTCACGCTTTTGTAGGAGCGTATCAGCGGTAAGCAGATATTTCGGATAGCTGTCAAGCGTTTCGGTGCGGAGTCTGATGCTTTCATATTTTTCAAAGTATTCCGCACTCCTTTCTTATGGACAGCAGTATTATAGCATTATTTTAATAAAAGTCAAATTAAGGAGGGTTAAATTGCATTTTGTCCTATCTTACCCCCGTTAAACGGCAATTATCCGCTTGAAGCATAAATTTTAATATTGTATCGCAGGGCATCATAACGGACGGGCTTGTGCAATACAATATTATATTGACGAAAAGAAAAGCGGAGGGTGTATAATAATTAATAATATAAATATTGGTTGACCGCGGGGCGGATTTGGTGTATACTGAAGAATGGTGATTTATGTGACAAAACGGGTAAAAAAGCAAAAGACCATATCGCGGATACTTTTAGTGTCTGCCGTCATCTCATTTTGTGTGGCGGCGGCTCTTGTCGTGATACTCTGCCTTTTGCAGATAGATTCCGTAAGGGAAAAATATGACGAATATCTGTTTGTGCTTGAGGATTTTGAGATGCGCGTTGCCGCACTTCAGAGCCGATGGCTCATTTTCCTCGTAATTTTTCTTCTTTTTCTTCTCCGCTCTCTCTCAATGATGTACCCCTATCCGATGATCTTTATTATAACCGCTATGGTGTTCCCGCCGTATCAGTCGTTTTTTATCAATCTTCTCGGTATGGCATTTACCTTTGCCTTCCGATATTATACGGGCTATGAGATGGGAGAGGGAACCATAAACTTTGCGCTGAAGAAATATCCCGCCGTGCTTGGTGCGGTTGACGAGGGGGGCAAGGCGAATCCCGTTATCCTTTTAGCCCTGCGTATGGTGCCGTCTCTTCCCATTAATACTATAAGCCATTTTTACGGCTCCATCGAATATCCCTTTTTCAGATATATGCTCGTATCCGTGGGCGCCTACATTCCCAAGCTGATATCCTATTCCTTTATAGGAAATAACGTATACGACCCCTTCTCAGCGGACTTCTTCGTTCCGATGATAGCACTTTTAGTGTTTACGGGAATCTGTCTTTTGGTGCTCAGAGCCTTCCTCACAATCTCCGAAAGGCTCACGGGTGCGGATGATAAAAACAATAAACCGAAAGGAAATGAAATATAATGGCAAATCTCAATACTGTTAGAAATGAAATAACCTCAGGCGGCTTTGACGAAAGACTTTCCCGTCTTTACGGCGGCGATACCGAAAAGGCAAGAGCAAGATTCCTTCATATAACGCACCTTTTTGAAAAGCAGTTCGGTGACAGAGAGGACATTCGCTTTTTCTCCGCCCCCGGAAGAACTGAGGTATGCGGAAATCATACCGACCATAACCACGGTCAGGTGCTTGCCGCCGCAATAAATCTTGATGCGGTTGCCTGTGCCGTTAAGACGGACGACCATTTTATCCGCGTTTATTCCGAAAACTATCCCGGAGATATTATTGACATAAACGTTCTTGAGCCTCAGATGAATGAGGTTGAAAAGAGTGCTTCTCTCGTAAGAGGTGTTGCCGCACGCTTCAAGGAGCTGGGCTACAACATCGGCGGTATTGACTGCGTTACCGTAAACAACGTTCTCAAGGGCTCGGGTATGTCCTCCTCGGCATCCTTCGAGGTGCTTGTGGGCACGATGCTCAGCTATCTTTATAACGACGGCAAGGTTTCTCCCGTTGAAATTGCAAAGATTGCTCAGTATGCCGAAAATAAGTACTTCGGCAAGCCCTGCGGACTTATGGACCAGATGGCTTGCTCCGTGGGCTCCTTCGTCAGAATAGATTTCGAGAATCCCGAAGCACCCGTTATTACTCCCGTGGAATTTGACTTCGCCTCCTGCGGACACGCTCTTTGCATCGTTGATACGAGAGCAGACCACGCAGACCTCACCGAGGACTATGCTGCTATCAGACGTGAAATGGAGTCTGTTGCAGGCTATTTCGGAAAATCCTGTCTTCGCGAGATTACCGAAAACGACGTGCTTTCCAATATCGCAGGCATCAAGGAAAAGCTGGGTGAGCGTCCCCTTCTCAGAGCAATTCACTTCTTCGAGGACAACAAGAGAGTTGAGACAGAAGCCGAGGCTCTTAAAAACGGTGACTTCGACACCTTCAAGGCTATGACCGTAGCCTCGGGTTATTCATCATATATGTATAATCAGAACGTATTTTCCTCCACCGCACCTCTTTCACAGCCCGTTTCGCTTGCTCTTGCAATAAGCGAGGTTATTCTGAAGGGCAAGGGTGCGTGGCGCGTTCACGGCGGCGGCTTCGCAGGAACGATTCAGGCATTCGTTCCCGATGAATTGCTTGACGAATACAAGAAAAGCCTTGAGGCTGTATTCGGTGAAGGCTCCTGCTACGTTTTAGCGATCCGTCCCTTTGGAGGAACAGAGGTGTAAATCAAAATTTGCGTGGGCTCTTGCCACGCAAATTATGAAAATGAATAAAGAATAATGAATAAAGAATAATGAAAAATGACAGAACTAAGACATATAAAGGCACTTGAATTTGATAAGGTGCTGGAAAGGCTTGCCGAGCTGGCTTCAATTGAGGACAGCAAGGAGTTGGCCTTGAGGCTTACTCCCGCAACGGCACTTTACGATGCTCAGGCGCTTATAAATCAGACAGACGCCGCGTACAGACTGCTTGCAAAGGTGGGCGGTCCTTCCTTCGGCGCGGTAAAAAACGTAAATTCACCTCTCTCAAGAGCAGCCGCAGGCGGTGTGCTTACTATGAGGGAGCTGCTTGACGCGGGTGAGGTTTTAAGAGTTATCCGCTCCCTTTACGAATGGAGATTTTCACAGCCCGCGGCGGAAAGCTGTCTTGACGTGTTCTTCTCCTCTCTTTGTCCCAACCGTACTCTTGAGAACAGCATTTTCTACAGCATTCTCAGCGAGGACGAAATGGCTGATAATGCGTCAAAGGAGCTTTCGGACATAAGAAGAAGCATCCGCAACAAGTCTCAGGCTATAAGAGAAAAGCTTGAGGGAATTATCAGAAGCACACACTATCAGAAATATTTGCAGGAAGCCATAATCACACAGAGAAACGGCAGATTCGTGGTGCCCGTAAAGAATGAGCACCGTGCCGACGTGCCCGGACTTGTCCACGATACCTCGGGCTCGGGTGCTACGGTATTTATCGAGCCTATGGCGGTTGTTGAGGCCAACAACGATATAAGAGTTCTGAAGGGCAAGGAGAGAGAGGAAATTGAAAGAATCCTTGCAGAGCTTTCCGTAGCTGTGGGTGAATACGGCGAGACCGTAAAGCACAACTACGAGACCCTTGTTGAGCTTAATCTGATATTCGCAAAGGCACAGCTTGCTTATAAGATGAAGGCAAGCGTACCCGTGCTGAATACCGAGGGCATTACGGAGCTTAAAAAAGCAAGGCATCCTCTTTTAGACCCGAAAAAGGTCGTGCCCACGGACATAACTCTCGGAGAGAGCTTCGATACGCTGGTTATCACGGGACCCAATACGGGCGGTAAGACCGTTTCCATAAAAACCGTGGGACTTCTGACGCTTATGGCTTGCTCGGGACTTCTTATTCCTGCCTCCGACGGGTCAAGAATATGCGTATTCAGAAAAATTTTTGCGGATATCGGTGACGAGCAGAGCATTGAGCAGTCGCATTCAACCTTCTCGTCCCACATGGTCAATATTGTTGATATTCTTAAAAATGCCGACGATGAAAGCCTTGTGCTTATAGACGAGCTGGGTGCGGGCACCGACCCCGTCGAGGGTGCCGCCCTTGCAATAGCAATACTTGAAAGACTGCGGATAAACGGTGCGAAGATTGCCGCCACCACCCATTATGCGGAGCTGAAGGCTTATGCGCTTGAAACTCCGAGAGTGGAAAACGGCAGCTGTGAGTTTGACGTGAACTCCCTTCGTCCCACCTACAGGCTTCTTACGGGTGTACCTGGACGCTCCAACGCCTTTGCGATTTCCGAAAGACTCGGTATGGACCCCGAGCTTATTGCAAGAGCAAACGAATTCGTATCAACCGAAAACATCCGCTTTGAAAACGTGGTGGATTCCCTTGAAGCCGCAAGGCTTTCTATGGAAAAGGAAAAGAGCGAGACGGAGTCCGTGCGCCGCGAATATGAAAGGAAGCTTGCAAGCGTGGACGAAAAGCTTGCAGAAATAGAGAGGCTCCGTCAGAACGAATACGATAAGGCAAGGGGAGAGGCTCTCAAAATTACCGAAAAGGCAAGAAGGGAGTCAAATATCCTGCTGGCTCAGATTGACGAGCTGAGAAAGGAAATGAAAAGCACAGCCGATGCCGTCGCTCTGGCAAGAAAGGCAAAGCAGGCTATGAAGAAGGGTCTTTCCGATATCGACGATACGGTAAATCCCTTCATTACCACCGTTTACGAGGATGACGATTACGTTCTGCCGAGACCCCTTGTTGTGGGTGACACGGTGCTTATAAAGAATCTCGGCAAGGAAGCCTCCGTAATATCCCTTCCCGACAAAAGAGGACAGGCAGAGGTGCTTTCGGGAGCTTTGCGTATGAGGGTGTCTGTGGATAATCTGAGGCTTATTGAAAAGAAAAAGGAAAAAAAGCCTCAGAAAACGGCAAGCCTTTCAAGAAGCGGCTCTATGGAGTCCCGTCTTACGGCAAGTGCGGATAACCGCTGTGACCTTCGCGGAATGACCGCAGACGAGGCAATTTTAACTCTTGACAGCTTTCTTGATTCGATGCTTGTGGCAAATATGGGTGAATTCACAGTAATTCACGGCAAGGGCACGGGAGTGCTGAGAGCTGCCGTGCATAAGCACCTCAAGGGCAACAAATTCGTAAAATCCTTCCGCCTCGGCGTTTACGGCGAGGGAGAAAACGGCGTCACTATTGTAACGCTGAAATAAGCTAATCCTTTTGTTAAACTGATAGGAAAAACTGATGGAAAACGGACAACCTAAGCAAAAATACAATGTTTCACGTGTGTCTGTAAGACAGAAATTTGTAAAAAATCATAATTTTACGGCATCTGTCTTACAGGATTGAAAAACATTCGCAAAATAACGATGTCGAGTTGAAAAACTTAACATCGTTTTTTTCTGTCTCCAAACCTGAAATCACGGAGAATTTACCGTGAAATCTCTTTTAGCATACGGGATTGCTTTAATACGGTTTGTGTGAAGCTGAAATTTTCAGACGGCACTATGATTGCCATTGATATCTTTGCAGTCGAAAACGAGGTAGCTAACAATATGTGTCAGCAGGCTTGTTTATAAAAAAAGCCACAGAGGTTTTTTGCAAAATGATATTGCTATTATTCGAGGTTTGGAATATAATATATTTAATAGTTAACGGAGGTACAATTATGAATTATATGTCCGCAAAAGAAGCAGCTGATAAATGGGGAATTTCTCAAAGAAGGGTTGCTGTTCTTTGTTCTGAAAAAAGAATATCAGAAGCTATGATGGTTGGTAATATGTGGATTATTCCTTCAACTGCCGAAAAGCCTGTTGATGCAAGAAGTACAAGATATAACCGAAGTGAAGAAAAAACAGTCAAGCCTTTCTTGAAATGGGCAGGAGGCAAAGGTCAGCTTCTTAAAGAAATAGAACGCTACTATCCGTTTGATAGCGGTAAAATTACAAAATATGCTGAACCGTTCGTTGGCGGTGGTGCAGTATTGTTTGATATTTTAAGTAAATATGATTTAGAGCAGATTTACATTAGTGATATAAATGCGGAGCTTATAAATACATATCGTATTATTCGTGATGATATTGATGCTTTGATTGAAATGCTTTATGGTATGAAAAATGAATTTATACCGTTAGATACCGATGCACGAAAAGAATACTATATGAAAAAAAGAGAGCGTTTCAATGATTTGAAAGTTAACGGAAACGAGACCATCAATATTGAAAAAGCTGCATTGATGATATTCTTGAATAAGACATGTTTTAACGGGCTGTTCAGAGTCAACAAAAAAGGTTTATTTAATGTTCCTATGGGTTCATATAAGAATCCTATGATATGCGATGAAGCAAATCTTCGAGCAGTTTCAGAGAAATTACAGAAGGTTACTATCGTATGCGGGGATTACAGGGAATCGGCTGATTTTATTGATGAAAATACATTCGTTTATTTTGACCCTCCATACAGACCAATTACTGATACA
>JAZNFG010000009.1:0-12667 GCA_045589015.1 Acutalibacteraceae bacterium
AATCCGAACCATGCCTGAAATCAAGCCCTTTCAGTGCTTTTCGGTGTTTCGGTTTTGAAAGGCGTCAGCCTTTCGGCACCCTCAACAGCCAAAAATCATCTGAAAAATCTTTGTTTTCAGGTCGAAGATTTTTTATCGAGAAGATTTTTGGCAATTCAAGGCAAAAAGGGAGTCAATCCTTCCGGATTGACGAGTATTTTAACGAAGAAGTGACGGAAATCAGCCGATAAAAAACACGGTTCGTATTATTACCGTCACGCTACAGTTATTGACGATGCAAGAAGCTTATCAACGGTATAGCGTCCGTTTTTTATGGCAACTATACAGCCGCTCGGAAGCTGTGTAATAACCGTGATTGCTTCACCGCCGTAGCAGCCGAGAGAAAAAAGAAAGCTCTCAAGCTCCTCATCCTCAACAGATATGCTTTTCACTATATATTCCTTGCCTTCCTCGGCATTACGAAGTGTCATACTGTCACCCTCCTCAAATATATGCTCAGCAACGCTGAATTATATACAAATCAAACAGTTAGCCTCTGCTAACTACATAAATAATACCATTGATTTTGCATTATGTCAAGTCTTTTTTTCTTGTCCGTAAAAATTTATCCTGCACTTACACCCTTTTTCTTTACATTCTGAAATTCTTATGATAAAATGTTTTTTTAAGAGGTGAACGAATATAGAATACTTTGAAAACACCAAGGAAAAGGAACGGGTTTTGCTGATTTCCGTTGATACGGGTGAATTTGATGCAGAGGCTTCTCTTACGGAGCTTAGCGAGCTTGTAAAGACGGCAGACGCCGAGACCGTAGCAATAATCACTCAAAAGCGCCCTAAGCCCGACAGCGTAACCTATATAGGCTCGGGAAAGCTCGAAGAGGCTCGGGAAATATGTGAAAGCTGTGATATTGACTTAGTTATCTGTGACGGTGAGCTGACTCCCACGCAGGGACGCTGTCTTGAAAAATTACTAAAAACGAGAGTCATTGACCGTACCGTTCTTATTCTCGATATATTTGCAAAAAATGCAAGAAGCACAGAGGGAAAGCTTCAGGTTGAGCTGGCTCAGTTAAAATACTCACTCCCCCGTCTTACGGGACAGGGAACGGCACTTTCAAGGCTCGGCGGCGGTATCGGTACAAGAGGCCCCGGCGAAACAAAGCTCGAAAGCGACAAGCGGCATATAAGAAGACGTATTCACACCCTTGAACAGCAGCTGATACAGCTATCCGACAGAAGGGAAAGACACCGTCAAAGAAGGAAAAAGGACGGAATCGTAACGGCGGCAATAGTAGGCTACACAAATGCGGGAAAATCCACCCTTCTCAATACGCTTACCGATGCCGACGTGCTTGCGGAAAACAAGCTTTTTGCAACTCTTGACCCTACTGCAAGAGCCATTAAGCTCCCCGACGGCAGTGAGGTTATGCTTATTGATACGGTAGGCTTTATTTCAAGGCTCCCCCACTTTCTCGTTGAGGCCTTCAAATCAACGCTTGAGGAGGCAACGGGAGCGGATATCCTTCTGATTCTCTGCGATGCTTCAGACCCTGACTGCGAGCAGCAGCTTCAGGTAACAAAGGATATTCTCAAGGAGCTCGGCGGTGAAGAGAAGCCGATGATAACCGTATACAACAAATGCGATATTGCAAACAGCTATCTTCTGCCCGTTACAAAGAACACGGTAAAGATATCTGCACTTACGGGCGTGGGAATCAATTCTCTTCTTGAATGTATTGCAGAGAATATGCCTGCAACGAAAAAGAGAGTACTGCTTTTAATTCCCTTCAGCGACGGAGCTCTTGCAAACGAAATAAGATGCTCGTCAAGAATTCTCAGAGAACAGTATCTTCCCGAGGGCGTATTTTTTGACGCTGTGGTTGATACGGGAATAATGTATAAAATATTAGATTATATAGTAAAGGAAGATGAAATATGTCAAGATACCTGATTATCAATGCCGATGACTTCGGTATGTGCCGCAGCGCAAACCTTGCGGTTTATGACCTTTTTGAAAAGGGCGGCATCACGTCGGCTACAATTATGGCTCCCTGCCCCTGGGCAAAGGAGGCGGCGTTATGGGCGGCGGCTCATCCCGAATACGCAGTAGGTCTTCATCTTACGACAACGTCAGAATGGGGAAATTACCGCTGGACTCCCGTTGCCGAAAACGTTCCCTCTCTCAAGGATGAGGAAGGCTTTATGTGGCACGAATCCGATCAGTTTGAGGAGCACGCTGACCTTGAAGAGGTCAGAAAAGAGATTAACGCTCAGTATGACAGACTGGCACAGTACGGCTTTACACCTTCTCATTTCGATAACCACATGGGTTCTCTTTACGGTGTCGCAACAGGCAGATTTGAGCTATTGTCTCTTACCATTGAGGAATGTGCAAAGCACGGCTCAATGCCCTTCAGATTTCCCTCTAAATTCACAGACGAGCAGTTCGGAAACAAAATGCTCGACATAAACGTACCCAAGGAAGCGGTAGAAGCACTGCTTGAGCCTATGGTTCAGGGGGCAAATGCGGCAGGAGTGGCTATTCTTGACTATCTTATGCCCGGTGACTGGAACGGTCCGCAGAGCGAAAGCTATGAAAACTTCAGAGAATACATTTTTGAAAAATACCGTGCATTCCCCGAGGGAATCATAGAAACCTATATCCACCCCGTTATTGAAACCGAGGAAATCAAAGGAATCTGCGGCTCCTGGCAGAGAAGAAACTGGGAATACAAGCTCTTCTCAGACCCGAAAACTCTTGAATTCATAAAGTCACAGAACATAAAGCTTATAAACTACCGTGACCTTAAGCAGATGAGATTCGGTTGATATGCAGATTTTAATGAGCCGTATGCGTGCGGCTATGGAAAAATATGAAATGATAGACGACAATGATAAAATTGCCGTCGGTGTCTCGGGAGGCAAGGATTCCCTTGCACTTTTGTACGCTCTATCGCAAATGAGAAGGTTTTATCCGAAAAAGTACGAAATCGTTGCAATCACGGCTGATATGAGCTTTTTCGGACAAAAAACCGACCTTTCGGAAATAACGGCTCTTTGCGAAGCTCTCGGAACGAAGCACATAATCAGAGAAACCGAGCTTTACAATATAATATTCGAGACAAGAAAAGAAAAGAACCCCTGCTCACTGTGTGCAAGAATGAGAAGAGGGATTCTTCACGATATGGCAAAGGAGCTTGGCTGTAACAAGCTGGCGCTGGGGCATCACAAGGATGATGCGGCAGAGACCTTTATGATGAATCTTTTATCGGGCGGCACGATAGAATCCTTCCGCCCCGTAACGTATTTATCAAGAAAGGACCTTACAATGATACGTCCTATGATTCTCGCCTCTGAAAAGGAGGTTGCCTCGGCGGCAAGAAAAATGCAGCTCCCTACGGTAGAAAGTCCCTGTCCTATGGACAAAACAAGCAATCGTAAAGAAATCAAAGAGCTGTTGGCTGAGCTTGACAAAGACTTTCATCCGCTGAATGAAAAAATCATAGCCGCATTGCAAAAGGCAGGAATAAGCGGCTGGTAAATTACTGATAATCGGAGGTTATTCTATGAAATACGCAGTTGTACTTTATGACGGGATGGCAGACTATCCCGTTGACGCATTAAACGGCAAAACCCCTATGGAGGTTGCAAACAAGCCTTTATTTGACAAAATGGGAAAAAAGGGTGAGGTAGGTCTTGTAAAGACTGTTGCCGACTCGCTGAAGCCGGGCTCTGACGTTGCAAATTTAAGTGTCCTCGGCTATGACCCCACAAAAAGCTATACGGGCAGAAGCCCTCTTGAGGCTGTCAGCATCGGCGTAAAGCTTCTTGATTCCGACGTTACTCTCAGATGCAATCTTGTTACACTTTCCGACGAGGAGCGCTACGAGGACAAAACGATGGTTGACTATTCTGCAGGAGATATCTCCACGGCAGATGCGGCTGTTCTTATAAAGGCAGTCGAGGAGCATTTCGGAAACGATATTTTCACCTTCTATGCAGGTGTTGCATACCGTCATTGTCTTGTATGGCACGACGGCACAACAGCACTCGGCAATATGACTCCTCCCCACGATATTTCGGGCAGAGTAGTAGGCGAATATCTCTCCGACAGTCCCAATGCCCGGAAGCTGATTGCTATGATGAAGGAAAGCTACAGCGTTCTTTCCGAGCATCCTCTTAACAAGGAAAGAGTCAGCAAGGGACTTCGTCCCGCAAACTCAATATGGCTCTGGGGTGAAGGCACTAAGCCCTTGCTTTCCGACTTCCGTGAAAAGACAGGTCTCAAAGGCAGTATCATATCCGCAGTTGACCTTCTCAAGGGAATCGGTATATGCGCCGGTATGAACACTCCCGAGGTAGAGGGTGCTACCGGATATATAGACACAAACTTCAGCGGAAAGGCACAATGCGCGGCAAAGGAATGGGAAAACGGTGCAGATTTCGTATATCTTCACTTTGAAGCTCCCGATGAATGCGGACACAGAAACGAGCCCGAAAACAAGGTACGTTCAATTGAGATAATTGACGAGCAGGTGCTTCCCGTAATTCTTGATGCGCTTGAGAAGTATGACGACTATAAGGTTATGATTCTTCCCGATCACCCCACACCCATAAAGACCAATACCCACGCAAGAGATCCCGTTCCCTTTATGATATATCATAAGAAAAATGAGCGTGAGGGCGTAGATAACGTCAACGAGAATTCCGCAAAAGCTACGGGAATCTTCTATGAAAGCGGCACCGCTCTTATGGAGCATTTCCTTAATGACTGACAGTAAAGCAAAAGCTTAGGAAGGAATTTCCTATAAAGTAAAAAAGAGAAGATTCGTATATTTCAACGGGTCTTCTCTTTTTATTATCTGTCAAATGAATAAGGTCTGTCATCGACGTGATATTTAATTCTGAAATATCACGACACCGGCAAACAGCGTCTGAGCGTAAAGCCTTTTGTGAGCCTTATCAGCCTACACTTTCACCCGTTGAGGGAGCGGCACCCACCATTGACACAAGCTGATAATAGGTGGTTGCATTTTCGTTTGCGGCAAGGCTCAGAATAATCGTTGAATCATTAAGCAGCTGCATTGATGCAATATGTCCGAAAACGTTATCCGTATAAGAATAGAATTCTCCGTTTTCAGTATTGAGGACACCTATTGAGGGCTTGCCGAGATTGCTCTTTCCTCTGACGATACAATATTTTCCGTTTTCGCTAATTTCAAAAAGGTCGGGGGTAAAGCTGGTCTCAAACCTTGTATAATCAATCCTGAAGGTCTTTCCCGTAAGAACATCGTATACTTCACCGCTCTTGATATTAAAAAGGTAGCTTCCGTCAAGAATAAAATCAGTATCAATATCGCCCTCAAACGAGATTACCTCGGAGGCTTCACCGTCGGAATAGCGCATCAGACTGAAGGCGGGAGCCGATTCTGCAGCTTCACCGTCTGCAGACTCCTCTGCAGTCTTATCGGCAAAATAAAGCACTCCGTCCTCGGTTCTCCAGAAATTAAGAGAGGCAACGTCAAGGATATATCTGTTATTATCCACGTTCTCACCCGAACCGCCGCTTATAAAGATGTCTACCTGATCGGAATACTCGTAGTCATTATAAAAACGGGACGAGAAGAACAGAATCTTGCTTTCCTCCTGATGAAGAATGTCATCCGTAAACATCTTATAGTCGGTTCTCAGCCTTGCATTCAGATCAACGATTCTCTGGTCCTCATTAAGAAAGTTCTTTGTTTTCTTGCTGTCATAAAGATAGAAGCTTTCGCTGTATACCTTGTCCTCATCATAGAAGCGTTCTTTTTCTATATCCGCAAGAAGCAGAAGCTCGCTTTTTGAAGAGTATGCATCAAACTGCTCAGTGAGCTTGAAAAATGCGTAATCGTAAAGAAATACCTCGGGATGTGCAGTATTCGTAAACAAGCCGTAGCCTAAGGTCTGACCGTCAATTTCAACGTAATGAATCGTAACGGGAAGCGTCTGACCGCTGCAGCTGACAGAAATATCCATAACCCCTGCGTCTGAGAGCTTTTCAATATTTCTGTTTGCAACCCTGTAGAAATTTACGTCACCCTCCGTGCTCATAGTATAGAACACGTTTTCTATATCGGTCTTCAGAAGCGGAAGTCCTGCTGCGGTAAAGCTGTCAAAAACATCCTCGTAAGAGTGCTTCTGAGTGCTGATATCCGTATTTTTCTCTTCGTTTTCCTTGATTATCTTATTGATATCAAAAACACCCGTAACGGTTACCACCGCAAAAACAATAAGAACAACAAGAAGTGCAGATAAAATTGCCTTATATCTTTTTATCATATTCATTCTCCTTTACAGCATATAGTCTGTCGTATCAAAAAATTCATTGTCCTTTATATAAACTCTCGGAACTCTCCTGCTCAGCGCACAGAGTATCTCGTAGTTTATCATTCCGGCCCTGTCGGCTATTTCTTCAACAGTAAGACTTGCACCCTTATCAGTACCGAACACGGTAATCTGCGTGCCCTCACGGACTCCGTCTATGCCGGTTACGTCAATTACGGTCTGGTCCATACAGACGTTTCCGAGAATAGGTGCTTTTTTACCGTTTACAAGCATATACATTTTATTCGAGATGCGTCTGGGATATCCGTCGGCATAGCCTATGGGAACCGTAGCCGCAATTCTCGGTGAGGGACTGGTATAAGTACCGCCGTAGCTTACGGGAGTATCGGCAGGCAGCTCCTTTATCATAGAGACTACTGTTTTCAGCTCCATAACGGGCAGCAGCTTAATGGAACGGCGTACGGACTGCGAGGGGTAATGTCCGTAAAGAATAATACCTGCTCTTACCATATCAAAATTCATTTCGGGATAATTGAGTATTGCCGCAGAATTACTGCAATGCTTAAGCTGGAATTCGATACCCAGCTGCTTCAGCGAATCAACTGCCGTACAGAACAGCTCATACTGTATTCTTGTAAAAAGCTCTCCTTCGGGAGAGTCTGCCTTTGCAAAATGAGTAAATATTCCCTCCGGCTCTATTGCGGGCAGACGGCATATCTTCTCTGCCTCGGCAATTACAGAAGCATTCTCCACGCTGTCGTGATACAAAAGTCCGATTCTTGACATTCCCGTATCGATTTTTATATGAGCGTTTACTCTGACATCAGCCTTCACAGCCTCCGCCGACAAAGCGGCGGCATAATCATAGGAAAAAACGGCCTGAGAAATATCGTTATATACAAGCTCTCTGACCTTATCGGGCGGTGTATACCCGAGAATCAGCACGGGCTTTGAAATTCCCGCACGTCTGAGCTGCAATGCCTCAGCGAGATTTGATACGGCAAACCAATCGGCTCCCGCATCGCACATAGTTGAAGCAGTAAACGCATAGCCGTGACCGTAGCAATCGGCTTTTACCGTTGCACAAAGCTTCGTTCCGGGCTTCAATAAGCTTTTTATCTGAACTATATTGTTTTCAAGGGCATCGAGATTTATCTGTGCCCACGTCCGTCTTAAAAACTCCTTCATTTGTGCCTCCGCCGATATTACTTCATTATATAATACTATATTTATCTCAATAAGTCAAATTAATTGTCATTACTTACCTGTTTTTATTCCGAAAAAAATCAAATACTGAAAAATAGCCGGGAGCTTTGTTCCTCAAAGCATTTTAAGCCGTGTCATTTATGAAAATTGCACAATTATATATTTAAAAAAGCCAATTTATGATTCTGATTTTTTATAATGTATATGAAAATTTCATTACCTATTGAAATTCTGCAAAAAATAGTATAAAATAACCAAAAGAGAATATTTTTACTTTGATTTTTAGAATTATTTTGGAGGTTTTGTATGAAAAATCTGCTTTCTGAAGCACAAGCAAAGTCACTTCTTGAAAACAAGCTGCTTCATTTTTTCGGGGTAAGTGCTGATGATGCCACTTACGAACAGTTTTACAGAGCTATAGCTCTCATTCTTGTAGATATTATGGCAAAGGAGAGAGCTGATTTCAATAAGCGCGGTGATGAATCGGGCGCAAAGAGAGTTTATTACCTTTCAATGGAATTCCTTATGGGCCGCTCTCTTAAAAACAACCTCTTTAACCTTAATCTCACAAAGACATTCGATAAAATACTCAAGGGCTACGGAGTCAGCCTTGAAAAGCTGTACGACTGCGAGCCTGATGCAGGGCTTGGCAACGGCGGTCTCGGCAGACTCGCCGCCTGCTATCTTGACGGTCTTGCAACCTCCGGATATCCCGCAAGAGGCTATTCGATTCTTTATCAGTTCGGTATCTTCAAGCAGAAGCTTCTTGACGGCTGGCAGATTGAGCTTCCCGACGAGTGGCTTCCCGGCGGCGATATCTGGCTTACAAAAAGAGAAGAAAGTGCAGTATACGTCAACTTTGAGGGTTACGTAAAAGAAGCCTGGAACAATACGCATCATCACGTTGAGCTTGCAAACACAACTGCAATCAAGGCTGTTCCCTACGATATGTTCGTCGCAGGAAAGGACGGAAAGGGCATAAGCGTGCTTCGTCTGTGGTCAAGCGAGGGCACGGGCATTGACGTTCCTCTCTTCAATGCGGGTCAGCACTTAAAGGCTGTTGAAAGAGACGCTATGGCACAGACCATAAGCAAGATTCTTTATCCCTCGGACAACAATCCCGAAGGCAAGAGTCTCAGACTCAAGCAGCAGTATTTCCTTGTTTCCGCAACGGTTCAGGATATTGTCAGAAGACATCTCAGAGACCACGGTACGGTTGAAAGCATCCCCGAAAAAATCGCTATCCATATAAACGATACACATCCCACTCTCGTTATTCCCGAGCTTATGCGAATACTTCTCGACGAATGCGGCTACGGCTGGGATGAGGCTTGGAATATCGTTACCTCAACAGTTGCTTACACCAACCATACTGTTATGGCAGAGGCACTTGAATGCTGGGGCGAGGATCTGGTTCAGAGACTTATGCCCAGAATCTATCAGATAATAAAGGAAATTGACAACCGCTTCAGAGCCTACGTATGGAGCTGCACATATAATCACGAATACGTAGAAAGAACGGCAATCATTTACAACGGTGCCGTCAGAATGGCAAATCTCTGCATTGCTGCCTGCCATACGGTCAACGGTGTATCCGCTCTTCACTCTGAGATTCTCAAGGAAACCGTATTCAACGATTTCTATAAGCTTACCCCCGAAAAGTTTACTAACGTTACAAACGGTATCGCTCACAGACGCTGGCTTTGCCAGGCTAACCCCAAGCTTACCGAGCTCCTTACAAAGAAGATAGGTGACGGCTTTATCACAAACGGTGCAGAGCTGATAAAATTCAGAGATTTTGCTGACGATAAAGCAGTTCTTGAAAAAATCGGAGAAATAAAGCTTTCAAATAAGAAGAGATTTGCGGATTTCGTAAAGAAAACCACGGGCATTGAGCTTGACCCCTCCTCACTCTTCGACGTGCAGGTAAAGCGTCTTCACGAATACAAGCGTCAGGAGCTTAACGCCTTCCATATTCTCAGCAAGTATCTTGAGATAAAGGCAAATCCCAACGGACAGTACGTTCCTCATACGTATATTTTCGGTGCAAAGGCGGCTCCCGGCTACGATAAGGCCAAAAAGATAATCAGCTTTATCTGCGCTATTGCCAATATGGTAAATAATGACCCCGAGGTCAACCGTTTTATGAAGGTCGTATTTATTGAGGATTATAACGTAACGAAGGCTGAGCTTCTTATGCCTGCCGCAGATATAAGTGAGCAGATTTCCCTTGCAGGTACAGAGGCTTCGGGCACGGGCAATATGAAGCTTATGATAAACGGTGCAATTACTCTCGGTACAATGGACGGTGCAAATATAGAGATTCACGACAGCGTCGGAGAAGATAATATCATCATCTTCGGTATGAGAACGAACGAGGTCAATCATCTTTCAAAATCCGGCTATAACCCCTCTTACTATTACCACAACAATCCCACTCTCAGAAGAGTCATTGACTTTATCAATAACTCACTTATTGACGGAAAAAGCTTCAAGGAGCTGGGCGAGGAGATTTTAAGAGAGGACAAATATATGCTTCTTGCGGATTTTGCCGATTACGCACTTGCTCAGAGGAAGGCTGAGGAAATCTTCCTTGATAAGACAAGACTCAACAAAATGGCTCTTTATAACATTTCCGGTGCAGGTATTTTTGCGGCAGACCGCTCTATCAACGATTATGCAAGAGATATCTGGCATACCGTCAAGGCAAAAAGCAAATAAACCGTCCTTATATACAGATTTGTATTTTTCATAAGCAAAAAATGCAGTACGACATCTTTCGTGTTGCATTTTTCTTTTAATTAATTTATCATATTATTATATCAGGCTTTCAGGAGGAAAAAAATGAAATCACCCTTTGACCCGTCAAAATCCTGGCACAAATCAATAAACGGCGCGGTTGCCGCAGGAAGCTCCCTGTGGCTGAGAGTCGTTCTGCCCAGAGATTTCGGCGTTACCTCCTGCAAGCTTATACTGTCCGAGGATAACAAGGAGGATGCTGTAATTAATATGGACTGGCACAGCACCGACGGCACGGAGGAATGGTGGCAGACTGAGATAACAATAAGCGAGCCTAAGCTTCTTTACTACAGATTCTCTTATGAAAATTCCTGGGGCAAAACCGATATCGGAAAGCAAAAGGGCGGCATACTCGGTGAAATATGCAGTGACAGGAAATGGCAGTTAACTGTATACTCACCCGATTTTTATACACCCGACTGGATAAAGGGCGGTATAATTTATCAGATATTCCCCGACCGTTTTTGCTTTTCGGGAGAAAAAAAGGAAAACGTCCCCGAGGACAGAGTTCTCAGAGACGATTGGGGCGCACTCCCCTGCTACAAGCCGGACGAAACGGGAATTATCAGAAACAACGACTATTTCTGCGGAGACTTCAAGGGAATAACTCAAAAGCTTTCTTATATTGCTTCACTCGGTGTCAATTGCATTTATCTCAATCCCATAAGCGAGGCACATTCAAACCACCGTTATGACACGGCGGATTATATGAAGCCGGATGCACTACTGGGCAGTATTGAGGATTTTTCCGAGCTTTGCAGAAAAGCCGGGGAATACGGCATAAGAATCATCATAGACGGAGTTTTCAGCCACACGGGCGCAGACAGCATTTATTTCAACAAATACGGCAGATACGGCAAAAAGGGCGCATATAACGACAGCGGCTCTCCGTATTATCAATGGTACAAATTCGGCACAACAAGAGATAAATATACGAGCTGGTGGGGCATAGACACTCTGCCCGAAACGAAAGAAGAAAATCCCGATTTTCTTGAATTTATTACGGGTGAAAACGGTGTAATTGATTTCTGGCTGAAAGCAGGTGCATCCGGCTACAGACTTGACGTCGCTGACGAGCTTCCCGACGTTTTTCTCGATGCCGTAAGGCGGGCTGTCAAGAGAAACGGTGAAGACAAATACCTCTTAGGCGAGGTATGGGAGGATGCAACAAACAAAATAAGCCACGGCGGAAGAAGGAGATTCTTAACGGGGGCACAGCTTGACTCTGTTATGAACTACCCCTTCAGACAGGCAGTTATCGACTTCCTGCTTTCATCAAACGCGGAAAGGTTTATGGATTCTGTTTTCTCGATTACTCAGAACTATCCGCCCCAGGCACTTCATTGTCTTATGAATCATCTTGGCACTCACGACACGGAAAGAATACTGACGCTTCTTTCCGGCGTGGACTGTGAAGGAAATTCCCGAGAGCTTCAGGCGCAGACCGTAATTTCCGAGCAGGCGCTACAAAGAGGCAAAAAGCTTCTCAAAATGGCACTTGTAATGAATTTTACTCTCCCCGGTGTACCAAGCATATATTACGGTGACGAGGCAGGTCTGACGGGCTGTAAGGACCCGTTTAACCGATGCTGCTTCCCTTGGGGTAAAGAGGACTGTGAAATACTTGATTTCACAAAAGAGCTGGCTTCGTTCAGAAAAAGCCACAGCGTACTGAAGGACGGAGATTTTTACCCCATATCGGCAACTCTCGGATGTGTTGCATATTTGCGTTATAAGGAAGGCGCAAAAAGGATTTTTACGGTTATTAACAAAAATCCGCAAACCATTACCTACAGACTTAATAACGATATGACGGAAATGATGCCCGTTTTCGGCGGCACAAGATTCGGCGGAGGAGTAATCATTCCGGGAGAAAGCTTTGCCATTTTGTCAGACACGTAAACCGACAATCGAGCTACAGTAATAAAACAGCTGATGCACAAGGACTGCACTCAGCTGTTTCTTTCTTTACTTTATTGGAAATTCCTTCCTATAAAGTAAAGAAATTTTATGTCCCTCCGAACGGAAAGCGGGGCTTTCCTTGGAGATGGACTATACGAAAACGGTCGCCGCAAGGCGTACGGCGAAGCCGTTTCCTTGTTATTTAAGATTTTCCCGAAAAAGGTATCAGATGACAATATTCTGCCAATAATATCTGTAACGAATAAATATTTAGGTTCTTCACGGAAACTTGGGGGATGAAGTGGGCACGGGAGTGCCTATTAAAAGTTTTGGTTGAGCTTTTTCAAAAGCTCACGGTGTCAAGAGGCAGAGCCTCTTGTCGCACTCCGCAGAGTGCGACATCCTTTTTCCTTCTTAAAGCGCAGGAGATTTTT
>JAZNFG010000010.1:0-29590 GCA_045589015.1 Acutalibacteraceae bacterium
GCACTCCGCAGAGTGCGAAATCCTTTTTCCTTCTTAAAGCGCAGGAGATTTTTAAGAACCCTCGCCGGGGGTTCTTAAAGTGCGAAGCACTATTAATAGAACTTTTCTGAGATATCCCCCAAGTTTCCGTGAAGAGTCAAATAATTGAAACCGACCTGAGCTGTGAGACCTCAGGTCGGTCAGTTTTTTCGGTTTTTCACGGAAGGCCGGGGAATGATGCGGGCACGGTAGTGCCGATAAAAAGCTTTGATTGAGCTTTTTCAAAAGCTCACGGTGTCAAGAGGCAGAGTCTCTTGTCGCACTCCGCAGAGTGCGACATCTCCTATTTTAATGCTGCTGCCGTCACCCTACGGATATGTTGGTTTTTTTCAATGCCTTGAACAGCACGGTGCCGAGAATCAAGCCGACGGCACCCTGTATGCCGTTTGCGGGAATATTGACCGCAGACGGAGCGAAGCCGTACAGAAATCCCTCAAAGACGAAATAACCGAGAATCATAACCGCCTCTGCCGGTACGCCGCTGATAATTGCCGAGGACGTGTCACCGAGCTTTTCTTTAAGCAGTCTGAAGCCGTAAAAGGCGATAATTGCCATTGTGCCTTTTATTACGAAGGAGGCGGGCGCATAAACCGCGTAACCCGAGAAAATATCCGCAAATGCACTTCCCAGGCCTGCGGCAAGAAAGCCGTATGCAGGTGAAAGCAGCCAGCCTGCCGTCAACACGGCGCAGTCGCCTAAGTTTACGTAGCCCTTAAGGGGCGACGGTATTTTAATTGTCAATGTTGCAACGCACACAAGAGCCGCAAAAAGAGCCGTCACAACGATTTTTTTCGTTTTTTTATGCATATAAAACAATAAACTCCTTTACTTGTCTGTGAAAATAGTGTATGCTGAATCTGAACATATAACAACCACCAAATAAGGAGATTTTTATATAACCAGATGAAGTATATAATCGACAAAGAGAAGCGTCCCGTATATTTACAGCTTTACAGACAGATACGGGATGATATTATTTGCGAAAATTATCCCTACGGTACGAAGCTGCCCTCCAAGCGTAGGCTTGCGGAGGAAACGGGTGTCAGCACGGTTACGGTTGAGCACGCATACGCTCTGCTTTGTGACGAAGGCTACGTTGAAGCCAGAGAGCGAAGCGGCTACGTCGTTATTTTCCGTAAGGGTGACGGCTTTGCCGTTTCCTCGGAGCAGTATAATATCGGCTCGGTGCATCATACGGAGGCTGCTTTTCCCGAATTTCCTCTGTCCGTGCTGAGTAAAACTATGAGAAGGGTGCTGACCGAGCACGGAGAGCTGCTGCTTGAAAAATCACCAAACTGCGGCTGTGTTGAATTAAGAGAGTCTATCAGACGTTATCTTGCACGAAACAGGGGCATAAGGGTTAAAACCGAGCAGATTGTTATCGGGGCAGGCTCAGAATATCTCTACGGTCTGATTACAGACCTGCTCGGAAGAAGCCGTATTTATGCCATAGAGTCTCCCTCATATAAAAAGATTGAACAGGTATATAAGGTCGGCGGAATAAAATACGATTCTCTTCCTTTGAGGGATTCGGGTATTGACAGTAAGGCACTTTCGGAAACCAAAGCCTCGGTGCTGCACACCACTCCCTACAGAAGCTACCCCAGCGGAGTTACTGCAACGGCATCGAAGCGTCACGAATATATCCGCTGGTCCGAAAGGAATGACCGCTACATTATAGAGGATGATTTTGAATCGGAGTTTTCGGTTTTTTCCAAGCCGACGGAAACGCTGTTCGCGCTTTCAGATAACGATAACGTTATCTACTTAAACACCTTCTCAAAAACCATATCTCCCTCTCTTCGTATCGGGTATATGGTTCTGCCCGAGCATCTTGTCTGTGAATTTGATAAAAGGCTCGGATTTTTCTCCTGCACGGTTCCGACCTTTTTGCAGTACGTCCTCACCGAGCTTATAGACAACGGGGATTTTGAAAGACACATAAACCGCGTCAGAAGAAAAAAACGAAAAGAAGCCTTAGTACAGAAATAACAGCACCGAAAAAATCAGGACTGCCGCTTAGGCTTCGGCAATCCTGATTGTTTACTTTATGATTATTACCGTCACCCTATGGGAGTATATCCGTCGGGAATCGTGACTCCGAGCATCTGCGCTCTTTCGGGGACGTATTTTTTGAAGTATTCCTCTGAATAGCGAATCTCCATATCGGCAGGGCTCTTTCCCTCAGCGAGAATCTCGTATGCCATAAGGCCTGCCTCATAGCCGAGACTCGTATAGTCGATACCCACCGTGGCAATACCGCATTCAAGGGCAACGTCAATGTTTCCTGCAACGAGGGGAACTTTTGCCGGCTCAAGGATATTGTTGATAGCACTCGTATTGGATGCCACCGTGTTATCCGTAGGCGTATAAATCACGTCGCATTCCGATGCCGCCTTCTGTGTAACAAGGGTTACGTCCGTTGTATCAACGAAGGTGTAGCTTTCGCAGGTAAAGCCGAAGTCCTTGAGAAATACGCTGATAGCGTCAGCCTGATATTTTGAATTTGTCTCGCTTGAGCAGTAAAGAATGCCAACTCTGCCTTTTTCGGGGAACAGCTCGTTTATAACCTCTGCCTGCTTTTCAAGGGGAAGTAAATCCGAGCATCCGGTTACGTTGGTGCCCGTTTTACCGTCCGTAAGCTTAATTCCGAGGGTAGATTCAAAATCCGTGACACAGCAGCCGACAACGGGTATTTCCGCGGTTACCTCAGCCGCGGCGGCAAGAGCGTTTGTGGAAACGGCAAAAATAAGGTCATATCCGTCGTTTGCAAAGCCCGTGCAGATTGTGGCGGCATTCGTTTTATCTCCTGCGGCATTCTGCACGCTTAATTTGACGTCATCACCGAGCTTTTGGGTGAGCGCATCGGAAAAGCCCTTCACCGCGCTGTCAAGTGCTTCGTGCTCAATAAACATACAGATTCCTATATTATAGGTTTGTTTGTCATTACCGCCGCCCGGCTCAGAGCAGGAGCAAAGCAAAAGGGTTAAGCATACCAATACGGTAAAAACACAGAATATTTTTCTTGCGTAGTTTTTCATAGACGGATTCTCCCGGGAAGTATTAATGTATATATAATGTATATTATATACCTTTTAAACAGCATACAATTTTTCTTTCCTGTTGTCAATATCATTCGTCTGATACGTTCGCTTCAATAAATATAAAATGCAAAAAAAGCATCGACTGAAACCAATTTGTAACTTTTTACCATTATTATGCATAAATTGCGTTCATACTCTTAATTAAATTAGTTAATTGTTTATAAACTTTATGACAATTATTACAAAACCCTTGCTTTTTTTTACACGGAGTGTTATATTCATACCTGCGTTTTGGTAATAACGCTAAAAATACAAATATAAATTTGGAGGATTTAACTATGAAAAAGTTAATCGCTGTTCTTTTTGCTCTTGTTCTTGTTGTTGGTGCTTTCGCTGCTTGCGGCGGTAACACAGAGGAAACAACTGTTGCTGACGAGACAACAACTGTTGCTGACGAGACAACTGAGGCTGCTGACGAGACAACTGAAGCTGCTGACGAGACAACTGAGGCTGTTGAAGAGACAACTGCTGCTTAATTGTCTGTTAAGAACAAAAAAATTCAGGTGCGCATCCCGCGTGCCTGTTTTTTTTCTTTAAAGGAAATTCCTTTCGATACCGTAAAAGGATTTTATGTCCGGCAGAGGAAAACAGACCTGCCTCTCAGACGGACTGATAAATAGAATTAATGTATATATTCATAAGCTTGCATATATAATGCAAGGTGGATAAAGATGCAGAAATTATGCATAAATATTACATAAAATCCGCAAACGAAGAATAATTACGAAAATTTATGCAACAAAATGCATAAAATATGCATATTTTACGGGCAAAGTACGGTTATTTTTCACAAACTTATAAATAATTATTCAAAACCCCTTGCATTTTTATGAATATGGTGTTATATTTTACCTCGCAATCCAATAAATCATTCAAAAAGGAGTAATCAGAAATGAAAAAGACAATTGCAATTTTACTTTCACTCGTATTCGTTATCGCTGCTTTCGCTGCTTGCGGCGGTAATACGGAGGAGACAACCGCAGCAGGTGACGAAACCACAGCTGCTGCAACAACCGACCTTCTCAAGGTTATCGACATCGCTCTCACAAGCGAGGAATACGGCTTTGCTGTAAAGAAGGGCAACACAGAGCTTCTCGGTCAGCTTAACACCTTCCTTAACAAGGTTAAGAATGACGGTACTTATGAAGCTATTATGAACAAGTATTTCGGTGACGGTACTCCCGAAGGCGTAGTTATCGCTGACACGGCTGTAGGCGCAAAGGAAAATCAGATAGTTATCGCAACTAACGCTGCATTCCCTCCCTTTGAGTACGTTGAAGGCGACAAGTACTACGGTGTTGAAATTGAGCTTATGGCTCTCTTCGCAAAGGAAATCGGAAAGAACCTTGCAGTTAACGATATGGAATTTGACTCCGTTTGCACAGCTGTAGCAGAGGGAACCTGTGATATCGGTGCTTCAGGTCTTACAATCACAGAGACCAGAAAGGAAATCCTTGATTTCACAGACGCTTACTACAATGCTTCTCAGAAGCTTATCGTTGCAGCCGATGACACAAGCTTTGACGCCTGCACAACGGTTGAAGACGTAGAGGCAGTTCTCAAGGGCTTTGCAGAGGGTACAAAGATCGGTTATCAGACAGGTACAACAGGTGCTTACTACATCGACGGCGATGCTGACTGGGGCTTTGACGGCTACGCAAACATCGAGGGTGTAGGCTACACCTCAGGTGCATTCGCAGTACAGGATATTCTCAATGACAATATTGCTTGTGTTATCATTGACGAAGCACCCGCAAACAGCCTCGTAGCAGGCGTAAACGGCTGATAAAAAAGCTCATCGTTTCCGACCCCGCCGTAAGACGGGGTTCGGTTTTTTAGAAAGGTAAGGAAAGGGCTCATTATGCTTAATAACTTCTCAGTAAAATGGGATAAATTCCTTGTGAATTTCATTGACAAGGGCGGCTACAAGCAGGTAATTGACGGTCTTGGGAATACCGTGGAGGTTGCTATTCTCGGACTTATTATCGGTATGATAATAGGTACCGTCATCGCTGTTGTCAACGTTATGCCCAAATATCCCGTTCTGCCCTATAAGGTGCAGAATATGTACGATAAATTCCTTGATAAATTCCCGAAAAAGCCTGCGTTGAGAGTAGTTACACTTTATTACGTATTTTATGCGGTTATGTGGGTGCTGCAGAGAATACCTCTTATTCTCGATAAAATATGCACTCTCTACGTTGCCCTGTTCAGAGGCACACCCGTTATGGTACAGCTGCTTCTCGGCTATTTCGTTCTTTTCCCCTCTATGGGAATCAAGGTAACGGCACTTCAGGCAAGTATCATTATTTTCGGTCTTAATTCCGGTGCCTACGTTTCGGAGATTATGCGCGGCGGTATCAACTCCGTTGACGGCGGACAGCTTGAGGCGGCGCGTGCCGTAGGCTTTTCATATTCCGCAAGTATGCTGAAGATAGTTGTTCCTCAGGCAATCAAGAATATTCTTCCCACTCTCGGAAACGAATTTATTGCCCTTATAAAGGAAACCTCCATCATCGGTTATGCAGGTGCGCTTGACCTTGTTTTTGCCTTCAAGCAGATAGGCACAAGCTCCTATGAATATACCGTGCCATATATCGTGCTTTCGGTTATTTACATAATCCTCGTCGTATTTATTACAATTCTTCTTAAAATTATGGAAAGGTGGTTGGCTAAGAGTGATAGAAGTCGTTGATCTTCATAAAAGCTTCGGAAAGAACGAAGTATTAAAGGGCATTACAACCACTATAAATGAGGGCGAAAAGGTCGTTATTATCGGTGCATCGGGCAGCGGTAAAAGCACGTTCCTTCGCTGTCTTAACTGTATGGAGGACCCCACGGGCGGCTCAATCTTCTTTGAGGGTGAGGATATTGCCAATATTCACGTTGACATAAACCGCCACCGTGAAAAGATAGGTATGGTTTTCCAGCAGTTCAATCTTTTCAATAACAAAAACGTTCTTGATAACGTTATGCTTGCACCCTATTCTCTCGGCAAAAAGAAGCTCAGAGAGCTTAAAAAGGACCCCTCTTATAACGGACCTAAGACCGCAAAGGAGCTAAAGGCTGTGTGTAAGGAGAACGCTATGAAGCTTCTCAGGCGGGTAGGACTTGAGGAAAAGGCTGAGGCTTATCCCTCGACCCTTTCGGGCGGTCAGAAGCAGAGAGTTGCTATAGCGCGCGCCCTTGCCATGAATCCCAAGGTTATTCTTTTTGACGAGCCCACGTCGGCTCTTGACCCCGAAATGGTAGGCGAGGTTCTTGAGCTTATGAAGGAGCTTGCCGAGGAGGGAATGACAATGGTTATCGTAACCCACGAAATGGGCTTTGCCCGTGAGGTCGGAACAAGAATCCTCTTTGTTGACGGCGGTAAGATAGCAGAGGAGGGAGCCCCCGAGGAATTCTTCGGTAATCCCAAATGCGACGCACTCAAGGATTTCCTGTCGAAGGTGCTTTAACGGGCTTCTTTCGCTGACGAAAAGCGAAGTGCTCATAATGCAGGATAATCAAGGGGGTTCCTTCGGAAGGCTTATTCTGAAAGAACCCCGTAATTTTTATCCGACTGCCTGCCGTGAGTTTGAAATTTAAGGTTAATTATTGCACAATTGTGTTATTTGTGTAAACTTTGAACAAAAAATATTATTTGAATTAATTTTTTGTTGTGCCCGATTTTTGTTTGTGCTATGATATTAATGAATAAATATCTCAAAATTTTGAAAGCGAGGTGCAAACAATGGAAGGCTCAGTTCTCGGTATTTCTTCAGAGCAGGTTCTTGATTTTATCGAAAAGCTTCTCGGCGCAATCAAAAAGGTTTTCGCTTGGCTCGGTATTCTTATTCTCCCCGAAGACGGTGAGTATGATTATCCCGAATCAGAATCAAAGGACGATCCTGCAGTCGGTGCTTAAATTTTAATTATAAAGAGGTGTAATTATGATTATAGACTTCTCTCTCTCCATTGAAGATTGGATGGCAATGTTTGAAAGACTCATCAGCATCATTACCAATTTCTTTGACAAGCTCGGTATAAAGATTTTTGCTGACGAGACCACAACAGCTCCCGAAGAGACAACAGGTGCTTAATTTTTTCGGACGGCACTAACTGTTCGATTATATTTTTTTCTCAGGGAGGTGTAACGTATGGATTTTATTCAGGCTTTTATCAGCTTTTTAACTGACATTTTCGCAGCTATTGCTGAGTTCCTCGGCGGTGAATTCGTTGCAGGTGATATTCTCGGCGAAATCGGCGGTCTTATCGGCGGCGAAGACGAAAGCAGCGCAGAATAATTTGTTTTTGATTAATCTTAATTAAAGAGGTGAAATAATAATGTCAAGCTTCGATTTTACAGCTCTTCTCAAGTTCCTCGGCTCTCTTTTTGATGCACTTATGAAGCTTTTTGATAAGCTCGGCTTCAGCATCGGCGGTGAAGAAGAAACAGAAGCCCCCTCCGAAGAGGCATAAGATACATTCCGAAAAGATGTATAAGAAAAACCGACTGTGTTAAAACAGTCGGTTTTCTTTTGCCCGAAAATATCAGCTCCGGTTATTTATTCTGAGTATTGCAAAGACTCAGCTTTCCCGTGTAAACGAGTGTGTCGAGTATCTTCATCCGTCTGAGCCTTTCCTCCTCCGTCTGCTTTTCTCCCAGCTCCTTGTATTTTTTGAAAAGTCCCGTTGCCATAGGACAGCCGCCGCCGTCCTTTTGTCTGCAGAACCGTTCGATATGTTCAAGCTTTGCCTGCTTATCGCGGAACGAGGTTGTCATACAGGTAGTGTCAAATAAGCCCTCACAGCATAAAAGGAGCTTTGATTCACCGACATAAAACGGGCATTGAATAATTGTGTCCGGGTAATAGTTCATTAGCTTAACCTCCGTTATTTAATTCGACCTGATTTGTCCCATTGATAGTACACTCACCGCTGTATACTTATTTAAGGAACCAATATATCCCAACCGCCGCACCGCTGTGACGGTAGAGGTTCTGACCGCTTTTCTCTCAGCTTAAATGCAAATACTGAAAAATTAATTGACAAATACAGAAAACAGTATTATAATCAAGTTGAGAGAAAGAAAAATACAGAATACTGTAATTCAGCTGTATTGTAATACAGAATTCTGTAAAAGTCAAGTATTTTTTTTGATGCGGAACGTGAAAGAGGGAAAAGGTATGGATACGTACAACATTATAAAAGGGCTTTGTGACGAAAAGGGCATAAGGCTGTCGGCTCTTGCCGAGGCTGTCGGTATCGGAAGCTCTGTTTTTACCGAGCTTAAAAAGGGACGGACAAAAAAGCTGTCCGTATCAACCCTTCAGAAGATATCGGATTATTTTCAGGTGCCCATAAGCTACCTTACGGGTGAGACTGACGGTGTAGGCAGTATGAGAGACGAGCTTTTCAGAAAAAGAAAGCTTCTGTTTGACCTTTCCGCAAAGGCGACGGAGGAGGATCTTGATAAGCTCATTAAAATTGTCGATGCATTGACAAACTGACCGTGTGATATCAGGACGGGACGTTTGTTTCGGCAGGGGACAGTAGCTGAAGCCGAAAAGGCTTAACGGGGTATATTTTTTATCATAAGGAGAAGCAGGAAAAGAAAAATGACAGAATACGTTTTTGTCCGTAAAATACGTCTGCCGATGTCGGTGCGTGCTTTTACGATACCCGATGAGCAGGGAAATTTTAACGTTTATATCAACGACAGGCTTTCGGCTGAGCAGCAGCATAAAAGCCTTGAGCACGAATTTTATCATATACGCTCCGGCGACTTCTCTAAAGAAGAAAATGCCGCAGCGCTTGAGGCTGCGGCAAGAGGCTTGGGCGGTGCTTAATATATGATTTTTGCAACTGCCTTTCTGACCTTTACTCCCTTACCGTCGGGAGCAACGCAGGGGCGGTGTGCTTCACCGGGGAAGATGACCGTGAAAGTGCCCTCCGTCAGGTCTGCACGGCTGTATGCCTCGCTGCTTTTATAAAAAGCGATATCGTCGGTGTCAAGTCTGTCGTCGTAGGCGTTGAGCGCATCCGAGGGGCAGATGTCGATAAATTCGCGGCCCCACACCACGAACTGAATATCAATGTATTTTTTGTGTGCCTCAAAGGGGCATTCGTCAACGCTCTTGTTGGTGTATTCCGAGAGATTGATAAAGACGTTGTCGCCGTCAACGGTGATTCTGCCGTTTTCCGTCTCTTCACCGATTGCGGCAAGTGCCTTGAAGGCTGCCTCAAGCGAGGGGTGAACGGAGTAATACTTGTTTGCGTTTTTGATTGAATCGATTATCATAAATGAAAACTTCCTTTCATAAATTAATTCTTATCTGAGGTGAAAAAATGAGAGATATATCCTGCTGCTTTACGGGGCACAGAATAATTCCCGAGGGGGCGGTGCCCGAATTGTGCCGAAAGCTGATAACGACCCTTGAGGAGCTGATAAAGGATGGAATATGCAGATTTTATTCGGGGGGAGCTATAGGCTTTGATATGCTTGCCGCCGAGGCTGTGCTGTTCCTTAAAGAGAAATATCCGCATATAACTCTTCATATTATTGTACCCTGTGAAAATCAGGATGTAAAGTGGTCCGAAGAAAATAAAGAGAAGTACCGAAAAATAAAAAGCCGTGCCGATGAGGTCAGATGCCTGTCGCCCGTATACTTCAACGGCTGTATGCAGGTCAGAAACCGCTATATGGTCAACAACAGCAGTATATGCGTAGCCTATCTTACAAAAAGCACGGGAGGGACTGCAGGCACGGTAAAATATGCACAGAGTGAAAGGCTCAGATGCATAGTGCTGAAATAGGGTGCGAAGCACTTTGAAGTCGGAGGCACCTTGAAGTCGGAGGTCGGAAGTCGGATGTCGGAGAACGCTAAACCTTTACTTTCTTCCTCTTGATTTATTTTGCATTTTGAATTTTGCATTTTGCATTTTTATGCCTGAAACTGACTGTTGAACAAAGCGGCGTATTTTCCGCTCAGCTCCATAAGCTCCTTATGGGTGCCCGTTTCAAGTATCTGACCCTTTTCCATATAAAGAATCCTGTCGGCATTGAGTATGGTGGAAAGCCTGTGTGCAACAATGAAGCCGGTTTTGCCCTTCATCAGCGTATCAAAAGCCTTCTGTACTCTGATTTCCGTTCTTGTGTCAATAGAAGAGGTTGCCTCGTCGAGAATAAGGAGCTTGGGGTCGGTGAGCATAACTCTCGTTATGCACAGAAGCTGCTTCTGGCCGCCCGAAAGATTGCCGCCGTCCTCTCCGATTACGGTATCAAGACCGTCGGGGAGTCTTTTTATAAACGAATACGAATGGGAGAGCTTTGCCGCTTCGATGATTTCTTCATCCGTGGCATCGGGCTTTCCCATTTTTATATTGTCCCGTACTGTGCCGGGCATAAGCCACGTTTCCTGCAAAACCATTCCGAAAAGGCTTCTCAGCGACCCTCTCGTTATATCTCTTATGTCGGTGCCGTCAATTTCTATTATGCCCGAATTTACGTCATAAAAACGCATAAGCAGATTTATAAACGTGGTTTTTCCGCAGCCTGTGGGACCTACTATGGCAATCTTCTGACCGCTTTTTACGCTGAGATTGAAGCTTTCAATGAGCTTTTTGTCGGGAGAATAGGAAAATGCGATATTTTTAATTTCCATATTTCCCTCAGAGTCCGTTTTTACCACGGCATTTTCTCCGTCGGGTATTTCCGAAGCCTCTTCGAGTATCTCAATTACACGGGCGGCGCAGGCAAGTGCGTTTTGAAGCTCTGCGGTAACGCCCGATATCTCGTTGAAGGGCTTTGTGTATTGATTTGCATAGGCTAAAAGGCTTGTGAGAATACCTACCGTTACCGACCCCGTGCCAATTACGGCAACAGCACCCGTAAAGGCAACAGCCGCGTAAACTATGGAGTTTACGAATCGGGTTGAGGGATTTGTGATTGAGGAATAGAAAATTGCCTTCAGAGAGGTTTTTCTCAGCTGCTCGTTTGTAAGGGCGAAGTCCTCAATGCAGTCGGCCTCCTTGTTGAATGCCTTGACGGTTTTGAGATTTCCCGTTATTTCGTCAATTATCGCAGTCTGACGGGCTCTGACCTCGGACTGCTCGCGGAAAAACCTATAGGTGTGCTTTGCCACGAATTTTGCAACGAATAGGGACACGGGGGTAAGGGCGGCTACAACGAGAGCTATTTTCCAGTCGAGAATAAGCATAAGAGCAAGAGTTCCCGCTATTGTCAGAATGCTTGTGAAAAACTGTGTGAAGCCGAGAAGCAGACCCTCCGAAAACTGATCGGCATCCGCAATCATACGGCTGACGATATCACCGCTTTTATGGCTGTCGATATAGGAAACGGGAAGGGAGTTTATCTTTTCGTAGGCGCGGTTTCGGATGTCGCCTACTACGGAAAAGGTGATTTTGTTGTTTATTGTGTTCATAACCCAGGAGGCAAATGCCGAAATGAGCGCAAGAACAGCGGTCTTTGCAAGTATCTGTGCAATTCCCGTTAAGTCGGTGCTGCCCTTGCCGAGGATAAGGTCAATAGCATTACCGAACAAGAGAGGGATATAAAGAGTAAGACAGACGGAAGCTGCGGAAAGCACAAGGGAAAAAAGCACCTGAAGCTTATAGCCCGATACGAAGCTCAGTACCTTGCCGAGAGTTCCTTTGGGAGCCTTTGATTTACTCATTTGCGACACCTCCGTTCTGTGAATCGAATATTTCCCTGTAAACGGGGCTTGTCTCAAGAAGCTGTGCGTGCGTGCCCACGGCTTCAATTTCACCGTCCTCGGTAACTATTATTCTGTCGCAGTCCATTACCGCGCTCGTACGCTGTGACACCACGAAAACCGTGGGAGCGTCGGGCAGAGAGGATATTGCCCGTCTGAGCTTTAAGTCGGTTGCAAGGTCAAGCGCAGAGGCGGAATCGTCAAGAATCAGCACGGGAGCCTTTTTGACAAGTGCTCTTGCTATAGTCAGTCTCTGCTTTTGTCCGCCCGAAAGGTTTTTGCCGCCCTCGGTAAGATATTCTCCGAGTCCGCCCGTTTTTGATTCTATAATATCCGCCGCCTGAGCGGTAGTGACGGCAAGGGCTATATCCTGCGCGGTGGCGTCCTTATTGCCCCATAAGAGGTTGTCAAGTATCGTACCGCTGAAAAGCACCGCCTTCTGAGGCACCGATGCTACGAGGCTGTTAAGCGTTTTTTTATCGTATGCCGTTACGGGATTGCCGAAAAGCTTTACCGCTCCGGCGGTGGCATCGTAAAAACGGGGAATCAGATTTACGAGAGTAGATTTTCCCGAGCCCGTGGAGCCTATTATGCCGATTCTTTCACCCTTGCGTGACGTAAAGGAGATATTTTCGAGGGAATTGTCACCTGCGTTTTTATATCTGAAGGAAACGCCGCAGAACTCAACGGGAGCAGCGTTGAAATCGGGACTGACTCCCTTTTCGGGGAAGGTCAGAGTCGATTCGGTGTCGAATATTTCGCTGATTCTGTTTGCGCTTGCAACGGACTTTGTAATCGTGATGATAAGATTTGCAAGCTTTATAAGCTCAACGAGAATCTGGGACATATAGTTGTAGAGTGCTACCACCGCACCCTGAGAAAGAATACCCGCTTCAACTCTCAGAGCTCCCGTGTATATCAGAATTATAATTGCACCGTTGATGATTACGTACGTCAGGGGATTGAGTAATGCCGAGATTCTTCCTGCCTTCATCTGTGCGCTTAAAAGAAGTGAGTTTTTCTCTCTGAAATCCTCAATATCTCTTTTTTCCGTGGTAAACGCACGAAGGACTCTCACGCCCGTAAGAGTGTTTCTCGTTTTGGAAAGAACACCGTCAAGCCTTTGCTGTACTTTTTTGTAAAGGGGCACCGTGCCCAGCATTATTGCAAAAACCGCTACGGATAAAAGGGGTATTGTGCCTGCAAATATAAGAGCACCGGGAACGTCTATCGTGAATGCCATAATCATCGCGCCGAATACCACGAAGGGGGAGCGCAGAAGAAGTCTGAGAGTCAGATTGATGCCGTTTTGTACCTGATTTACGTCGCTTGTCATTCTCGTTATAAGCCTTGACGTGCCGAGGGTATCAAGCTCCGTATAGGAAAGCGAGCCGATATGGGAAAACAGGGAAAGGCGAAGCGAGGAGGCGATTCCCACCGCGGCGTAGGCAGAGAAATACTGTGCGGTTATGGAAAAGGCGAGTCCCACGAGGGCAAGCACCGCAAGAAGGATGCACATATAAAAAATATAGTTTGAATCTCCCGATACTATACCCACGTCAATAATTTTTTTGACCACAAGGGGAACGAACAGCTCAAGTATTGCTTCAAACATCTTGAAGGCGGGGGCAAGGGCTATCTGAAGCTTATAATTTTTTGCAAATGCCGAAAGCTTTTTCATCATTTACTCCGTTTTACGTTTATTTTTAAGTTATATTATCATAACAGGCTGATTTTTTCAATAATAAGCAGAGTTTTTCTTGCATAATTGTTTTTGGTGTGTTATAATATGCTGTCTTATTATGATTATTTTTAACGGAAGGAAGTATATTTATGTCAGGCCATTCAAAATGGAGTACAATTAAAAGAAAAAAGGAAAAGACGGATAATGCCAGAGCCAAGGTGTTTACCAAAATCGGCAGAGAAATTGCCGTTGCCGTAAAAGAGGGCGGACCTGACCCTGCAGGTAACTCAAAGCTCAAGGACGTTATTGCCAAGGCTAAGGCTGCAAACGTTCCCAACGATAACATCGAAAGAATCATCAAGAAGGCTGCAGGCGAAGGCGGCGGCGATAACTACGAGGAGATAATCTACGAGGGCTACGGTCCTTCGGGTGTTGCAGTTGTTGTTGAGGCACTTACCGACAACAGAAACAGAACCGCAGGTGACGTGCGTCACTATTTCGATAAGTTCGGCGGCAATATGGGTCAGTCGGGCTCCGTTATGTTTATGTTTACCCGTCAGGGCGTAGTGCTTGTTGACGGTGAGGACGTTGACGAGGACAAGATAATGGAGGATGCTCTTGAAGCAGGCGCAGACGACGTTATTCCCGACGAGGGCGTATTTGATATCCGTACCGCCATCAATGCCGTTGCAGACGTTTCCGAAGCTCTCACGAGGCTTGGATATACGGTTGTTTCCGCACAGCCCGAGTACGTTCCCTCTACCTATACCGCACTTCAGGGTGACGATATAACCCGTATGGGCAAGATGCTTGAAATGTTTGAGGATAACGACGACATTCAGGCTGTATGGCACAACTGGGAAAACGAAGACGATTACGAATAATCTTTTTGAATAAAAGGTGGTATTATGACTTTTTGTCCCGATAAAACAGAGGTTTTCTTTTCTTTTCTTAAAGACCCCGTAACCGTTTCATCAATTTTCTGTGAAATAAATCTGCCCTTTCTCGATTCTCCCATAGTTATCCGCTGGTACGGTGTTATAATCGCATTGGGTCTTACCCTTGCCGTGCTGTTCGGCGGACGTAAGGCATACGTATGGAAGATGGATATAAACAAGATGCTTGACGTGCTTATTTACGGTGCGGCGGCAGGCATCGTAGGCGCACGTCTTTACTTCGTTTTCAGTAAATGGGATTACTACAGTCAGAATCCTGCGGAGATATTTCAGATATGGAACGGCGGTCTTGCCATCTACGGCGGACTCATAGGCGGACTTATTGCAGGCATTATCGTCTGCAAGGTGGAAAAGCTCAATATACTGAATCTTCTCGATTTGTGCGGTATGAGCTTTCTTATCGGACAGGGCATCGGCAGATGGGGTAATTTTGCAAATCAGGAGGCATTCGGAACCAATACGACGCTTCCGTGGGGAATGTACTCCGTAAAGACAGAGGCATATCTTACAAGGCTCGCAGAGTCGGGCTCCGATATAATCGTTGACCCCTCGGCTCCCGTTCATCCCACGTTTTTGTACGAATCCTTATGGTGCCTTCTCAGCTTTGTGATTCTTTATATCGTATGTCAGAAATTCAGAAGGTTCAGCGGACAGCTGTTCCTCGGCTACGGACTTCTTTACGGTATTGAGCGTTCAATAGTTGAGGGTATGAGAACGGACTCACTCTACGTAGGAGATACCAACATCAGAACCTCACAGCTTCTGTCGCTGATTTTAGTGGTTGTGTGCGGTACTCTTCTTATAATCCTTACAGTAAAGTATACAAAGAATCCCAAGCCCATTGAGGGTGTTGATTATTACAACGAGATTCCCTTATACCGCCACAGAAAGAAGGCGGCTGAAGCCAAGGCACTCGTTGAAAAATACGCAGAGCAGCTTGTCGTTATGAAGGCTAAAGCGGAAGCCGACGTTGAAGACAGACCCGACGCGAAAAAAATAGCGGCTCTCGAAGAAAAGCTTGCCCGTGCTCAGGACGAATATGAAAAAGCTGAGGCAAAGGTAGCCGAGCAGGACGCTAAAAAAGCGGCAAGGGCTGCAAGGAAGGCTAAGGCAAAATAAAAAATCCAAGTCGGGAGAAGCAGCTTCTTCCGGCTTGCTTTGTAACGGTACGTACTCTGATTACGGTATAAGACAGAAAACGGAGTTGAAATATATGTATTTTTTAGGTATTGACGGCGGCGGCACGAAAACCACCTGCCTTGTCTGCGATGAGAGGATGAACGAGATTTTCCGCACCGTAGGCTCTTCGATAAATTTTTATTCCGAGGGACTTATTGCGGCACGTAAAAATATGTCGGAAATGCTCGACCTTATAAAGGAAAGCACAGGTATATCACGCTTTGACGGTGTGTGCATCGGCTCATCTGCACTATTCGGCAGAGCGGACGAAAAAACTATTTCTGACTTTTGTGACGGAGTTTTCGACTGTGAAAATATAGTTATGGATTCCGACCTTTTTATTGCTCTTAAAGCCACGGGCAGAAGGAATACAGCCGTGGTAATCGCAGGCACGGGCTCTATGGCGGCAGGCTTTGACAGCAAGGGTGAAATAATAACCAGAGGCGGCTACGGCTATATCTTAGGCGACGAGGGAAGCGGCTACAGAATAGCTCTTGACGGTATAAGAGCGGCTGTCAGAAGCCTTGATAATACGGGGGAATATACCGTTCTCGGAGAAAAGTTGCTTGAATTTGCAGGAGTCGGCTGTAAGGAGGAGCTTGTTGAGAGCTTCTACAGCCCCGAAAAGGACAGAAAGACGCTTGCAGGCTTCTCGGTCTGCGTATCCGATGCCGCTGAAAACGGTGATGAGACCGCTCTCGGAATCCTCTGTTATCAGGCTCGGCTTTTAAGCGAAACGGTGCTTTCTCTTATAAAGGAGATGCCGTCTGTGCCGTTTGCGGGGCTCTACGGCGGAGTTTTTCAGCATTGTGATATTTTTAAGCGTTACTTTACGGAGCTTATTAAGGCTGAGTGCAGCGGTGTTGCTCTTCTTGAAAGGGAGCCTGCATACGGAGCGTGTATTGCGGCAAAGGAGCTGTGCATTTGTGATAACTGAGTTTATATGGGACTTCGACGGTATGCTTTTTGATACCTATCCTCACACCACGGCGGCTCTTTGCGAATATTTCAGACGCCGCGGCAGAATATTGGATGAAAAGGAAGCCTTTGATAAGCTTAAAATAAGCATACGTGAGGCATTTTCCTATTTCGGCTTGTCAGAGGACGGCGAAAGGGAGTTTTACGAGATTGAGGATGACCTTGATTTTCTCCCGAGAGGCGTGCCTTATGAGGGAATCCCCGAAATTCTGAAATATATCACCGCAAACGGGGGCAGAAATTATCTTTTCACCCACCGTGACAAGGTGGCTGTGCAGTATCTTGACCTTTACGGCCTTACGCCTCTTTTTACGGATTTCGTTACCCGTGAAATGGATTTTCCCTTTAAGCCGAGTCCCGACGGGATAAATTATCTGATAGAAAAGCACGGTCTGAAAAGGGAATGCTGTCTTATGTCAGGGGACCGCGCCATAGACTGCGGCTCAGGTCTGTCGGCAGGTATAAGGGCACTTCTATTTGATGAATTCGGTGTCCTTGAGGACTGCGGATATACCTACCGTGTCCGCACCGTTTCCGAGGTTTCCGATACGGTAAAGGCACTTATGAGATAAACATATTCACGCGGCACTTTTTCAGACAGTCGATGTCAGGAGAAAAGTGCTTGATAAGTAAAAAATTTGTTAAAAATTATGCAAATGTAAAGTCAAAGCACTTGACTTTTTGTGCTGATAATTATAAAATAATAAAGATAATGCGCGGTAAGGCAATTTTGCGGTAATTTTGCCGAGCCTTTTAAATAGATTTTGATATAGATTTTATTTATGCATTATTACTGTTTCCTGTACCCCCATCGGTACATTAACCATACGAAAAAACAACAGGAGGTGTTAAATTAATGCAGGTTTCTATTGTTGTTGCAATTGTTATTGCAGCTGTTGCAGCCGCGCTGTCGGGTGCCGTTTGTTTTTTTCTCGGCTCCGAGCACAGACGTAAGGTAGCGGAAAAGGCTATCGGCTCTGCAACGGAAGAAGCAAAAAGAATTATCAGCAACGCTCTTACCACAGCCGAGACGAAAAAGCGTGAAGCTATTCTCGAAGCCAAGGACGAGATTCATAAAGAGAGAACGGAACACGAAAAGGAGATCAAGGAGAGAAGAAACGAGGTTCAGCGTCAGGAGCGCAGAATCATTCAGAAGGAAGAATCCCTTGACAAGAAGACCGAGGCTCTTGAAAAGAAGGACGAGGCTTTACAGAAGAAGATTAAGGAAGCTGAGGACAAGCTTGAGGAGATTGAAGCTCTCAAGAAAAGTCAGTTTGATATGCTTGAAAAAATCTCAGGCTTTACAAAAGAGCAGGCTAAGGAATATCTCATTAAAAATCTCGAAGGCGATCTCGTTCACGAAAAGGCACTCAAGATTATGGAAATCGAACAGCGCACCCGTGAAGAGGCTGACCGCCTTGCAAAGGAAATTATTACCACCGCGATTCAGCGTTGTGCAGCTGACCACGCTGCTGAGGCTACCGTTTCCGTTGTTGACCTTCCCAATGACGAAATGAAGGGAAGAATCATCGGACGCGAGGGCAGAAACATCAGAACACTTGAAAGCGTTACGGGTGTTGACCTTATTATCGATGACACACCCGAAGCAATTACGGTATCAAGCTTTGATCCCGTACGCCGTGAGGTAGCAAGGCTTACCATTGAAAAGCTTGTAACCGACGGCAGAATACATCCCTCAAGAATTGAGGAAATGTATGAAAAGTCCAAAAAAGAGGTTGATGCCGCTATCAAGGCAACGGGCGAAAGAGCCGTTATTGAAGCAGGTGTCAACGGTATCAACGGTGAACTTATTAAGCTTCTCGGCCGTCTCAAATACCGCACAAGCTACGGTCAGAACGTGCTTAATCACTCCCTTGAGGTTTCCTATCTTGCAGGCCTTATGGCGGCAGAGCTTGGCATTGACGTGAAGACAGCAAAGCGTGCAGGTCTTCTTCACGATATCGGTAAGGCTCTTGACCATGAGCTGGAGGGCACACATATTTCTCTGGGTGTCGAATATGCAAAGAAGTACAAGGAAAAGGACGAGGTCGTTCACGCAATCGAGGCTCACCACGGCGACGTGGAGGCAAAGACTCTCGTTGCAGTATTGGTTCAGGCAGCAGACGCAGTATCTGCCGCACGTCCCGGTGCAAGAAGAGAGAATATACAGAACTATATCAAGCGTCTTGAGCAGCTTGAGGAAATATGCACGTCCTTTGACGGTGTTGATAAATCCTTTGCTATTCAGGCAGGCAGAGAGGTTCGTATAATGGTTAAGCCCGAAACGGTAAGTGACGATCAGATGGTTGTTCTTGCAAGAGATATTTCCAAGAAGATAGAAGAAGAGCTTGAATATCCCGGACAGATCAAGGTTCATATCATCAGAGAAAACCGCGTGTTTGATTACGCAAAATAATTCAGATCTCCCGGGGATACCCCTCGGGAGATATATTTTCTTTATTCAACCAAAATTACGGAATTTACAGGATTTTTATGAGAATTTTATTTATCGGAGACGTTGTTGCACCTCATGGCTGTGAGCATCTGAGACGTGTGCTTCCCGCCTTTAAGAAGGCGCAGAATATTGACTTTTGTATTGTAAACGGAGAAAACTCCGCGCAGGGAAACGGAATACTTCCCGGCTCCTGCGACCATCTTCTCTCATCGGGTGCCGATGCCGTAACTACGGGTAATCACGCACTCAAAAGAGTGGAAATTGAAAAATATTTTGAAAACGAAAATATCCCGCTGATACGGCCTGCCAATTTTCACCGCTCGGCACCGGGCAGAGGCTATACGGTGCTTGAAAAGGGCGGAATGAGGCTTCTGGTCATTAATCTTTCGGGCAGAATATATATGGATACCTGCGACAGCCCCTTTGATAAGCTTGACGAAATACTCAAAAAGAATGAGCTGCAGGGAATAAAGAACGTAATCGTGGATTTCCACGCGGAGGCAACCTCGGAAAAGAGGGTTATGGGTTATTTTGCCGCAGGCAGAGTCAGCGCGGTGCTCGGCACCCATACCCACGTTCAGACGGCAGACGAGCAGATTATTGACGGCTTTACCGCCTATATTACGGATACGGGAATGTCCGGCGTATGTGAATCGGTGCTGGGTGTTGAGCGTGAATGTGCCGCAAAAAAGGTAATAACGGGACTTCCCGTGCATTTCAAAAACCCCGACGGTGCCTGCAGAATGGACTGCGTTGTGGTGGAAACGGAAAATAAAACAGGAAGGGCGGTTTCAATTGAACGCTTCAGTATTTTATAAGGTGAGACGGGTGACGGCGGTATTGATGCTTGCCGTGCTTGTCAGTCTTTCTGCTTGCGGTGTTTACGGCACGGAGACCACTACCGTACCGCAGGAGCAGGAAACTACTCCCACGGTGCCCGGCGGAAGTCTCAGCGTCCCCTACGTATCAACGGATTCTCTGAATCCCTTTTACTGCACCACCGTGCTTAACTGTGCCCTGTCCTCTCTTGTATACCGCACCCTTTACAGGCTTGATAATTCCTTTATGCCCGTGAAGGATCTTGCTGTTTCCGAAAGCATATCGGGACTTATTCTCAAGGTTTTCATTGAAAGAGACCTTGTGTTTTCCGATGGGGGAAGGCTCACCTCTGAGGACGTGAAATATTCCTTTGACTGTGCAAAAAAATCCGACAGATATAAGGCGTTGCTGAGCGGAATAGACTCCTGCGAGACTTCAGGCTCCGATTGCGCAGTTTTTAATCTGAAATATCCCGACCCCAACGTGCTTAATGCACTTATTTTCCCTATCGTTAAAAATTCCACCTCGGGCTCTGCCGATTTTTTCCCGAAGGGAAACGGTTATTATGAATACAGTCAGGACGGAATCCGTCTTACGCTTAAAGCAAATCTCAAATATGCAGGCGACCTGCCGGCAGTAGGCACGGTAAGACTCACCGACGTTAAGGGAAACAGCTCCCCCGAAAATCTTATTGCCACAAATGAAATAGATTTCTGCTATTCCGAGCTTTCGAGTGCCAACGTAACGGACGTAAACTGCTCAAGCATGGGCATATATCTTAACAATCTTGTTTATCTCGGTGTGAATCACGAAAACGTAAACCTTGTGCTTGCATCCTTCCGACAGGCAATTTCCTTTGCCCTTGACAGACAGGCAGTTGCGGAAAATGCCTTCAGAGGCTACGCGAGAGCCGCGGCTGTGCCCTTTAATACCTCCTGGGACGGCTATGCAAAATCGCTGACCGCATCAAGCATATCCTTTGCCGCACAGCCCGAAAAGACTCAGGCGCTTCTTGCTGAGCACGGCTTCGGTGCAGAGGGAAACTCTATGGACCTGCTTTTAGTCTGTAACGAAAGCAACGGCTTTATCAGAAATACCGCGGCGGCCGTAGTCTCAGCACTTGCCCCCTTTAACATAAACGTTACCGTAAGCTATATGAATTCCGAGGACCTTAAAAAAACTGTCGAGGCAGGACTTTACGATTTGTATATCGGTGAAATAAAGATTCCCGCTACGATGAATATTTCCGCGCTTATGTCCCCCTCGGGCGGTGCGGCTTACGGAATAAACTATGATTATCTCACCTGCGACGAGCAATATGAGAGATATATAAACGGTGAAATAACCCTTGATGATTTTATTGCGGCATTTACTGCAGATATGCCCTTTATTCCTCTCGTATACCGCAACGGCAGATTCCTCTATACGAGAAATGTCACGTCCGAGGTTTTTGCCTGTGAGGGCTTTTTGTTCAGCGATATATCCGAGTGGACGTTTTCCGATGCTCTGCTTTAAGCCGTGCGGAGATTATAACAAAAAAGCGGCGCAAATCATCCGACAATAAACACGGTTCGGATTACTAAGGAGTGATTATATGCTTTTCCCACCTGTAAAAAAACTGAATCAGACGGGTGCTGTTAAGGTCGGTACAGATGTAATTCCCAAGCCCTGTGCCGTAACGGGACTTCCCCTTGAGGCGGTTGAAGCCGTATTCGGCGCGCTTGCCGAGGAAAGCGGAATTTCTCTTTTCTGCAAAAAGGACGCGGAGCTTCTTTCTCTTTCCGAGGAGGCATACCGCCTTATAATAAAAGAAAATGCCGGCGGCGTAGAGGTTCTTTTGTCTGCCGCCTGTGAAAAGGCATTTATAAGAGCTCTTTTTACCCTTAAAAGAATGATAACGTCGGGGGAAATGACTCTCGGTGAAATAACTGACTATCCCTCGTTTTCCGTCCGCGGATACATAGAAGGCTTTTACGGTAAGCCCTGGAAAAGCGGACAGCGGCTTGATATGCTTGAAACGATGGCTCTTTTCGGAGAGAATACCCATTATTACGCTCCCAAGGATGACCCATATCACAGAGCACTCTGGAGAGAATGCTATCCCGAAAAGGAGGCAGAGGGTCTGAAAGCTCTTATAGCAAGGGCAAAGGGGCTTTATATTGACCTTTACTACTGTATAGCGCCGGGACTCAGTATGCGCTATACCTCTGAAGAGGATATTGAAGCACTTTTTACCAAGACCCGTCAGCTTTATTCTATGGGCATAAAATGCTTCGGTCTGCTTCTTGACGATATCCCCTTTGAGCTTTATTTTGAAGAGGACAGACGGCAGTTCGGAAACACCTGCCGCGCCCATTCATATCTTGTCAACCGTTATTATGAGTTTTTGAAGGGTCTTTCTCCCGATACCCGTCTGACCGTGTGTCCCACCTCATACCGCGGCAAGGGCACGGAAAAGGAGCTTACGGATTTTACGAAGGATATTCCCGAGGGAGTCAGCGTATTCTTTACGGGACCCGATATATGCTCAAAGGAGCTTACCTGCCGTGATGCGGATATTTTCAGAGAAAATACGGGACGTAAGCCTCTTTACTGGGATAATTATCCCGTAAACGATGCGGAAATGTTTATGGAAATGCACATAGGCCCCGTAATCGGCAGAGAGTCCGAGCTTTATAAATACAGCGAGGGCATTATCTCTAACTGTATGGAGTATTTTAACTGCAATAAGCTTTCGCTTATTACTATTGCCGCATATCTTTGGAGTCCCGAGTGCTATGAGCCGGAGACGGCATACCGTGAGGCTGTGAGCTACTGTATAAAGGAAGAGGACAGGAAAGCCTTTATTCACCTTTCCGACCACTTCAGAACCTCCTGCCTTCACGATGAAAATTCAAGAATTATGGGACTAAGGCTTTCAGAGGCTCTGATGGATTTCAATACAGGAGCGTCTGAGGACGCTGTCGGTAAGCTCACGGCTTATGTAAATACAATAAGGGACTGTGCGCAGACTCTGAAGGACAGGAATGAGCCTATATTCACAGAGCTTTCACGATGGATTAAAAAATTCATTCTTATGAGTGAGATTCTTTCTGAGGCCTTAGAGGTTATAAAGGGAAAGACGGATAAAAAGACTCTTGAAAAAATGATGGAGCAGTATAATGAATCCGCCACGGTTCTGACGGCATTCTGCTTCAGAGAATTTGTTGAATGGGTACTGGGCTATGATTATTAAGGATAAATATTTTTACAAAACCTTTTTCAGCCTTTTCGGCATCGTTGCTTTGCAGAACATCATAGTTTTCAGCGTAAACCTTGCAGACTCAATGATGCTCGGAGCATACGGCGAAACGGCAATGAGCGGTGTGTCTCTTGCAAATCAGATTCAGTTCCTTCTGCACATGTTCATAAACGGTGCGGCAAACGGACTTGTGGTTATTTCCTCGCAGTATTGGGGCAAAAAGCAGACCGCTCCCATTAAGAAGGTATTTTCAGCCGCAATCCTTGCAGGCGTGCTTATGAGTACCGTGCTTATGTGCATAGTGCTTGTGTCCCCCGAGGGGATTCTCGGAATTCTCTCCGACGAGCAGGCTATTGTGCTTGAGGGTGCAAAATATATAAGAATTATGGCATTTTCCTATATAATATTTGCCGTAACCAATATATTGATTGCGCTTATGCGAAGCGTTGAGGCTGTAGGCATCGGCTTTTTTACCTCTGTGCTTGCGTTTATCTTTAACGTAGGACTGAATTACTGTCTTATCTTCGGAAAATTCGGCTTCCCCGAAATGGGTGTCGAGGGTGCCGCCGTTGCAACGGTAGTTTCAAGAATTATTGAATTCAGTGCCGTCGTTATATATGTGTTCGTAATCGATAAGCGTCTTTCGATGAAGCTTCGGGATATTTTCTCCCTTGAAAAGAGCTTTTTGAAGGACTACGTAAGAGCGGGGCTTCCGCTTATAGGCTCGGGCGGCTCCTGGGGAGTTGCTATGACGGTGCAGACTGCCATTATAGGAAGGCTCGGTGCGGCGGCTATAGGTGCAAATGCCGTTGCCGCTCCCATATTTCAGGTGGTCTCCGTGCTTTATACGTCCTCGGGTAATGCTTCAAGCGTGCTGATAGGAAAAACCGTGGGAGAAAACGATATACCGCGAGTGAAAAAATATGCCGTGAAGCTTCAGATAATGTATATCGTTATCGGAGTGGTTTCCTGTGTCAGCCTTCTGCTTGCAAGAGATGCGATAATTTCATTTTATGACGTTACAGCCGAGACTGCGGCTCTTTCTGCCGTATTTATCAACATTCTCAGCGTTACGGTCATTGGCTCTTCCTATGAAGCACCTTGCCTTTGCGGTATCGTCTCGGGCGGCGGTGATACGAAATTCGTATTCAAGAATGATTTTATTTTTATGTGGTGTATGGTTCTGCCTCTGTCATTTTTGTCGGCATTCGTATTTAACTGGCCCGTGCCCGTAACCTTCTTTATTCTGAAATCCGACCAGATAACAAAATGCCTCGTTGCCGTTTTTAAGGTCAACAGATTCAGATGGATAAAAACGCTGACAAGATAACTGAATTATAATATTATTTATGATTTTCCTTTTTCGTTAAACGGAGTTTGTATTATGGCTATAGAAAAAGTAGTTAAGTATTTTGAAGGGGTCGGACTTGCCGACAGAATAAAGCAGCTTGAGGTCTCCTCCGCTACGGTGGAGCTTGCGGCTGCGGCTCTCGGCTGTGAGGGCGCAAGAATTGCAAAGACTCTGTCCTTTATGGTTGATTCATCTGCTGTTCTTATAGTGACCGCAGGGGATATGAGGATTGACAATCACAAGTTTAAGGAGCTTTTTCATACGAAAGCAAAAATGCTCACCCCTGAGCAGGTGGATGAGCTTATAGGACACAGCATAGGCGGTGTATGTCCCTTTGCGGTAAATGAAGGCTGTAAGGTGTATCTGGACGAATCTCTTAAAAGATTTTCCGTGGTATACCCTGCCGCAGGTAATGCCGCCAGCGCAGTAGAGCTTTCCCCCGAGGAGCTGGAAAAATACAGCGGCAGTCTCGGATGGATAGACGTATGTAAGGCGTAATCGGCGTTTTCACATAAAGAAATTGAAGCAATACCGCAGGGTATTTGCCGTTTAATAAAAATTTTTATTTCTTAACTGTTAAAAAAGGGGTGTTTTTATGTCAGTATGGTTAATTATCGCTTCCGTGCTTTTTGCAGGCTTTGCCGTTTCCTACGGCTGGGGTATCCGCGGATTTGTAATCGGCGGAGAAAAGGGTGCGCTGCTTCCCGGTGCGCTTATGGGACTTGCCGCAGCACTCCTTGCTATGGGGGATAAGGGCAGCGAGCTGTTTCTTTTCTTTGCCGCCGCAGGTGCGCTTTCTATGTTTTACGGCGGTACGGAGACTTATGCTCAGACGATGTCGTTTCTTCTTTCCCGTGACGTGAAGGGCCCCTATTTCGGACAGCTGAAAAAGGGTGTTGTCGGAATCTTTCTCAAGGGTGCCTTATGGTTTTCCATTCCGGGCTTTGTGCTTGCGATGCTGCCCGGTGCGCTTACGGGACTTTATTCAGCGGCTGAGATAATCGTAATGTTTGCGCTTTTTCCCGCGGTCAGCATTATCGGCACAAAAATTTTCAATACTCCCTACGACAGGGAAAGGAAGGTATTTCCGAGACTCTATTTCTCCCTTGACCGCCGTGAGGAGTGGGGAAGTAACGTGATGATAATTGCCGTGCTGACGGTATTTACGCTTATAAACGGTGACCTTGTTGCTCTCGGTGCGGGTATCACGGGCTTTATAGTCGGCGGCTTCGGCTTCCTTATCGGTCTTGTGCTTTACGACGTAGAAAGACGCAGGGGAAATAAGATTTTCGGCAAATTCGAGAAAAGCGGCTATATTGACGGCTGGAAGATTATGGAGCACGCCTTCGGTGCCTTCGCAGGCGGCGGACTTATGCTTTACTTTGCTCTTTTCTCCGAGCATTTTACTGCCCTTTGCGATACTATAGATATAAATGCACTCACTCTCGGAAACGATAAATACGTCTGCGCCGCGGTATGCCTTGCTCTTATGATATTCACGGTGCTTCAGTATCCCGTTTCAGCCGCCGTTGCGAAAAAAACGGGAAAAAGACCTGACGAGCATATATTTGAGGTTATTGAAAGACCTCTGTGGTCGGCTGTTCCCCTTATTTTCGTTTTCCTCGGCTCTCCTTCAGCCGCCGCCTTTGCCGCCTTCGGCACGCTCGCCTTCGCTCTTTGCGAGAAATGCTCAATAGAGTGGTATGAGCGTTCTCAGTATAAAACCGCAATCAGAACCGTTTTCCGCATTATGTGGCCGCTTCTGCTTGTATGGTTCTTCTTTAATGCCGGCAATATCAGTCTGCTTTCGCTGATGCTTTTATATACCCTCGGTTATACGGGAGCCTGCGTTATCTATTCCTTCGGCCCTGACAGAATATCAGAATACCGAAGCGGTAAAAAGACCTTTGCAGGAGCCTTCGGCTCGGGTGTGACAGTTACGGGGCATCTTGTTGTCCAATCGGCAGCTTTGCTGATAATGTCTTATTATTTTAATTGACTTGCAGAAAGAAATTTGATATAATAGCCTTATCCGCTTTAAGCGGAGTGTCAGTTCGTAACCATCCTGACAATAAACAAAACTAAGGAAGTGTAAAAAATGAATAAGAACGTCAGAGGTCTTACCAAGGCCGCGGTAATTGCGGCTGTTTACGCAGTGCTTACGCTTTTAAGCTCCGCCTTCGGACTTGCATATTCGGGTGTGCAGTTCCGTATATCGGAGGCTTTGTGTATACTGCCCCTGTTTACCTCGGCGGCTGTTCCGGGGCTTACCGCAGGCTGTGTAATAGCCAACATATTCAGCACCGTAAATCCTCTTGATACGGTAATCGGCTCTGCCGCAACGCTGCTTGCCGCGTTACTCACAAGAGCCTGCAGAAACGTACGTATCGGCGGAATACCCGTGCTTTCGATGCTTTTTCCCGTGCTGTTCAATGCGCTTTTCGTAGGTGCGGAGATTGCCTTTTTCTCGGGAGAGGATGCATTTTGGAGCGTGTTCGCCTTAAACGCACTGAGCGTAGGTGCAGGTGAGGCGGCTGTAATATTCACCCTCGGCACGGCTCTTATTCTGTTTTTACGCAAAAATACTCGTCTTATGACGATAATCTCCCGATAAGGGAAAAAGGGGCGGCACACCGCCTTAATACTACACGGCACACCGTGAAAAAGAAGGTAAAAATATGAAAAAAATTCTTGTAGCAGACGACGAGGAGCTTATCAGAAGACTCGTCAGTGATTTCCTTGTGCAGGAGGGCTATGAGCCGCTTCTTGCAAATGACGGAGATGAGGCTCTCCGGCTTTTTGATGCCAATCCCGATACGGCACTTATGATTCTTGATATAATGATGCCCACCATTGACGGCTGGGAGGTATGCAGAAGAGTCAGAGAACGCTCCGACGTTCCCGTCATTATGCTTACCGCAAGAGGTACGGATTTTGACCAGATAACCGCCTTTGACGCAGGCGCGGACGATTACGTAACGAAGCCCTGCAGTCCCTCGGTGCTTATGAAGAGAGTTGCCGCTCTTCTCAGACGCGGAGAAAGCTCAGGTAACACAAAGGTTCTTGCCATTGATGAATTAAAGCTTGACTCCTTTGCTCACGAGGTATGGCTTGACGGAAAGAGTGTCAGTCTGACTCTGAAGGAATACTGTATTCTGCAGAAGCTTCTTGCAGTTCCCGGACGCGTATTTACCCGTGAACAGCTGCTTGACGATATCTGGGGTTACGACTTTGACGGAGACGTGCGTACCGTTGATTCCCACGTTGCAAGACTTCGTACAAAGCTCGGTGAGTGGGGCTCCTGCCATATAAAAACCATATACGGTGCAGGCTACAAGCTTGAGGTGAATAAGGATGAGTAAAAATAAGAATACTCCCGAAAAGCACAGACTTATAAAGCGACAGAAAACAATCACGGCGAGGCTTATGAGCAGCATCGCCCTGATTTTCTTTATAGCGGTATGCGTTATATCTATCGGCTACTATTCTCTGCCCGACTGGGTATATTATCTCAATCCGGCAGTCAGACTTTATTTTGCTATGGATGATATAAACAGCGCGTACGGAACGGAGGACTTTCTGCCCGTTCTGAAGGATACGGAAAAGGGATATGATTCTAATATAGAGATATATTCCGATGACGGAAGATTTATCTATTCCTCACTTGACCACAATATTGATTTTCTTCCCCGAAATCTCTCCTATGCAAAAACCGTGGATTCAAAGTACAAGCTGACGTACAAGACGGTTGAGGGTGAGGTTTCCGCCGGCAATAAGGGCTTTCTTATAAAGGTATATGACAGCGGTAATATTGACGTTGACTTTCTTGTGTGCTATTTCCATTTCGAGGGCGGAGAGAGAATTGAGGTATGTATGCAGGTAAGTCAGGTTGTATCCACTACCAAGGTTGACTTTATCGTTGCCTTCTGTTTCCTTATGGGTGCGCTTATTATAGGCTTTATAACTCTTGCATTCTATCTCAGACGTTTTTCAAAGCCCATTGACAATATGTGCGAGATAACCGAGCGTATGTCGAAGCTTGATTTCTCAAGAAAATGTCCGCCCACGAAGCTTATTGAAATGACTGAGCTTTCACAGAGCATTAACGCGCTTTCGGATAACCTTGATAAGGCTCTCGGAGACCTTGAGCAGAAAAACCGAAAGCTTCAGCAGGATATCGAAAATGAAAAAACCATCGACAGTCTGAGACAGACGTTCATTTCGGGTATTTCCCATGAGCTAAAAACACCTATTGCAATAATTCAGGGCTATGCCGAGGGAGCTAAAATGTTCCTGGAGACAGGAAACGCTGAAACTGCAGGTGAATACTGCGACGTAATTGCAAACGAGAGTGTCAGAATGAACAATATGGTAATGAAGCTTCTTGAAATTACCAAGTACGATTCGGGTGCCTATGAGCCTGTCAGAGAGGATTTCTCGCTGAGGGAAATGGTTGCCGACTGGTATGAAAGAAACGAGTCGATGTTTGCCGAAAAGGGAATAGCTGCCGAAAATCTTGTGGACGAAGCCTTTATTGGAAACGGAGATACGATTATTCTGGCATCCGTTCTCAATAACTATCTGTCAAACGCTATGTCTCACGTAAGCGGACAGCTCCGTATAGTCTGCCGTTCCGAGGATTTGGGGGACCGCTACAGACTTTTCGTATTTAACACGGGTGAGCATATTGCCTCAAGGGATATAGACAAGATCTGGACCTCCTTCTACAGAGCGGATAAGTCTCTTTCCCGTTCTCAGGGACGTTTCGGTCTCGGTCTTGCCATAGTAGCATCAATACAGAAGCTTCACGGTGAAAAATACGGCGTCAGCAACGTGGAAAACGGTGTTGAATTCTGGTTTGACGTGAAAAAAGCAGATTAACAGAGCAAACAGGACAAAAACAGGCTTGTTCAGGAACAAAAAAAGGACTCTTCACGGAAACTTGGGGGATGAAGTGGGCACGGGAGTGCCTATTAAAAGTTTTGGTTGAGCTTTTTCAAAAGCTCACGGTGTCAAGAGGCAGAGCCTCTTGTCGCACTCCGCAGAGTGCGAAATCCTTTTTCCTTC
>JAZNFG010000011.1:0-7364 GCA_045589015.1 Acutalibacteraceae bacterium
CCCCGGCGAGGGGCGAATGAGTGTGCCGCCGCCGGTGGCGGATAAAGGCACGCGAATGAGGTGAGGAAACACAGAGTATCACGACCGCTCCAAGGGAGTGAGACGACAATGTTTCCGAGGGAGAAAATCTCCTGCGCTTTAAGAAGGAAATAGGATTTCGCACTCTGCGGAGTGCGACAAGAGGCTCTGCCTCTTGACACCGTGAGCTTTTGAAAAAAGCTCAACCAAAACTTTTAATCGGCACTCCCGTGCCCACATCATTCCTCAATTTTTCGTGAAGAGCCTAAAATTTTGATTTTTACGCTGAATTAAGGTAGATAATTATGACATATACATTCAAAACAGAAAATGATATGAATTCCTTTGAGGAATTCGTGCTGTCCCACGGCGGAAGCTTTTTGCAGTCCGCAAAATGGGCGCAGGTTAAAAGAGAATGGAGCAGCCGTTTTTATTCGGGCTTTTCCGAGGACGGCGAAAGAGTGCTGACGGCTCTCGTAATGGAAAGGCGCATTCCCTTTTCGGGCAAGATTTGGTATTGCCCGTCGGGTGCCTGCTGTGACCATAAAAACGGGGAGCTTGTCAGAGCGTTTTCCGATTTTATGAAAAAGGAAATGAAAAAAAGCAGGGCAACGGCATTGTTTTACGACCCGCTCATTCCTCTGAGAGTGGATTCTGCGGATATGGCTGAGGGCAAGGCGGCTCATAGGCTTCTGACGGACTGCGGCTTTACTCTTAATACGGACGCATCAAAAACTCTCTATAAGTCCCCCGTACAGCTGATAACTCCCCTTGTATCTCCCGAGGGAGAGGCATATACTGCCGACAGGCTTCTCAAAACCTTTGAAAAGGGTGTCAGATATTCCGTGAGAGTAGGCGAGGGCAGAGGACTTACAGAGGAGATATACACCATCCGCGATATAGAAAGGAATCCGCGCATTATGGAGGATTTCCTTGCGGTTATGGCGGATACCTCCGAAAGAAGCGATTTCGTTGAAAGAGGCGGTGACTACTGCCGCAGAATTATGGAGGTCTTCGGTGACGAGGGCATTGATATGATGCTTATATATTATGATAAAAATAAAGATATAAGCATTCAGAACGATAAGCTCAGAAGAAGAGCCGAGCTTGAGGCGGCTCTTGAAACGGCTCCCGAGAAAAAGATAAGAGGCATAAAGGAGGAAATCGATTCCATTGATAAGGGTACGGCTCATTTTGAGGAAAGAATGCGTGAGACCGAGGGTATGAGTGACGGCAGAGTCTGCGTATCGGGCGGTATGACCCTTCATTACGGCGGTATGAGCTCCTGTCTTTTCGGCGGCTCAAGGAATCTTCTGAGAAACAATCTCCGTGCAAGCCACTTCTTCAATTTCAGAAGAATATGCCACAGCATAGAAAAAGGAAACAGCTATCACGATTTAGGCTACGTGCTTCTTGAAAGGACTCCCCCCGAGGCTGACGGTACGCTTGGCGTCTGTAAGGCGGCTTCTGATTTTGAGGGTATTCTCGCCTTCAAAAAGAGCTTCGGTTCAAAATATATTGAGTTTATAGGAGAATATATCCTTATATCGAATAAGCTGCTTTATTTCTCTTACTCACGGCTTCTTGACAAGATAAGAGCAGTTCAGAGCATTGTAAACAGAATTATACGAAAATTCAGATAGGATGAGGTTTTTATGGCTGTAAAGGCTTACGGTATTTTTTCCGATGAGGGCGCATTCTCCCATAATCCTGCGTATGGCACTATGACTGCAAGGCTTGAGCCTATTTACAACAAGGAGAACGATTGCCGCGACCAGTTTGAGCGCGATTACACAAGGATTCTCCACAGTCTTGCATACAGAAGACTGAAGCATAAGACTCAGGTTTTCTTCAATATAGAAAACGACCATATATGCACGAGAATGGAGCACGTTTCCCACGTTGAATCTGTCAGCACCACTATAGCAAAGGAGCTGGGGCTTAACGTGAATCTTACCCGTGCTATTGCAATAGGACACGATCTCGGTCACGCTCCCTTCGGACATCAGGGCGAAAGAGAGCTTGCCGCGTTAAGTAAAAAATATCTCGGCAAAAGCTTCTTTCACGAAAGAAACGGTCTGCATTTCGTTGATAATATCGAGCTTTTGGAGGACGATTACAGGGTTTCGAGAAATCTGAATCTGACCTATGCCGTAAGAGACGGAATAATATCCCATTGCGGAGAGGTTGACGATAACGGTCTGAAGCCGAGAAGGGAAGCCATAGACTTAAATGCCTTTACAGAGGTGGGACAGTATCAGCCCTTTACCTGGGAGGGCTGTGTGGTAAAGCTTTCCGATAAGATAGCCTACGTGGGCAGAGATATAGAGGATGCAATAAGACTGCGCTTTCTGACGAAGGAGAATATTGATACCCTTGCCGATATGGCGAAGGCCTATGATAAAATGGCTATAAATACCACGGTAATCATACATAATATGATTTATGACGTTTGCCGTAATTCCACCCCCGAAAGGGGAATATGTCTCAGCGAAACCTTCCACGAGCAGCTAAAGGCAATAAAAAAATTCAATTACGAGTTTATTTACAGAAATAAAAGGCTTGACCCCTTTACGGAATACGCAAGGCTCGTTATAGAGCAGATATTCTCGGTGCTTCTTGATGCATATAAGGGAGAGGACACACTCTCGGAGCTTCGCAGGAGAGCGGAATTCTATCCCGAGCTTATGGGTGCCTTTGCCGATTGGCTTTCAAAGTTCTGCGTTAATGAGCTTGATATGTTTTCCAATATTTCGGAAAAAACCGTCAAGTGCCGCAATAAGAAGATTTACGGCAGTCTTGAAACGGAAGAAATATATATGGGCGCAATACTTGATTACATATCGGGAATGTCCGATAACTACGCAATCAGAGTTTTTAATGAGCTCATATCTTATTAACAAAAGGAGAAGATTATTATGAAAATCGCAAAAAAACTGTTATGTCTGTTACTTAGCGTGATCCTTGTGCTTTCCGGCACCTTGGCAGGCTCAGCCGTCAGCACCGACGAGCTTTTCTGGGCAGATTCCGAGGAAGCTCAGAGAGGTATTATTATGCAGCCGGGACGCGATGAAAGCGAAAGGAATTTTTCCTGGTGCGTTTCCGAGGACGAAAGCTCCTGTCGGGTTGAGATAAGCACGAATCCTCTTATGGCAGGTGCCGAAAGCTTTGAGGGAAGCATAATCGACGACCCCGATTCCGAGGCCTTTGCCAAGGTTACGGTAACCGAGCTTACTCCCGGTGAAACGTATTACTACGTATGTGTTTCGGGAGAGGACAGAAGCGGTGTGTATTCCTTTGAAACGGTAGAGGGAGACAGCTTTTCGGCTTTGTATATGTCTGATATACATATAACCCTTGATGAAGCCGCCGGAGATACAAAAGGCACGGCGTTTGCTTTTTCAGAGCTGCTTTCTGAGGTTTGCGCTTCTCACGATATCAATATGATTCTTTCTGCCGGCGATCAGGCAACGGACGGACTTCTTGAGGAATACAAGGGACTCACCTTTTCACCTCTTTCAAGAGGACTTACCTTTGCTACCGCTATCGGTAATCACGACAGAAAGGGCATAGCCTATAAGTATTTCACCAATCTGCCCAACGAGGACGAGGGTATGATAAGCTCTCCTCAGGGCGGTAATTACTGCTTTACCAAGGGCAACGTCCTTTTCCTTGTCATCGACTCAAACAATGCAAGCGCAACCGACCACAGATGCTTTATAAAGAAGGCTGTCAGCGAGAATCCCGATGCAAAATGGCGCGTTGTTATGATGCACCACGACCTTTACGGCGGTACGCTTGAAAACAGAGAGGATGAGAACAACCTTCTGAGACTTATTCTTTCCCCCGTATTTGACGAATTCAATATTGACCTTGTGCTTACGGGGCATTCACACCATTACAGCATTTCCCACGTTTTATATAACGGCAAGGTGAATTCCGAGCTGAAAAGCGGTGACGTTATAAATAATGCTCAGGGCACAGTATATATGGTATCGGCATCCGTCGGCAGAGCCCGCGAAGGGGATATAGTATATTCCGACCGCGTTGCCGTGGGAATGGACGAGTACTCAGACAGGCTTTATAATATTATTGATTTTTCAAGGGATTCAATAACCGTTACCACCTATGAAAGAGGCGAGAGTGAGGCGTTTGCTTCATTTACCCTTACTAAGGATGATGATTTTGAGGCTCCCCGCATTAATTTCTTCAGAAAGCTGGTGGGAATGCTTCTCGGCTCTATGGGCACGGTATATGCCGTGTTCAACAATATCGGAAGATACTCCGACCTTACCGAGGACGGCTTTACAGTAGATTTCTTTGAAACCGTATTCTGATAAATTTGAAGGGAGATAATAATATGAAAAGGCTGAACAGCTTTATCAGCGTGCTTTTATGCGTGCTTATGCTATTTACCGCTATGCTTCCTGCCGCCGCCACGTCCGTTGATGCTAATCAGACGACCGAAAATGAAGCCGACGGGGCAGCTTCCGAGGATGCCGCACAGACTCAGGAGGAGCCTGAAGCGGAGTATGACGAGGCATTGTGGGAAACCGAGGAAGCAAGGCGCGGAATTACAATGAACCCCGGCAAGGACGAGTCGCAGAGAAACTTTTCCTGGTATATGCCTGCCGATACCTCATCCTTCAGCGTGCTGATATCCGAAAAAGAGGATATGTCCGATGCAAAGAGCTTCGGCGGTACGGCTGTTACCACCTATCAGGGCGACCTTGCAGCCAAGGTAACGGTAACGGGACTTGAGGAAGGAAAGACCTACTACTATACCTGCGTTACGGGTGAAGAGAGAAGCGAGGTTTATTCCTTTAAGACGGAGGACGATACCTTCAGCGCACTTTATATGTCCGATATTCATATTTACGATAATCCCGAGGACGAGGACAGCCTTAAAAATACTTCCTTTGCCTTTGCAGAGCTGATAAGCAGCGCAAGGGAAAAGTCCGATATCAATATGATTCTTGCAGGCGGCGATATGGCAACCGAGGGACAAAGAGTCGAGTACGAGGGACTTACCTTCTCTGAAGCCTCCCGTGAGCTTACGTTTGCTCATATTATGGGTAACCACGACCGTCACAGCTTTGATTATAAGTATTTCAAGTTCCTTCCCAACGAGATGTTCGGCCCTATGGCGGGCTATCAGTCGGGTAACTACTACTTTGAAAAGGGCGGAGTGCTGTTTATTTGTATTGATACCAACAATGCATCTGCACAGGCTCACAGGGCAACCGTAAAGGAGGCTGCCGAGACGCATCCCGATGCAAAATGGCGAGTTGTTATGATGCACCACGACCTTTACGGCGGCTCTATTCCTCACAGAGAGACCGAATGCAATCTTCTGAGAATACTTTTCTCACCCTTGTTCGATGAATACCATATTGACCTTGTGCTTATGGGACATTCTCACCACTACTCCGTTTCAAACGTGCTTTATGACGGCGAAGCAGTTGCCGAGATTGAAAACGGCGGCACGGTAAATAACGTAAACGGTACGGTTTATTTTGTTTCCACCTCAATCGGCAGACCCGAGGAAGAAAGCGAGGTTACCTTCAGCGACAAGGTTGCAATAGGCTTTGATAAGCTTACTGACAGCTACTACAATATCCTTGATTTCTCTCCCGAGGCAATAAAGGTGACCAGCTACAATCTTGAAACGGACGAGGAGTTCGTAAGCTTCACCATTACCAAGGATGACGATTTTGAGCCTGAAAAGATAGGCTTCTTCAGAAAGCTCGGAGGTATTCTTGCAGGCTTTATCAGCAATTTCTACGGAATTTACGTAAATGCTGACAGATATTTTGAATTAAAGGAAGACGGATATACAGGAGTCGGCTTCTTTGAATTCGTATTTTAACGGAAAAGTGTGATAGATATGAAAAAAATACTTATACCCTTAACCGTCCTGCTTCTGCTTTCTGCGGCAGCCTGCGGCGGCGGTGAGGATGCAACCACCGAGCCCGAGACACATCCCCCCGTGGAGATTACCACAACTCCCCCCGTTGACCTGAATACGGTGTCTCCCCGAACACGGGACATTACGCTTCCCGAGGGCATTGAAACGAGAGTGAGTGATATAGCTTTCGATTCCTTTGATGAAATTGAAGCCAAGGACTCCGTTTTCCCCGAGACTACCCACGATAAGATACTTAAAAGCGAAAGCGCACAGTACTTTTTCGTAAATGACGATATAAAGGTACAGGCGGTATTCTTCAACGAAAAGGGAAGAGTGGAGTATTCCGCAAGCTATAATACCCAAACGGGATACGTGGAATTTATCGGTGACGCGGAAAACAGCTGGTACTTCGCCGAGGACGGCTCTCTTCTCTGTTACGTTTATACCTATGATTTCGACGGCAAGAGCGACGCTCCCGTTTATACCTTCTATTCACCTGAGGGTGAAAGAGAGTTCATAAGAACTATGGACGGCTGGTTCAGCGACAGCTATGACACTCTTACAAATGACGAGATAATGGCTTGCCTTGACAAATATTCGGGAGTTATTGAAGCAACGTCAGAGTATAAGTCCAGCGATATTACGGGATTGGAATGATATCTCTTGACTTTTTTCATAAAAGGTATATAATAAATCTGTGAATATACACAAAACGTTGACGGAGAAGCAGAAAACGGGCATTTTCCAGAGAGAGCCGCATCAGCTGAAAGCGGTTTATCTGTCGGTTTTCATTTTGCCACCGCTCCCGAGTGCCGGCCGAAATAAGGTCAGCCGCATAAGTCCCGTTAAAGACTTTCGAGCGGACAGAGTTTCTTTGTCAATACGGGTGGAACCGTGGAGCATCAGCTTCATCCTGTTTTTCGGGATGAAGCTGTTTTTTTGTTTTCGGTGAAAACAAAAAAAACAATGCAAAATGCAAAATGCAAAATGCAAAATGAAGGAAGGGCTGACGCCCTTGCTCCGCTTCGCTCTATTTGATTTAATGCAGAATGCAGAACGCAGAACAAAAAATGCAGAATGCAGAACGCAGAACGGATTACGAATTTGCTTTTCCTCCGAATTCCGAATTCCGAATTCCGAATTCCGAAATTGTCCTTCGGCTTCGGCTTTTGAAGTGTGTCGGAAAGCGTTTTGAAAAAATATTTAATTAAAATACGGCGGACGTTTCAGGTCTGTTTCCTCCGAATTCCGAATTCCGAATTCCGAATTTGCATCATTGTTCCGAATTTGTCCTTCGGCTTCGGCTTTTGAAGTGTGTCGGAAAGCGTTTTGAAAAAATATTTAATTAAAATACGGCGGACGTTTCAGGTCTGTTTCCTCCGAATTCCGAATTCCGAATTCCGAATTTGCATCATTGTTCCGAATTCCGGATTCCGGC
>JAZNFG010000012.1:0-14963 GCA_045589015.1 Acutalibacteraceae bacterium
ACGATAATGGTTGAGATATATCCAGCTTCAACATCTTCCATCATTCTTTTGAAATCAGGTCGATTAAAGTTTGTACCGGTAAACCCGTCATCAACATAAAATCTGGTGTTCTCAAAACCTTTCTCTTGAGCATATCTCGATAACATGATTTTTTGATTCTCAATGGAGTTACTGTCACTTTCTTTATTGCCGTCATCACGGGATAAGCGACAGTAAAGAGCAGTGATTCCCACTTTGTTTGACTGCATTAATCCTCCTCTCCGGCAGTCGAACATACATATTCCGCTTGTATTGTATTTTCACCTTCAGTATTTGTCAAATGTGCGAAATCGCCGCCTAAATATTTTTCAAACCTTTCGGTAAGTGTAGAGCTGATTTTCGGTGCTTCAAAACCTTCAAATCTTGATGAGACTTTGTAGCATATTCCGTTGATGAAATAGTCACAGTCGAAGTCTGAAATCGGTATAATTTCACCCATAAATCATCTTGCCTCCCGATTTCTCTTTTTCTGTAAATACTTTGCATAATATTCGCAAGCCTTGATTATGAACTCCTGCATCTGTCTTTCATCAGACTTCGGAGAATATTTCTGCAATCGTTCCATAGACATCTTGAACATCGGCTTTTGGTTGGCTTTCTCCTCGTTCATAATTGTTTCTATTAAGTTTTCATTCAGTTCTCCCGATTGGAACAGTTTTCGTATTCGGTTTGCTTGCGAGTATGACGGAGTACATTCCGTTTCTTCAATTTCACTCAGCAGCATTCGTTGAGTATTTTTATCGAGATATGAAATCTCAACCGCAACGGAAAATGCGATTTTGTTTTCATCAACCATAGCAAGCAATTCAGGTATGAGCATAGTTAAACGAATATATCGCTGTACCTGCCTGCCGCTGTCGATGTCGGAAACATCTTCTCGGGACTTGTGGACAGCTTGTCCACAAGTTAAATCTGTCCGTTTGCCTTGCGTCTTTAAAGCATCAAGCTTCAGCTTATATGCCTTTGCCTTTTCACTCGGTAAAATATGTTCTCTGTGTAGGTTACTGTCAACAAGCATTATCATCGCTTCTTCTCTGCTGACATTACAAACAGTAACGGGAACGGTTTCAAGACTCAGCATACGGGCAGCGTGTAATCTGCGGTGTCCCGAGATTACTTCATATTTACCTTTCTCTTCCGTCGGTCTGACAACAAGGGGTGAGATTATTCCGTTCTCACTTATGCTGTCAAGCAGCGATTCCAATTCTTCACCCTCACGGATTCGGTAAGGATTTTCATTAAACGGTATAAGGTTGTTGATATTTACTTTATCAATTTTCATAATTTGACTCCCTTCTTTTTCTTACGCTTTATGTCGTAAGATACATAATTTGCATTCATTAAAATATTCAATGTTTCATACACAAGTTCTGAAGTTTTGCTTGCCTCTGTTCCTTGGAAAAGCGAAGCTCCCATATTTGTTGCGAGTTTACCCAAGGTAAGTTCAAGCCGCTTACAATCATCTGAAGGTTTTTCTTGAATCGGATAACCTGTAACGATAAGTCGAATCAGCTTTTCTTTCGGGAATATACTTTTACTTACCATTTCATTGATACGTTCAAATTCCTTGTTTGTAAGTCTTACTGAAATTCTGTTATTTCTGTTTCTCATGGTTAATCTCCTTTATTAATTCATTTTTGATATTTGTCATAAGTATTTGTGTGTCCTGAATAACTTTCCGAAACATCGGAACATCAAGAACTCTGCTGTGCAAGGCACGGTCAGCAACAACTCTGAAGCGTTCAACAAGTTCGGTAGCCTCACGGGTAATTTCAACATAGTTAATCTTCACCATAGGCTTCATAACCGTTTCATTGATACATCTGCGAACATACTGAGAGCGAGTTATTCCTGCCAAGTCTGCTTCTTCATCAAGGTCTTTTAATTCTTCATCGTCCAGATAGAAGAATATTGTTTTGGTGTATTTCATTTCTACCTCCTTTCTGCGGGTTTTAGGGGTGCGGGTCTCCGGTGGAGACCTTTGAATGCATTTTGCATTCAAAAGCACCGACCGAGCCGGCAGGCGAGAAGTCCCTAACGTGCGGATTTGTATGCACAAATCCAATGCTCGCTAAGACTTATGCCACGGACAAAGCCGTGGTTTTGTTTTGCCTTTCGGCTGGTACTAAATCATAGGCATCAACTCCTTATTTTTTTGATGAAGGGCAAAAACTTCTCTCACTTATTTGGAATTTCAGATGGTGTTTTGTATAGTCTGTTTTCATAAAATTTAAAATTACCCTTCAATATGTTTGCACTGGGAGAGGGCAAATTGGGGTGATTTTTCAGAGAAAATTTAAATATCCCTTCATTTATTTGAACAAGCACCCCCAAAATGGACACCCAAAATTCGCTGTTTTCGGAAAAGTTCAAAAAGTTTTTTAAAAATACCCTCCACTATATATGCACTGGGAGAGGGCAATTTGTAGGGTGTTTTGTAAAAAAATTTAAAACAGCTTTCACTTATTCCCACTGGGAGAAGCCAAATTCGGCATCATTTTTGAAAAAATATTTTTATCGTGACGGCAAAAGTGCTGTCAGCATTTCAAGATTTGTTCTGCGTTACCTGTAAGCTGACGGCAGAAATGCCGTCACTTTTTAAGACCCCTCACTTGTTTGGAATTAGAAGGCACTTTTGCACACCATAATTTCGAAAAAACTTTCCGACAATAAAAAATGCCCTCCCGTTTGGGAGAGCAAGGCACAAAAATATTTTTCTTGCATTTATTTATGATTAGTTGTATAATACAATCACAATTTAACAAACGGGAGCTTGTGTTACAGGCTGAGAGGAAGGTGTGACCTTCGACCGAGAACCTGATTTGGATAATGCCAACGTAGGGATGCCTGATACAATGATATTAGGAAGAACAAAGTTTATTAAGGAAGTTACCAAATCGGTAGCTTCCTTTTTTGTTGTTTTTGGAGGTGTTTTTATGGTAAAGATCAATGGCAAGGAACTGAATATTGCAGGTAAGACGGTAGCGGAATATCTTGCAACTACGAACTATGATTCAAAACGAATCGCAGTAGAGCGTAACGGAGATATAGTCCCCAAAGCGCAGTATGGCGAAACCGTTTTGAAAGACGGCGACAGCGTAGAGGTCGTCAGTTTTGTGGGAGGTGGTTAAGCTGATTCCAACAAAAGAAGAATGGGATGCCGCCTTATCGGAAAGACACGGTGAAAAGATACAGAAGAATTTTGAATCCGCAACCGTTGCAGTATGCGGACTTGGAGGGCTTGGCTCTAATATAGCTTTTTCCCTTGCCCGTGCAGGTGTCGGAAAGCTGATTCTGATTGATTTCGATAGTGTTGACATCACCAATCTGCACCGACAGCAATATAAAGCCAATCAGATTGGTATGAGCAAAACGCAGGCTTTGAAAGAAAACCTTTTGGAAATTGCTCCGTATGCTACAATCGAAACTTATTCGGTTCGCATTACCGAAATCAATGCCGAAGAGCTTTTGAAAAAAGCAGACATTATCTGCGAAGCATTTGACGATGCAGAGTGCAAAGCAATGCTTGTGAATCTTGTGCTTGAAAGAATGCCTGAAAAGTATTTGGTCGCCGCATCGGGTATGGCAGGATTCGGTAGTGCCAATACCATTCAAACACGAAGAATATCAAAGCGATTTTATCTCTGCGGTGACGGAACGAGTGATGTGCAATCAGAAGGCAGTCTTGTTGCATCCCGTGTGATGCTCTGTGCGGCACATCAGGCACATACCGTACTCCGAATTCTGACTGAACAATTTGAAACTTAAAGAAAGAAGGAAAAACTATGAACAATGATAAACTCATAATCGGCGGACACGAATTCAACTCACGTTTTATTCTCGGTTCGGGTAAATACTCAATGAAACTCATTGAAGCGGCTGTAAAGGATGCAGGTGCAGAGATTATTACTCTTGCGGTTCGCCGCGCAAACACAAAAGAACAGGAAAGCATACTTGACTACATTCCCGAGGGAATTACTCTGCTTCCCAATACAAGCGGTGCAAGAAACGCAGAAGAAGCTGTGCGCATTGCCCGTCTTGCAAGAGAGCTCGGTTGCGGTAATTTTGTGAAAATTGAAATTATGCGCGATTCCAAATATCTGCTTCCCGACAATCAGGAAACAATCAAAGCAACCGATATTCTTGCCAATGAAGGCTTTGTTGTTATGCCGTATATGTATCCCGACCTGAACGTTGCCCGTGACCTTGTAAATGCAGGTGCATCTTCGGTAATGCCGCTTGCTTCACCTATCGGTTCAAACAAAGGTCTTGCAACCAAAGAATTTATACAGATTCTCATTGATGAAATCGACCTGCCCATTATTGTAGATGCGGGTATCGGCAGACCGTCACAGGCTTGTGAAGCAATGGAAATGGGTGCGGCGGCAATCATGGCAAACACCGCCCTTGCAACTGCAGGCGACCTGCCTATGATGGCTTCTGCATTCAAGAACGCAATTGAAGCAGGACGAAAGGCTTACCTTGCAGGACTTGGCAGAGTATTGACACGCGGAGCATCAGCTTCCGACCCTCTGACAGGTTTCCTCAGAGATTAAGGAGAAAATATGGAAAATCAATTTTTTGTAGATTCGGAGCATCTTTCTTCCGAAGCACTTGAGAAAAAGCACAGACTCGAAAGCGACCCGTCATTCCGTAAAAACCATATGGAATATATGTCGGGTATGGAGATAATCGAGTCGGATGTTTGTAAAAACGTTATGGCACAGATGAACTCCTATGATTATTCAAGATATACTGCCGATGATGTTAAGGCGGCATTGGAACACAACACTTGTACCATTGACGATTTCAAAGCACTTCTTTCACCTGCGGCAGAACCGTTTCTTGAGCAAATGGCTGAACGTGCAAGACTCGAAACAAGCAAACACTTCGGAAACACCGTCTATCTGTTTACACCTCTTTACATAGCAAACTACTGTGAAAATTACTGTGTATATTGCGGTTTTAACTGCTACAACCATATCAAGCGTATGAAGCTTTCTATGGAACAGATTGAAAAAGAGATGAAAGTTATAGCAGACAGCGATATGGAAGAAATTCTTATTCTCACCGGTGAAAGCAGAGGCAAGAGTAATGTTGAATATATCGGTGAAGCGTGCAAGTTAGCAAGAAAATATTTCCGTATGGTCGGACTTGAAATTTATCCCGTAAACACCGATGAATATAGATATCTTCACGAATGTGGTGCGGACTATGTAACGGTGTTTCAGGAAACCTATGATACGGATAAATATGAAAAACTGCATCTGCTCGGTCACAAACGTGTGTGGCCATACCGCTTTGATGCACAGGAGCGTGCACTCCGTGGCGGTATGAGAGGTGTTGCATTCTCGGCTTTGCTTGGACTTTCTGATTTCCGTAAAGATGCTCTTGCAAGTGCCCTGCACGTTTACTATCTGCAAAGAAAATATCCTCATGCAGAGATGTCACTTTCCTGCCCGAGACTCCGACCTATTATCAATAACGATAAAATCAATCCTCTTGATGTTCACGAAAAACAGTTGTGTCAGGTGCTTTGCGCATACCGCATCTTTTTGCCGTATGTGGGAATAACGGTATCCTCCCGTGAGAGTGCCGAGTTTCGTAACGGCATAGTAAAGATTGCGGCAACCAAGGTTTCAGCAGGTGTTTCAACAGGTATCGGTGACCATGAAAGCAAGTATACGGGCAAGGAAGCCGAAGCTGGTCACGGCGATGAGCAGTTTGAAATTGATGATAACCGCAGTCTTGATAAGATGTATAAAGACATTACAGAGGAAGGCTTGCAGCCCGTTCTGAACGACTATCTGTATGTGTGAGGTAAAGAACATGAGAAAATTTGACCCGACTTTATATTTTATAACTGACAGCACTAATTACACAGAACAAGAATTTCTTTTCCGTGTTGAACAGGCACTCAAGGGCGGAGCAACACTTCTTCAGCTTCGTGAAAAGGAAAAATCCACCCGTGAATATATCGAACTTGCAGAAAAGGTACACGAAATTACAAAAAGATATAATGTTCCTTTGATTATTGACGACCGAGTTGACGTTGCTCTTGCAATTGATGCTGAAGGTGTTCACGTCGGAGCATTAGATATGCCCATTGCTATTGCAAGAAAGTTGATGGGTGAAGATAAAATTGTCGGTGCTACTGCTAAAACAGTTCCTTGGGCAAAAGAAGCCTATGAACAAGGCGCTGATTATCTCGGAGTGGGTGCAATTTATCCTACAACTACCAAAGTTGTAACCGTTCTCACTTCAACCGAAACTCTTGATGCAATAACAAAAGCTGTACCAATTCCAGTAAATGCAATCGGCGGTCTTAATAAAGATAACCTTGATATTCTTAAAGGCATCAGCATTTCGGGAATCTGTGTAGTTTCGGCAATTATGAAAGCTGAAAATCCCGAAAAAGAAGCTGAAACATTACTTTCACTTGCAAAGGATTTGATTAAAAATGATTAAAGGTGCAATATTCGACCTTGACGGTACGCTTTTTGACTCAATGTTCATTTGGGATACGATTGGTGAAATTTATCTTCGTTCAATCGGATACGAGCCAAAAGAAAGCCTGAATGAAACCTTCAAAACAATGAGTCTTTACAATGCCGCTTGTTATTATAAAAGCGAATACGGGGTTACTCTGTCGGTTGACGAAATTATGGACGGTGTAAACCGTATGGTCGAAAAATATTACATAAATGAGGTTCAGCTGAAACCCGGTGTTTATGATTTTGTAAAGCATCTTCATAATATCGGCGTCAAGATGTGTATAGCAACAGCAACTGATAAATATCTTGTTGAAGCGGCACTTGAAAGATGCGGAATCAACGAATACTTTTCAGAAATTTTTACTTGCACCTCCGTCGGTCACAGCAAGGATGAACCCGACATTTATCGGGAAGCATTAAAATATCTCGGTACAACTAAAGAAGATTCCCTTGTATTCGAAGATGCGATTTATGCAATAAGAACTGCAAAAAAAGACGGATTCAGAGTTGTTGCTGTTTATGATAAATCCGAAGAAAATCAGGCTGAAGTAAAATCTCTTTGCGATTATTACATAACAGATTATACGGATATGCAAGGATTTTGGAAAATTGCTGCACCGATGAAAACCGCACTTTCAATAGCAGGAAGTGATTGCAGCGGCGGTGCAGGAATTCAGGCAGATATTAAAACGATGACAATGAACGGTGTTTATGCTATGAGTGCAATTACTGCCCTGACCGCACAGAACACAACGGGAGTTTTTGCAATAACCGAATCAACGCCCGAATTTTTAAAAGAACAAATCGATGCGATCTTTGATGATATATATCCCGATGCGGTTAAAATCGGTATGGTTTCATCATCGGAACTTATTTCAGTTATCGCTGAAAGACTGAAATTTTATAATGCCGAAAATATTGTGGTTGACCCTGTTATGGTTGCAACAAGCGGTTCTGAACTGATGAAAACCGATGCGGTGCAAACTCTTATCGAGGAACTATTGCCGATTGCAACGGTTGTAACTCCGAATATTCCCGAAGCAGAAGTATTATCGGGTGAAAAAATACAGAACAAAGAAGATATGCTCAATGTTGCAAAGTTAATCGGAGACAAATACGGATGCGCAGTTTTGCTTAAAGGCGGTCACAGTATCAACGATGCAAATGACCTTCTTTATTCAGATGGTTGCTTCAAATGGTTTGAAGGTAAAAGAATAAACAACCCCAATACCCACGGAACAGGCTGTACTCTCTCGTCAGCAATCGCATCAAATCTTGCTAAAGGTTATTCACTTGATGAGTCAATCCGAAATGCAAAGAACTACATTTCGGGAGCACTTTCCGCAATGCTTGATTTGGGACGAGATTCAGGACCGATGATGCACAATTTTGCACTTCAAATACAAGAAGTGCGCTATGAATAACAAGGCTTTTAAAAAACATAGTTGTTTATAGCAGGGAGAATTCATCTCCCTGCTATTTTTATTTTATTCAATCAAACTTCAATATTTTATGATATAATAAATAAAATGTGGAGGTGTACCTATGAGGATTTTACTTATTGAAGACGAAAAGAGAATGGCACAGGCTCTTTGTGAAATTCTCCGTCTTGAAAAATATGATGTTGACCATTACGACAACGGTATTGAAGGTCTTGCTGCTATTGAAAGCAATATTTATGACATAATAATTCTTGATGTTATGCTTCCGGGAATGAATGGTTATGAGATAGCTAAAAAATCTCGTTTCAAGGGTATAACTACCCCTATTCTGATGCTCACTGCAAAGGCTGAGCTTGATGACAAGGTCGAGGGGCTTGACAGCGGTGCGGACGATTATCTGACAAAGCCCTTTATGACAAAGGAGCTTCTTGCCCGATTGCGTGCTCTCGGCAGACGAATGCAGAACTCTAATGACGGAGTGCTCAGTTACGGAGATATAAACCTTGATACAAACACTCTCACGCTGTCTTGTACCGTAACCGAACAGAGTGTGAGGCTCAGTGAAAAAGAGTACCGCATCCTTGAATATCTAATTGCAAACAGCGGTCAGATTCTTACCCGTGAACAGCTCGCAATGAAAATATGGGGCTTTGAAAGTGATGCCGAATACAACAATGTAGAAGTATATATGTCATTTACCCGAAAAAAGCTTGCCTTTGTGGAAGCAAAAACCGAAATCAAAGCCGTAAGGGGCATCGGTTATGAATTGAGGTGCGGTGATGTTTAAAAAATCAAGAAGAAAAATTGTTGCTGCCATTATGTCTGTTCTTGTTCTTTTATGGGTAGGAACTCTTGGCGTGATTTATACTTCAAGCTATATTGAAATGTCAAACCGCAACGAAAGAATGCTGACAGCTCACGCTGAGATGTTTACGCTTTCTCAGCCATTTGATAATATGCCTCCTGTTATGCCGAGACCCGATGAAGACGGTAAAAGATTTGAGCATAATTTCGAAGAATCTCCTATGTTTCAGTTATCAACCTTTTATACTGTTGCTGTTTCTTACAGCGGTGAAATTCTTGAAATCAGGAACAGTCAATCAAATGTTAATAGTGACGAAACCCTGAAGGAGCTTGCAACTGAAATAATAAAAGGCAAGAAAACAAAGGGAACCGAAAAAGACCTTGCATTTTATAAAGCTGACAAACAGGGATATAACCTTGTTGTTTTTATGGATAATACTGTTATCAACGAAAATGCCGCAACACTTTTCAGATATACTCTTATTTTCGGCGGAATGGCACTGGTTGCCTTTTTCTTCTTATCTCAATTTCTTGCAAGAAAAATTATCGAGCCTCTTGAGGAAGGCTATAAAAAGCAAAAGCAATTTATCTCAGATGCGGGTCACGAGCTGAAAACCCCCGTATCTGTTGTGAGTGCCAACGCGGAGCTTTTATCCCGTGAAATCGGTGAAAACAGATGGCTACAGAATATCCTTTACGAAAATGAAAGAATGGGAAAGCTTGTTGGTCAGCTCCTCGAGCTTGCCCGTACGGAAAGTGTTACACCTCAGATGGAGCGTGTTGACTTCAGCCGTCTGGTACAGGGAGAGGCACTTCCTTTTGAAAGTGTGGCATTTGAAAAAGGGTTGAGACTTATCTGCGACATAGAAAGTGAGATAACCGTTGAAGGTAACAGCACTCAGCTTAAACAGTTGGTATCAATTCTGCTTGATAACGGAATCCGTCACGGTACAGACGGGAACATTGTGAATCTCAGACTTACAAAGGTGCATGGCTTTGCACAGCTTTCTGTTATTAATAACGGTGATGAAATACTCGAAGAACAGCGCAAACAGATATTCGAACGCTTTTACCGTGTGGATACTGCAAGAAACGGTGAAGATAAACACTACGGTCTTGGACTCGCTATAGCAAAATCAATTGCCGATGTCCATAAAGGTAGCATAGATGTCTATTGCTATAACTCGCTTGTGGAATTCCGTGTAATGATTCCGATTAAGTAAAAATTTAAGTAACTTCAATCAAACTTCAATTTACCTCCTGTACAATGCTACCATCATAGTACAGGAGGTTTTTTATGCCGTTTCAAACTGTATTTAAAAGGTACGAACTGAAATATATGCTTACGCTTGAACAAAAGCAAAGGGTACTTGATGTAATGAAGCCCTATATGAAATTAGATAAATACGGAAGAACAACAATCCGTAACCTTTATTACGATACTGATACTTACATTTTAATCCGCCGTTCGATAGAAAAGCCGACCTATAAGGAAAAATTGCGAATCCGCAGTTACTCTAAAGCAGAAGCCGACAGTACAGTTTTCGTGGAGCTGAAAAAGAAATATAAGCACGTGGTATATAAGCGAAGAATTTCCATGCCTAACAAGGATGCTGTGAAGTGGCTGTCAGGCGAAAAACATACTGACAGCCATTCTCAGATATCAGATGAAATTGATTATTTCCTTGAATACTACAGAACTCTTCATCCTACTGTATTTCTTTCCTATGAACGGGAAGCGTATTATTCAAAAGACAGCACAGATTTCCGTGTGACCTTTGATGATACTATTCTTTGCAGACAAGAGGATTTGTCGCTTGAATCTGAGGTGTATGGAACACCAATCCTTCCTGCAGGAATGGTGTTAATGGAAATAAAGTGTTCGTGCGGTATTCCATTGTGGATGACAGAAGTGCTTTCAAAAGAAAAGATATATAAAGCATCGTTTTCAAAGTACGGAACAGCATACAGAACGTTGATTTTCCCTAAAAATCATACAATGAACAAATATAATATGTCGGAGGTAAATACTGATGCTTGAAAATTTATTTAAAGGACTATTTGATACGGATTTAACTACGGTCATCAGTGTGACCGATTTTCTTCTATGCTTAGGGTGCTCTCTTGTATTAGGGCTTGTAATGGCGTTTGCTTATATGTACCGCACCCGTTACACCAAGAGTTTTGTTGTTACACTTGCTTTGCTCCCCGCTGTTGTTTGTATTGTTATTATGATGGTCAACGGCAATGTGGGCACAGGTGTTGCCGTAGCAGGTGCTTTTAGTCTTGTGCGTTTCCGCTCTGTTCCCGGTACTGCAAAGGAGATATGCACACTGTTTCTTGCAATGGGCGCAGGTCTTATCGCAGGTATGGGCTATCTCGGCTTTGCGGCATTGTTCACCCTTGTTATGTGCATAATGTTTTTGCTATACAACCATTTGGATTTTGGCTCAAAAAAGAACGCCGCTACCTACAAAACATTTACTATCGTTATTCCCGAAGATTTGGATTACACAGGTGTGTTTGATGATATTTTCAAAGCATATACAACATCCTTCGACCTCGCCCGTGTAAAAAGCACTAATATGGGCAGTATGTTTAAGTTAACATATAATGTGACGCTCCGTGATGTAACTAAGGAAAAAGAAATGATTGATAAGCTCCGCTGTCGCAACGGCAATCTTGAAATCACCGTATCCAAGCAAGAAACTACGGTGACAGAGCTTTAATTTGAGGGGTGCTGTATGAAGAAATATATATCCATATTATTGGTTTTCGCTTTGGTGTGCTGTCTGCTTGCAGGTTGCGGAAAGCCAAGTGATAACGATGAAACAATCGGTAATAGTAATAACGAATCAAGCATTACTGAACCATCAGGCACATCCTCCGATCCTGCAGACGTAGACTTTTCTCAGGCAGATGAGGATATGTTTACCGACAGAGATATAAAAACCGAGTATGACGAAAGCCAAGCAGTTACTATTAAGCTGAACGGAACCTCGGCAACCTCAAGCTCCAACAGTGTGAAAATATCCGGCAGCACAGTTACAATAACAGAAGAAGCAACTTATATTGTTTCCGGCGAATTGACAGATGGTATGCTGATTGTAAATGCTCCCGACACGGCGAAACTACAGCTCGTTTTTAACGGTGTGAATATTAAGAGTGGAACCTCGGCAGCACTTTATATTCTTGAAGCCGATAAAGTATTTCTCACACTTGCTGACGGCTCAACTAATACTCTCGAAAACGGCGGCAGTTTTACTGCGATAGATGACAATAATATTGATGCTGCTGTATTCTCCAAACAAGACTTGACTTTCAATGGTTCAGGCAGTTTGACGGTAACTTCTCCTGCAGCGCACGGCATTGTCTGCAAAGATGACCTTGTGTTTACCGGCGGAACTTATACAGTAAATTCAGCATCACACGGTTTGGACGCCAATGACAGTGTGAGGATATCGAACTCAACAAAGCTTACCATTGATGCAGGCAAGGACGGTATTCACTGTGAAAATACCGATGATGCCACACTCGGATTTATTTATATCTCTGACGGCACGATGAATATTGAAGCAGAGGGCGATGGTATTTCATCAGGTGCTTATTTGCAAATTGAAAATGGTACCTTTGACCTTTTGGCTGGCGGCGGAAGTGTTAATGGGGCAACTGCTTCTTCCGGTAACTACGGTGGTTTTATGGGCGGTGGTGGTCACGACGGAATGAGGCCTGGCAGCTCACAAAGCTCAACCGCCACAACAGATGAAAGCGGAACAAGTATGAAGGGCATTAAGGCCTCCAACAGTCTTTTGATCAGCGGCGGTACTTTTAAGATTGACTCTGCCGATGACTCTGTCCATTCTGATGTATCCGTTACAATAAACGGCGGTACATTTGAAATCGCATCCGGCGATGATGCTATCCACGCAGAAGAAAATCTCACCATTACAGTAGGTACTTTCAATATTACTGAAAGTTATGAGGGCTTGGAAGCTCTCAACATTGATGTTAAGGGTGGAGAGTTTAAGATCGTCGCCAGTGATGACGGTCTCAACGCCGCAGGCGGAACTGACTCCAGTGGTACTACAGGCGGTAGAGACGGAATGTTTGGCGGTCATGGTGGCGGTCACGGTGGTATGGGCGGTGGAATGTCTTCCGGCAACGGTAGTATTGTTATCTCTGGTGGCAATCTTTATGTAAAAGCATCAGGTGACGGAATTGATGCAAACGGTACGATTACAATATCAGGCGGATATACTGTTGTTACGGGTCCTACACAGGGTGACACCGCAACACTTGATTATGACAGGAGTGCTACAATTACGGGAGGCACATTTATCGGCACAGGTGCTTCCGGTATGGCTCAGACCTTCAGTGATTCAGAGCAAGGGGTTATAGCAGTTACTGTAGGAAACCAATCTGCAGGAACAAAAATCCTTCTTAAAGATAAAAACGGAAACACCATTATTAACTATACCCCTGAGCTTAACTTCGCTGTGGTTATACTCAGCAGTCCTGATATCGAATCAGGTGAGAAATATGACATCACCGTAGGATCAACTTCGGGTGAATTTGAAGCAAGTTGACGGGTTAATTGTAATCGTATGTAAGAATAATATGATTACAATTTAATACAAACGGCGACAGGGAGTTTTCATTCTCTCTGCCGCCTTTTTCATCTGTATTTTAAATATTCAACAAACCGTTTCACTGCAAGTGAGGCGGTTTTCTTATCTCGCAACGCAAGTCCAATATTACGGTAAGCCGGAACGTCAAGCTCTTTTGCAAGAATTCTATAGGGTACTCTCTTTAATATCAGTTCGGGAAGTATCGCAATACCAAGTCCGCTTTCTACCATAGACATTACCGCATAGTCGTCCCAAGTGGTAAATTTCACATTGGGAGTTAAATTGTTACGCTCAAAGATTTCAGATATTTCAGCTTTTGCCCCTTTTTCAAGAAGCATAAATGGCTCATCACAAAGGGCAGTTACGGGAAATTTTCCACAGTCCTTAAGCGGATGATTTTCAGGGATAATTGCCATCAGTTTATCTTCTTCTAAAAAGATTGTATCAAAATCAGTGTGTGTCGGCAGTCTTAAAAAGCCGCAATCAACTCTTCCGGTGTGAATCCACTCTTCAATTTCGGTGTAATCTCCGAGCAAAAGCTCGTAATCAATGTTCGGGTAGTCCTTTTGAAACTCTTTGATGATGTTCGGCAACCAATGGGTAGCCACACTTGAAAATGTACCAATGCGGATAAGACCTGATTGCAGACCATTCAGTTCATCTACCTGCATTTTCAGTTTATCAAAATCCGCACAAAGATTTTGAGCGTATGGCAAAAGCTTCAGTCCATCACTTGTAGGCTTAACTCCGTTTTTGCTTCGTTCAAGAAGTGTTACGCTCCATTCCTTTTCAAGGTCGGCTATCATTCTGCTTATGCCCGATTGTGTATAGTTTAATATTTCTGCAGCCTTTGTAAAACTGCCGTGTTCTACTGTTTTTACAAAGGAGAGATATTTTTGTAAGTTCATATCCATAGCATCACCTATTCCGAATTGTGATTTATAGTATTACAAATATTCGCTTTTGTTATGCTTTGTATTATGATATACTATTTTCACTTCAAATGCAAGAGGTGTACCATGAATAATAAGTCCTTTTTCAAATACATATTTGCTCTGTTACTGTTTGGGTCAAACGGTATTGTGGCAAGTTTTGTAGATTTAAGTAGTCTGCAAATAGTTCTGCTTCGTACTTGTATAGGTAGCATTCTTCTTATTGCTTTGTTTTTTATAACAGGAGGTAAACCTACTTTTCATAAGCATAAAAAGCAACTCGTTTTTCTTGCTGTATCCGGTATTGCAATGGGCGCAAGTTGGATGTTCCTTTATGAAGCTTATGCACGAATCGGTGTAAGCATAGCATCACTTTTGTACTATTGCGGTCCGGTTATTGTAATGGCTTTATCCCCACTGTTATTTAAAGAAAAGGGGCTGTATCAAAAGTCCCAGCAAAATAAGATAGAGCCAAGTGCAGAAAAGACTGTACTTGGCTCTAAATATTTGGTAGAATTTAAGTGTGAAAAAAAGACTGCCAAACACTAAAGACTATACAGAATTCGGAAGGAATTGTCAACTGAAAATTGAAGGATTCTACGAAAAAATAGTTTTGGCGGATGA
>JAZNFG010000013.1:0-26869 GCA_045589015.1 Acutalibacteraceae bacterium
AAGGAAAAAGGATTTCGCACTCTGCGGAGTGCGACAAGAGGCTCTGCCTCTTGACACCGTGAGCTTTTGAAAAAGCTCAACCAAAACTTTTAATAGGCACTCCCGTGCCCACTTCATCCCCCAAGTTTCCGTGAAGAGTCAAAAAAAACGCGCCGTAATCTTATAACTGACTGCCTCATAATTTTTAACGGAGAGAAAATAATGACGATTATTGAAAACAAGACCTTTGACGAAGAAAGAGCATTATATGCAAGTGACGGAATAAAAGCCGTTTCCTGCCGCTTTGACGGCCCTGCAGACGGAGAAAGCGCCTTCAAGGAAAGTCGCAATATCATAGCCGAAAAGTGCTTTTTTAATCTCAGATATCCCTTCTGGCATACAAATACGCTGGAGCTGTCCGACTGTGAAATGACGGCTCTTTGCAGAGCCGCCTTGTGGTACAGCAGCGGCATAACCGTCCGCGGAAGCCGCCTTCACGGCATAAAGGCTTTAAGGGAATGCACGGATATCACTATGAAAAATACCGATATCATCTCCCCCGAATTCGGCTGGTTTTCACAGAACGTGGAAATGACCGACTGCACGGCACAGGGCGAGTATTTTATGCTGAAGGCACAAGGCCTTAATTTCAAAAGCGTTACTCTGACGGGAAAATACTCCTTCCAGTACGTAGAAAACTGCACCTTTGAGAACTGCAGCTTCGATACGAAGGATGCCTTCTGGCACGCAAGAAACGTAACCGTAAAAAACAGCGTGATAAACGGCGAATATCTTGCGTGGTATTCGGAAAACCTCACCCTTGAAAACTGCAGGATATCGGGAACTCAGCCTCTTTGCTACTGCAAGGGACTGAGGCTTATAAGCTGTACTATGGACAATGCTGACCTTGCCTTTGAGAAATCCGAGGTTGAAGCAACGCTTCTCTCCCCCGTTATCAGCATAAAAAATCCGAAAAGCGGATACATAAAGGTACCCGCTTACGATGAGCTTATATTAACAGAGTCCTCCGACTGTGTTATTTCCGATTAAAAGTATATAGCTTTAAGGTCGTCAAGCCTTAATATCATCGGTGTATAGCCGTAGCCTGCCCCCGTATCCACGTCGATCCACGTATCTGTAAAGATTGCTATTTCGGCATACTGCCTGCCGAAATAGACGGTGGGGGTATGTCCGAACACGCACATAGTCCCGTCGGTAAAATACTTTGCCTCAAGAGAATGTCTGGTCCAGACAAGCTCGCGCGGCTTATATTCGGACAAGGGCTTATCCTCTCTGAAATCTGCAATCGCGCTGTGTGTCAGCACAAAGCGTCTGCCGCCTACCGTAATGTCCTCGTAAAGAGGGCATTTCTTTATATATTCAAATACGGCTTTTCTGTCCTCTCGGCTGAGCCTTTTAAGACCGCGAAGAGTAGCGTCACCGCCGTTTGACATCCAATGGGCATAATACTGCGTTTTTTCTTCCAACGTAAGCTCAAGCTCAGAGGTATTTTCCTCGTTTACGTCCTTTATAAGAAATTCACATTTGAGCATCATCAGCTCGTGGTTGCCCATAAGAAGCTCAATGTTGTCCTGCTCCTTAAGCCACATAAGTATTTCAATACCGTTATCACCTCTGTCCACCACGTCTCCGAGGATATACATAAAATCGTCCTTGCCGAAGCTTATTTTTTCAAGCATTTTCTGAAATTTATCAAGAGGATAACCGTGAAGATCCGAGCATACGTAAATCATTATATCTGCCCCTTTCTTTGTCTGAGATTAAATTTTTTAAGGTCAATAAAATATTCGTCGGGCACGCTGAGGCTTCCCTTGCCCGTAAAAAGGGATATATCGGGCTTTCTTTTTCCGTGGTAATCGCTGCCGCCCGAGGCTAAAAGAGAGAATTTTTCCCTGAGCAGCTCTGCCTGAGCCGTTTGTCGGGAATCATACTGAGAGTGGAGAGCTTCCATACCTGCAAGCCCTGCCCTTTTAAGCAGAGGAATAATGGTGAGAAGCTTCTCGAAGGAATGATTGCACAAGGGGTGAGCAAGAACGGGAACGGCATTTATCGAACGAAGAAACTTAATCACGTCACGGCTGTCAGGCTTTGAAGCAGGAACGTAATATTCTCTTTCCTTTGATAATATTCCGTTTATGGCTTCCTCAACGCTTGCGACGTAGCCCTTTTGCATCAGAAGCTCTCCGAATACCGCACGGTTTACGTTTCCTGCGGGACACAGAGCCTCAGCCTCGGCATAGCTTACGGCGAAGCCTGCTTTTTTAAGCTTTTCGGCAAGAAGTATATTGCTTTCCCTTTTGTTTTCCCGATAAAAGGAGGCTTGCTTCTCGGTCTCGTCAAAATACCTTTCGTCGATAAAAAGTCCGAGGATATGAAGGGAACAGCCGCAGACAGCGGTAGAAAACTCTATTCCCGCAACAAGGTTTTCCCCGTAGCCGCCTGCCTCAAGAAACGACGGGAGACCCTTTACGGTATTATGGTCGGTAAGAGCCAGAACCGCATTTCTCCCTACTGCCTCTGCAGCAAGTGCCTCGGGAGAAGCCTCACCGTCCGAAAAAAACGAATGCGTATGCAGGTCAACCATTTTCTGTCACTCCTTTTTTACAAAAACTAACGCAATAAGCTTTTTTTTCTGATTAAATTATAACTCCCCCTGATTTTCGCAAAAAAAGGGGGAGCTTTTTTCTTATTCTTCGTCTGCAATTTCAAGTACTACATATTTTTTTCCGTCCTTCAGAGCTTCATTCATTTTCTCGAAGCACACGTAGGTTTTTTCAAGCTCGTCATACATCTCTCTGACGTTTTTTCCCTCTGCCGAAAAATACAGCAGCATTGATTTTTCTTTGTTTTCTGAAAATTCGGGAATAAGCATTTTCATTCTCCTTTTTCATTATATGATAGTTTTTACCCAGACCCTTTTAAGCACAAGCGTCAGTCCTATAATTACCTTTACTATACCTATTGCCTGAACTATGGGGAATACGAGATAAATTGAAAGCCCCGCATAGTAAAGCAGGAAGGCGACAGGCACGGAAAGCACCCAGAGCGCACCCGAGTCGAAAAGGAAGGTTATAAAGGTTTTTCCGCCTGAGCGGAGAGTAAAGTATGAGGCATTTGCAATAGAATCCATCCACATAATGCAGGCAAATACCCTTATGAAATACACCGCAAGCTCCTTTGCGGCATCGTCCGTTTCGGCATAAAGCGACGGAATAAGCGCACCCAGCGTAAAGAGAAGCACACCCATTACGAAGCTCAGCAGCAAAGAAAACACAATAAGCTTGTTTACCGCGTCAACCGCTTCTCTGTGCTTTTCGGCACCTAAAAGCTTCCCTGCAATAATTCCTATTGACGAGCCCATTGAAAGGAAGGCTATCATAAAGAGGTTGTTTACCGTGCTTGCAATACTGTAGCCTGCAACAACCATAGGCCCGTGAAGCGAATATGCCACGGAGAGAAGGGACATACCCGTTGACCATAAAACCTCGTTACAGAAAATGGGAAGTGCCTTTTTTGTAACCGATACGGTAAGAGCCGCAGGCACCCTGAAGCTGTCAAACAGATTTCTGACGTAGGGGAATTTCGTCTTTCTCTTATGCACCGCATAGGCTATAAGTATTATGCATTCAACGTAACGGGAAAGCACCGTTGCCGCGGCGGCACCCTTTACGCCTGCAAGAGCGTGAATACCTATCTTATCAAAAATAAGCAGGTAGTTAAACACGCAGTTTATCACAACCGCAATAAGTCCCGTCATCATAGGAGTAAAGGTATCTCCCGTTTCTCTGAGAGTACCTGCAAAGGCATTTGCTATGGCAAAGGGGAAAAGTCCTATGAGAATTATTGCAAGGTATTCCTTTGAATATGCCATAGTTGCGGCAATATCAACTCCGTCTCCGCTTTCGTGAAGGAAAAGGGATATGAGGTTTTCTCCGAAAAGAAGGAAGATTCCGAGTCCTGCAAGAAACAGCACGATACATATATATATCTTATATCTTAGGGTGTGCCTTATTCCCTCGTTGTCCTTTTTTCCGTAAAACTGTGCGGTAAAGATTCCCACACCGCTTATGGCACCGAATATTGCCAGATTAAAGATAAAAATCAGCTGGTTTACCACCGATACACCCGTCATCTGCTCCGTACCCACGGAACCGACCATCAGGTTATCGAGCATATTGACAAGATTGGTAATAAAATTCTGCAGCATTATGGGAACGGCTACAGTAAAGGTCATTTTGTAAAATGCCCTGTCGCCGAATAATTTTTTAATATTCATTTTTCTCTCCAAAAAAACTAAAAATAAACCGGCTCTGAGTTACGGATTAAGGATTTTATTCACATTTTTGTATACAGAATATGCTTAAAGCGAATTCCGTTCTCCTCACCCTCACCCAGCGGCTGAGCCTTCCATTGGGACAAATCCGTCTCGGGGAAATACACGTCCGCATCGGGGGCTTCAAGGTCAACCTCGGTTATATAAAGCCTGTCTGCCTTGGGGAAAAACGCCTTGTAGATGCAGGCTCCGCCGATGATGAATACCTCATCCGTTTCGCTTTCCTTCAGAGCGTCAGCGATATTCGTCACCACCACGGCACCGGGGGCGTTAAAATTAATATCTGAAGAAAGCACGATATTTTTTCTGCCGGGAAGAGCCTTGGGAAGTGACTGAAAGGTCTTTCTGCCCATAATTATGCTTTTTCCCATTGTGGTTGCCTTGAAGAATTTAAGGTCTGCGGAAAGATGCCATAAAAGGTCGTTATCCTTGCCTATTTCGTTATTTCTTCCTCTGGCGACTATCATTGAAACCGTCATATTTATCCTCTCTTACTGAGCTATGGGGAAGGATATCCTTCCCATGTGCTGATAATCGATTAATTTTATATCCTTGATGTCTCTTGAATTATCAAATGCGAAGAAATCCGTTACCTCGGGATTAAGCCAAAGACGTGGTGCGGGATAGGAGCCGTTTTCGTCAAATCTTCTTATCTGCTCCTTTATTCCGTCAATCTGATTTACGTAGATGTGCGCATCCTTGATGCTCCAGTCAAGAGTACCGGGCTTCAGTCCCGTAACGTGGCACAGCATCATCAGAAGCACGCTGTACTGGGTTACGTTAAAGGGCAGTCCCAAAGGCACGTCACAGCTTCTCTGATGCACCCAGGCATTGAGCCTTCCGTCGGTCACGTCCCACTCGCTGCTCCATACGCAGGAGGGCAGAACGGCCGTATCAAGGTAATCGTTCTGCAGAAGGGACATAATCATTCTTCTGTCACGGGGATTATTCTTTATTGTATCAATAAGCTTTTGGGTAAGTCCGAATTTTTTAACTATCCAGCCGTAAGCCGTACCGATGGTATGAGCCCACTCCTTGCCGAATTCCTTTTTGATTTCTTTTTTTACGAGCCCTCCGTTTTCGTCGGGCACCATCTGAGTTGCCGTCCAGAAGCCGTCGGCATCAATCTCCCATTCGTCCCATATATGCACGTCTCTCTCCTGAAGCCAGCGCACGTCATTGGACTGAGCCTGATAGAACCACAGCAGCTCAAGCACCGCCTGACGGATAAAAAGCTGCTTGGTGGTAAGCACGGGAAATTCCTCACCGAGGTCAAAATGAAAATGATGGGACGGCACCTTTACGGTATCAATGCCCGTTCTGTTTTCAACTCTGACACCCTCGGACAGTATTCTTTTACATAAATCAAGATAATCCTTGTCCCATTTAGACATAGTATTTCTCCTTAAACCGAAAAGCCTATAAGCTTTTCTGCATTTTTGTATGCTATTTTTTCTCTTGTGTCGTCGGAAAGCCTCATTCTCATAAGGTTTTTTCTTTCCTCGGTCGGTGAGCCCAACGGAAAGTCGCTTGCAAAAAGCACTCTGTCGGCACCGAAAAGAGAAACGAATTTTTCTCCCTCCTCAACAGAAATTCTGTCAAAGGAGCTTGAAATGTCAACGAAGCAGTTTTTCATATCCGCAAGCTGTCTTGCTCCCTCGTCGGGCATAGACCAGCCGCCGAAATGAGCGGCAATTGTCACAAGACGGGGAAACTCCTTCATAACCCGTCTTAAACGCTCGGGGTGCGAATAGGAATAGCGGTAGTCCCCCGAATGCACCATAAGGGGAATCCTGCCCTCTATCATTTCGTAAACGGGGAACATTCTCTCATCGTCAATATCAAAAAGCTGTGTGTCGGGATGAAGCTTAATGCCGTGAAGTCCCGCTTTCATAAGCCTTTCGGTCTCCGCCTCTATATTCTCCATACCTGCGTGAACGGTTCCGAAGCAGTAAAGCTCCCTGTGCTCCTCCTGCATTTTTAATGCAAAATCGTTTATATGAGTAACCCCCGTCGGCTTTACCGCAACGGGAAGCACAACGCTCAGCACAATCCCGTTTTCACGGGATACCTCCAGCAGTCTGTCGGCAGTTCCGACGTTTTCAGCCTTCATTGAATAAAAATTCTCTATGCTCTCGGTTGCCTTTTTTGCGATTGCATCGGGGTATATATGCGTGTGAAAATCTATAAGCTTCATTTGTTTTTCAGCCTCTTGTCAAGCTTTACGGCAAGCCTTGTGCCGACACTCTGGAAAATCTGCACCATAATAACGAGAAGTATTACGGCAAGAAGCATTACCACGTACTTGTAGCGGTAATAGCCGTAGTTTATCGCAATTTTGCCAAGACCTCCGCCGCCGATGATACCGCTCATAGCGGAATAGCCTAAAATGGTGGTTATTGCAATAGTGAAATTTGAAATAAGAGAGGGGATGCTTTCGGGAATCATAACCTTTCTTATTATGTCAAAGGGCGAAGCGCCCATACTCTGAGCCGCCTCTATAATATTGGGATTAACCTCTCTGAGAGAGCTTTCCACAAGACGTGCAACGAAGGGGAAGGCGGCAATAACGAGGGGAACGATGGATGCCACCGTGCCTATGGTTGTGCCTACAATAAGACGGGCAAGAGGGAATGCCATAATCATAAGAATAAGGAAGGGCACGGAGCGAAGCAGATTTATGATTACGTTAAGAGCGTTCATAACGGGCTTGGGAAGGGGCATAATGCCGCCCTTGTCACCTACCACTAAAAGCACTCCGAGAGGAAGACCGATAATAATGGCAACAGCCGTGGAAACTACCGTTACGTAAAAGGTTTCCCATATTCCCAAAAGGAATTCCGATTTTACTATTTCCAATGCAAACTGCCAGGCCTCTGCCGAAAAAATATTATCATACATCGTCTCTTACCTCCTCTGCCGTAATATCCTTTATACCCGAAAGATAGGAAAGAGCCTCTCTGAGCTTTTCCTCTCCGCCGGAAATACCGAGCATCATACTGCCGTATGCCTTGTCGCCTATGGACTTGGTTGATGCCGCCATAATGTTTGCGTATATACCCTTTTCAGCCGCCATTTTGGCAATAAGGGGTGTTTTCGCCGCATCCGCACCGTTGAATACAACTCTTATTCTCGGCTCCTCGGAATATGCCTCCATTGACTTTTCATCGAAGCCCTCGGGGAATACGAGACGTCTTGCGGCATCTGACTTGGGCGCGGAGAATATCTCAGAAACCTCACCCGTCTCAACCACCTCACCGTCGTCAAGAATGGCAACGCGGTTGCATATTTCCTCAACAACGCTCATCTGATGGGTAATAACGATAACCGTGATACCGAGCTTTCTGTTTATGTCCTTGATAAGCTCAAGTATGGAATGAGTGGTTTTAGGGTCAAGAGCACTTGTTGCCTCGTCACACAAAAGCACCTGCGGATTCGTTGCAAGCGCACGGGCAATTGCGATTCTCTGCTGCTGACCGCCCGAAAGCTGTGCGGGATATGCGTTCTCCTTATCGGGAAGACCTACAATTTCAAGAAGCTCCCTTGCCCTTTTCACCGCGTCAGCCTTCTTTATACCTGCAAGCTCAAGGGGGAAGCAGATATTTTTAAGACAGGTTCTCTGCATAAGAAGATTGAAGCCCTGAAAAATCATAGTGATATCGCGTCTTTTCTCGCGAAGCTGTACGGGACTCAGCTGTGCCATATCCGTTCCGTCAATTACGACCGTGCCCTGAGTGGGACGCTCAAGCATATTTATACAGCGTACGAGGGTGCTTTTGCCCGCACCGCTCATACCGATAATACCGTAAATATCTCCTGACTCAATATTGATATTGACGTTTTTAAGAGCGCACACCTCGCCGTCGGAGGTATAAAACGTCTTGGTAAGATTTTTAATTTCTATCATAGCTTTTCTCCCTGTGGATTTGATATGAAGATTTTGTCCTGTGAAAGCCGTCCGTCTGCCGAACGGCTTTCACAGAACAAAGCATCATTTCCGTCCCCCGTAAAAACGAGGGACGGAGACGGTAAAATTACTGTTATTCAGCTGAAAATACGTCAAGAGTTGTCTGCTTGCCGCCGTAGATGCCGAGAGGCTCAACGTGGATAGCACCGACGGAAACAACCTTCGTTCCGTTCTGAGCGTTGAAGTCCTCAAGGTAGGGAAGATGCTGGAAGTAGTTTGCATCAACGTCACCCGAATCAACAACGTTGTTGGGCTGAACGTAATCCGTAAACTCCTTGATTTCAAGAGTAATGCTCTTTTCAGCAAGAATATCCTTTGCTATTTTGAGTATCTCTGCGTGAGGAGCGGGAGAAGCGGCAACCGTGATGGTCTCGCCTGCAAGTGCTGCATAGTCAACGGTTTCGTCATAGCCTGTGCCTGCATTTTCAACGGTTGAAACAACGGAGCCCGTGTAGGTGGTCTTGATGTAATCAGCTACCTTCTGGCTTTTAAGAGCAGCAAGAAGAGCCTTTGTCTTTGCAGTTTCCTCGTTGCCCTCCTTAACTGCTACGATGTTACCGTATGCAGAAGAGGAGCCTTCCTGACTGAGAGCCTTCTCTGCAGGATTGATGTTAGCGGCAAGAGCATAGTTGGAATTGATTACTGCGAAGTCAACGTCCTGAAGCACGTTGGGAATCTGAGCAGCCTCAACCTCCTTGAATTCGATATTGTGGGGATTTTCCTCAATATCAAGGATGGTTGCCGTGATACCTACACCCTCTTTAAGCTTGATGAGACCGAGGTCCTCAAGAAGAAGAAGGGCTCTTGCTTCGTTGGTGGTATCGTTGGGAATTGCGATGGTAAAGGTTTTTGCTTCATTCTTTCCGCAGGCGGCAAATACGCCGAGGGTGAGAATAAGCATAAGGGTAATTGCGATAAGCTTTTTCATAATAATTTCTCCTTTTTATTATTATTTTTTCTATTATATACCAAAAAAATATTTTTTGCAATATTTAGCCGAAAAAATGGGAGCCGCGTTTTCTGCGGCTCCGAAAAATATAATTATTTTGCTTCGTCAATATACTTCTTGACTGCGGCAACGCCTGCAAACTTCTCGGCAACGCCGTTCTTATACGCTACGAGTGTGGGTGCCTGCTTTAATTCAAGCTCTCTTGCAAGGTCGGGATTTTCCGATACGAAAAGCTTTTCGTAGGAAATTCCTGCCTTATCAAGCCACTGCACGGCAAGCTTACAGTTGGGACAGGTCTCGGTTGTGAAAAGAAGCACCTTTTCTGCACCGGCGTCTGCACAGCAGCCTTCATCCTTCGTCTCCTCGGGAGCGGCTTCTCTGGTCATAACGGACTTTTCGATATTGTAAACCACTCTGTCCTTGAACTCCTGACTCTTACCGTCGTTCCAGTTCTTTACGGGACGGTAATAGCCCGTGATTCTTGAATAAACCTCGGTTTCCTTACCGCACAGGGGGCACTTGTGCTGCTCGCCGATAAGATATCCGTGCTCCTGACATACGGAGTACGTGGGAGAAAGGGTATAATAAGGAAGTCTGTAGTTTGCGGCAATCTTTCTTACGAGATTTGCGGCAGCCTTCCAATCGGGAAGCTTTTCACCGAGGAATGCGTGGAATACGGTTCCCGAGGTGTAAAGAGTCTGTAATTCATCCTGAATATCAAGAGCGGTGAAGATATCCTCTGTATAGCCTACGGGAAGGTGTGAGGAGTTTGTATAGTAGGGAGTTTCTCCCTCGTGAGCCGTAAGAATTTCGGGATACTTTGCCTTATCGTGCTTTGCAAGTCTGTAGGAGGTGGACTCTGCGGGAGTTGCTTCAAGATTGTAAAGGTCGCCGTACATTTCCTGATAGTCGGAAAGACGCTCTCTCATGTGGTTGAGAACCTTCTTTGTGAATTCCTGAGTCTCTGCATTCGTCATATCCTTGCCGAGCCACTTTGCATTGAGACCTACCTCGTTCATACCGACAAGACCGATAGTTGAGAAGTGGTTATTGAAGGTGCCGAGATATCTCTTTGTATAGGGATAAAGTCCCTCGTCAAGAAGCTTTGTGATAATATCTCTCTTTACCTTGAGAGAACGGGCGGAAATATCCATCATCTTATCAAGACGGGCAAAGAAGTCTGCCTCGTCCTTTGCAAGGAATGCGATTCTGGGCATATTGATGGTAACAACGCCCACGGAGCCTGTGCTTTCGCCGCTTCCGAAGAAGCCGCCGGACTTCTTTCTGAGCTCTCTGAGGTCAAGACGGAGTCTGCAGCACATTGAACGTACGTCTGAGGGCTCCATATCGGAGTTTACGTAGTTTGAGAAGTAAGGAGTACCGTATTTTGAGGTCATTTCAAAGAGAAGCTTGTTGTTCTCTGTCTCTGACCAGTCGAAAGCAGCGGTAACTGAATAGGTGGGAATGGGATACTGGAAGCCTCTGCCGTTGGCATCGCCCTCGATCATAGTCTCGATAAATGCCTTGTTTACCATATCCATTTCCTTCTTACAGTCACCGTAGGTGAAGTCCTGAGGCTTGCCGCCTACGATAGCAGGCTTACAGGCAAGGTCAGCGGGAACGGTCCAGTCAAGGGTGATGTTTGAGAAGGGAGCCTGTGTACCCCAGCGAGAGGGAGTGTTTACACCGAAGATAAAGGATTCGATGCACTTTTTAACCTCTTTATAGGAAAGCTTGTCAGCTCTTACGAAGGGAGCAAGATAGGTATCGAAGGAGGAAAATGCCTGAGCGCCTGCCCATTCATTCTGCATAATACCGAGGAAGTTTACCATCTGGTTGCACAATGTTGCAAGATGGCTTGCGGGAGAAGAGGTAATCTTTCCGGGAACACCGCCGAGACCCTCCTCGATAAGCTGACGAAGAGACCAGCCTGCACAGTAGCCCGTGAGCATTGAAAGGTCGTGAATGTGGATATCGGCATTCTTATGTGCGTTTGCTATCTCCTCATCGTATACCTCTGAAAGCCAGTAGTTAGCGGTAATTGCGCCGGAGTTTGAAAGAATAAGACCGCCGACGGAGTAGGTAACCGTGGAGTTTTCCTTAACTCTCCAGTCATTTACCTTAACGTAGTTGTCAACTATCTCCTTGTAGTCAAGAATCGTGGACTTCATATTACGGATCTTCTCACGGTTCTTTCTGTAAAGAATATATGCCTTTGCGATATCCGCATAGCCTGCCTGAACAAGCACGGACTCAACGGAGTCCTGAATATCCTCAACGGAGATATATCCGTCCTTTATCTTAGACTCAAAATCTGCCGTTACCTTGAGAGCAAGGAAGTCGATAATATTGGGATGTGATTCTCTGTTCTGTGCTTCAAAAGCCTTCTGAATGGCGGCTGCAATTTTAGTGATATTAAAATCTGCTTTTTCGCCGTCTCTTTTAATTACCTGATAAGCCATTTTGTTTCCTCCTGTAAATTTTATATATTGTTTATGATTTAATACTGCCGTGCGGCATCACACACATTTTCACGTGTGCTTTACGGAGCACCGTTTCCGTAATCCGCTTTCGTTGTGCTTGTCAATAATAGCACACCCTGCATACTAAAATCAATATCTTGTATCGATATTTTTTTATTTTCGGAACAATGCACAATATATTGTTGCTTTTTTGTATCAAATGTCTGTGAAAAAGCCGAAAAAATCGTTGTTGACACAACATCTTGTATCAACAACTGAAATTTAATACCACATAAAGTGGTAAATTGTCCATCAGCATCAAAACAACAAAAAGCGGTGAAGGGACTTGATTTCGGGCAGGTCGGGTTAATGCCGCCCTTTTGTTAAATGCCCCTCGTTTCACAAAGAAGCACGTGCTCTGCCGCCCTTTCAGCCGTACGTCTGAGCATATCTTCACCGTGGGCGCAAATCCCCTCTGAGAGAATTTCTCCCGAATCCTTGAACTGCTGAAGATAATATTTTTCATTTTTACCCAGCCACCGCGCGATATTTATTATATCCTCCTCAGTATGGTGCTGTGCCGTGACGGTAGTGCGGAATTCGTGCTCAAGTCCGCTGCTTTTTATAATATCAACGCTTTTTTTGATTTTATCCGTATCAATTTCCGTTCCTGCGGTAAGGGAATATTTTTCGGGAGTATTCTTTATATCCATAGCTATAAAATCAACGAGTCCCTTTTCAATAAGAGAAATGAGCCTGTCGGGAAAGCTGCCGTTGGTATCAAGCTTCACGGCATACCCGAGTGCCTTCACCCTTTCAAGAAAGCCTGCTATGTCCTTTTGCAAAAGCGGCTCACCGCCCGTTACGGCAACACCGTCAAGAAGTCCCTGTCTTTTTTCAAGAAAGGCAAGCACCTCCTCCTCGGAGTGCACCTCAGCGCACGTGCCCGTAACAAGAGAGGAATTATGACAGAAGGGACAGCGCATATTACAGCCGCCCGTAAATATTGTGCAAGCCGTACGTCCCGGAAAGTCAAGGAGAGTCAGCTTCTGAAATCCGCATATTTTCATATAATCACCGCCGTATATTTTAACCTATTGCACACTCCAAGTCAACCCGTGAGGTAAACGGAGGATAAATTTTAAAAATTTTGTTTACAAGCGGCCGTAAGGGTGCTATAATGTTAAAAAATAAATAAAGGAGTAATAATAATGAAAAAGATTATTTCTGTTATTCTCGCTGTTATGATGCTTCTTATGACGGGTATTCCCGCCTTTGCCGCCTCTATGACGGAGGGCACGGGTGTTCTCACAAGCACCTTCGAGAAGGGAGTAGGCCCCGAAACGAACGGTCTTGCAATCGACTACCGTTATTTCTCCCCCGTCGGAGAAAACGACAGCACGAAATATCCTCTCGTAGTATGGCTTCACGGTATGGGCAACGGCTCAAAGGAAGGCATTCAGATTACCGCCTCCAACGTTTGCTATTGGGCAAGCGATGAATTCCAGGCAAGATTCACGAACGGCGGTGCGTTCATTCTCGCTCCCAGAAGCGACGAGCTCAAGGGCTCATGCTGGAACGAGGGCACAATCGAGCCCTTAAAGGCTGCCATTGACGATTTTATCGCAAAGAACAAGGACAACATTGACCTTTCAAGAATATACGTGGGCGGTTATTCAATGGGCGGCAAAATGACGCTCAAGATGGCTGTTGCATATCCCGAAATGTTTGCCGCAGCATTCCCCATCTGTCCTGCCTGGTCACCCTCTTACGAGGCTCTCTCTTATATTGAGGATATGCCCGTATGGATTACCTCCGGCAAGAACGATCCCCTCGTAAACTACTATTTCTCAGTTTCAAAGACCTTTGAAAAGCTCTCAGCCGTTTCTCTCAATCCCGAAAACGTAAGATTTTCAACTCTTGAAAAGGTATGCTTTGAGGACGGAAAAAAGTGCTCAAGCTCACATCACGCCTGGTACAGCGTAAACCACGATATGTTCTCAGCCGACGGCGGTGCATATCCTTATATGACAACGGTTAACGGCAAGGGCGAAGCAGTTGAGCTTACTTATCCCGACGGAATGATATCCTGGCTTTGCTCACACACCTCCGATTATAACGGTGAGGCATCAACGGGCAAGGGCAACCTTGAAAACATCGGCGGAGTAGATTCAATGGTAGGCACAACAGGCTTCATTGATTTCTTCAGAACCCTTTTCAATGCAATCAAGGACGTATTTTCCTTCTGATTCCGCAGCATTAATATAACCGAAAAAAAACACCTTTCCCTATGCTTTGAGGGAAGGGTGTTTAATTTTGCCTGCACTTTTTGGCACTCTTTAGCGTAGAGTGCTAATATTTACAAAATTGTCACACAAATATCATATCAATACAACATCAATGGTATATATTATAGTCGAAGGGAAAAGGAACCCGGCTTCAAAGGAACCGGAAGCGAGGTACAATTCCCCGACAAAAATAAAAACAACAAATAGTATAAACGGAGGTCAACAATTATGTTAGAACTTATTCCTTTCGGCGGCTATCCCCGCTCATTCCGCAATCACTTCAGAGAGATGGATTCTCTCGCAAGAGCACTTTTCAACGACTCCTTCTTCTCGGACAGCAGTGCGCTCTCTTCAGACTCCCCCAACCCCATCAGAACAGACGTAAGAAAAACCGATGACGGCTATATGCTTGAGGCAGAGCTTCCCGGCTTCAGAAAAGAGGACATTTCCGTAGACATCGAAAACGACGTTCTTACAATCAAGGCGCACAAGAACCGCGAAAGCGAGGAAAAGACCGATTCCTACGTGAGAATGGAGCGTTCCTACGGTGAGTATCAGAGAAGCTTCAGCGTCAGAGGCATTGATACGGAAGCAGTCAAGGCAAAATACGAAAACGGTATTCTCGCACTCACCCTTCCCGCTCTTACTCCCGTTGAGCCCCCCGTAAAGCAGCTTGCAATAGAATAATCTCCTTCTCTGCAGAGAAAATGCCGTCAGGCGGCATTTTTCCGCGGCAAGGCGGCAGTCCTCCCCCGACTGCCGTTTTTTGCGTTTTAAATCCTTTTGTTTTACAGGAAAACTTTTTTTCTGACTCTTCACGGAAAGTTGTGGTATTTTGCATATTACCATTAATTGCATTGTGCTTCGCACTCAAGACCCCCCCGGCGAGGGGCGAATGAGTGTGCCGCCGCCGGTGGCGGATAAAGGCACGCGAATGAGGTGAGGAAACACAGAGTATCACGACCACTCCAAGGGAGTGAGACGACAATGTTTCCGAGGGAAAAAATCTCCTGCGCTTTAAGAAGGAAAAAGGATTTCGCACTCTGCGGAGTGCGACAAGAGGCTCTGCCTCTTGACACCGTGAGCTTTTGAAAAAGCTCAACCAAAACTTTTAATTGGCACTTCCGTGCCCGCTTCAACCCCCAACTTTCCGTGAAGAACCTTTTTTATTACTAATACAATGAATACAGGATTGCCCCGAATTTACCCGGGAGCAATCCTGTATTTTTTATAGAAGGATTTTATATCAGGAAGAGGAAAGCAAGCCTTCCCCTTCGCTGAACCGTTCAATTTAAGAGTAATGCAAATTTCAGTTTGCAGGGGTGTAGCTCATATTGAAGCGGAGAACTCCGCCCTCCATAAGCTGCTCGTGTGTTACGTAGGGACCTTCAAGCTCAACACCGTTAAATGTTACGGAATAAACGTATACGTTCTCTTCACTCTGATTGAAAACCTCGATATCAAGAGTTTTTCCGTTGCCGAGATTAACGGTTGCGCTGTCAATGTTGGGAGAACCTATCCAGTATTTATCCGTGCCTGCAAGAGGATAGAAGCCCATAGCAGAGAATACATACCACGCGCTGAGCGTACCGCCGTCGTCGTTTCCGTCAAGACCGTTTATATCTGAGCTGAAGCGGTTTTCAAGAGTCCAGCGTACCCATTTCTGTGTAAGGTCTGCTCTTCCTGCATTACTGAAAAGATACGGAGTATGGATATCGTGCTGATTTCCTACCCAGTAGCCGTGTCCGGGGTCAATTGCCGCACGGGTGAGAGATGCATCCTCCATAAAGTCCTCAAGCTCGGAAACAAAATATTCCTCGCCGCCGAAAAGCTCTATCATACCGTCAATATCCTGAAGGGCATTCCAGCGCCACTGTCTTGCACTACCCTCACAGTAAGCATCTGCAAACTTCTTAATCATAACAGCATCATAGAAGGATGTGATATAGGGACTGAAATTCCATACGTATTCTCCGTCGGAATTTCTTGCCTGGAAATACTTTGTCTCGGTATTAAACGTATTCTTGTAATACATTGACTTTTCGTAATACTTCTCGGCATCCTCCGTGTAGCCGAGGGCTTCGGCAAGACGGGCAATTGCGCCGTCCTCCCAGGAATACTCTATGGTTCTTGCAACGGATTCATCACCGGGAGCAAGGTCATCGGGCACGTAACCGTACTGATTATACAAATCAACGTAATCTCTGCCGACCTTTGTATCCTTAACCTCAGAGGATTTCTTCATATAGCTGTAGGCTGTCTCAACATCAAAATCGGTAAAGCCCTTGAGATAGCTTTCTGTTATAACAATGTTTGCGGGATCACCGAGCATTGAGCCTGCATAGCCGGCCCCCATAGGCCAACGGGGTAAAGCACCGCCTGCCTTTGCCATTTCAACAAGAGAATTAAGGCAATCGTACTGAATTTCGGGGGCAATAAGAGTGTAAAGCGAATGAGTGGTTCTTACGGTATCCCAAAGAGACATATCAGATCTGTATGTATAGCCTTCTGCGGTATGAACCTGCTTATCGAAGCCGAGATATTCACCGTTTACGTCGGTAAAGTTTGTGGGCATTATCATACTGTGATACAAAGCGGTATAGAAGACGGTCATAATTTCCTCGTCCTCGCTTTCCATATCAATAACGGAAAGCTGCTCCTCCCAGTCAGCAAGAGCATTTCTTCTTACGTCGTCAAAGGAAAGTCCGTCTGTTTCGGCAATCAGATTTTCAAGAGCATTTTCACAGCTTACAAAGCTGATACCAACCTTTATTTCAAGAGGCTGTCCGTTGATATCACCGAAGTTGATATCAATACCGAGGTCATTTTCGTCTCCGATAATTTCATAAGACTTGATTTCCTTATCGGCAATTGCAACAAAGTATACGGGGAGTCCGTCATATCTTGATGAGAAAGCTGCACCGAGCTGTGCTGAACCGCTGATCATACCGTTTTCATCAACACTTACGCTTCCATTGCCTGCATCGTAATTTCCTGCAGTACTTGTAACGTCAATAAAAAGACGGGCATCGGAAGAAGTATTAAAGGTATATCTGTGAACACCCGTGTGAATATCCGCAGTCATTTCCGCAAGGCAATCAAGAGACTGAAGATATACCGCATAATAACCGGGCACAGCCGTTTCATAAGCGTGTGAATAGGGCACAACTCCTGCATCTGCCGAGCCTATGGCAGGAGTAACGCGGAACATCTGATAGTCCTCAGCACCTGTTCCCGAAAGTCTCGAATGGCTGAAGCCCTTAAGGTGCGCGTGCTCGTAATAATAACCCGAGGTATTGGTTTTTACGATATAGGCACCGCCGATAAACGACGTATCGGGACCGAGTCTTACACAGCCGAAGGGAACGGTTGCGGCAGGACTGAGCATACCTGCGGTCCAGGGCGTACCGCCTGTTCCGATAAAGGGATCTACGTACTGTGTGTACTCACCCGTTTCTGTTTCGGGCATATCAACGGGCTTTAACATAATTCCGTTAAATACGCCTGCAAGGCTTGTTTCAAGAATAATAAACATTGAGACGATAATTCTGATTAACGGCCAAAGCATAAAATTCTCCTCCTGTAGCTATATATATAATAAATATATAGCATTCGGCAGAAAAAGTCAATTGCACATTTGACACAAAAAAAATTACGGAAACTGCACAAAAAAGACAGTTCCCGTATTAACTATTTTGCATAAAGAAGTCCGACAATTCTGTTTCTTATACCGCAGGGGAAAATTCTACACAAAACCGCAAGAAGCTTATACGTAAAGCCTATGGCATAAAGCGGCTTCACCTTATTTTTAAGTGCCACCGATGCGATATACTCACCTGCTGTCTCGGGACTCATTCCGTTGACCTCATCCTTCTCCATTCCTGCTACGCTTTTTGAAATTCTTCCGCCGTAGACGTCGTCACCGTCACAGGATTTCTTTCTTGCACTCGTAAACTCGGTTTTTATATCACCGGGCTGAACAGCGGTAACGCAGATGCCGAAGGGGCGAAGCTCATTGGCAAGGCATTGAGTATAGGATTCAATTGCCGCCTTTGAGGCTGAATAGTAGGTCTGGAAAGGAATGTGCGCAACTGCGGCAACTGAGCTGATGTTCACTATTTTGCCTCCGCCGTTTGCCCGCATAAAAGGAATTACTGCCTTGCAGACGTTTACCGTTCCGAAAAAGTTTACGTCAAACTGTGATTTTGCAGCAGTAAGCTCGGTAAATTCAACGGCACCCGAAATGCCGAAGCCTGCGCAGTTTATAACGATATCGATTTTTCCGCACTCATCAATAACCTGTCTGACAGCGGCTGCAACCGCAGCTTCATCTGTAACGTCAACGCTTATATGTCTGATTCCGTCCGTTATGATATCTCTTCGTGAAAAATCGTATACCGTACATCCTTTTTCGGCAAGTGCCAGAGCGGAACACCTACCTATTCCCGAATTGGCACCCGTCACTATTACAGTCTTATTTTCCATAGACTCAGCGTATACCGAAGGTTTCAAGAACATAATCCATATCCTTGTCGCCTCTGCCCGAAAGATTGATAAGAACCGAGCCGTGCTCCATTGTCTTTGCAAGCTTCATTCCGTATGCAACAGCGTGAGAGCTTTCAATAGCGGGAATAATACCCTCAAGACGGGAAAGCTTGAAGAAGGCGTCTATGGATTCATTATCGTCGATAACGTCATATTTTACTCTGCCTATCTCCTGAAGGAATGCGTGCTCGGGACCCGAAGAGGGATAGTCAAGGCCGCTTGCTACGGAATAAACGGGTGCAGGCTCTCCGTTTTCATCCTTGAGCATAATGCTGTTGAAGCCGTGCATAATGCCCTCGGTGCCGTATTTAAGGGAGGCGGCGTGATCGCCTAATTTTTCGCCTCTGCCCAAGGGCTCAATTCCGTAGATATCAACGGGGTCATTAAGGAAGCCCGAGAAAAGTCCCGCAGCATTGGAGCCGCCGCCCACACAGGCAACAACGGCGGTGGGAAGATGTCCCGTCATTTCAATAAACTGCTCTCTTGCCTCGATTCCTATAACGCTCTGGAAATCTCTTACCATCATCGGGAAGGGATGAGGACCGAGCACGGAGCCGATACAATAAATGGCAGTTTCATATTCCTTGCTGTATGCATCAAATGCGGCGTCAACGGCTTCCTTGAGAGTCTGAAGTCCGTGAGTAACCTCAATTACGTTAGCACCGAGAATCTTCATTCTTGCAACGTTGGGAGCCTGCTTTTTAATGTCAACGGCGCCCATATAAATATCACATTCAAGTCCGAAATAAGCGGCGGCAGTCGCAAGGGCAACACCGTGCTGACCTGCGCCCGTCTCGGCAATAACCTTTTTCTTGCCCATATATTTTGCAAGAAGAGCCTCGCCCATACAGTGATTGAGCTTATGGGCACCCGAATGGTTAAGATCCTCTCTCTTTGCATAAAGCTGAACCTTACCGCCGAGAGAATCCGAAAGACGCTCAAGATGGGTTACGGGAGTGGGTCTGCCCTGAAATTCCTTTCTTATTCTCCTGAGCTCCGCTATAAACTTTCTTGACTGACAGATTGAAAAATAAGCTTCCGTTATTTCATTCATAGCCTTTACGAGCTTTTCTTCAACGAAAACACCGCCGTATTTTCCGAAATATCCGTCATTGTCCGGATAGTTGTTGAAATAGGTGTCAAAATTTACGTCATTGAATATCATTGTTATATCTCCTTATATCAGATATTGATTTACTGAAAAAAACAAAAGCCCCGACAGAAACGGCTTCTGTCAAGGACGAATAAATACTATCCGCGGTACCACCTTGATTCACGCATTAACGTGCACTTTCAGGATACTGACATATCCTCGGGAACTAACGCATCCCCCGCGTTGCAGAATACTCTGTATAAATACATTTGACTGCACCCTCAACGGCCCATTTGACAATCGGTTTCCAATCTGCATTTCAGCACCGCAGACTCTCTGTATGGTCCTTTACTGTCTTTACTTCCGCTTCAACGGTTTAGATAAATATACAATTATAATAGCATTATACTTTTTTATTGTCAACACTTTCTTTTTGGTCAAAATCCCAAAATTGTGTATATTAATAATAGTAAATCTGACGATTGACACCTAATGCTCGCGGTGCTAAACTTTTTTTATCACTTAAAAGGAAGGGAAACAATAATGAAAAGAACAAAAAAATTTACAGCTCTTTTTCTTGCAGCATTGCTTTTATTGCTGAACACTCTGTCCGCATCGGCATTTGATGATCACTCAATGACAAACGAGGAATGGCAGAAGCTTTACAATTCACAGATAACCGAAAACACATTACCGGCTCTTTGCGTAGGAGCGAACGAGACCGAGCTCAATATCTGCTGGCACGCCGATAAGGCTGCTGCAATCCCCAAGGTGCAGCTTTCAAAAAATGCAGATATGACCGATGCCGTTGTTTTTACGGGCGAAACCACCCCCGCAGAGAATGAAGAGCAGCTCGTCTGCAGAGTAACTCTTACCGGAATTGAAGAAAATACTGTTTATTATTATCAATGGTATACCGATAACGGCTGGAGTGAAGCTTATAAATATGAATCCAAAGGATTTACAAACTTCAAGATGCTTGTTATGGGTGATATCCAGATAGGCGGACAATCCTATGACAATACCGAAGAGCAGTCAAGAGTAGGCTACGTATGGCAGAGCGTTCTCAATGAGGCTCTTACAAAAAATCCCGATATCAGTTTTCTTCTCTCCCCCGGCGATAACACGTCCACGGGCGAAGGAGCAGATGAATGGCAGACCCTTCTGATGCCTCCTCACGTCAGAAATCTTCCCCTTGCGCTGGCTATCGGTAATCACGATAAAAAAGGTATGATGTATGAATACTATACACATATGCCCAATGAATTTTTCGGCAAATACTTTGAAGGTCTCGACAGAGATTTCTGGTTCCGTTACGGTGACGTACTGTTTCTTGTTTTTGATGCCTGCTCAGGCTCTGCTGCAGATCACAAGGCTATGGCTGACGAAGCTATTGCCCTGAACGGCGATGCAAAATGGAGAATCGGTGTAATGCATCAGGGACTTTATGCACCCGGAATCGCAATGCTTGAGCCTGAAACAAATATTCTGCTCAATGCTGTTTTCCAGCCTATATTTGAAATGTATGACCTTGATATTGTTTTCACGGGACACACTCATATGCAGGGACGCTCAAATTTCATAAGCGACGGCTTGGTTGTCGGTGAAGCTGAAAGCGGCGGTACTTATCAGGATCCCTGCGGCATAGTATATGTAAACGTAAATGCCTGCTGTGATCAGGGTGATGCAGGTTATCTCTTCCCTTATACTGCATACGCATTTGAAAATGCAGACGTTACAACGTATACCACCGTTGAATTTACGGAAAGCACAATGGTGCTGCAGACCTTCCGCGGAGACAATTCTGAGCTTCTTGACAGTATTACAATTGAAAAAACAAAGGATTTCTCCGACAGTGAGATCAGTGTATTTTTCCGCAGTCTTATTTATAAACTTGTTGAGCTTCTCGGTCTTTTATATCTGGAAATAGATAAAATTGCAGTAGCAGTCAGAGGCGGTCATTTCTGATTTCCGCAATTCGCATCAGTTCATAGAGATTTACAGCAGGGTTCACCCCTGCTGTTTTTTTGAAGTATCTGCAATAATATCAAGCAAATACAATAATTTTCGGGGCGGTTTATTATGTATATTTTGCAATTTTGATACAATTTTTTTACATATCTTGATTTTTTTGTGTATTTTGTTTAATATTATATTATCACATTCAAGGAGATGATTCTGTGGATAATCAAAATATCCCCGTCACCCAGCGAGAACTCTTATATGACCCTATGTTTGCAAAAAAACCTGACTCAATTTTAGAGGATGATCCGACAAAAGGCTTTTTCGGGAAAATTGCAGTCAAGAAGGCCTCATTTGTCATTGTTCTGTTTCTGTTCATCTTACTTTCTATGTATTTCAGCTTCAGAACAGTATCAAAAGACCTGTATACCTTTGACAGAAGTGTTTCGTTTTCTGATGACAGCTCTGCTTATATGCTGTCAGAATATCACGGAGATTCCAGACAAGTGCTTATAATAGATTACGTTCGTTCCGAAAAGGATGAGCCTGATACGTCAAAAATCGTCCGTGAAGTAGGAAGATATGCGGTAAATTGCAACGAAGCTCTGTCCTTTATTTATATTTCGGATAAGGTTGAAGTTATCGATCCAAAGGCTTTTTATACCTGTAAAAACCTCAAGGCAATTTTTGTAGATGAGAATAATCAAAACTACAAATCTGTAGACGGCGTTCTTTACAGATGCGAAAACGGTATTCCCGTCGAAATAATGATGTTCCCTGCAAAAAACCCGGAATATAAAGCTTCCCTTGAAATGGGGCTGAATGTACCCGCAACGCCCGAAGACACGGAAGATTATTTCAGCAGATACAGTATCCTTGAAGCAGAAATTCCCTCTGTGTCATCAGGAAAAAATCGTTTACAGTCCGTAACGGAAGAAAAAACCTCATCCTTTATAATTCCGGATACAGTTACCGTAATAAATGAGCTGTGCTTTGCTGAGTGCTATTCATTAAGATACGTAACAATTCCCGACGGTGTTACGGATATTGAAACTCTTGCATTTTTCAAGTGTATGAATCTTCAGGAACTGAGTATACCGGGCACAGTTATCAGCATCGGCTCGGATGCTTTTTCATACTGCCGTTCGATCAAGGACATTTTTATACCATCTTCCGTAAAAGCCATAGGTCATCACGCTTTTTACGACTGTTCCTCGGTTAACGTTGTAAGAATGGAATGCTCTGAGGAAGAAGCAAAGCAAATGGAGCTCGGCAGCGCATGGCTTCCCGAAAAAAGAAAGGTCGTAATGCGCCCCATCGGAGTATCCTATAATGAAGAAAGGGAGGTAAGCTGACATGTCAAAAGCAAAGGATTTTCTGACAAACATAAAAACACATTGGCACGAGCCTGACAGAGAAAAAGGGAATTACGTTTCATTCAAAGAATATCTTGATATTTTCCTTGGAGTCAGCTTCAACTATGCCGCACAGTCACCGCTCGGATATATAGGCTTCGGTGCAGGCTGCTTCCTTATAATGTATCACTATGACCTGCCGTATATAGCGTTTTCTATTGTCGGACTTATCGGAATACCTCTCAGCTATCTGTGGAGCATTGTGGGATGGATCGTTACGGACAATCTCGGTTTTATGCAAAAGAAAACCGAAAGAACAGTATATACAATTTATTTCACTGCCGTAGCCTTGGGACTTTTTCTGCTGATTACCGATCTTACGTCTCTGATGCCATCGGACAATGCAATAATAGAAATGCTCAACGGACTTACCGGACTGAATGCACGAAGCTTTTTCAAAATTATCGGTGTTCAGCTTCTCACCAACGGCTTCAGCGGTGCAAGAAACATTTTCTGGAGAAAAAAGCTTGTTCCGAAATACGGAAGATATAAATTCAATCTCTATGCAAGCGTCATTCAGAAATGTGTTCTTATTATACTTATCGGCTGGCTTCCCGTTTATAATATCCAAGACGTAAACGAGAGGTTCTGGATCGCATATCTGCTTTTCAGTCTTTTCGGCATGTATGACTTCTCAACAACCACCGAGCAATGCACACAGACGATCAGCCCAAATCCGCAGGAAAGACTGTGGGTACGTACATATCCAGTAAAGATCAGCCATCTTCTGAATTCTGTGTTTGTTCTTATTCTTCCTATTCTCGGTGAATTCGACGATATAAACTTCTATCGCTACGTTGTGCCCGGAACGTTTATTCCCTGTGCTGTTCTGACGCTTTATTTTGCACGGAACATAAAAGAGCGAATCCCGCAGCCACCAATTGAAAAGAAACAGAATATTTCCTTCTGGTACGGCATTTTCAGCGTTATCAGAAATAAGTATCATTGGCTCAATACAGCAACCTCGCTTATTGACTCCCTCGGCAACGGTATGCTTTCTCTTACAACGGTAATATACCTTTATACGATGAGATTAAGCGGGCTTGAATATTCACTAATTACTCTTCTTTTTACATTCAGAGGAACCCTTCCCACGTTTATTGCCCCGATGATAATGAAGCGCTTTTCATACAAAACTCTCAATATGTTCAAGCAGATAGTAGAAGTTCTTAGTGCCGGCATCAACGTTCTCGTAATAAGCACCATGGGAAACAACATTATACTTTGCGGTTGGATTATGTACGCTTCTTTATGGATAAGAGGCTTCCTTGTAGAGGTCGTAAATATTGCGAAAAATGATATGAATATACGTCTTCAGGACTATCAGATGTATCTTTCGGGAGAAAGACTTTCAAGCTTCTCAGGTGTATTCGGCTGGTTCATCTCTCCGATTACAACTCTCGTAGGTCTTATAATCCCCGTGCTTATTTTTCAGAATGGCTTTAACAGCAACTGGGACGTACTCTTTATTGATGATTCCAGAGTCGGTATACTTGTTGTGCCGATTGTGTTTGACCTTGTAGGTCACGCACTTATGATGATTCCTTATATCTTCTGGGATTACAACAACAAGCAGCATCTTTATGCTATGGACGTCCTTAAGCAGCGAGAGGAGCTTGCAAATGCAGGCTACTTCCCCGATACATATACAGGAGGTCTGAATTTCAAGGAGGCACACAACGTCAAGCACGGTCTGCCTGTTGAAATCAGACATCTGAAGGATGATAAGCCGCAAAAGAAAATAAAACAGCCGTCTGTTAAATAAAAACTCAAAAGCCTTTGTCCGCGCATAAGGACAAAGGCTTTTCTTGTTCTATAAGAAATTGTCGCTTCATCAGCCTTTCAAGCTTCTTTCTTATATCAGTCAAAAACAGAATAATCTCTTTTATATTCACTTATAAGAATGTTATTCATTTCTTCGGGCGTTTCCCTGCAACCGTCATTCAGCCATTTTTTTACAACCGCATTGAAGCCGTTTTTAAAAAACTCTATATGATAATCAAGATATTTCATATCAAAAAACATAGCTGCCACCTCTTCGTCAAAGCCGACAATTCCAATATCCATAGACCCCAGCTTAAAATATGTTTTATACAGCATCTGATTTTCTTTTATATGAATAAAAACTCTTGTAAAATCAAGTCTGTTTCTTACATCCTCAATATACGGATCACTCAACGCAAGAAAATCATTGTAAAGCCTTTCTATAATTTTTTCAGCAAGGTCATAAATATCAATATAATTGGCATAAAATGTGCTTCGGTTTATTTCTGCTTTTTTGCAGATCTCGGAAACACTTATATGTTCAATTTCTTTAGTCTGTATCAGTTCAACAAAAACACCTTCGATTTTTGCCATGCTTTCTTTTCTTCGTTTATTGTTCTTAGTATTCATAAGCATTCTCCTTTTCATTATTCCGACATTTGTACGTTTATTGCTGATTGAAAAGCTGCCGGAATTATTTTATACTGTAGATACATTAACAATACAACTGTTGTGTTAATAAAATATTAAAGAGGTGTAACAATAATGAAAAAAAGTAGTTTTGTCGCAATGATTCTCGGTACCGTAAGCGGAGTTTTGTTTTCTTTAGGAATGTGTATGGCTCTTCTTCCGGAATGGAATTCCTTCAAGCCGGGCATTATTTTCGGTGTAACCGGACTTTTACTCGCTCTTGTTACCGTAATTGTCTGGCGAAAAATGGAAAACAAGGCTCCCGTAAAATTCAGTGCAAGAGCAATCGGTATCAGTGCACTTGCAATCGCCGGCTCACTTCTCCTTGGAGTGGGAATGTGCTTTGTTCTGGTATGGGAAAAACTCATTATAGGAGTAATTGTCGGGCTTATAGGTATTATAGCATTATTATCGCTTATTCCCGTATGCAAGGGGCTGAAATAAAATGAGCGGAATCGGATTATGCATTAACCCGGAAAAAAGCTTCTTAGGTGATGTAAACCGAAGAACCTTTTATTTCGCTTCCCTTTGCCTGATCATTAACAGCATATATGCAGCTTCAAACATAATCATCGGTTTTTATGAGGCATCAGATTGGTTTGTTTCAGCCGGCGTTTATTATATAATTCTTGCCGTAATGCGATTCGGAATAATAATATCCGAAAAAAGAAGATACAACGAAGAATACGTATCTAACACCGCCTTCATAAGAGTTTTCACCGGAATCCTGCTGATCATTATGAGTATTGTTTTGTCTGTCAGCGTATATCTCAGCGTGATTAACGATACAACTGAAAAAAATCACGAGATAGTCGTTATAACAATGGCAGTATACGCATTCGCAAAAATCACTCTTTCAATAATCAATTTCATCAAAAGAAAAGGTCTTGACTCCCCCGTGCTGGCACTTATAAGAAACATATCGCTTGCTGATGCAGCAGTCTCTGTATTTTCCCTTCAAAAATCAATGCTCGTTTCGTTTCAAGGGATGAATGACACGGAAATTATGATTATGAACGCTTGTACAGGCACGGCAGTTTGCCTTCTGGTTATGCTCATAGGCATAGGAATTATATATTCCGAAATAAAAGAAACAGAAAATCTGTAAGTGATTCCCGTAAAGCAGGTCTTTACGGGAATTATTCTTTTATGTTGAAAACTTCATATATATGTTGTATAATTGCATTAATAATTCCGGAGGTTAATATTATGGCTAAAATTATCGGCACGAATATTCCCAATATCCCCTGGCAGGACAAGCCCGAAGGGTATAAATATCCCGTATGGAGATATTCGGGAAATCCCGTTATAACAAGAGACAATCTTTTCGGAGCAAACAGTATTTTCAATTCTGCAGTTGTTCCCTACGGTGACGGCTTCAAGGGTGTTTTCAGAGTTGAT
>JAZNFG010000014.1:0-30761 GCA_045589015.1 Acutalibacteraceae bacterium
CAGACAAAAGGGTGCCCGTTTTCGGAGAAAAAATGTCACGAAGTGACAAAGGGGGACGGGGTCGTCAACCTTAAAGTGCGAAGCACTATTAATAGAACTTTTCTGAGATATCCCCCAAGTTTCCGTGAAGAGTCAAAAAAAAACACTCACCGCAAGGATGTGAGTTTCATCCCCTACGATAATTTTTTCATACAGCATTTACAGAAAAAAATCACCTGCTCGAAACAGGTGATTTTTTTGTGCATTTAATTAAAGAGATTGGCGAAATATGCTTTTATTGTGTCAATGAAGGAGCGCAGCATCATCACAAGGTTTGTAAAGTTCGGCTGCTTCTTGAAAAGCTCCGTTGCCGTGAGGCTCTCTACCTTATCAAAGCACATATCGGGGATATTGTTCTGCATAAACTGAGGATACTGCTCATAGGTATCGACGTAGAACTGCTCCTCACTTGTGAGCATAAGCCTATATAAGGCATCGTGTCCGTCGTGGGTGGTACAATGAAGCATATCCTTGATGAACCACGTCTGCTCGGGAAGCGCGCAGGTTGACGCATCGATTGCAAAATCGGGGGAAATATGATTATGTCCGTCGTCAAGCTTCTGTGTATAGCCCTCGGGGAGCGTGCTTCTGATATCGGCAGTAACGGCACCAACGGAAGCGTATTTCGTATCAACCGTGCCGTCTGAGGTATTCATATAAGCGGAAACGAGAGGAGTTCTCTGAATATCATAGCCTGCAACTATATAAATCTTTACGTCCTCATTGGCTTTACTGAGAATTTCGGGAGCCTTCACCTGAACGTTATAGTGATAGGCATCAAGCTTTTTAATAAGTCCTGCCTGCGTTTCCTCGTTTACCATAACGGTTTTTGCTTCCTCGTAGTATTCATCGGGCACGAAGCTCCAGATGCCGGGAAGTGAGCCGAAAATGGGAATAAGAGCCTCGTCGTATACTCTGTCAAGAAGATTCTCAACTATGGGGTCGGCAAGGGAGAGAAGCAAGGACCATACGCCCACGTCGTCAAGAGCGGTTGCAAGTCCGTAAAGGAAGCCCTGTAAAAAGTCCTGCTCAAGAGAGGGTATGGCGTCAAGCGCATAGTTAACAAGAGCGTCCTTGTTGATTTCAAACTTACGGCAGAACAGCTCACCTGCTACGGCAGTACCCTGAATGGGGCAGTTCTGGAAGATTATAGTTTCGATATCCTCCGTGCCGTATCTTTCAAGATAAGCCATCGTAACGACACCGCCCATACTTGAAGCCTTGAGCTGTACCTTATCGTGTCCCGTGAGAAGCTTTATCTGCTGTATCCATTGGTTCAGTCTGTCAGCGTGCTCGTAGGGGTCAAGTCTGAAATCGTAGCCGAAGTAGTAGGAATGCTCAATTGAGTGAGTGCCGTCCTCGGGGAATTCCTCGGGAGCATACACGTTTTCCTTTGAATTGCCGTCACCGTCAAGTGCGAGTGCGCCGAAGGCGGAATTCACAAAGCCGATGAGAGCATCGCCGAATTTATCGTAATCCCCTGCAACGAGAGCGGGAACGGCGGGAAGAATAACGCTTAATGCCTCTGCAATAAGAGGTGCTGTCTCAGGACGGAAAAGTGCCCTTTCGTCCTCTGTACCGGGATTTTCATATACCGTGGCACTGCCGAGAGCCGCAACGTAAATTACGGGATTGAAGCCGCAGTCACACTCAAGTGACTGTTCAGCCGCAAACGAGGGAGCGCAAAGGGAAAAAAGCAGAGTAAGCGCAAGTAATACCGATAATAATTTTCTCATAATAAAACCCCCAATAATTATTAATATCCCAAAAGCTGTCGGGAAACGGAAGTCTCCGAAGTTTTCAGGGGTTCAAACGTTTACTTGCTTGAACCCCTTGCTTTATACTGTTTTAATTTGCTTTATTAGTCTCTTATCCGAAATTGAACAGCTGTTGGAAGAACAGCTTAATCTTCTCGAAGAAGGCAATAAGTCTGTCAAGAAGCGAGCCCATAGCCTGAATATCGGTGGTCGTACCGGGTACGTCGGGCTTTTCGGGGTCCTGAAGGACAAGAGAGAGATTTGCCATAAACAGATCCATATCGGATGCCGAATCTATAAGCTCGGTAATCGTAAGTCCGCTTGACTCGAATCTGACGGCAAGCGTGTCTGCAATCGGAACGAGGTTGGATATCAGCATATAGACTGCGAACAGCACCATATCCAGCACGTTATAATCCTCTATCAGTCCGAACAGACCGTTTACTACCAGATACAGCGTCTCCTCGTCGTACTCGTCAAGCTTGCCCTCGCCTGCAAGATTTGAAAGAAGCTCGGCTACTGCCTGATGGTTTTCTTCCATAAAGAGAACCTCGAATACGATTCTCAAAAGAGCGGTAAGGAACTCACCGCCGCCCTCGGGGCTGAGACGTACGATTGTTCTGTTTTCCTTTGAGGTATAGGGCACAAGTGTACCTGCACAAAGGGTGTAAAGGTCGATATAAGGCAGCTTGATGGTTACTCCCTCTATAGTAAGCGCGTCACCCACAAGAGTGCCGAGAAGGTCACTTATAAGTGAGTTAACGTCGATATCAAGGGGGAGAGCAAGGTTCAGCGAGAAGCCTGAAATATCGATGTTGGAAAGAAGTCCTCCGAGAAGGTCATAGCCGTTGATAATGGGCTTGAGAATATCAAGAAGAACGTAGGCGAAATGAATGAGATTATTTATAAAGTCATTAAGACCGCCTATTGAAATGAAGAACAGCAGGTTGGGAATAAGGTTCAGAATCGTCTCAACGGGATTTTCGTAAACCTTTTCAAGAAGTCCCAGAATGGGAGCTACAAGATTGTAAATTACGTTTGCATCACCGCAGTCGGGATCAAGAGATGCCGTGTAGTACTGCTCATAGGTGAGAATACCGGGACACGAAAGTGCTTCAAGGAGTCCGATAAAGGCGTAATTATAACCTGCATAAGAGGGAAGATTTATAAGGCCGAGAATACTCAGCGGTGAATCCATAAACAGGAACTCGATAACGAAGGCTGCGGGAGAGAAGAGAGATGCTACGGTTCTGAGGAACGCATCTGCACGGGATATACCCATCTCCTCGCAGGCAGCAAGTCCCGTATTTTCATTAACCGCAAGACCCCAGTCAAGCTCAACGTCCTGCATAATAACGGTTTCCTCACCCGTAACGGGGTCGGTTTCCACGCCTGCATAGAACATATCCATCCAGTTGGTCAGAGACTTCATTTCTCTTGATGCCGCCGTTTCAAAGCCGAGCATCTTATCAAGAGCCTTATAGATTACCGCAGGCTTGAAGCTTACGTCAAGAGCCTTGTCAAGAATACCCTCAATATCAACTCCCAGACTGTCGTTAAGACCTGCTATCAGCTGATATACGGCATTGAAAAGAGTATTGATAAGGTCGTTGTTGAATACGTTTTCATTAAGCAGATTCTCAAGGAAGCCGCCGAGACCGTCCTCCATACCTTCAAGACCGAGCATTACGAGAATGTCCTCGGCAAGAGGTCCGAGAGATGCAACGAAATCGTTTGCATATTCCTTGGTCCAGTATTCGGTGTACTTGATTTGAGCACCGTAGGTCATCGTGGGATTAATAAGCTTATTGGTAAGCGTTGTCTCGTGATAATCAATGGGCTCTACGGGGTAGGTATAGTTCTTTCCGGGAACGACCTTGCCGTTTTCATCCACGGTATAAAGAGAGCCTTCCTCGTTTGAATAGAATAATTCAAGAAGAGCGCATATTGCTTCGTCGGGATGAAGCATAACGTTGGTCAGAATATCACCGAGAGTAAGACCCATAAACAGCTCACCGCTCATATCAAGTCCGAAGCATTCGATAAGGGTGGGAAGTCCCTCAACGTTGAGGTCGTATCTGTAGCCGAGAGCCGAAAGCAGATAACGAAGCAGGAACTTGAAAACAAGACCGGGATTATCAACGTCAACCGTGTTTGTCACAGGGTCAATAGTACCGCAGGAAATAAGCTTTGCTTCGGGAACTGCGGGAAGGAAGTAGGGCTTTGCAACGTAGGTTATGTTATCGTGATAGAAGGGATGATCGTCATCCTGTGTCAGAGAGAGCTTCGTGTTGGTTGAATCGGAATAATAGAAGGTCTCTGCCTTCGGGTATCTTGCGGGGTCAAGTGCATATTCCGTAGAATCGGGAAGCACTACCTCGCCTGCATCGTTGTAGTAGCAGGCAATATTTACGGAATAAATCTCATCCGTGTCATATTCGAAGGATATTATCTCATTGAGAAGTGCATTAAGAGAGGTAAGCATTCCGAGAGTACCATCACCGATAAGCTCACCGATAGAGCCGTTTATGTTGATAGCCTGACCAAAATAAACTATTTTAAGATGTACGTGATGAAGAATACTGTAAAGGCTATGAGTCTGAAGCTCGGCGTATCCTGCATGTGCTTCCCACTGATTTGATTCTGTCAGATGTCCGGTTCCTTTCCAGTCATTTTCATGCTCAAGAGGGCCGCCTTCTCGGGAAAGGAAGTGAACAAGGTTGGGAACGAGCTTCATTATCGTTTCAATAGGCTTCTTTGCTACGTGGTTGAATACCCAGTCGATAATGGGAGTAACGGCAAGCTTGAGACAGTCTTTGAAGTTATTTTCCATAGCAGCGTGGTACTGTGCTGAGGAAAGGAATTCGTGCTCCTCAAGTCCCAAGACTCTGTAAAGGGGTATAAAGAGCTTTGTATAAAGTCCCTGTGAAGCAAGCCATACGTTATCAAGAATCCAGGTAACCTTAAGGTCGTAGTTTTTACCGAAACGCTCATCGGGATTTTTCCATTCATATTCCGCATCACCGCAGAGGAAGGTAACAAGAAGTCGTGTGAAGCCGCCGAGAGCAGCGCAGAGTGCATTGATAAATACATCCTTCTTCTGATCGGTGGGAGCCGCATCTACGCCCCATACAAGAGCTGCACAGTTTACATTCTCCCAGCTATCTCCGCCGTTTCTGAGAATGGTAGCTGCTGTACGGTACTTATCACCGTAGTCATTGATAAGAAGATCACCGAGAGTGTTGGGATATATTGCAAGGTTGTTGTCTTCAAGAATGTCTCCTACAAGGTTAACGGCAACACCGCCGATAACGTCAATGGAGCCGAGGTTATCAACAATAAGGTCAACTATCATCGGATAAAGCAGCTCCACAAGCATATTGATTATGGAGTCGGTGAAAACGAGCTTTTCAAGCACCTTACCTATAAGGTCCTCAAGTGATGAATAGTCTATTTCCTCTTCAACACCTAAAAGTCCTCCGATATCAAGGAACATAGGAAGAATAGATGCAACTCTGTTTGCAATCTTTACGTCCTCGGTTTCATTTTCGTTGGGAGAGATAAGAGCGTCGATATCGTGAATGATATCGTCAAGCTTTTCGGCTGTGGCTACGTACTGTGCCGTACCTCTTACCGTTCTTGTGGGGTCGCTTCGCGAGGTCTTGAACAGATATGCGAGAGTAACCATATTACCCAGATTGTCTCCGAAGAATGCCTGAAGAGCCTTGTTGCTGTAATTATTTGCAAGGTCTGCGGCATAGCCGAGAATAACGGGGGTATCCTCGTGGTTATTGACGGTAGCGTCACTCCAGGATGCAAACTGTGAGTCCCACTTTTCGTGGGTATCGGGATTATAAGCCTTTGTAATATAGCTGTCGAACTTATCCTTGCAGGTGTTAAGATATGCCATAGTTTCAGTATCGGTTTCAACCTTTACCATAAATGCGGCAGACTGACCGTACTGTGCTATGGGGTTGGTTCCCGTCATAAGGTTTGCACAGCCTGAATCCGTCCAGCCGAACTCACCTGCAAAATCCTCATAAACCCTGTCAAGAGTAGGCTCGGCAAAGCAGAAATATGCCTTTGACTTGCTTTCGTTATATTCTCTTTGGTAGTCTATCTCGTAAACACCGGTTCTCAGAGTAAGTCTCGTAGGCATATTTATGCCTGCGGAGTTTTCAAGAATCGTGTTAACAGAGGTTTCAACAACGAAGGCAAAGCGGTGATACCAGTTACCTGTGTTTATGGCGGTAACGTTACCGAGGAAATACTTGAGCACGGTTTCAACGTTGTAGTATGCCCAGTCGTCCATTTCCATAAAGTAGATGCCGTACTCCGTAAGAGTAGCCTGACCGACCTCGGCACCTACGGCGGTGATATCGGAAACCGCCTTGTTGTATGCGGCAATTTCCTCATCGGAGGGATAATATCTGTTACCGTAGAAATCCTCGTAGATTATCTCGCCCGAGGTTGAAGCAAAGTAGGGCTTTATCTTCTCGGTAACGTGTGCGAGAAGCGTGTTGCCGTCATAGCAGCCCACACCGTACTTAAAGCTCATCAGAGACTCTGCGATGTAATAGAAACGGTTTGCCGCATTGAGAATAGAGCCTGCGGAATTGTCCTCGGCCACAACTCTGTGGTCGTAGGCAAAGCCTCTGGCCTCCTGGTCGAAGCCCTCGGTTCCGTTATCAAGGGTAACGTTTGTTAAAGTGTAGTTTTCAAGCTTACGCACGTGCTCGTTCTGAAGAGCAATCGCAAGCTGACGGTACTGAGTGTCATAATCAATTTCTGCGGCAGCTCCGGTTAAGCCCAGAGACATAACGCTGAAAAGCATGACTGCGGCAAGGAAAACACTGAGTATTTTCTTTATGCGCATCAGATAACAACTCCTTTTGAAAAATTTATGCCGCAAGCACGGCACATCTATACAGAAATATTATAATACTTCATTGAAGCTTTTTCAATAAGAGTTTTTCCCTTGCGGCAGAATTAATTGTAAAAAAAATTAATATTATTTTATTTATTTTCTACAATTATTGTTAATCTACCGTTAATCTACCTACCGTCACCCTAGGGTAATACCCCCGTCCGATACGCTGATTTTTATTTCGTCGGGCACGCTTGCGGTGCATAAAAACTCGGAAAGGGGATTTTCAAGCTCGTTTATAATAACCCGTCTGAGATTCCTCGCACCGTATGCCTTGTCATAGCCCTTTTTCGCAAGAAAGGAATACACCCCGGGGTCGGTGACGGCACGTATTCCCTTTTTTTCAAGCCTTCCGAGAGTGCGTCCCACAAGCAGACGGGTTATTTTTTCGGTGTCCTCGGGAGTCAGCCTTGAAAATATCACGGTCTCGTCAATTCTGTTGAGAAATTCCGGCGGAAAGATTTTTTTAAGCTCACCCTCCACCTGTGCCTTCATATCGTTAAATTCCCCGTCGGGACTTTCCTCACCGAAGCCAAGCGTTATCTTCTTATCCCCTATAAGCCGCGCTCCCGCATTTGAGGTCATAACGATAATGCAGCTGCGGCAGTCGGCTGTCCTTCCGTCGCTTCCCGTCAGTATTCCCTCGTCAAGCATAGGCAGAAGAAAGCTGAAAACGTCGGGATGCGCCTTTTCTATCTCGTCAAAAAGAATAAGGCTGTAGGGATTGGTTCTCACCTTTTTTATCAGCTGTCCGCCCTCGTCGAAGCCCGTATAGCCGGGCGGAGAACCTATAAGCCTTGATACGGAATGCTTTTCGGAGTATTCGGACATATCCGCCCTTATAAGCGCATCACCGCCGCCGAACACCGCCTCGGCAAGTGCCTTTGCGAATTCCGTTTTTCCCACTCCCGTAGGGCCGCAGAAGAGAAACACTCCCGTAGGCCTCGTAGGGTCGCCAAGCCCCGTTCTGCCTCTGAGCACGGCTCGGGTCACAGCCTTCACGGCGGCGGTCTGCCCTATTATCATTTCGGAAAGTCTGCCTTCGAGATTCTTCAGCCGCTCCCTTTCGTTTTCATAAAGCTGTCCTGAGGGAATCTTTGTCCACAGGCTTACCGTGTCCGCAATATGCTGAGCCGTCACCTTAACACGGGTGCTTTGCTTCTCTCTGAGTCCCGTTTTCATTCTGCCAAGCTCCTCGCAGAGCCGTTTTTCCTCGTCTCTGTAGCGTGCGGCGGCTTCAAAGTCCTGCGTATTCACAGCCTCTGTCTTTTGCCGTCCCGCATTTTCTGCTCTGCGCTCTATATCCTTCAGCTCGGGCGGAAGGGTGTCCCCCTCAATGCTCACTCCTGCCGCCGCCTCGTCAAGCAGGTCAATTGCCTTGTCGGGAAGAAAACGGTCCGTAATGTATCTTACGGACATATCCACAGCCGCCTCAAGTGCCCCGTCGGTTATCTCAACACCGTGAAAGGACTCGTAGCGCGGTCTTAAATTTTTGAGAATACCGAGGGTCTGAGAGGGGTCGGGCTGTTCTATAAAAATCGTTCTGAAGCGTCTTTCAAGAGCCGCATCCTTTTCTATATTTTTTCTGTATTCCTCGTTTGTGGTGGCACCGATAAGCTTTATCTCACCGCGTGCGAGAATTGGCTTGAGAATATTTGCGGCATCAACCGCACCCTCGGCTGCGCCTGCCCCCACAAGATTATGAATCTCGTCGATAAAGAGGATTATATTGCCTGCGCTGACGGTTTCGTTAAGACAGCCCTTCAGCCGCTCCTCAAAGTCACCGCGGTACTTTGCACCTGCCACCATAGCAGTCAGCTCAAGTGAATATATCTCTGAATTTTTGAGAATATCGGGCACATCGCCGCGGCTTATACGAAACGCAAGTCCCTCTGCAACGGCAGTTTTGCCCACCCCCGGCTCACCTATAAGACAGGGGTTATTTTTCGTTTTTCTGCAAAGAATTCTTATAACTCTTTCTATCTCCTTATCCCTGCCCGTGACGGGGTCGGTCTTTCCGCAGGCTGCCGCGGCTGTCAGATTTCTGCCGTATTTTTCAAGAAAGGAGAGTTTCGGCTGAACGGAGGCTCTTTCCCTTTGTCTTGCCGCCGCCCCCTTAGTGCCGGTCTCGGGAAATACCTTCATAAGCTCCGCATATACGTCTGCAGGGACGGCACCCATTTTTATCAGCGCGCGGTTGGCAAAGCAGGCAGGCTCTCTGAGAATCGCAGACAGCAGATGCTCCGTTCCCGTCATAGCGTTGCCTGCCGCCGCGGCAGAGGAAACGGCATTTCTTATTATCTTCCCTGCCCTCGGTGTGATATCGTTCTGCGAAAGCTTCGTGGGATTTCCCACACCGATATCGGATTTTATAACGTCGCTGAAGGCGGTATAGGTTATTTTTTTGGTGGTGAGAATCACCCCTGCAACGCTTGTGGGGTCCCGAAGCAGTCCTGCAAGCAGATGCTCGCTCCCCACATAGGTATGGCCCATATCCTCGGCACAGTTGATAGCGTTGTTAAGCGCAGTATTTGCCTTCCCCGAAAATCCCGTAAACACAAACATATCAGAAAGTCCCCCTTAATCAGTCTGATTTAAGTATACGCGCAATTTCGGAATTTAATTCAATTCAATAAAGAACGAAGCAAATTCGGATTTCGGAACAATGGAGCAAATTCGGATTTCGGATTTCGGAACAATGATGCAAATTCGGATTTCGGAATTCGGAATTCGGAGAAATATAATAGGGTTCTTCATTTTGCATTTTGCATTTTGCATTTTGCATTTTTTATGTTTTGCATTTTGCATTTTGCATTAATAGTCTTCGGGGGACCTGCAGCTCACCCTGCAAGTCCCCCGATTATGTTCTTTATGCGGTCTCTGCGCCCTTGCGCGTACCCTTTTTATTCAAATATTTTCCGTACCGTGACGGCTCTGAGCTCCTCTCTCTCCCCCTGCGACAGCTTTCTGCCTGCAAGGACGCTGAGAGTTGCAGGCTGCATTGAGGTATAAAGAGCGGCAATTTTCGACGGGTCTGCCGTATTCAGTCCGTAGAGCGCGCCGAGCCTTACCCACGACAGCAGCTCCATCATTTCGTCAATGCTCATAAGCACGGCGTTTTCTATCAGTCCCGCGCTTCTGTTTATGCGGTCTCTGATATTTATATCCTCTATAAAGCTCTCTGCCGTGCGTCTCTCTCTCGTAGCAAGCTGTAAAGCAAAGGATTTGAGGTTATCAAGAGCCTCTGCCTCGCTGATGCCCATAGTGACAACGTTGCTGATACGGAATATATCACCCTTTACCGATGCCGCGTCACCGTAGGAGCCGCGGATAACGATGCCGAGCTTTCCTGCCGTGGCGGAGAGCTTTTCCATCGTGCCCGTTTTTGAAAGTGCGGGCAGATGCATAAGCACGGACACCTTCATTCCCGTACCGAGGTCAGCCGGACTCTGATTCAGATAGCCGAGCTTTGAATCAAAGGCAAAATGAAGCTGTGAATTAAGGAAATCGTCATAGAAAACCGCGTTTTCATAAGCCGTTTCGGTATCAAGCCCGTCGCTGAAGCCCTGAATCTTTATATGGTCCTTTTCACAGAGCATTATCGAAACGGTCTCACGGCTGTCGGTTATCAATGCCCTTCCCTCGGACTGAGAAGCAAATTCGGGACTTATAAGATGCCTTTCCGCAAGGGATACGGCCTCGTAGGGGTACAGACTGCTCATTTCCGTAAAGCTCAGTCCCGAAATACTGTTCTTCAATAAAGAATAGACTCTGCGGTTGATGTTCAGCCTTTCTACGGGGTTAAGCCTTACGGGGAAGGGAATGGAGTCAATATTTCTCGATATCCGTACTCTCGTTGACAGCACGGTATCGCGGTGTGCATTGAGTGCATTGTTTTCAGCTGACATTTATCCGTTCTCCTTTCCCGAAAGTGCTCTTATTTTATCTCTCAACACAGCCGCCTGCTCGTAGTTTTCGGCAGCCACAGCCTGCTCAAGCTGTTTTTTCAGCTCATTTATCTCCGCGGCGCGGCTCTTTTTCTCCGATACCGCTTCGGAGGGTGTTTTTCCTTTGTATACCGCTCTGCCGTGAAGCTTCACAAGAGTGGGTCTGAGCTTACGGGAGAATACTCTGTAGCAGTCGGGACAGCCGGGTCTGCCCGTTCTTGCAATATCCTCAAAGGAAAAGCCGCAGGTCTCGCATCTCAGCACGCGGTTGCTGACGGAGGCTGTGTCCTGAGACAGAAAGGCTCCGAGAAGCTCCGTGAAGGAGCCGACCCCCGTGAAGGCATCGGACACACCTAAAGCGGCGGCACAGGAGGGGCACAGATTTATTTCCGCACTCTCACCGTTTATTATCCTTTTGAAATGCACCGTAGCGTCATTTCTTTTGCAATTTTGACAAAGCATAGCCGTCCTCCCGTAAATATCGCGATTTTACATCAAATAATTATAATATTTTTTGATAAATTAGTCAAGATTACTTAAAAAACATATTATATAAAAATGTGCTTGCACCGCATAGGCTTTTGTGCTATATTATATGATGGCAAAAATTTGAATTGAGAATTTTTAAGATAAGGAGCAGCGACAATGAAAATCAATTTTACCGAGACTATTCTCAGAGATGCTAATCAGTCTCTTATAGCAACACGTATGCCCTTTGAGGAATTTGAGCCCATTCTTGAAACCCTTGACAAGGCAGGCTATTATTCCCTTGAATGCTGGGGCGGCGCAACCTTCGACTCCTGCCTTCGTTACCTTAACGAGGACCCCTGGGAGAGACTCAGAAAAATAAGAAAGGCTTGTCCCAACACAAGGCTTCAGATGCTTTTAAGAGGTCAGAACCTTCTCGGCTACAAGCACTATCCCGATGACGTAGTAAGAATGTTCGTAAAAAAGAGCGTTGAAAACGGAATAAACGTTATCAGAATCTTCGACGCACTCAACGACCTTCGCAACATTGAGGTTGCAGTTGACGAGGCACTTAAAAACGGCGCAGAGGTTCAGGGCACTATATGCTATACCCTCAGCCCCATTCACGACCTTGCAAGCTACGTTAAGACGGCAAGGGATCTGAAGGCTATGGGTGTTCAGTCCATCTGTATCAAGGATATGGCAGGTATTATGAGCCCCAAGGAGGCTTACGATACCGTTAAGGCTATCAAGGATGCCGTAGCTCTTCCCGTCGTGCTTCATACACATTCAACCACAGGGCTGGGCTTTATGACACTTCTCAAGGCTGTTGAGGCAGGCTGTGACGTTATCGATACGGCTATCTCCTGCTTCTCGGGCGGTACGGCTCAGCCTGCAACCGAGACTATGGACTACGTGCTTCGTCAGTACGGCTACGACACGGGACTTGACCTTGACTGCGTAAAGAAGGTAAACGACTTCTTCAAGCCCTACAGAGCCGCCTGTCTCAAGGAAGGTCTTCTCAACCCCGTGGTTATGGCTACCGATACGGACGCTCTCGGATATCAGATTCCCGGCGGTATGCTTTCAAACCTTGTAGCACAGCTTACGGCACAGGGCAAGCTTGACAAGCTTCAGGAGGTTCTTGAGGAAACTCCCAGAGTAAGAAAGGATATGGGTTATCCTCCCCTTGTTACTCCTATGAGCCAGATGGTAGGCGTTCAGGCTACGTCAAACGTGCTTGCGGGCAGATATAAGAACATTTCAAAGGAAATCAAGGCTTACGTTAAGGGCGAATACGGCAGAGCACCCGGAGAAATCAGCGAGGAGCTGAAGACTCTTGTGCTCGGCGGTGAAAAGCCTATGGAATGCCGCTTTGCCGATACTCTTGAGCCTGCCTTTGAAAAGACTAAGGCTCAGCTGGGAGATAAGGCAACCTGCGATGAGGACGTGCTTTCCTATATCGCATTCCCCCAGATTGCAGAAAAGTTCTTCGAGGTAAGAGAAGAAAGAAAGAAGCACACCTTCACCTACTCAATCACCGCTATAGAGGAGGAATAATACAATGCAGATGTTAGGCGTATTTGAAAATATTTACGGCGCAGGCGCAGAAATGACCTTCGGACAGACACTTCTCATTTCTCTCGTAGGCTTTTCAGTCGTTTTCCTCGTTCTCGGCTTCCTTGCAGTATTCGTTTTCTGTATGGGCAAGGTATTCGACGTTCTTGCCGCCAAGAAGGAAGCAAAGGCAGCCGCAGAGGCACCGGCCTCAGCAAGTGATTCGGCACCCGTACAGACGGGCTCACCCATTCCCTCAAATCAGTCAATAGGCGACCTTACGCTTATTAACTGCACCGAGGAGGAGGCGGCAGTCGTTATGGCTATCACAAGCGCAAAAACCTCAATTCCCCTTAACCGTCTTAAATTCAACTCAATCAAATGTCTGGAGGATAACGAATAATGAAATACGTAGTTACACTTAACGGAAAAAATTACGAGGTAGACGTTACCAAGACCGACGCGGTAATCACCTCTGTTACACCCGCAGCAGCCGCTCCCGTGGCAGCTCCCGTGGCAGCACCTGCCGCCGCACCCGCAGCAGCACCCGCACCCGCAGCAGCAACTGCAGAGGGCGCAAAGGTTGCAGCTCCTATGCCCGGAAACATTCTTTCTGTAAACTTCGCTGTCGGACAGACTGTAAAAGAGGGTGACGTTATGTTTATCCTTGAGGCTATGAAGATGGAAAACGAAATCGTTGCTCCCGTATCGGGCACAGTTAAGCAGATTCTTGTTTCCAAGGGCTCAGTCGTTGAAACGGATACTGTTCTTGCAGTAATCTGAGGAGGCTTTCTATGGAACTCATATCTCAGGTCTTTGAAGGCATCTGGGAAACCTCGGGTCTCGTAGGGCTCACCTGGCAGAACCTTGTTATGCTCGGTGTTGCAGGCATTTTCCTTGTTCTGGCAATATGGAAAAAGTTTGAGCCCCTGCTTTTAGTTCCCATCGCATTCGGTATGATTCTTGCAAATCTCCCCGGTGCGAATATGATGCTCGATACCACGGGCGGACTTCTCGGCGACCTTTCAGGTGCCGCCGCAGTAGAGGGAGCGCATTGGTTTGATTCCGGTGTTCTGAGAATCCTCTACGTAGGTGTAAAATCAAGTATATTCCCCTGTATTATATTTATGGGTGTCGGTGCTATGACCGACTTCGGACCGCTTCTTTCAAATCCCGTATCTCTTATTCTGGGCGCAGCCGCACAGCTTGGCATCTACTTTGCCTTCGTGGTTGCTATCCTTCTGGGCTTTGAGCCTACGGAAGCCGCATCTATCGCCATCATCGGCGGTGCGGACGGTCCTACTGCCATATTCACCGCTTCAAAGCTGGCGGCTCACCTGCTCGCTCCCATAGCTCTTGCGGCATACTCGTATATGGCTCTTATCCCCATCATTCAGCCCCCCATTATGAAGTTACTTACGACGAAAAAGGAAAGAGAAGTCAAAATGACTCAGCTTCGTAAGGTATCAAAGGTTGAAAAGATTATTTTCCCCGTTGTGGTTCTTATTGTTGTAGCATTTATTCTTCCCTCTGCCGCTCCCCTTCTCGGTATGCTGATGCTCGGCAATCTTCTGAAGGAATGCGGTGTTACGGAGAGACTTTCCGATACCGCACAGAATGCGCTTATGAATACGGTTACGATTCTTCTCGGTGTATGCGTAGGTGCAACGGCAAACGGTACGGACTTCTTAAAGCTTGAAACCATCAAGATAGTCATTTTGGGACTTACGGCATTCGTATTCTCAACCGTAGGCGGCGTTCTTATCGGAAAGATACTTTACGTCGTTACGGGCGGAAAGATAAATCCCCTTATCGGTGCCGCAGGTGTTTCCGCCGTTCCTATGGCAGCAAGAGTTGCTCAGAACGAGGGCAGAAAATACAACCCCTCAAACTTCCTTCTTATGCACGCTATGGGACCCAACGTGGCAGGCGTTATCGGCTCGGCAGTTGCCGCAGGCTTTATGCTCATAATGTTCCAGAGCTGACGGCTTCGACGTCACGCAAGGCATACAATCCTTTTAAAGAAAAACCCGTCTGCAGCTTCCGTAAAGGACAGCTTCAGACGGGTTTTTTATAATGAATAATGAATAATGAATATTGAATAATGGAATAATTGGGGCAAAAATCAAGACTCGGAGGAGGGCTGGGTTGTCTCGTCGGAGGGCGTTTCGGTGAACACCTCGACGATTGCCGTTTCGGGGCTTGCAGAGCTTTGAAGGGCGGAGATATAAGAGGAGCCGCCCGATTTTCTGAGGGTTACCCTCATATACTTATCGGGGTCGGGTCTTGATATTTCCCCCGTATCGGAATCCTGCTTCCAGCTGTTTGCGTTTACCATACCGAGAGTCAGAATAAGCGTATCGCCCTTGGTCCAGGAATCCGTTACTCTCGGAGTATAAAGCGGCTCAATGGTGGTAAGGGGGATGTAGTAGCAGCCGTCGTCGGAGTTATATGAAAACTCGTAGCCGTAGCCCGTTACCGTAGCGTGCTCGATTACAAGCTGATTGCCGAAATATTTTACGAATGCCGCTTCAACGTCCGCAACGGGAACGGCAAGCTCACCCGAGGAATAATCGTACGTATCGGGCTCAAGGTCTGAGCCTATTATGCTCCATACGGCAATTTCAACCAACTCGTTCATATCTGCCGCCGTGATATCGTCGAAGGGTGCAGGGTCAACTGCGGCAACGGCAATAAGGAATTTATTGTATTCCCCGAAATCCGTTTCCTTTTTTCTTTCTGCAGAATCCTTCAGCATTCCGACACCGAATACAATACAGCCGAAAAAGCCGATAAGCGAGAAGATTACGGCAATAAACCCGAATATGAAGCCGCCTTTTCTGCCGCCTTTCACATCGGCGGTATGAGGAGTTATACGGGGAGCCTCTCCGAAATTTTCGGGAGCATTATTTATAAGATCCATAATATTCTCCTTTCCGTTATATGCCGAGATAGGGTCTCGGATTTACTCTGTTACCGTTTACACGCACCTCGAAATGAAGGTGGGGGCCCGTGGAATAGCCTGTGGAGCCGACTCTTGCAATAGGCTGTCCTGCGGCAACCACCTGACCGGGTGTTACCATAAGGGAATTTGCAAGACAATGGGCGTAAAGCGTCTGAAGTCCTCCGCCGTGGTCAATAATTACGTAATAGCCGTAGCTTGAATGCACGCCTGCAACGATAACGGTGCCCTGTGCCACGGCAATAATATCCTTGCCGAGACTCGTTCCTGCGGCGTTACCCATACCGAGGTCAATTCCTGCGTGAAGCTTGCCCCAGCGGTAGCCGTAGTCGGAGTTGATTCCGTACGCGCCCACGATGGGCCATAAGAAGATACCGCCCATTGAGTTTGAATAGGCCTCGTCAAGAGATTTGGTTCCTATCTGCACAACCTCGGGCACGGCTTCGGTTACGGTCAGACGGTGAACCTCCTTTGAGGAAACCTTTTTTCCGTCAACGAGGGTTACGAAGCTTGTGACCTGCGCGTAGCCCGTCTTTCCCTCGGAAAGCACTCGGGATGAGCCGCTGTAAAGCGCGGCAGATTCTATTTTCACCGTATCGTAGGGTATTTTTTCGTTGGTGATCTCGGTTTTCGTCTCCTTAACGGTCAGAACGGGAAGGTATTTTATAACCTTCAGCGTATCGCCCTGTGCAGGCTCCTCGGATTCCCCGTCAAGTCCGTTAAGCGTGCGAAGCTCCTCGTCGGTCATAGAAAATCTGTCCGCAACCTCAGAAAGGGTATCGCCTGCTCTGAGGGTATATATATCCTCGGTTTTTTCGCCCGAGTTAAGTGTTTTCAGAAAGCTCTCCGTGTCGGTTATCTCCTCCTCGGGATAATAGCCGTATTCATACACTATTTCTTCCTTGAAGGAAACCGTATAATTATCCTCGTCCGAGGCAGACTGCTCAAGAAGGCTGTCCATAACGGCACGGGCATCCGCCTCGCTGTAAAGCACACCGAGAAGCTTGCCGTCGGCATATACTCCGCAGGCGCGTACCGTCTTTTTGTCGGAAAGAGACATAAGCCTTGTAAACAGCGTATCGGTGTCCGTTATCTTATCAAAGCCGACGAATGAGAGAGAATAGCTGATTTCGGAAAGCGCGGAATCGGAAACAGATGCCTGCCTTGCCTGATTGCGCGCGGCAATATAATCCTCCTCGCTTCTCACGTAGCCGACAAGCTCGTCACCCGAGGTGATTTTAAGGGCAACACAGCTCTCCGAAAGAGTGTCCGCACCGATAAGCCCAGCGGAAATTACGGCTATGGGTACTGCCCAGAGCAGAATATTTTTTATACTGAGAGTGTATCTTCCCAACGCTTTTTTTATATAATAAGCACAGACCGACGGGAAGGAGCCGGGATGGGTAAGCAAGGTTTTAAGGCATACCTTGGCGCACCTTGTAACCTCGTCTGCAAAGCGGTCGGAGCGGTAGTCTGCGGGAGCGAAAAAAATCACCGCGCCTCTGAAAAGAAGTCTGACAAAGCGTCTTATAAATCTGAATATGAAGAAAAGAGGCCGTCTGAATACGGTATTGAAAAACAGGATTATAATTCCCGAATATGCGCTGCCGAAATCAGCAATAAGTCCGTACACGTAGGACAAAAATCCCTTATCCGCAGTCATAGCCTGTCTCCTTTCGTTTTCCTTCTGTCTTTCTGCCGTGCCGGCAGATTACTATGTTATCATATTTTATATATACATTCAAGAGTTAAAATTAACCTTAATTGTTGATATTCATTTTTTTATATGCTACAATTCAGATAAATAATATATGATTTACGGAGAAGAGCTATGCTGAAATTTATATCCTGGAACGTAAACGGTCTCAGAGCAGTTACAGGCAAGGGCATATTCACAGAGGAATTCAGACGTCTTGACGCGGATTTTTTCTGTCTGCAGGAAACGAAGCTTCAGGCAGGTCAGATAGACCTTGAATTTGAAGGCTATGAAAGCTATTGGAATTACGCCGAGAAAAAAGGCTATTCGGGTACTGCGATATTTACGAAGCACACCCCCGAGAGGGTAAGCTACGGCATCGGAAGAGAGGAATTTGACAACGAGGGCAGGGTTATAACGCTTACCTACCCCGATTTTCACCTTGTTACCGTATATACCCCCAATGCAAAGGAGGACCTTTCACGGCTTTCCTACAGACAGGACTGGGAGGATGCCTTCCTCGCACATCTCAAGGAGCTTGAAAAAAGCCGCCCCGTCATATTCTGCGGAGACCTGAACGTGGCACACAGGGAAATCGACCTTAAAAACCCCAAGTCCAACCGCGGCAAGGCAGGCTTTACGGACGAGGAAAGAGAAAAGTTCTCGTTTCTTTTGGAATCGGGCTTTACCGATACCTTCAGATATTTTAACCCCTCTTTAACGGGTGCTTATTCCTGGTGGTCCTACAGATATAATGCAAGAGCAAATAACGCAGGCTGGAGAATCGATTACTTCATCACCTCCTCCGTCCTTGACGACAGGCTTGTATCCGCTTGCATTCATCCCGAAATATTCGGCTCCGACCATTGTCCCGTTGAGCTTATTATTGATTTGAAGGTGTAAACTTATGATAAACGAAATTAACATAAACAAAGGCTGGATATTCACGGCATCGCGAAGCGGCACTGAGGAGCCGTCTGCCGATACGGTGGTTTCACTTCCCTTCTTTCACACCTGCGGCACAATGCCCGAGGGTATATTTTCCTACAGCTGGGTGCCCTCTGACGAGAACGAGGGAAAAACCGTATATCTTGAATTTTCACAGATAAGCGGTGATGCTGAGATTTTTTGTAACGAAAGGCTTTTGGGTGAGCATAAGGCATCTCCCTGCCCCTTCAGAGTGCTTCTGACCCTCGACGCGCGCACGGACGAGGTATATGAAATAAGGGTAAAGACCGTGCCAAGGCCCAGAGCCGACGGACTTTTCAGCTTTGCAGGCGTCCGTCTTTTACCCGTTGACAGCTCACACTTCAATATGACCGACTACGGCAAGGGCGTTCTTATTGAAACGAAGCTCACAAGCGCAAGTGCGACCGTCAGCGTCAAGGCAAACGTAGTACGTCCCAATAACTACGACGTGGTGTCCTACACGCTTAAAAGCCCCAAGGGCGACACAATACTCACAAAAACCTGCAAGCCCACTCAGCCCGATACCGTAATGACGGTGGATTTTCCCGAATTATGGGACGGACAGACGGGACCTGCCGTATATACCCTTGAGGCACAGCTGCTCAGAGACTCAAAATGCCTTGACCGCGTTATTCTGCCCGTAGGCTTCAGAGAAATAAAGCTGTGCGGCGACGGCTTTTTATACCTTAACGGAGTAAGGCTTCCCCTTAACGGAATAAGGCTCTCCGACTGCTCGGCAGTAAAAAGCGATACAGAAAACATAAGGCTTCTTGACGGAAATATACTTTTATCTCCGCTTCTTCCCTCAAAAACGGAGCTTCTTTCCGTCTGTGACACGCTGGGAGTGCTGTTCTGGTATGAGCTTCCCTTTACGGGGGACGCGGACAGAGACCTCGGAGTATTAAAGGAATTTCTGTCACTTAACAGCCATCACCCCTGCCTTTCGTGCATAGTCCTCGATTCAGAGGCAAGCGAAGAATATACGAGTAAGCTTGCCGCGGCTGTCAGCAGCTTTGATATCTCCCTTGCGGTAAAAAGAGACATCTGCCGGACGGACTGTCCCGTTCCCGAGGAGGCATCCGTCGTGCTTTTATCCGTGCCCTGCAGAACGGACTCTGATTCCTTCATCGTTTTCAACGGGGCATATCAGGAATTTTCTATGAAATACCCCGATAAATTCTTTGCCGTGCTTGCGGAAAATCCACCGAAAAACGAGCTTGATTTTATGCAGTTCAGCGAATGGCACATAAGGCTGTGGAACTCCTTTTGCAGACAAAAGGGTATAATTGCATACTTCGGCGGACTTCTTTCCGACGGCAAGGCAACCTCGGACAAAAGAGGACTCACCTCCTTCGACAGAACGGTGCATTACGATGCCTTCTGGTATTACAAGTCACAGTTCTCATCAAAGGGCTTTATAAAAATATGCGAAATCAGCGAATACGAGACGCTTGACAAGCTCACGGAAATAAGATGCATAACGAACTGCAGTAATATAAAGCTTCTCATAAACGGCAGGGATAAAAAATACAAGCCCGAAAAAATCACCGACGGGGTGTATCTTTTCAGGCAGCTGAAGCTGAAAAAGGGCACAAACCTCATTGAGGTCTCTGCAGGTGAGGAATGCGACAGCGTTGAAATAACAAGATATTAAGAAAGGATTATCTCTATGAGAAAGGTACTACTTGCAAACCACGCCCACGTTTTTCCCGAAAAATCCAAGCAGGGAGCCTCAATAGCCGACTTAAAGCAGGTTATGGCGGATTGCAATATCGAAAGGGCGGTATGCTTTACCTGCTTTTCCGAGCAGTATGAGCGCTCGGGACTTCCCGGAGACAGCCTCGACTGGCTTTATTCCGAGATAAAGGACGACCCCTCTCTTATAGGCTTCGGCACCGTTGACTTTACCCGTGACGATATAGAATATCAGATGGACAAAATGCTGTCCTACGGCTTTAAGGGCATAAAGCTCCACCTTGCCTATCAGGAGGAGAACGTGCTTTCAGAAAAGGCAAAAAGAGTCTATAAGAAGGCGGAAAAGGACGGACTTTTCCTTTCCTTCCATACGGGACTTCATTGGCACAGAATTGCCGACTACAAGCTTCTTTTATTCGATGAGGTAGCCTGGTTTTATCCCGAGCTTAAATTCAGTATGGAGCATATAGGCGGCTATCACTTTTTCAGGGACGCTCTGTGCGTTATGTGCAACGCCGACAGGAATTCCGAGAAGGACACCGTATTCGCAGGCTGGACGAGTATTGCCATGAACGATAACGGCCTGCCCGATGCGTGGTCTCTGACCGACGAGGAGCTTCGTACGGTAATACATCAGACGGGCAACACAAGAAGCATCTTCGGTCTCGACTTCCCCTACAAAAAATCCGAGCAGATAAAAAGGTCCATAGAAAGAATTGAAAATCTCGATATCCCCGAGGAGGCAAAGGACGGCATATTCGGAAGAAACCTTCTGAACGCCCTCGGAATGTAACGCTTCATATACGCCTTTTTCCGGCATTTTTTATCCCCGACATGCTTTTCAGAGCGGAATAGTATTTTCTGTCACAAAAGTACTGCTCGGCAAGTGCCACAGCAAGGCATTTCACAAAAACCCTGTTAAAGGGAAATGCGGCGGCATTTTTTACTGAAAGCCTCAGCCGCTTTACGAAGATATCGGCAAGGCGGCTGTGAGAAAGACGGACACTTTCTCTTACGATTTCGGCAGGCGGCTGCAGAGGATTTCTCGAAAAAAGAAAATCACAGAAAAAATACCTTCCCGTGCTGAAAAAGTAAAAGCACAAGCCCGTAATAAAAAAGACGGCGGCAGCCGACACAAGCGCGGCATGGGTGCTTTTAAGCATCTGCCCGTTTGTCGCAAATGAGAAATATATAATAAAGACCACCGCCCATAGGGGAGTAAAATAAAACACCGCCCAGAGAAGCTTTTTTACCGCCGTAAGGGCACGGCAGTAAAGATACGCCCTCAGCCTTTTTATGCTGAAAAAGCTTGACGGGCAGGGGTCCTCTCTTTCAAGAAGACAGTAAAGCCGTGAATTGAAATACATCTGTCTGAGATACGAAAAAAGAACAAGGAATACCGCCCCCGACAAAAGCACCGCAATAAGCACCGCTCTTAAAATAAGCGGCAGGGCGGGGAAAAATTCTTTTTCCTGCGTTAAAGCCGCCGCGGCGGCACTCAGAAGCACGGCAGAGCATCTCAGTCCCGCGGGAATCAGACCTTCAAAAAACAGGGCAATCCCCCTCCCGTGCATCATATATCTTGCCCTTATACCTGCCTCAAACATTTTTATTCCCCCTTAGGGTGACGGTAACAATCCGAACCGTTTTTTTTATGGGCTGATTTCCGTCACCATAGGTATAGTATTTTTTATTTTTTCGGCTTTATACCATATCCTGAGGAAAATCATTATGAACGACCTTCTCTCTGCCGATATCCGTTATCTCAAGGGAATCGGCGAAAAAAAGGCTGAATATTTCAGGCGGCTGAAGATAAGCACCGTCGGTGACCTGCTCACCTTCTATCCCCGTGCCTACGAGGATTGGCAGAGCGTTCTGCCCATAAACGATGCACCGCTTGATACAGCCGTAGCCGTAAAGGCTGTCATTATAGCAAAGCCCTTCCCCGTCAAAGCGAGAAGCGGCAAAATAATGTATAAGACCTCTGCCACCGACGGCAAGGGGATTATTATGCTTACGTTTTTTAACAACAAATACGCCGCAGACTACCTGAAGGAGAACTGCGAATATATATTCTACGGTAAAATAAAGGAAAACGAGCACGGTGCCCGTGAAATGCTCTCCCCCGCTTACGAGCGTGCCGAAACGGGACAGAGGCTTCACCCCGTCTATAACCAGACGGCGGCTCTCAACTCCAAGGCAATCGCAAGGGCTGTAAAAACGGCACTCGACACCTTGGGCGACAGGCTTTCGGACCCTCTTCCCAACGAGCAGATAATGAAATACCGGCTGACCGGTCTCAGAGAGGCTCTGAGATACGTGCATTTTCCGGCAAACGAGGAGGAAATACGCTCAGCAAGAAGAAGGCTCATATACGAGGAGCTTCTGATATTACAGCTGGGTATTCTCTCCCACGGAAAAAGGGACACGGAAAAAACCTCTTACGTAATAAGCGATGACAGAACCGATGAATTTCTGTCACGTCTGCCCTTTGCTCCGACTAATGCTCAACGGCGCGCCGTTGCCGAATGTGCGGCAGATATGAAAATGCGCTCCCCTATGAGAAGGCTTCTGCAGGGAGACGTGGGCTCGGGAAAGACAGCCGTTGCGGCGGCTTTAATGTATTCCACGGTCAAAAACGGCTATCAATGCGTGCTTATGGCACCCACAGAGGTGCTGGCGCGTCAGCACTATGAGACCTTCACGCGGTTTTTTGCGGATACGGGAATAAATATAGTGCTTCTGACGGGCAGCACCACGGCAAAAAACAAAAGGCTCATAAAAGAGGATATAGCCTCGGGAGCGGCTCAGATAATAATCGGCACCCACGCGGTAATAACCGAGGACACCGTATTTCGCTGCTGTGCCCTTGCAATTACCGACGAGCAGCACCGCTTCGGTGTTTCACAGCGTGCCGCACTCAGAGAAAAGGGAAGCAGTCCGCACGTGCTTGTTATGAGCGCGACCCCCATTCCCCGTACGCTGTCGCTGATAATCTACGGCGACCTTTCCATCTCCGTGCTTGACGAAAAGCCTGCAGGCAGAAAGGAAATAAAAACGGTAAGGGTCACGTCCCTTTACAGAGAAAGGCTCTACAGCTTCATAAAAAAAGAGGTGCGCAAGGGCAATCAATGCTATATAGTATGCCCTATGGTAGAGGAAAACGAGGAGCTTTCGTCCGACAGAAAATCGGCAGAGGAATACTACGCGCTTTTGTCGAAAACCGTTTTTTCCGATATCAGATGCTCCCTTCTGCACGGACAGATGAAATCCGCAAAAAAGGACGAGATAATGCGTGACTTCAAGGAAGGAAAAAGCGACGTGCTTTTCTGCACGGTGGTAATAGAGGTGGGAATCGACGTACCGAACGCCAACGTAATCGTTATAGAAAATGCGGAATGCTTCGGTCTTTCACAGCTTCATCAGCTCAGAGGCAGAGTGGGCAGAGGAGACGAGCAGTCCCATTGTGTTCTCGTCAGCGACTCAAAAAGCGCAGACACCGCAAGACGGCTTGATATTCTCTGCCGCTCAAACGACGGCTTCGTAATCGCGGAGGAGGATATGAGGCTCAGAGGCCCCGGCGACTTCTTCGGCTCACGGCAAAGCGGTCTGCCGAGCTTAAAAATCGCTTCTCTTATGACGGATTCAAGAATACTCTATGCCGCACGTGACGAGGCTCAGAGAATACTTGAAGCCGACCCCTATCTTGAAAAGCCCGAATTTTTTGCACTCAAGGAAAAAATATCCGCGCTGTTTGCGGATATATCATAAAGGAGAGAATACTATGGATAATATTTTTTCGGCACAATGGATCAAGCCCCAAAGACAGAGAAGGGACGCGGTTACGGACTATATAAAGACCTTCCCGGCAAGACCCTTCCCCGTAAGGGCACAGCTGCAGATAAGCGCGCTGGGCGTTTACAGCTGTGAAATTAACGGCCAAAAAGTAACCGATTCCGTACTGAACCCCGGCTGGACGGACTATAATAAAAGAATACAGTATCAGACCTTTGACGTAACGGAGCTTTTAGGACGGGAAAATACCATTACCGTAGGCGTGGGCATCGGCTGGCGTTTTCATAATTGGTATGACCTTAGCTCAAAAATAATCTCCTACGGAAACACCGCTCTTATAGCCGCTCTTACAATAACCTACGAGGACGGCGAGGAGGTATGCATCTGCACCGACGGCAGCTGGATTACAAGAGAAAACCGCGTACGCTACAACAATATGTATAACGGTGAGACCGTAGACCTCACCTTCCGTCCCTCGGCAGGCACGGCGGCTAAGGTTATCCCCTATACAAAGGACACCCTTATTCCTCAGGAGGGTGAGCTTATAAGGGAGCAGGAAAAAATCCGCGGCAAGCGTATTATAAGGACTCCCGAGGGCGATACGGTAATCGACTTCGGACAGGAGCTGACAGGCTACATCTGCTTCTATGCAAGCGGTGCAAGGGGCGAAAAAATACGCATCCGCCACTTTGAAATGCTCACAAAGGACTCGAACGTCTATACGGATAATCTCAGAAGCGCAAAGCAGGAGCTGACGGTCATCTGCGACGGCACAGCTCAGCTTATCAAGCCTCTTTACACCTTCTACGGCTTCAGATATATAGCGGTTGAGGGTATGGATATCACGTCCCCCGACGAGTTTTTGGCGGTAGTCGTACACTCCGATATGAAGAGAACGGGATATTTCTCCTGCTCCGACGAGACGATAAATCAGCTTTTCAGCAATATTATATGGGGTCAGAAGGGCAATTTCCTTGACGTTCCCACGGACTGTCCCCAGAGAGACGAGCGTCTCGGCTGGACGGGTGACGCGCAGGTATTCTGCAAGGTGGCAAGCTATAACTACAACGTAGAAAAATTCTTCAAAAAATGGATGGGCGATCTCAGAGCTATGCAGAAGCCCTCGGGTACTATCCCCTCCTTCGTTCCCACAAAATTCGACGATGACGGCGGCTCCTCAGCCTGGGCAGACATAGCAACCGTCCTTCCCTGGCAGATGTATCTGACCTACGCAAACAAGTCCCTTCTCAGAGAAAACTATCAGCTTATGAAAAAATGGGTGGACTTTATGAGGCATTGGGCACTCAAAAGGAAGCCTGACGAGGGTATCTCCACCAACCCCTACCTCTATGAGGGACATTGGCACTTCGGAGACTGGCTGGCACTTGACCTGCCCGACAAGGAGGCAGTCGGCGGTGCTACGGAAAAGGACCTTATCGGCTGTGCCTTCTTCTACTACTCAACGTCGCTTCTTATAAAGGCATCACAGGTGCTGGGCGAGGACTGCAGATATTATAAAAATCTTCTTAAAAACATCAAAAAGGCATTCATAGGACGCTTCATAGCAGAGGACGGCACGATGAAGTGCAATACACAGACAGCCTGCGTGCTTGCCCTTCACTTCGGAATATATAACGATAAAAAGCCTATAGCAAAACAGCTCACCTCACTCGTCAGGGAGTCGGGACACCTTACCACGGGCTTTGTGGGTACACCCTACCTTCTTCACGTGCTTTCCGATATCGGCGAAAACGAGCTTGCCTACGAGCTTCTTATGAGAAAGGAATTCCCCTCCTGGTGCTACCCCGTAACACAGGGTGCCACTACTATGTGGGAACGCTGGAACGGCTACAAGCCCGACGGCACCTTTGCAACTCCCGATATGAATTCCTTTAACCACTACGCTTACGGCGCAGTCGGTGACTGGATGTACGAAAAAATGTGCGGTATCACTCAGGAGGAGGGCACGGCAGGCTTTAAGAGCATCGTATTTGCCCCCGTTACCACCGACAGACTCACCTTTGCAAGAGCTTCCATAGAAACGGCTGACGGAACGGTAAGCTCCGAATGGAGAAACACCGAAAAGGGCACGGAATACACCTTTAGCGTTCCCGCAAACACAAGGGCAAGAGCTGTCATTAACGGTGAGACCTTCACATTAAAAACAGGAATCAACAAAATAGCACCGTAAATTTTGTTAACATTTACCGAAATAGTATTTTTCAGGATTTTTTTCATTAAATCCTTTGATTTTTATAGTGAATATGCTATAATATTTTGGAATGTGAGTAAATTTTAACCAGATTATATCAGCACCGACCGCAATACCCCCTCAGCACGGGTCGGCTTATTCGGATTTCAAGCTTTTATTATATAGAATTAAAGGAATAAGGAAGTGCCCTTAGTGGAAAAAATCGTAATTACGGGAAAGCAGAAGCTTTCCGGCGAAATACCCATCAGCGGCTCCAAAAACTCCGCCGTAGCAATTCTCCCCGCAACAGTTCTTGCCAAAGGCAGATATAAGATAGTCAACGTTCCCGACATAGACGATATCAAGGTAATTCTTGAAATACTTGTGCATCTCGGTGCTGAGTATTCCTTCGGAAGCAACGTCCTTGAGCTTGACACAACCAACGTCAGGGCTGTTGATATCCCCTATGAGCTTTCAAGCAAGCTCAGAGCATCCTATTACTTCCTCGGCGCACTGCTGGGAAGATTCACGGAGGCAAGAGTTGCAATGCCCGGCGGCTGCAGCTTCGGCGGTGTACGTCCCATCGACCTGCATCTTATGAGCTTTGAGACTCTCGGAGCCGTGACCTCTACCCTCGGAAATATTGAAATTACCCTTGAGCAGCCCTCCGTAGGCGCAACAATAAATGCAATTCTCACCGCCGTGCGCTCCAACGGCACGACGATAATCAGAAATGCATCCACGGAGGAATACGTAAGGGACCTTATTGCCTTCCTTGTCAGCAAGGATGCAAATATAGAGGGCGCAGGTACGTCTACCATCAAGATTGCAGGCTGCAAATTGGATACCGACCTGCTTTCAACCAATACGGAAATAAAATTCGATAAGGATTCCCAGACCGCCACGGCCAATTTCCTGCTGAACGCGGTAAATTCAAGCTCCACCACGGTTATACAGCACGCATCCACGGATGACGGTATCACGACTCTTGCAGACGTGTTAAACCGCCACGGCGCGGATATAAAGGGTGCAGGCACCGATACCATCACCATAGGCCCCGCAAAGGCTGACAAGAACGTTTACGGCACGGTTGAGGTAAAGGCAAGGGACGGTCTTACGGGAGATACCATACGCTTCAAGAAGGTCTCCGTAGGAGCTACCATAAACGCTATGTTCGCGGCTGTCCTTGCAAAGGGCACCACCACCATAAAGAATGCCGCTAAGGAGCCGCACATCGTTGACGTCGCGATGTTCCTTACGAGTATGGGAGCAAAAATCTACGGTGCAGGCACGGACACCATTACGATAACGGGTGTGGACGAGCTTCATTCCTGCGATTACTCCATAATTCCCGACCAGATAGAGGCAGGCACCTATCTTATTGCCGCCGCCGTTACGGGAAGCGCGCTCAGAATCACACACGTTATTCCTCAGCACCTCAAGAGCATTACGCAGAAGCTTATCGACTGCGGATGCTTCATAACCGAAAACGATGAATGCATTGACATAATGCCGGGCGAGGAAATAATTGCATCAAATATCACCACGAGTCCCCACCCCGGACTTCCCACGGATATGCAGCCGCAGTTTACTACCCTTCTTTCCATCTGTAACGGTACTTGCTCTGTCAGCGATTCCGTATGGGACGGCAGATTCCGCTACGTAAAGCAGCTCAAGAAAATGGGTGCAGTCATTACCGTAAGCCCCGCCGCAAAAAGCGCAGAGGTTACGGGCGTGCCCACTCTCAGGGGTGCCGAGGTCAAGGCAGACGACCTCAGAGCAGGTGCGGCTATGGTTATAGCAGGTCTTTGTGCCGAGGGTGAAACGGTAATCGAAAACATCCACCTCATAGACAGAGGCTACGAGAGAATGGTTGAAAAGCTCACGGCAGTCGGAGCAAAAATCGAACGCAGACATTTTGACGACTGATTTTGTTTTACGGAAAATACGTCGGACGAAAGTAAAAAAATAATCTATGCACATCGGAGTGCTTTCAAGGGCTCGGGCAGGTCAGACTTGCCCGAGCCCTTGAAAAATGCAAAATGCAAAATGCAAAATGAAGAACAAATTCCGAATTTGCTTTTTTCTCCGAATTCCGAATTCCGAATTCCGAATTTTCTCCATTGTTCCGAATTCCGAATTTGCTCCATTGTTCATTAAAATCACAATTCAAGGAAGGGCGATGCCCTTGTTCCGCTTCGCCCTATTATTTATCTTGCTTCTTTACCGTTTTTGATATATAATGTAATTTGGAATGTTTCAGACTCGATTCCGAAAAATTACTGCGGAGGAAAAAAATATGAGAAAAGTTACAAACATCAACAGCCGCTGGGGTGTTTTACTTGACGTAAAGACGCTTCCCGAGGCAAAAAATTCCGATTGGCTCATAATTGACCTTCCCTGGACGTGGAACGGCAAGGACGGACAGGACGGCGGAAACGATTACAAGCGTTTTACTTCCTGCTTTATGAAAACTCTTTCAAGGGCAGAGCTTTCGGAAAACGACGTTACCTATATTGAATTTCAGGGTGTAAACTCCTCTTGCGACGTGTATTTCAACAGAGAAAAGATATTCACCCATCACGGCGGATATTCAACCTTCAGAGTAAAGCTGAACAGAGCTTCCGTTCAGGACGAAAACGAGCTTGCAGTTATGGTTGACAACTCCCCCAATAATTACGTATACCCCCAGATGGCAGACTTTACCTTCTACGGCGGTATTTACAGAGACGTAAATATCATAAGCGTTCCCGAAAACCACTTTGAGCTGGACTATTTCGGCACGCCCGGCATAAAGGTCACTCCCGAGCAGAAAAAGGACGGAAGCTGGGAAATTGAAGCCACGGCATACTGCGAGGGCGAGGTAAGATTTACGATTTTCGATGCCGAGGGCAACAAGGTAGCCGAAAAGACGGCAAGCGGCAAGAACCCCGAGGCAGAATTTGAGCCGGTTTCCGTTCACCTCTGGGACGGTCTTGCAGACCCCTATCTTTATACAATGGAGGCAGTCCTCACGGTAAACGGCGAGGAGGCAGACAAGGTAAGCACTCGCTTCGGCTGCCGTACCTTCAAGGTAGACCCCGAAAAGGGCTTTTTCCTTAACGGCAGACCATATCCCCTCAGAGGCGTTTCCCGACATCAGGACAGACCCGACATCGGTAACGCACTTCTTCCCGAGCATCACAAGGAGGACCTTGATTTCATTCTTGAGGTAGGCGCTACCACCATAAGACTTGCACACTATCAGCATTCTCAGGTTTTCTATGACCTCTGCGACGAAAAGGGTCTCGTACTCTGGGCAGAGATTCCCTATATCTCAATGCACATGCCCGAAGGCTTTGACAACACCGTTTCACAGATGACTGAGCTTATCACCCAGAACTACAACCACCCCTCAATCTTCTTCTGGGGACTTTCCAATGAAATCTCAATGGGCGGTGCCGCTGACGAAAGCCTGATAAAGAACCACAAGGCTCTTAACGACCTGTGCCACAAGATGGATAAGACCCGTCTTACCACGATTGCGGCAGTTACAATGGCAGAGCCCGACTGCGAATACGTACAGATATCCGATATACTTTCATACAATCACTACTTCGGCTGGTACGGCGGTACTACGGATATGAACGGCCCCTGGTTTGATGATTTCCACAAGCGTTTCCCCAACCGTGCAATTGGTATCAGCGAATACGGCTGTGAGGCTCTCAATTGGCATACGTCAAATCCCACGCAGGGCGACTACACCGAGGAATATCAGGCATACTATCACGAGGAGCTTATAAAGCAGATTGAGGACCGTCCGTATCTGTGGGCAACGCACGTATGGAATATGTTTGACTTTGCCGCAGACGCAAGAAGCGAGGGCGGCGAGGACGGAATGAACCACAAGGGACTTATGACCTTCGACAGAAAATACAAGAAGGACTCCTTTTATGCATACAAGGCTTGGCTCAATCCCGAAAAGATGGTTCACCTTTGCTCAAAAAGATATATAGACCGCGTTGAGGACGAGACCAAGGTTACGGTTTACTCAAACTGCGACGAGGTTGAGCTGTTTGCAAACGGAGTAAGCGTCGGCAAGCAGAAAAAGGGCAAATATCCCTTCTTCTGCTTCACCGTTAAAAACGAAGGCGAAACCGCACTTAAAGCGGTTGCAGGTGAGCTTTCGGACGAATCGGTAATCCGCAAGGTTGACACACCCAACGAGGACTACATTCTCAAGGAGGAAGGCGCGGTTATCAACTGGTTTGAGATTGATACTCCCACAGGCTATCTTTCCATCAACGACAGCCTCGGTGATATCTGGGCAACACCCCGCGGCAAAATAGTGCTTCTCGGTGTCGTTCTCGGACTTGTAAAGAAAATGAAATCGGGCAGCGGTGAGAAAAAAGAGGTCGCAGGCTTTGACGCATCCAATATGAAGATAAGCCGCAAAATGATAAACAAAACCACCATCGGTATGCTTATGGGCTTCTCAATCAAGAGAGTATGTATGATGGCAAAGGGCATCTTCACAAAGGAAGAGCTCCTTGACATCAACAAGAAGCTCAATAAGATAAAGAAAAAATAATCGTATTTATAAATTAAACAGTTACTCACAAAAAAATGACTCATAACGGAAACTTGGGGGATGAAGTGGGCACGGGAGTGCCTATTAAAAGTTTTGGTTGAGCTTTTTCAAAAGCTCACGGTGTCAAGAGGCAGAGCCTCTTGTCGCACTCCGCAGAGTGCGAAATCCTTTTTCCTTCTTAAAGCGCA
>JAZNFG010000015.1:0-13814 GCA_045589015.1 Acutalibacteraceae bacterium
GAAAAAGGATTTCGCACTCTGCGGAGTGCGACAAGAGGCTCTGCCTCTTGACACCGTGAGCTTTTGAAAAAGCTCAACCAAAACTTTTAATAGGCACTCCCGTGCCCACTTCATCCCCCAAGTTTCCGTGAAGAACCAAATTATTTAACAAAAAAAAGCATTTGCCAAGCATCAAATCGGTTTCAGATTTATTTGTCATTTTTGACACGTTCTATCCTTTTTGTTGACATGACTTCTTGTTGCCAAGTATTCATAATCTATGGTTTACAAATTTTCAAAAAAATATAGACAAAAAGAAAAAAGCATATTATAATATTTCGTGAAGATAAGTTCACAAAAAAGGGGAAAACGCTTAAATGAATAGAGTCAGAGAAATAAGGAAAGAGCGCGGAGTATCTCAAGAAGTGTTGGCGCAAAATGTATCAATCAGCAGAAAATACCTTTCTATGATTGAGCAACAGGCCGCAACGCCCTCAATTTCAATAGCTATGAGAATCGGAGGAGCCCTTGGTGTATCTATTGATAAAGTTTTCCTTGATTTATCTTCCGAAGCAGCAGCTGTTTACCCTAAGCCTATTCGCTTTATAGATTTGTTTTGCGGCATAGGCGGTTTTCGCTATGCTTCACAGCGAGCATTTGAAAACCTTGGTTTGACGGGAAAATGTGTTTTTAGCAGTGATATTGATAAATTTGTTCAAGACAGTTACGAGGCTAATTTCGGAGAAAGACCATCAGGAGATATAACCAAAATTGAAGCTTCTGACATTCCTCAATTTGACTTGCTTTTCGGCGGTTTTCCCTGTCAGGCATTTTCAATATGCGGACTCCAAAAAGGGTTTGCCGACAATACTCGCGGAACATTGTTTTTCGATATTGCAAGGATCATTAAGGAAAAACAACCACAAGCATTTGTTCTTGAAAATGTAAAAAATCTTGCAAGTCACGATAACGGAAAAACATTAAAAACGATTATGGAAGTTTTGCGTGATGAGTTAGGTTATCACGTTGATTTTAAACTGCTCAATGCACTTGATTTCGGTTTGCCTCAAAAGCGAGAACGGATTATAATAGTAGGCTCAAAAAAACCGTTTATTATGAACTGGAAGTTTGATGTTAAAAACAAAAAAACACTAAACGATATTTTGGAAAAAGATGTTGATAAAAAACACTTTGCTTCTCCTGAAATAATCGCAAAGCGAAAGGCGATGCATATAGCAAATGTTTATCCGTCTATTTGGCACGAAAACAAATCCGGCAATATCTCCTCTTATCCATTCAGTTGCGCCTTGAGAGCCGGTGCCAGCTACAATTACCTTTTGGTTAACGGCGAACGTCGATTAACTCCAAGAGAAATGTTAAGACTTCAAGGGTTTCCTGATAGCTTCAAAATGGTAGTTTCTGATGCACAAACAAGAAAACAGGCAGGAAATGCTATTCCGGTTGATATGGTAGCTATGGTTATTGAACGTTTTTTACCTTTGGCTTTTTAGCATAATCTATATTTTTTAACGAAAATAATGGAAATTTGACAAATTATATGATATAATTATTTCTGTATAGTTAAAATATACGGAGGTAAGATATGAGAGAACCAAAATTGAGAACGGTAAACAAGGCTGTTGCTCCGTTTGAGTTAAATAAATTTCCTGCGAGGTTTATTGATACCCTTGCAAGAGAAATCGTATATATGTTAGCAACCAAGTCATCAATGTCATTGGAAGGAAATGAATGGGAACAAATTTTTGCTGAATGTATAGGTGCGGAATGGAAACCGTCAAATGTAGGTTTGGATGATGTTGTTTTAGATAATTGTTGTTGGGGTGCAAAAACTGTTTTTGGGTCAGCTAACATCAAAAAACAGCATACAGTTCGTTTAATTTCCGGAAGAAACTCTCCTACATACAGTTACGGTATTGATAAGCTTACAAGTGAAGATCCCAACGAGATTGGAAAGTTGGTTCTTGAAATATGGAATGAGAGAGTTTCTGCCGTTCGTAAAGTGTTCAAGTTTGTTAGGACGGTAGTTCTTGTCAAGTCAAAAGATTACAGCGATTTTTTGATTTTTGAATTTGATACGGTAAGATATGATCCTGAACTGTATTATTTTGAATGGAATACCCGTAACAACTTAGAGGGGTATGAAAAATCAACAGGAAGGCATAAGTTCACTTGGCAGCCAAGCGGAAGTCAGTTTACTATCATAGAGGATATTCCCGAAAAAAGAGTACACATTACAATAAAAAAACCTAAAAAGGTTGATAAAGATACAATTTTGAAAGCGGTAAATTTTGACAGCAGTTGGTATGAGATTGTATCAGATCGCATTGAAAAGTAAATTTTCTTTTACTTTTAGCGTTTAATCAATGATGTTTTGTTTGCCCGAAGGAGTACGTGATGTCCGTCGAGTGGCGAGGAGTGTCTGTAGCATAAAGCGAAAATATTATTAACTCGTGCAGTTTGGAATGTTTTTAGGGGTTCAAGCAATCAGATATTTGCTTGAACCCCTTACTTCGTATTGTTTTATGCGGTCTGAACTCTTTTATCGCCTTTTATATGGTTTTGTAGGTTCTTCTGAACAGGGAATTAATTTTTCTGAAATAAGCCTTGTCAACGCAGGCGATGGTGTCGCTTGTGGTGCGGTAACGCCAGTTCTTTTCGGGAACACCGGGGATGTTCATTCTTGCATCGCTTCCGAAGCCGCACATATCCTGAAATGCGATTATTGCGGTATTTGAAGCCGATGCCCATACGGATTCGGTTATTTTGCGGCAGCTTGCCGAATGATAGCCGCCGTCTCCCCAGTTGTCGGCTTCAAAGCCGGAATATGCCAAGGCAAAGGCTCTTTCTCTTTCCGATGCCTCCCACAGCCAGCCAAGAAGCGTATTGTTATCGTGAGTTCCGCAGTAGTTCACGGAATTTTTCGGGGCGTTGTGAGGCAGATGCAGGGAATCGGAATCGGGGTCAAAGCCGAACTGAACCACCTTCATTCCGGGGAAGCCCGAGTCTTCAAGAAGACGTATTACGTCCTCGCCGAAAACTCCCAGATCCTCTGCGATAATGGGAAGCTCTCCCAGAACGGATTTTACTCTGTTAAAAAGCTTCATTCCGGGTCCGTCAATCCATTTGCCGTTTTTTGCCGTTTTGCTGTCTGCGGGAATCTCCCAGTATGAGGCAAAGGCTCTGAAATGGTCGATTCTTACACAGTCGTAAATCTTAAAGCTCTGCTTTATTCTGTCAAGCCACCAGCCGTAGCCGTCCTTTTCCATATAATCCCAATCGTAAAGGGGATTGCCCCACAGCTGACCGTCCTCGGAGAAATAGTCGGGGGGACAGCCTGCAACCGCCTGAGGCTTCAGCGTTTTTTCGTTTATTCTGAACTGCTTTACGTTTGCCCATACGTCGGCTGAATCCATCGCAACGTAGATGGGCATATCTCCGATTACCGCAATTCCTTTTGAATTGATATATTTTTTTGTTTCGCTCCATTGTGTGAAGAAAAGATACTGTGCGAATTTGAAGAAGGCGCATTCCTCCTCAAAATCTCTGCGATGCTCCTCTGCCGTTTCAAAGCGTGCGTATTTTTCTTCCCATTCCCACCAGGGGGCACCGCCGTGATGTTCCTTTAGTGCCATAAAAAGTGAGAAATCCTCAAGCCACGGATTTTCCTTTGAAAAATTCCTTACTCTTTCGGCAGTATCGGCATCAATACGTGAAAAGGCGGACTTCAAGAGACTGAGTCTTTTTTCTCCCGCAAATTCATAATCGGCGGTATAAGGGGAGCCCTTGTATATATTTTCCTCGTATTCCTCCTTGGTGCAAAGTCCCTTTTCGTAAATATCCCGAGGGTTTATAAAGAGGATATTGCCTGCAAAGGCAGAGGCTGAGCAGTAGGGGGAATTTGCCTTATCCACGGGATTGAAGGGCAGCACCTGCCAGTAGCCGAAGCTCATTTCGTGAAGAAAGTCTGCAAATCGCTTGCAGCCGTCGTCAAAAACTCCGATACCGTAATCGGAGGGGATAGAGGAGATATGCATAAGCACACCTGCGGCTCTTTGCTTTAACATAATAATTCATCCTTTTTGCGTGTAATATCGGTATTTTAACATATTGAGTTGTTATTGACAATATGTTTTTTTGCTGTTATTATAAAATATATACAAAAATAAAGAAAAGCGGGGAGTTCAGTTATGCTTAATGACAAAAAATACAGACTTTCTTTTACCGAGAAGGCTGAGGAGCTTGTAGGGAAGATGAGTCTCAGAGAAAAGGTGGTTCTGCTTGCAGGCCATTGTAAGTGGTATCAGAGTATGGGAATCGGCTCGTACAACAGCTTTCCCTACGGTGCGGGCGGAAACGAAAGACTCGGTGTTGAGCAGATGCTTTTCTGCGACGGTCCGAGAGGCTGTGTCAGCGGCAATTCCACCTGCTTTCCCGTCTCTATGGCAAGAGGTGCGACCTTTGACCCTGAGCTTGAGCAGAGAGTCGGCACGGCAATTGCAAGAGAAATAAGAGCAAACGGCGGTAATTTCTACGGCGGTGTGTGTATAAACGTGCCCTATAATCCCGGCGGAGGCAGAAGTCAGGAGACCTTTTCGGAGGATTCCGTGCTGATAGGAAAAATGGCATCCGCTCTCATAAAGGGCGTGCAGAGCGAAAGCGTTATTGCCTGTATAAAGCATTTTGCCTTCAACAGTATGGAAAATTCCCGCTTCTGGGTAAACGTTACCGCGGACAAGAGAACGGAAAGAGAGATATATTTCCGCCATTTCAAGGAATGCATCGATGCGGGTGCGGCGGCTGTAATGAGCTCGTATAACAGATATCTCGGACACTTCAACGGTGCAAATAAATACCTTCTCAGAGATGTTCTCAAGGGAGAATGGGATTTTGACGGCTTCGTGGTATCGGACTTCTTCTTCGGTCTTCACAATACCTCAGGGGGTATGAATGCGGGACTTGACGTTGAAATGAATATCCGCAGAAAGTACACCTATTCTAATATAAAAAGAGCACTGAAAAAAGGGAAAATTAAGGAAAGTCAGATAAATGAAGCGGCAGTAAGAATAGTAAGAACAATTCTTGCCGCAGAGAATGCAAGGGGAGACAGAAGCTATCCCGCAAGCCTTATTGCCTGCAGGGAGCATATTGCCCTTGCAAGAGAGGTTGCCGAAAAGAGCATAACGCTTCTTAAAAACGAGGGCTCGCTTCTGCCGCTTGATACGAAAAAGCTTAAAAGCATTGCCGTGATAGGCGACCTTGCGGCAGAGGAGAATATCGGAGACAACGGCTCAAGTCAGGTGCATCCTCCCTATATAAAGACCGTAAAGCAGGCGATCCTGGAGAATTATCCCGATGCCCGTGCGGTATTTATTCCCACCGCTGAGGTAAAGAGAAGGAGCTATATTATAGAGCACGCGGATGCCGTAATTGCCGTGTGCGGAATGAGACATTCCGACGAGGGTGAATACATAATGGTTATAGGCGGTGACAGAAAGGATCTCGGTCTCAAGAAAAAGGAGATTGATATGATAAAGACCGCCGCCGCGCTTAATAAGAATACCGCCGTGGTGCTTATGGGCGGTAATATGATAAGAATGAGCGAATGGGTGGATGACGTAAGTGCCGTGCTTATGGCGTATTACCCCGGAATGGAGGGCGGAAACGCCGTAGCGGATATCCTCTTCGGAAGGGTGAATCCCGGCGGAAAGCTTCCCTTCGTAATAGGTAAAAGGGATGAGGATTTCCCCGAGGTAAAATGGCAGACTCTTGAGCAGGAATACTCATATCTTCACGGCTACAAAAAGCTTCTTCACGACAAAAAGGAGGAGCAGTTCCCCTTCGGCTTCGGTCTTTCCTATACGGATTTTGAAATTTCACAGCCTCAGATAAAGACTGCCGATGCCGAAAACGTCAGCTTTTCCGTCACCGTTAAAAATACGGGTGAGCGAGAGGGAAGCGAGACGGTTCAGCTTTATATCGGCTATGAAAACAGCAGCGTTTTCCGTCCCGAAAGAGAGCTGAAGGACTTTAAGAGAGTTTATCTTGACGCAGGGGAGAGCCGTGAGATTATTCTCAGCGTTTCAAAGAGTGAGCTTGCATACTATTCCGAAAAGGGCTTCGTTACGGAGGATATCACCTACAAGGCATTTATCGGAAACAGCGAGAAGGATTCCCGCGGCAGATTAATGAGCTTTTGCTTCGGAGAATAATTTATGAAGGACGTTGATTTTTCTCCCGACGCATATTTTAATATGCTCTATGAGAACAGACCTCAGCCCTTTCTCGGCAAAAACGCCGCGGAAACAGCCGCAGAGTGTCAGAATATCAGAGACAAGATAAAAAAAGTGCTTGCCGTTGATAAAATACCCCGTAAAAGAGAGCGGCTTTCTCCCCGTGTGCTATCTTCCGAAAAGCGGAAGGGCTATGAAATAAAAACCCTCAGCACGGAAATATGCGAGGGGCTTGAAATGCTCTGCTATTTGCTGATTCCCGAAAAGGGCGGTGACTTCGGTGTTGTTGCCGTTCCCGGCCACGGCTACGGAGTACGGCAGATAATAAGGCAGTCAAAGAACGGAAAGTACAGAAAAATAAATTTTTTTGACAATTATCAGAAGAATTTTGCCGAGCAGCTGGCTCTAAGAGGAAATACCGTTATTGCCTTTGAGCCTGTAGCCTTCGGAAGGGCAAGGCTGAAAAAGGACAGCCGCAAGCCGTTTTATATATCGTCGTGCGAGACGGTTTCAATGCACTCTCTGATGTACGGCATTTCGACGGCAGCATTAAGAGTCTATCAGGCTGTAAGATGCGTTGATATACTTGAAGCGGAGGGCATTAAAAGGTTCGGAATAATGGGAATTTCGGGCGGCGGTCTCGTTGCCTTGTATACGTCCCTGATTGAGGACAGAATTGAAAAAGCCGTTGTTTCAGGCTATATTAACACCTTCGGAAAAAGCGTGCTTTCCGTGTGGCATTGTCCCGACAATTATATACCGGGACTTCTTGAAATCGGGGATTTGTACGATTTTGCGTCTGCACTTGCTCCGAAAAAGCTTCTTATGGAATGCGGAAGAAAAGACAGGCTTTTCCCCGTTCAGGCAAGCGAGACTGCAATTATGAGAATAAAGGAAGTATACGAAAGGCTCGGCGCCGCCGATTGCTTTGTCTGCGATATACACTCGGGCAGGCATCAGGTTTCGGGCAGATTATCCTTTGATTTTTTCGGAAATGAGGGCTGATATGAGAGAATTTATTTTCGGCACCGACTGGTGGACGGACTGTGACGATCTTGCCGCTATGAGAATACTTCTGCGTGCCCATAAAAAGGGAGCCATAAGGCTTCTCGGTGTAGGCATAAACGCCTGTATGGACTTGTCCGTTCCTTCGGTTGACGGCTTTATAAATCTTGAGGGCGTAAGGGATATCCCCTTGGGGATCGACCTTAAAGCAACGGATTTTGAGGGTACGCACTTTAAATATCAGAAGAATCTTGCTCCCTTTGCGGTAAAATATAAGAAAAATGAGGATGCCGAGGATGCGGTGCGTCTTTACAGAAGGCTTCTTGCGGAAAGTGACGGCGGTGTTGAAATCGTTGAGGTAGGCTTTCTTCAGGTGTTCGCCGAGCTGCTTTTAAGCGGAGCCGACGATATCTCCCGCGAAACGGGACTTTCTCTTGTAAAAAGCAAGGTTAAGAAGATCTGGGTAATGGCGGGGAAATGGGATGAATCGGGAGGAAGAGAGCATAATTTCTGCAATAACCTCCGTTCAAGAGAGGGCGGCGAGGTATTCTGCCGTATGTGTCCCGTGCCCGTGACCTTTCTCGGCTTTGAGGTCGGAATAAAGGTAGTTTCGGGAGATAAGCTTTCCCGTGATGACTTTTTATATAAGAGCTTTGCCGACCACGGCAGCGAAAAGGGAAGATACTCCTGGGACCCTATGACTGCGCTTATGGCTGTAATCGGAGACGAGGAAGAGGCAGGCTATGATACGGTTACGGGAAAGGCCGTGCTTGACAGGGAAGAGGGCAGAAATTATTTCACCGAGGATGAAAACGGCACTCATAAATACGTAAAAATGAAATTCAGTCCCGATTATTACTCTGATATGATAAACTCACTTATTAACTGAGGTGTTTTATGAAAAGGACTCTGAAAAAGGTAATAATTATACTTCTTTGCGTGCTTTTACTGCTTGCCGTCACGGCGGGCGGTGCGGTGCTTTATCTTGCCGTGCCGGTAATTACCGTAGATTTTTCAAGTCAGGGTGAGCTTACGGGCAGAGCATCGGGCTTTTTATACGGCTTTGCCGAGGACGATATTCCCACAAGGGAAATCGCTGAAAGCATAGGCATAAATTCCCTTGCCGCAAAAACCGCAGGGGGACTTCAGCACCCCATAGGAGACGTGCGTGACGTTTCCGATACGTTTTTGTCGGCAGGCGGCGAAATGCTGATGGTATATACGCAGGATATGTACGATACCTGGTATTATCAGCTTGACTCCCTTCCCGAATATAATGAAAAGGTAAGAAAAACCGTTACGGAAATGGAGAATTCACCATACCGTGACAGCCTCGTTTACTGTATCTATAATGAAATGGACAACGGTGCGTGGCTGGGGGATTTTTGGGAGAAGGAAAACAGATATAAGTTTTATGATGCGTGGCAGCAAACCTACTCGGTAGTAAAGGAAATCAATCCCGAGGCGCGTCTTGCAGGCCCCGGGTATTGCGGATATAACTACGATTTTATAAAGGAATTTCTTTCCTACTGCAAGGAAAACGGCTGTCTGCCCGAGGTTGTGGTATGGCACGAGCTCAGCGACCTGTCAATTTATCGGATGGAAAGTAATTTCGACGGCTACTATTCAATATGCGACGAGCTGGAAATTGAAAGACTACCCGTGTGTATTTCCGAATACGGTCTTATGAGCACAAACGGTATTCCCGGTGAAAGCGTAAAATGGATAAGCCGTATTGAGGCAGAGGATGCCTACGGCTGTGTTGCCTATTGGAGACTTGCAAACAATCTTTCCGATACCGTTGCAGACGACGTCACTCCCAACAGCAACTACTGGGTATATAATTTCTATGCAAAAATGAAGGGCTGTGAGCTTGAATGTGCCGAATGGGATATGCTTCACAGCAATATCGGAAACTGGCTCAAGGGCAAATATCCTCTTATGAATAAGGGCTTTATAGCACTTGCATCATACGATGATACGGCGGAAAAATTCTACATCCTTGCAGGCGGCAGCGGCAGGGACAGTAAAATTGTAATTGAAAATCTCGACGGCACCTTCACTAACGGTGACAGGCTTACCGTCAGCATCAGCTACGTGGATTATAAGGGACTCGGCGGTGCGGTAAATTCCCCAACGGTAGCCGAAATTAAAAATATCACCGTCAGAGGTGACAGTATTACCTTTAGCGTGCCCTGTGAAAGAGAAAGTCAGGCCTTCTTTATTGAGATCACAAGGGGTGAGGGTGAAGGCTATGAAAACGAAGTAAAGGCCGTAAGATACGAGGCAGAAAACGCCGAGCTTCCCCGGTCACTTTCTGCAACGGATTGGGTTGCCTATTCCGTAAGCGAGGGCAAGTGCGTAAAGGGTATTACAGCTGATACACCCGTTACCTTCAATATAAAGGCTGAAGAATCAGGCACCTACAGATTGGATATGGTTTACGGAAACGCAAATACAGGGGATTCGGGCAGAAGGAGTATTGAGGTTGAAATAACGGAAAACGGCTTGGTAAATTCCGTAAAATGTCCCTCCACAATAAAAGAGGACTGTATGGAATGTGTCAGCATTTACGTTGACCTTAAAAAAGGAAGAAATGAAATTACCGTAAAGCCCGCAGAGGGTACTTTGGTTCTTGATTTTATTGATATTACTCCTCTTTCTCATACGGATATATTTGCCCAAAGGCTTACCTCGCGCAACGTGAAGGAAGAAAACGCATATTCGGTTATAATTCCCGAGGACGGATATTATAAGCTTTCCGACCTTACGGACGACAGCCTTGTTACAATAAACGGTAACGAAATAAAGGGTGACGGTGACGGCATTTTCTATTTCGGCAGAGGCTATAATAAAATTGTGCTTCCCGAGGGTGTGAGCTTCACGGGTGCCGAAAAGGCTGACTGTGAAATTTCTTTCCTTGACGTATATACCCCATCGGAAATGGCAGGAGCAGGCGCGGCACAGATTTCCACCGATGAAAATTCATCAAGCGGTGAAAAATTCGGCTGGATATCAAGCGACACGGAAAGCGGACTTTCTCTTTACTATAAAGCCCCTGCTGACGGATATTATGCCATAACCCTTGAATATGCAAACAATGAGGAGGGCGGATATCACGATTATAACGTTGACCTTGTTGAAAGATATATAAGCATATTTGTTGACGGTGAAAAGCAGGGAAACTACTTCTTCAGAAGCACATACAGCTGGGATAACTACAAGACGAAAACCGTGGTGCTTTATCTTTCGGGTGGCGAGCATATTATAGAATTTACAAATGACGGAAGCTACAGCTTCAATAATATGGTGACCTATGTCCCCGATATCGGAAGCATTACAGTTATTCCCGTAAAATAAGGAGAGAAAAATATGATAGATTTTAATAAATCACTTTTTGAAAATGCGAAAAACGGACCTCTTGTGTGCGCTCACAGAGGAGTATCGGGGGCTGATATCCCCTGTAATACTCTTTCTGCGTTCAAGGCGGCTTTACAGCAGGGTGCGGATATAATTGAGCTTGACGTATCGAAAAGCCGTGACGGACAGTTTTACGTTTTCCACCCCGGTATGGAAAGGGCGCATCTCGGAAGTCCTATGCTTTTATCCGTACTCCCCTCAAGGGTTATAAAGAGGCTTCGTTTTCTCAATCAGGATAACGTACCCACCGTATGCGGTGTGGACACTCTTGAGGATACTCTGAGCTTCCTTAAAGGAAAATGCTATATCAACATAGATAAATTCTGGACGGACATTCCGGGAATTTCCGAAATAATAAGAAAAACCGGAGTTGAAAAGCAGGTTATCGTAAAGACCGATACCACGGAAAAATATCTGAAGCAGGTGGCACAGTACGCTCCCGATTTTATGTTTATGCCTATAGTCTCAAAGGAAGACGACGTTACGGACAGACTTTGTGCGGAGGGAGTAAACTGTATAGGTGCAGAGGTGCTTTTTAAGACGGAGTCCGATAAGGTCTGCAGCGACGAATATATTGAATATATGCACTCAAGGGGCAGAATCGTATGGGTAAATTCCATAGTTTATAACTACAGATCCGTTCTCAGCGCGGGACATACGGATAATATTTCCGTTACGGGAGAAAAAGACAGAGGCTGGGGCTGGCTTATCGATAAAGGCTTTGATATAATACAGACGGACTGGTGTCTGATGCTTAAAAAATATATTGAGAAAAGAAAGAGTAACTGATGATGAAAAAGCTTATTGCAATTTTTACGGTACTGCTGACGGTATTCCTTTTTGCCTGCAATACTGCAGAGAACGAGGAGACCTCTTCGGGAATCACAGAGGATTCAACCTTACCCCCCGAGGTTACCACAGTTGAAAGCCTTACCTTGGAGACTCTTGAGCCTGCAAGGGTTATTACGGTATATTTTTCACACGGTGACCCCGTTGAGGCGGCGGCGGAATATATCGCGGAATATACCGAAGGAGAGCTTCTTAAAATTGAAACAGTAGCCGTTTATCCCGAGAATGAGGCTGAGCTTGCAAGGAGAGCTGCCGAGGACCATCGGAATAACGTGCGTCCCGCTCTTAAAAATGCTCCGCAGAGGCTCAGCGAATATGACATAATATTTTTGTGCTTCCCCGAATGGGACAACACGATGCCTATGGCTATGTTTACCTTTATTGAGGACTATGATATGCGTGATAAGGTAGTCATTCCCGTAATTTACGGTGATTCGGCTGCCCTGCAGAATGCAACGAGAGACATAAACACTCTTGTTCCCGGAATGCTCGTAGCCGGCGGCTATAGTATAAAAACCGACGTTGTTTCTGAAAAGGCACAATTTGACGAGTGGCTTGAAGGCACGCTTTACGGATAAAAAAACAAAGAAGGTAACAGAAAAATGATGCAGTGATGCAGGGCGGACAGCACGTGCAAAAAAACGGTGTCCGCCTTGCTGTATATTTTTTTACTTTATAGGAAATTTCTTCCGATATCGTAAAAAGATTTTATGTCCCTTCGAACGGAAAGCGGTGCTTTCCTCTGGAGCCGGACTATACGAAAACCCCTACCGGCCCTCATAACCGAGGGGGTAGGGGTTGATAAATTTCTTACAGGCTTTGTTAATCGCTGTCGGGAGAGCTTGCTTTTTTCTCAAGCTCAAGAAGATTATTGACGGCATTCGTCAGCGAATGTACGTTATCCAAGCCTACGGCGAGTCTTGACTGTGCATCGAGCGCATAGCATTCGTAGAAGGCGTCGGGACAGTGAATGCTTTTGCCTGAGAATACAACGTATATAAGATTGCCGCAGAACGCGAAGGCATTTTCCTCAATTTCTCTGATTCCCTCGGGTAATCTCAGAATTTTCAGAGATATGCATTTTGCGAAGGCAGCGTAACCGATTTTTTTTGTCTGTAAAGAAAAGTCCATTCCTTCAAGACAGCTGCAGTCACAGCAGGTATATGCGGGAATATCTGTTGAATTACAGTTAAAAATAATGTATTTCAGCTTCTTACAGCTTCTGAAAACTCCGTCGCCCATTTTTCTGACCGTTTCCGGAACGATGATTCTTTCGATTTTTGTACCCAAAAAAGCATCATCATTGATGGTATGCACGTTATCGGGAATTACAGGCTCGGGACTGCTGCCGTAATATCTTATCAGTATGCCGTCCCGAATTATGAAGCCGTCCTTGTATTCGTTATTTTTATCCAATAGTCCCAGAATAAAGTCTGAGGAAAGAGAGGAGCAGCCCGTAAATGCCGTATAGCTTATTTTTTTTGTTGCAGGCGTGATTTTTACCTCTGAAAGCCTGTTGCAGTTGTGAAAGGCTTCGTCGCTTATGGATTTTACGCTTTCGGGAATGATTATGCTTTTAAGAGAAAAACAGTCCGCGAAGGCTTCTGTCGGAATTTCAGGTACTTTTTCCGGAATTTTTATGCTTTTAAGGCTGTCGCAGTTCATAAAGCATTTGCTTCCGATATAAGTAAGTGAGGAGGGAAGAAGGATACCGTTAAGCTTTTTGCAGTTAAGGAATGCCTCTGAGCCTATGGATTCAAGCTTGTCGTGAAGAGATATCATAGAAAGACTTGCGCAGAATGTAAAGGCATTATCCTCAATAACCTTTAGCCCCTTACAGCCTGTTACGTGCTTCAGACCTATGCAAAATAAAAAAGCATACTCGCAGATATATTCGGTTTTGTCGGGAATGTGAATCTCCTCAAGCTTATGCATATATGAAAACGCAGAGGATGAAATTACCGTTACTTCCTCCGGTACGGTAATTTTGGTTTTGTTGCCGTTATATTTGATTAAAACCCCGTTTTTAATTTCAAAATCATTGATACTGCTCATAATAACATCCTTTCAAAAAGTATTTCCGTAATAAGCATATAATCTGAGGGGTGGGAAAATCCGAGGGGGTGATTTACCTTCCTCGGAAAATTTGTTTTTTGATTAAATTAATGAAGAGTCAAATATCTGAACCTCGGGCTTTACAGATTGTCTGATTCTGTCTATAAGTGACGGAGGACAGATAATGCGTCTGAGTCTCGGACAGTTTGCAAAGGCTCTGAGGTCTATATAGGTCATTGATCCCTTGAAGGTTAT
>JAZNFG010000016.1:0-39679 GCA_045589015.1 Acutalibacteraceae bacterium
GGAAAAAGGATTTCGCACTCTGCGGAGTGCGACAAGAGGCTCTGCCTCTTGACACCGTGAGCTTTTGAAAAAGCTCAACCAAAACTTTTAATAGGCACTCCCGTGCCCACTTCATCCCCCAAGTTTCCGTGAAGAACCAATTATTTTATTCTAAAGTGAGGGTCGTATTATATTCGTCTACACCGTAGTGTCCGATACAGGTTCTGAGCATTTCTCTTATATCCAGCGGCTCACCCTTTACCTTTACGGTCTTTTTTACAATACTAAGCACGGGAGAGAAGCGATCGATTATACCCATAAACGCTTCATATTCGGCAGTCCCGTTAACGTAGGGAGCATTTCCCACGAAAATGTTTCTGACGATTTCCGTAAGAAATTCTCTGAAGGATCTGTCTCTGACGGAGTCATCACATTTGACGAACAGCCTTTTACATACGCTGCCGACGGTTGCCGAATTCAGATAACCGCCGAAGAATTCAAGAATCTCTTTAAGTGCATCATTTTTCGGAAGGCGGAGCTTTCCCATAAGTCTTTCGGGGTCGTCAGCCATACAGTCAAGATAGGTGTTTATCATCATATCAAACTGCCTTCTGAAATACTCCTGTGTAGTAAGGCCCCCCATATCCCATTTGAAATCGGCGACGGGAATCGACTCGATTTTTACCTGTGAACGGCTTTCTATTTCCACAAGGCGCATATATGCAGGACAGCCTATTACAGAGCCCGTGCAAACGTCAAAGAAGCGGTTGCCGTTTTCAGACAGCTTCAGCTTTATACTCTGATTGTGCATGTGTCCCGTAAAGCCGAGATGCACACCCTCGTCTGCAAGCATAGAGGTTATTTCATCCGCACGGGGCATTACCGCATCACCGATAAGACCGAATATCGGGCAGGCGGGAATAAGCGGATAGTGATTCATAACGAACATCATCTGTCCGTCTTCCCTTGCCTTCTTCGTCTGCCGTAATATCCATTCCGTCTGCGAGGCGGTGTACGTATGTCTGTTAGCCTCGTCGCCGTCATTATTAAGAGCAAGAAGCCTTATTCCCTCGGACAGCTGAGCAACGTAAGAGAGGGATTCCTTATGTACGGAAATTGCGTCGGAAAATCCGAATTCATAATAAAGGTCGAAAAGCTCTTCCCTTTTCGTGCCGGGAAATTCCCTTCTGCCCGTTTCGTCGAAGGCAAAGCATTTTTCGTTGAAGTCGTGTCCCGCGGTGATTACGTATATTTTTTTACCCGATGCCTTGAGCTTTTTAAGCAGCTCAATAAACTCGGTATGACTCTGTCCTTCACCGTTGAAGCTGAGGTCACCTGCAATAAGCACGGTATCGGCCTCCCCGTTTTTCTCCAGCCACCCGAAAACTGCCTTATTAATTGCGGCGGTTTCAGCAAAGCATTTCTGCTCGAACTGCATAAATTCATCATACGCCTCACCCCGACAGCCAAGCTCGGGAGCAAAATAATGGGTATCGGTCAGAAGAAAGAACTTAAAGGGCTTCATATTATTTCACCTCTATAATTCTGAAATTCTCAGGCTTGCGCTCTTTAGGCTCCGGCTCCTCCGCTTTTTCACCTACGGCTATTGCAATAAGAAAATAATAATCCTCGGGAACGTCAAGAATACGCTTCCACTTAGCTCCCTCGGGGGCTTCAAGAAGAGAGCCGACGCTTGCGATAATGCAGGAGCCCAATCCCATTCCCTCTGCGGCAATTGCAATATTCTCAACCATAATGCCTGCGTTCATATCCGTCTTATTATCGGCAAATATAAAGAACATCGCAGGCGCACCCTGATATACGGGATTTACGTCCCAGCGTGTATATGCAGGCGTGTCCCAGCCTACCTTATTCTTAAAATCCACGTTCAGCTCGTCAAGCACCCTTTTATCGTCAAGCACTCTTACGTGGCAGGGCTGTGTGTTTCTGCCGCTGGGTGCCCACATAGCGCATTGAAGAAGCTTGTGAATTACCTCTTTATCCAAGGGTGTGTCCTTATAGGAGCGTATCGTTCTTCTCTTTAAGATTGCATCAACTACGGGGTTATCGATCTGAATACTCATCTGTTATCTGCCACCTTTTCATATAAATCTGATACTACTGCCCTGTCTCTGACGGAGCGGTAGGCATTACACATAACGTTGATTTTTGACTGCAGGGGCTCCTCGCTTACGATTTTCAGACAGTCGCTTCTGTACTCGTAAAAGATTGCAGGGTCGTTTACGATATTCATTTTATATACGAGATATACGTAGTCCTCGTACCGGAAAACAGCCGCCTTGTTATTCTCCGTGCCCTTTACGGTTGCGTAGAAGGAGTCGGAAAAGCTGTGGTCCCCCTCGCTTATAACAACGGTATCATAGCTTTGCTCCGTAAGGGGAAAAGCAGCGGAAACCTCTGCATAAGCCTTTTCCGTGGTATATGATGCCGCCACGGAGTTTGCCGCATTCGTATAAGCAAGACTGAGCCTTGCAGTATCCTCTTCTGTGAAGGCGATTTTATTTCCGTACACGTCCGTATTGTAAACGGGAGTTCTTATATATCTGAAGGCAACGTAATTTTCCGCAAGCACGCCTCTTAATACGCTGTCGGATATCTCGTCCGTTCCGCCCTTGTCAAAGAAGGCAAGACGCAGCTTTTCGATATAAGCCTCGTACGTACGGATTTTAAGATAGGTCTGCTTTGACACACCTATTCCCTCGTAATATCTGCCGAACATATTCCAAAGCACGTTCATTTCGTTGCTGATATCCTGCTTCTCACCGTCAGTAAGAGAAAGTGAATATGCGGCAAAGGTGGAATTAACGGCAACGTACCTTATGCACATATAGGTTGCCTGAGTGAGCCTGCCCTCCTTCGTGCCCCCCGCCTCGGGACTGTCCCAGACGTAGTCCAGCCAATAGCTGAACACCTCGGAATCTATGGGAGTGCCGTTGACCGTGAGCGGATACGCTTCATCTCCCTGTGCCGTACAGGCTGTCAAAGCTGTCGATAAAAGAGTTAATATAAGAAAAAAGGAGAATATTTTTTTCATTGATTCCTCCTGAATCGCTTTATATATTATTATTTCTTATTATAATTTATATTATGGCTGTTTTCAATGCTTTTTTAGGAGCGCGGACTAAAATTAAGCCGACTGAAACTTGACGGAGCGGCACATTATGTGGTATAAGTATAATGAGGTGTTATGCGTGTTTGAAAAAACGATTATATCAACGTTAAAGGGCTTCAGCGCCGCCGTATATATATTAATTATGCTGGCATTATTCTCCGTGCCCGTTCTGTTTATATGGCAGGCCTTCATTCCGCCCGAATTTATTTTTGACAGCGTCAGCGTTCCCGAGAGCCTTGAGGACGATGAATATATAAAGGACAGAGAGGGCAGCTGGCACAGAATAGACTTTATGATGACGGCATCAAGCGGAAAATTCTCCCCCTACAGCTATAAAATAGAGGAATTTGAAATAGAGGACGGCTCACTTCCCGAAGAATTTTCTTCGGCAGAATTGGTGCTGGACGCTCCCCTTGAATTTACGAATACCGAAAGCGACAGCTTCGTGTTATCCTTATATATCTGCTCCGACGAGAAGCCCGATTCAGAGGAAATCACAAGGAATATATCCTTCAGAGCGGTAAACTACGAAAAATCCTTTTCTGAGTTCTCACTAAAGCATAACGTAAAGGAATAATCCTCGGAATATCTGTCTGCCGCTAAGGCTGAAAATCACTAAAAAAAAAGAAGACACTCCGCAACGCGTCTTCTTTTTTTTATCAAAACGTAAGGCTTTCAAGCCGCTTTTCTCTGAGAATGCCCTTATACAGTCCGTCAACGCATTCTCCTCTCGGGACGAAGCCCCTTGAGGTGTAATAATCTCTGAGCTTTTCGTTATCGTCTGCGGAATCAAGGCGGAAGCACTCCACTCCCCTTTCGGCGGCATACCTTTGTGCAAGCCTCAGAAAAATACTGCCCGTACCCTTTTTATCAAGCCTTACGGCAAAATTGTGCAGATATAGGGCGCTTACGGTCTTATAATCGGGAATATGCGCCCAGCGGTCATCCTCGTGCTTGAGAACGGCACAGGCAGCTATATCACCGCTGTCCTTTTCCTCAAGGACGAAAACCTCGCCTTTCATATAATGGTCACGGAAATATTCAAGCGGGTAAACCTCTGCGTAATTCGTAACGTTCCATTGTTTTATGCCTACCTCATCCATCCATTTTACGCGGTCTGCGATAATTCCGAGCATCACGGGAAGCTCATTCTCGCGTATGGGGCGGAAAACGTATCTCTTTTCCTCCTCAAGCTCTTTTATCATTTTATTTATACTGTTAAGAACGTCCTTCTTGTCGGCACTCCACAAGGGTGCGGCAAGCGTTTTTTTATTCCCGTCACCCGTGAGCCTGTGCACGGCTGTGCTGTCGGGAATAAGAGGAATAAGGCATCTCAGTATTTCAATATATCCGTCCTTCGTGAGCGGCTGTACCCTGCCTGCCTCATACTCCTTATAAAGAGGAGAGTCCTTCAGAATATGAAGCAGCTGAAGCTTGACTCCGTCCGTTTTGTTCTCCAGGGCAAATTCAAGAGATGCCCTCATATCGGCGAGGTCTTCTCCCGGAAGTCCTAAAATAATATGTGTGATAACGTATATCCCCTCTGCGTGAAGCCTTTTAACGGCAGAAGCATATTCCCCGTTTTCGTAGCCTCTTCCGATATACAAAACGCTTTCGGGCTTTGAGGTCTGAAGTCCCAGCTCCACCCAGACGGGCTTGATTTTATTAAGCTGTCCGAGAAGCTCAACCGTCTCGTCGGGCAGACAGTCGGGGCGTGTGGCAACGGAAAGCACGTCAATATCGGGATGCTCTACTGCCTCATAAAAGAGACTGCGAAGCTTGTGAATCGGCGCATAAGTAGATGTAAAGCTCTGAAAATACGCTATATATCCGCCGCCCTTATTCTTACGGGCAACTCTTTTTTTTGCATTTTCAATCTGAGTGCTTATATTATCCCCCGACTCGGCAAAATCACCCGAGCCTGATGCCGAGCAGAATATACACCCGCCCGTTCCCTTTGTGCCGTCGCGGTTAGGGCAGGTAAAGCCGCCGTCAAGGGCCAGCTTATAAAGCTTTTTGCCGAATTTCTCTCGGCAGTAATCGTTCATTGTTTTCATTTTTCGTTTTATATCGGCTTTTAAGAATCCGTCCGTTTATTTATGATAGGACTCGCCTGCATTGATCTTGAAGCCGCGGTATATCTGTTCAAGAAGCATTACTCTTGCAAGGCGGTGCGGGAAGGTCATTTTTGACATTGAAAGACGCACGGCTGACTGAGCTTTTATTCTCGGGGAAAGTCCGTAGGAGCCGCCTATTATGAATACTATATGTGACTGCCCCGAAAGGGCGGTATCGCATAAAAGCTCTGCCATATCCTCAGAGGAATAAAGCTTTCCTTCTATACACAGACTCACGATTTTTGCACCCTTGGGCAGCTTTGCGGCTATTGCCTGCGCTTCCTTTTCAAGAGCCGCGTCAATCTCCGTCTGAGACGGACGCTCGGGAAGAGGAGCCGCCTTAATCTCCGTGATATTTACCTTCGTGAAGGCACCAAGTCTTTTTATATACTCGTCTGATGCCATTTCAAAAAAGGCATCCTTGAGCTTTCCTATGCAAATAATACTTACACTCAGCATACTGTCCTCAGAAAATTATGTATTTACCCATACTGCTCACGGGAGCCACCTCAAGAAGATAGTCCCTTCCGGCAACGGCACCGTCGCGCTTCAGCACGGAATTGGTATAAGCAAAGGCTCTGTCGGGGGTGTTGTTTTCACGGCTGAGGTGTCCCAGCACGAAGCGTCTTACACCGCTGTCAAAAAGTGCTCTTGCCGTGGCGGCGCAGTCCTTGTTGGACAGATGCCCGTGCTCGGAGCGTATTCTTGCCTTAAGAGACAGCGGATAGCTGCTGAAATCAAGCAGGGTATCGTCGTAGTTTGATTCCAGAAGCACCAAGGAGCAGTCCGAAAGTCTTTTGAGAATCTCATCGTTTACCTTGCCCGTATCCGTGCATACGCCTACCTTTGCATCCGGAAGCTCCACCGTATAGCCGCAGCTTTCCTTTGAATCGTGGAAGGTGTGAAAGAAGGATATATGCATATCCTCTACGGTGACACCGTCCCCTGTGATTTTTTCAGTCTGAAAGGAGCCGTCAAGAAGCCCCTTGCCCATAAGCCCCGAAAGAGTACCGCCCGTAGCATATACGGGTATTTTTCTTTTTGAGGCAAAAATCTTCAGCGCACCTACGTGGTCATCGTGCTCGTGGGTCAGAAAAATTGCCTTTATGCTGTCGGGAGAAAGTCCCGCTTTTTCAAGAGAAATAAGCAGCTGCTTGTTGTTCGTTCCCGCATCAATTAAAATACCGTGCTCCGAGGTTCCGATATATGCGGAATTACCGCTTGAGGAGGAACAAAGAGTAGAAAATCTTGCCATAGCCGTCCTTTTATTTTCATTCCGTAATTAATATTACAGACTGTCCTTTTCTTTAGTAGTATAAAACCATATTTCACCCTTGCCTGCAGGGTTGTAGAAATTGAAGCCGCCCTCAAGTCCCGTGCTGTCGCCTCTTTTTATATCACCGTTTACGGGATTGCGGAATACGTATTTCGTATTGGGTACTATATGGGGGTATATCACAATATTGTTCGTTTCGCATTCCGCGGTTCTTATAACCTCTATAAAGCCGCTTCCGTCGGCAGGGTCGTGGAACTGTACGGCATACCAGCCCGATTCGCGGTCAGAGAGTCTGTAGAAGTCTGCCTTCAGCTCATATTCCGCGGCGGCTCTCCATACGGGAACCATTTTTCTTGCGGCATTGAACTCCTTTTCGCTGTCATCGGGGTCAAGACATACCGTGAGTGCAGGGGTCATAGCGCAAAGATAGGAATACTCGTCAAGACTGCGTTTTTTCGGCATTCTTCTGTCCTCGCGTCTTGCGTGGGCTCTGAAATAGGGAATCCAGGAGAACATTTCATAATAATGGAATATTCTCGCATCGGGAGCGTCAATATCCATATCGGTATACTGCAGGGGCACGCTTCGTCTTAATATGTCCATTTCGTTTCTCGTACCGCCTGCGGCACAGTTGTCGATAATAAGACCGGGGTTTCGGCGTCTCAGCTCGTCATAAAGAGCAAGCACCGCCTGTATATGCAGATTCTCCTTAGCACCTCTGCGGTTTTCCTCCTCGTTCTGAGTAAAATATCTGTCGGGCAGGAAATTGAAATCCTGTCTGTAGATATCTATACCGCCTGCCTTTATATGCTTGTCAAGAAGCTCCAGCATAAACGAGAAGCATTCGGGCTCCGAATAGTCAAGAAGTCTGCATTTTTCCTCTTCGCCCTCGGCGTTGACTGCCTTCAGACACCACTCGGGGTGAAGGAAATCAAGCTTTGAGCCTGCCATAACTCTTTCCGGCTCGAACCATACGAGAAGCTCGGAGCCGTATTTCCTCAGATGCTCAGATATGGGACGGAAGCCGTCGGGCAGCTGCTCGGGATTGGGCACCCAGTCGCCTACGTTCCACCAGGAGTGGTCGCAGGGATACCAGCCTGCATCTATCCACCAGCAGTCGGGGGTAAGTCCTCTTTTTACGAAGGTGTCTATGCCCTCAAGCTGATTTTCCGTGGTGATGCCCTCAAATTCACCGTAGCCGCCGATTCTGTGGGTATGAAGAAACATACGCGGCTTTATTTTTTCACCGTTTTTTTCTACGGGAAGAATATGCTTTAAGAAAAATCTTCTCCAAAGATTAATACCCTTTACCTCGTCACCCGTATAGAAAAGAGCCGTAAGGTTGGGGGTTCTCATAGTCTCACCGGGGAAAACCACGGTGCTGAAATTCTTTTGGCAAAGACGGAATTTTACGCCTCCCTCCACGGGAGTAAAGCTCATAAGCCATTGTCCTGCCCAGCCTATACCGAGCTTTACGGAATATTCGGAAAAGCTCAGAGTCATAAAGGGGGACGCACCGTCCGCACCTCTTGCACAGACGGGAGAAATCTCAAGCCCTTCCGTAAGTGCCTGCTCGCTTCTTCTGAAAAGTCCGCTGTTTCTCGTATCACCGTTTCCGTATGAAAGCACGGGGTCGGTGCCGGGTAAAAATCCCGTAATTGCAAAATCCGTGAGAAGCTCTGAATTGTTTTTTCCGAAATTAGTCATTTCGGCTCCCCATTCGGCAACGGGGAAGCCGTCGTATTCGGTGAGCCTTGCCGTAAGCATCATTCCCTTTGCCGCAACGGCACTTATAAGCGTCTCGCATACTGCGGAATCGGTATAATGCTTTTTTATTACGGGCTTGTATTCCCTGTCAAGTCCCTCGCTTAAAAATCCGTCAAGACGGAAGCTTACGGGGATTGTTTCGGGGGAAGAATATCCCAATATTTTATTTTTCAGCAATATCTCATTTTTCATATTATCCGTCCTTTAGGGTGACGGTAATAATCCGAACCGTGTTTTTTATCGGCTGATTTCCGTCACTTCTTCGTTAAAATCAATTAGGGTGACATTTTACCGCCGAATTTACCGAGCTTGCCGAGCTTGCCCGACTTTGAGCCGGAGAAATTGCGGTCAATATCAAGAATATTAGTTTCAAAGGAGAAGACTATGGAATCCTCTTCTCTTGAACGCTTGAGTGCAAGCTCCACCATACGGTCAAGAAGCTTTTTATAGGGTACGCCCACAGGCTCCCAGAGGTAGAAGGAAAGAGAGCCGGGTATCGTGTTTATCTCGTTGAGATATACCTTATCCGTCTGTCCGTCTATCATAAAGTCTATACGGGAAACACCGTTACAGCCGAGCACCTTGAATGCCTTTACAGCCATAGAGCGTATTTCCTCTCTTCTCTCGGGGCTGATATCGGCGGGAATTTTTCTTGCAAGGCTTGCCATACCCTTTGAGCCGCCCGTTTTTTTACTGCCGCCGCCCTGAAGGTATTTGTTTTCATAGCTTAATATCTCGTCGGACTTTGCAGGCTGTTCACATTCCGATGCCTCCGCAAATTCCGTATCACCGAGCACCGAGCAGTTTATTTCCGTAAGGTCTGTAATTGCCTTTTCCACAAGCACAACGCCGGCAAAGCGGAAGGCGCTGTCAAGAGAGGTGTAAAGCTCAGCGTCGCTGTGAGCCACGCTGATACCTACGGAGGAGCCGAGGTTTACGGGCTTTACGATAACGGGATAGCCGATTCTTTCGCGGCATTTCGTGATTATCACGTCGGGGTCGGCAAAATCCGCGGAAATAAAGCGCAGACAGTCAAGCACGGGAACATCGTTATCCTTCAGCACGGTCTTCATTACGTACTTATCCATACCGACAGCCGAGGAAGTAACGTCACAGCCGACGTAGGGGACACCGAGCATTTTAAGATAGCCCTGAAGCGTGCCGTCCTCAACGTTCGTTCCGTGAACTATGGGGAAGGCTACGTCAATATCTGCTATACAGTTATCACCGAATTTCTTGAAGGGATACTGCATAAGCTTTACTCTGCCCTCAATATTCATAAGCACACACCGCTGACTCTTTTTAAGAAGGGCGGGAATGTTTTTATATTCCTCTATCATTGAGCATTCAAAGCCCGTATAGAATTCGTTGTTCTTCGTTATATATACGGGAATAACCTCATATTTTTCGGCATCGATTGAAGCTATAGCCTGCAGAGCCGAAATTACCGATACCTCATGCTCAACGGATTTTCCGCCGAAAAGCACACAAAGATTAATTTTCATCTAAGGGTTACTCCTTTCTTAATAATTGTCGGGAAGGTCATTCTCAAGAAGAATGATCTTCTTTTTGTCGCTGTGCATAGCGTAAAGGTGCTTCATAGCCTCGCTGAATTCCTCGAAAACAAGAAGCTCCTCTTCAGGGAAGCCCTCGGCTTCAATACCGTCCCTTATAGCCTCGGTCTGCTTTTTGCCGATAAGAACTATCTTGTCACAGCATTTTGCGGCAAGGGCACCGAACTCGCGGTTGAGTCTGTATTCTTCCTTTCCCAGCTCTATCATACCGGGAGTTACGAGAATACGAAGTCCGTCCATTTCTTTAAGGGTTGACAATGCCGCTGCACAGCCTGCAGGGTTGGAGTTAAAGGCATCGTCAATGATGGTAACGGCACCCTTGTTTACTATCTGCATACGGTGAGGCACGGCATCAATACGGCGCACGTATCTTCTCATTTCGGAAAGGGGCATTGAAAAGCCGTGAGCGGCGGCAACGGCACCCGTGATGTTTACTACGTTATGAATACCGAGAAGTGCTGTTTCAAGGCTCTGCGATTCACCGTCGGGGGTTCTGACCTTAAAGAGGGTGCCCTTTTCCGTAAAAGTGATATCGAATGCTCTGTAATCACAGTCCTCGGCTGTTCCGTAGGAGATATATTTTCTTGAGGGAGGATTTTTTCTTATGACCTCGTTGTCAAGATTAACATACAGTCTGCCGTTTTCGGGGAGAGCGTCGGCAAGCTCATATTTTGTCTTTATGATGTTTTCCTTTGAGCCGAAGGATTCAAGATGCTGTTCACCGAGAGAGGTGATAATACCGTGCTTCGGGTGAACTATATCGCAAAGCTCCTTTATGTCGCCTACCCACTTTGCGCCCATTTCGCAAAGGAATATCTTATGAACGGCACGAAGAGAGCCTCTTATTGTCTTGACTATTCCCATAGGGGTATTGAAGCTTTCAGGGGTAACAAGAGTATCAGTCCACGCTCTTAAAATAGTATAAAGATAGAACTTGACGCTGGTTTTGCCGTAGGAGCCCGTGATGCCTATGGTCTCAAGCTCGGGCATCTGACGGAGCATTCTCTTTGCATCGTTGAGATAATGGCGGTTTACGCCCTTTTCAACGGGGGTGTTTATAAAATTGGCAAGCAGCACGTCAAGGGGAGCCGTGGCGGCAATAAGACCGAGAACCGTAAATGCGAGATTCTTTTTATCGGAAGCAAGACAAAGAACTGCAAGAGCGTATTCGGCAGCAATAATAAGACCCGTCGTGAAGAACATTCTTTTTACACGGGGAGTGTATACAAGAGGCTTCTTCTGAGGACGGCTTCTGTTTTCAACCGCCTGAGCGATAACCGCAACGAATAAGGCTGCGGCGGCAAAGCCCATAAGAGGGTCATAGCTGATAAGCCCCGTAAAGGAAAGGGCGAAAATTATGTATTCCACCGCAAATCTTGACAGGTTCTTCTTTATCCAACCCGTATGGGTGGAAAAACGGTAGCCGTTAAGCTGGAAAATATGCATATTGAATATAAGGCACTTGAATACGGAATATATTTCCGCAAGAGTCAAAGCACCGAAAAGTATCTGTAAATAGGGTACCATTGTATTGCCTCCGATGTATCAAAGCTTTAGGTAGGATTTTATTATTGCATTGAAAAGCACGGGATTTTCCAAGAAGGAATAGTGGCCTGCGCCCTCTATTCTTGCAAGCCCTGCATTGGGAATGAGCTGCTCCATTTTTTCGGCATCGCTTACGGGGGTTGCGGTATCGGCTGTTCCCCACACAAGAAGCGTCTCCTGCGTTATATGGGGCAGAAGCTGCGAAAGGTCCTCGTTTACAACGTTTATAAGAACCTCTCTCATAAGGGGAGATGCCGCCTTATAGTCGGCAGAGCCTACCATTGACTGCATTTTTTCAATAAGCCCGGGAGAGGCGGACAGAAGCTTTTTTCCGAGCTTCATAACCTTCTCCTTTCTGAGCTGCTGCTCACTCTTCTCGGGACGGATGCCCGCAGAGTCCACAAGGATAAGCTTTTCGACGGTAAAGGGAAGGTCCTTTCTGTTTACAAGCTTGATTATGACTCTGCCGCCGAAGGAATGTCCGAGCAGAATCACCCTTTTAAGTCCGAGTGCCTTTATATATTCGATTACGAAATCCGTGTAATCGTCCACGCTCCACGCAAAGGGCGGCTCGGGAGTACCGCCGAAGCCGGGCATATCGGGGGCGGTAACGAAGTATTTTGCGGCTATGAGAGCCGCGGAATTTTTGAAAAGCTCTATATTTGAGCCCCAGCCGTGAAGCATAACAAGCGCCGTTTCACTGTCGGGAGAGCCTTCGGTAAAGCAGTTTACGTTTATATCTGATATTTTTACGGTCATATCCTACTACCCTCTTTCAGAAATATTCACTCTATATTGTATACTAAAAACAGTCAGCCGTGCCGGTCCTTTTAAAAAAAAGACAATCAGTCAGCGGTAACGAGAGCGGATATATCCACGGGGGTTGCGTCTGCCCATAATTTTTCAAGGTTGTAGTATTCACGCTGATCCTCCAGAAAAACGTGAATTACAACGTCGTGATAGTCAAGAAGAATCCAGCCCGTAGCCCTTCCTTCTATCTGACGGGGCTCGATGCCCTCAAGACCGAGCTGATATTCAACCTCATCGGCAAGTGCTCTGACCTGAGTATTTGACGTACCTGCGGCAACGACGAAATAGTCGGCAACCACGGTAAGAGAGCTGATTTCAAGAGCGGTAATTGTGGCAGCCTTCTTGCTGTCAAGTGCCTTTACGGCGATTTCAAGCTTTTTGTTCATTTCTTTTCATCCTTTTTTTGTTAAGAGAATTTCATTATAGCAGGCGACGGTATCGGGATGAATGGGACGGTTTTCGCGTGCAAGCTCCTCAATCGTAAAGCGAAGTCCCTCCTCCATAGCCGTTTCAAGAGATATTTCTGCCCTTCGGCGCATATCCTCAACACCGTTATAGCTTCTGTCCGCGGATATAAAATCCGCAACGAATATTATTTTTTCGGCAAGTGACATATTCTCCCTGCCCGTGGTGTGATATCTTACGGCATCGGTGATATCTCTGCCGAAGCCGTACTCCTTTTCAAGATACCTCGCTCCCGCCATAGCGTGCCAGAGCTTCGGTGCACACCGTTCAACTGCAGAAAGGCTGATACCCTCATTTTCAAAGAAGCATAAGAATTCTTCCTTTGACAGCTCCTTTAACACGTCGTGGGCAAGTCCCGTGATATATGCCTCTTCGGGGTCGAAGCCGTATTTTTCGGAAAGGTATTTTGCAGCCTCGGCAACACCTAAGGAGTGCGTATAACGGAAATCAGAAAGCCTTTCTCTGATATCCTTCAGTAGTTTTTCCTTTTTATCCATTTTTATAAAGTCCCTTTTTTTCAACGTAATCCTTAACTGCGTCGGGTAAAAGCTCTCCCGTATCCTCACCCTTTTCAAGCATCTGTCTGAGTCTTGTGGAGCTTATCTCAACGGGAGAAAATTCCAAAATCAGACATTCTCCGAAGGGGCGCAGTCTCCCGTCAGCAAAGCGTTCCAGCTCCTCTCTTTTTACACCGCCCTCACGGGAAACACCTGTGAGAGTCACCATAGAAAGGATATCGCGAAAGCGGTACCATCGGTCAAAGGACACAAGCTGGTCGGAGCCTATCACGAGATAAAGGGATGAGTCGGGATAAAGCCCTCTTACGGCACTTACCGTATCTACGGTATAGCTTTTTCCGCCGCGGCGAAGCTCAATATCACTTACCTCGAAGCAGTCCTCGGGGAATGCCGCACGGCACATATTAAGCCTGTCCACGGACGGGGCACCCGTGCTTTCCTTGAAGGGCGACATAGCGGCAGGGATTATAAGAAGCTTATCAAGGGATAAGGCTTCAACAACAAAACGGGCAAGCCTTCTGTGCCCCGAATGCACGGGGTCGAAGCTGCCGCCGAATATTCCGATTCTCATACTCACGGACGGGGGCTCTTCTTGGGAAGACGCTTATCTCTGCCCTTCTTGTCCTCAAAGGGAGATTTCTTCTTTTTTCCCTCAAGCTTTGCAAGTCTCTTTCTCGCCTTTACGGGATTTTCCTTTTTCTTTGCGGTCTTTTTCTTATCCTCGTGAAGCTCTGCGTTATAGCGGTATAAAACAATAACACCGCCTATGACCTGAACTACCTCGCTGCCCGTCTTAGCGGCTAATTCCTCTGCCGCCTCACGTGCTGAAAGGGGTGAGGTTTCCGTAAGAACGCGAAGCTTTATAAGCTCTCTTGTTCTGAGCGCACCGTCCGTCTGCTCAATAAGAGTATCGGAGATGCCGCCCTTTCCTACCTGAAAAAGAACGTCAAGCGTATTTGCCTGCCCTCTGAGAGCGGCTCTTTCTTTACTTGTCATATATCTACCTCTGTAAATTATTTGTTTACTGTTTACTGATGCTTGTTATTTCACTCAGCTTCTCTTTAAGTGCGCGAAGAGAATTTCCTCTGTGGCTCACCGCGTCCTTTTCCTCAGCGGAAAGCTCTGCAAAGGATTTTTCTCCTACCATAAACACCGGGTCAAAGCCGAAGCCGTTTTCACCGCGGGGGGCATAGCCTATTTTACCCTCGCAGGTGCCCTTTACGGAAAACTCTCTGCCGTCGGGGAATACTACTGCGGCAACGGAAACGAAGCGTGCTGTTCTCTTTTCGTCCTCTACGCCCTCAAGCTCTCCTATAAGGTGTGCCATTTTTTCGGGATAAGGGGTATCCTCTCCCATATATCTTGCAGAATATACACCCGGTCTGCCGTCAAGGGCATCAACCATAAGTCCCGAATCGTCGGCGATACAAGCCATTCCCGATTCCTTACAGCCCGAGCGTGCCTTGAGAAAGGCGTTTTCCTCAAAGGTCTCACCCGTTTCCTCTACGTCGGAGAGATTTATTCCCTTTTCAAAATCAAGATATACGTTTATTCCGAGGGGAGAGAGAATTCTGTGAAGCTCTTCTCTTTTTTTCTTATTATGAGTGGCGATTAAAAAATCCAAACAGACCTCTCCTCTTCTTTTTGTCATTTTCTTCTTCAGCCTTTGCCTTCTCGGCGGCAAGTCTCTCGGCCTCTGCCTTTTCGGCGGCAAGTCTTTCGGCTTCTGCCTTCTCGGCTGCAAGTCTCTCGGCCTCTGCCTTCTCGGCGGCAAGTCTCTCGGCCTCTGCCTTCTCGGCGGCAAGTCTCTCGGCCTCTGCCTTCTCGGCTGCAAGTCTTTCTGATTCTGCGATTAAAGCTTCAGCTCTCTTTTGCTCCTCATCGTCCTCGCCTTCACCGCTGCTCTCATTTTCGCCTTCGGGTGCTTCTTCAGATATGACCTCTGAAGCTTCTTCGTCTGCGAGGATATCCTTTTGAGCTGCTTTCTCTCCGCCTTCTTCAGCTGTGAGCTTTTGCGATCCCTCATAAGCTGACTCTTCGCCGTAGTCTTCACCGTCGAGGTTACCGCCGTTTTCACTGTCGGCAATTTGCCCGAACGCTTCTTCAAGTAAAGCATTAAGAGCTTCGGTGCCGTCTTCTTCGTCTTCTTTAGGAATGTAGTTAATGTATTCTTCAGAGTTAACAAGTTCACTTAAGGTATCCCCTTCCGTATCTTTATCCTTTTCGGTTGCGGTTTCAAACAGACTCTTTGCGAAATCAAGCGGTGAGAAGGGCTGAAGGTCGTCTATTCCCTCACCTACGCCTATGAATTTTACGGGAAGCTTCAGGTCGTTCTTTATGGAAAGAACCACACCGCCGCGTGCAGTACCGTCAAGCTTAGTAAGAATTATTCCCGTAAGCTCTGCCACGTTCATAAATTCCTTTGCCTGATTTACGGCATTCTGTCCCGTGGTGGCGTCAAGCACTAAAAGCACCTCACGGTCTGCGTACGGAAGCTCCTTGTCGCATACGCGGTATATCTTTGCAAGCTCGTCCATAAGATTCTTTTTGTTATGAAGTCTGCCTGCGGTGTCACAGATTATTATATCACAGTTTCTTGCGATACCTGCCTGAATGGTATCGTAAACAACGGCGGCAGGGTCTGCGCCCTCCTTGTGCTTTATAATGTCAACGCCTGCTCTGCCTGCCCATACGTCAAGCTGGTCTATTGCGGCGGCACGGAAGGTATCTGCGGCACCGAGGATAACCTTTTTGCCCTGTGCCTTATACATAGCCGCCATCTTGCCGATGCTGGTGGTCTTGCCCGCACCGTTTACACCGATTACGAGAATGACCGAGGGAATGGTTACAAGTCCCATATCCTCACCGCCGTAAAGCAGGTCGGCAATAATGCTCTGAAGCTCCCTTTTAACCTCACCCGTGCTTTTGATTTTTTCACTCCTTACACGTGCTCTGAGCTCCTCTACCACCTGAACGGCAGTAGTAACACCGACGTCGGACATAACGAGTATTTCTTCAAGCTCCACGAACAAATCGTCCTCAAAGCTGTCAAATGCATCAAGCATTTCATCAATGGCTCCTGCCATTTTGTTTCTGGTCTTGCCCAGACCAAAGTTTATTTTACTGAAAATTCCCATAATTTGCTCCTTTTATACTAAATCGGATTATCCCGCAAGAATGCAGAATGCAGAACATAAAAATGCAGAATGCAGAACGCAGAACGCAGAACGCAGAATGCAGAACGAATTTTTTTCTCCGAATTCCGAATTCCGAAATCCGAATTTGCTTCATTGTTCCGCTTCGCTATTTCTCCGAATTCCGACCTCCGAATTTGAAGAAATTTATTTATTCATCAAGCTTTAATTTTTCTACCATTTCCGCAGTCTTCAGCTCAAGAAGCTTTGATACACCGTGCTCCTGCATAGTTACACCGTAGAGCATATCTGCCTCCTCCATAGTGCCTCGTCTGTGGGTAATGAGAATAAACTGCGTTTCGTCCGTCATCATTCTGACGTACTGAGCGTATCTTAAAACGTTTACGTCGTCAAGTGCCGCTTCAACCTCGTCGAATATACAGAAGGGTGCGGGACGAACCTTCAGTATTGCGAAAAGCAGGGCAATTGCCGTAAGTCCCTTTTCACCGCCCGACAGAAGCGACAGCGATTTTACGTTCTTTCCGGGAGGCTGAGCCTTGATTTCTATGTTACATTCAAGGATATCGTTTTCATCCTCAAGCACAAGCTCTGCCCTTCCACCGCCGAACAGCGCGGTAAAGGTCTCCTTAAAGCCGTTATTGATAGCCTCGAAGCGGTCTCTGAACTGCTCTGCCATTTTAGAGGTAAGCTCCTCTATCATACGAAGCAGCTCCTTCTTGGATTTTTCAACGTCGGCTACCTGCTCCGATAAAAATTCGTACCTTGAAGAAACCTCCTTGTACTCCTCTATGGCGGCAACGTTTACGTTACCGAGTCCCTTTATAAGTCCCTTCAGCTCGGAAAGACGCTTCTGAGCCTTGGCTACCGACTCAATTTCGGGAGCAGAGTCCATAGCCTCTTTTCTCGTAAGCCCGTATTCGTCATAAAGCTTTCTTTCGATATCGGCCTGCTCCTTTTCAAGGTATGCCTTTTTCTCCTCAAGACGGATAAGCTCACCGCTTATCTTTTCTCTCTCCTCGGTCTTTGCCTTTTCAAGAGCGCGGTTGTCGGTAACGCTCTTTTCAAGTCCGTCTCTCTGCTTTATGAGAGAGCGTATCTCCTCTTCATTCTCGGCAATCTGCCTTCTTATCCCGGCGGCGTTCCTTCTTGCGGTCTCGGCATTCTCGTAAAGCTCAGCGTTTTTGGCTGTAAGCTCTTCGATTTCGACATTCAGCTCCTCTTTTCTGTGAGACGCATCCTCAATTCTCTTTCTGAGAGCCGTAATTGCTTCTTTTTTGGATTCGCTGTCCTTTGCAAGAGAAACGAGACGGAGATTTACCTCTGAAATTTCGGCATTAAGCTCCTCTCTTTCTCTTAAAAGTGAGTCTCTGCCGCCGGTGAGAGCAGTCATTTCCTCTTCCCTGAGACGTTTTTCCTCTTCCTTAGCGGCAAGCTCCTTTTCACAAACGTCAATGCTTTCGCCGATTTCTAAAATTCTTACGTTTAACGCTTCGGTTTCTTTGATGCCTGCTTCAATAGTGCGTTTTATATCTGCGATTCTGCCGTTTACAACGGAAAGCTCGCTTTCAAGTCTCATCTGCTCCTCACGTGCCCGAAGAAGCTCGCCCTCGGCTCCGTCACGGTCTGCCTTCGCTCTTGCGGAGCCCTCGGCGGCATCCTTGAGAAGCGAATAGCTTTCACTTACCCTTTCGGCAAGCCTTTCACAGCCTTCTCTGAGCTTTTCTATCTCGGTTCTTCTTGCAAGGAAGCCTGCGTTGGATATTTTGGAGCCGCCCGTCATTGAGCCGCCTGCGTTTATTACCTGACCGTCAAGGGTTACTATCTTGAAGCGGTATTTATATTTTTTTGCAAGTGCTACGGCACAGTCAAGGTCCTCACAGACTGCGATTCTTCCGAGAAGGGATCTGATTATCTCCCCGTAGCATTCCTCCGCGCTTACAAGGCGGTATGCAAGGTCAATAAAGCCGTAATGTTCATCAAGCCCCGTCTCCTCAAGTATTCTTCCCTTAACCGCATTAAGGGGCAGGAAGGTAGCTCGTCCGCCGTGAGTGCTTTTGAGCATATTGATAGCCCTTTTTGCATCGTTTTCGGTGTCGGTCACGATATCCTGAATAGCGTTTCCCAGAGCCGTTTCAACTGCGGTCTGATATTCCTCCCGAACCTCGATAAGGCTTGAAAGAGTACCTCTGATGCCCGTCAGCGTACCTCTCGAAAACTCCTTGAGCACCGCCTTTACGCTTCCCTGATAGCCCTCCATATTCTTTTCGGTATCCTCAAGAAAACGAAGTCGCGATTCACTTTCAAGCAGCTTCAGCTTTATTTCCTCGTTGTCCTTTTTTCTCGCCTCAAGCCTGTCCTCGGCTTTTTTCAGAAGCATCTCATAGCCCTTTATGCCGTTGGTGGTTTCGTTTACAAGGTCAATGGCTCCCGCAAGGCTTTCTCTGAGTCCCGATGCTTTTTTCTCTTCGGCATTAAGCTCTGCCTGCCTCTCCCCGGCGGCTGTATTAACCGCGGCAATTCTTTCCTCGGTCTCCCTCAGACTCCATTCGGCAGATGCCTTCTTCGTGGCAAGCCTTGAAAGCTCAAGCACCGACTCAGAAAGAGCGGCGTTTATTCTGTTATAGTCCTCGGCATAGGTCTCGTCACTCTTTTTAAGTCCCGACAGCCTTGCCGAAAGCTCTGTAAGAGCGGCGTTTTCCTTTTCCGACTCAGCGGAAAGCTCACCTATAAGCCTCTCGTTTTCTGCAATTTCCTTTAGGGTATCCGCATCTGCGGTGGACTCTGCATCAAGCTCTTTTCTGATTCGCTCTATGGTTTCGTTATTGTGCTTTACGGAGTTTTCAAAGAGGTCTGCCTGTGAGTCGCCTGCGGCGGCACTCTCCTCAAGACGGCTTCTCTCGTTTCTTATTTTCTCCATACGGATATTGATATCTCTTGTGCCCTCCGTGGCATTTTCGATATCGGTATTTATTTGCTCAAGGCTTGCGCCTGCTTCCTCGTACTGATGGCGGGCGACCTCAATCTTATGGGTCTGTTCTCTGATAAGTCCCTGCGATTTTGAAAGAATATCTGCCCAGAGACCTATTTCAAGCTCCTTCTTCTCTCCCGCATACAAAAGAAACTGCTGTGCCTTTATGCTCTGCTTTTCAAGGGGTCCTATACGGGACTGCAGCTCCGTTACTATATCGCGGAGTCTTACAAGGTTTTCCTCCGCCTGGTCAAGTCTTTTTGAAGCATCCGCTCTGCGGTAGCGGAAGGCTGATATTCCTGCCGCCTCTTCAAGCATATCGCGTCGGTTTTCACTCTTTGCGGAAACCATTTCCTCGATTCTGCCCTGACCTACCATTGAGTAGCCGTCACGTCCGAGACCCGTGTCCATAAACAGCTCGTGAACGTCCTTGAGTCTTACCGTTGAGCCGTTTATAAGATATGAGCTGTCTCCCGAGCGGTAATATCTTCTTGTTACGCTGACCTCTTTTTCGGGGTTATTGAGCGCACCGTCGGAGTTGTCAAGCTTCAGCGTTACCTCTGCAAAGCCCTGAGGACGGCGGTCGTTGGTGCCGCTGAAAATAACGTCCTCCATTTTTGAGCCTCTCAGAGACTTCGTTGACTGCTCACCGAGCACCCACCGCACGGCATCGGCTATATTACTCTTGCCCGAGCCGTTGGGACCCACAACTGCCGTTACACCTTTTCCGAAGTCAAGCTCTATCTTGTCCGGAAAGGATTTGAATCCGTGCATTTCCAATGCTTTAAGATACATAGCTTTTTCCTTTCATATATATAATAAAACATTATATCGGGAGATTCCGTCGTCTCCCGTAACCTTTATATTCTTACCTCTTGCCCTGAAATACTCAACGTTTGAGCGGTGCTGTCCCAGCATTTTTGACATTTCCGAGGGATTAACACCGAGGCGGTATTCGCCGTCGGGCAAGCCGGCTAATTTTTCCTGAGTTATGTTTTTATAGATTTCACTTTCGGCAAGCTCTCTGAACGCAGGATGATATACTCCCGCAACGAAGCCTTCCTCAACACCGCCGCCCGAGTGAAGTCCCAGTCTTATGACCCTTATGCTCTCATTATGGAATCTGAGAAGAAGCCGTGCGCAGAGCCTTACGGATTCGTCAAGCGTGGGGGGAGTGTATTTTCCTTCAAGGTAAAGAGAGTGAAGTGCCGTATTTTCAAGCACCACGGTAGGATATATTCTTACGGTATCGGGGCGAAGGCTTATAAAGCACTCTGCCGTGTATATATCCTTTTCGCTGTCGGAGCCGTAAAGCCCCGTCATCATCTGAAGTCCCAAAGAGAAGCCGTATTCCTTTATAAGCTCTGCCGCTCTCACCGTGTCCCCGGGGGTATGTCCCCTTTCGTTTTTTATAAGCACCTCGGGACACATACTCTGTGCGCCGAGCTCTATTGCGGTAACACCGTATTTTTTCAGCTCCTCAAGAACACCGCGGTCTATGCAGTCGGGTCTTGTGGAAATTCTTATACCCGAAAAGCATTTTCCGAGATAACGTCCCGCAACCTCAAGATAGTGAAGCATAAGATTTCTGTCTATTGCCGTGAAGGAGCCGCCGAAGAAGGCAAGCTCGCTGTCGGCAAGGGAAAAGCTTGATTTCATAGCCGTCTCACAGGCTGATATTATATCCTCGTCGGAAAGGGCACACGCTTTTCCCGATATGGTACGCTGATTACAGAAGATGCAGGTGTTGGGACAGCCGAGATGCGGCACAAACAGAGATATATTTCTGTGCTTCATTTTTTTATACCCATAAGTCTGAGTGCTTCTCTTGCCGCCGCCTGCTCCGCTTTTTTCTTTGAATGTCCGATTCCCGTGCCTATGCAGTTTGAATTGAGATATACCTCTACGGTAAATTCCTTGTGATGGTCGGGGCCGCTTTCAGCCGCAAGGCAGTAGGTCAGATGCTCGTCGGGGTTCTTCTGAATTATCTCCTGCAGAAGCGTTTTATAGTCCGTAGCCTGAACGGTATCTACGGTGCTTTCGCTGACGAAGCGGAGAACGAATTTCTTTGCCTCGTCCATACCGCCGTCAAGATATATGGCGGCAATAACGGATTCAAAGGCATCTGAGAGTATTGACGGACGCTCCTTGCCTCCCGTCATCTTCTCACCCTTGCCGAGAAGTATGTATTCGCCAAGCTCTATTTCAGCGGCAAAGCCGGCAAGGGACTTTTCGCATACAGCATTTGCGCGCAGCTTGGTAAGGTCGCCCTCTGCTTTTTTAGTAAGACTTGAAAACAGATATTCCGCTGTTATAAAGCCCAGCACAGAGTCACCTAAAAATTCAAGTCTTTCATTATCCTCTTTCTGAGATTTTTCGTTAGCATAGGATGAATGGGTAAGTGCAAGACGCAGCAGCTCCTTGTCCTTAAAGGTATATCCTATTTTGCTTTCAAGCTCCTTCATAAAGGCTCCTTTCGGTTTTATAAGTCCGTTTCTTTTATATATGCTTTCAGGGACGCTTCGGCTCTTTCGCAGATTTTTCCGTAACGCTCCCTTTTATCTCTGATTTTTTCTTCAACGGGGGGAAGAAGTCCTATTGCCGCCCCCATCGGCTGAAAGCTTTTCGTCTCGTCCGAGGCTATATATGCAGACAGCGCACCCGTCATAGTATCGGGGGGCAGAAGTATTGCCTCTTTTCCGAGAAACCTTCTTGCGGCGTTTATACCGGCTATTATTCCCGAAGCCGCAGATTCCATATAGCCCTCCACACCCGTAATCTGTCCTGCAAAGAAGATATCGGGATGCTCCTTCATATTAAAGTGAGAGGTCAGCACCTCGGGGGAATTGAGGAAGGAATTTCTGTGCATAACGCCGTATCTCACGAATTGCGCGTTTTTAAGCGCGGGAATCATTGAAAATACCCTTTTCTGCTCCGGAAATTTAAGATTCGTCTGAAAGCCTACGAGATTATACATAGTGCCTGCCTTGTTTTCCTTTCTCAGCTGCAGTACCGCCCAGGGACGGTGTCCCGTTGAGGGGTCAACAAGTCCTACGGGCTTCATAGGGCCGAAGCGGATGGTATTCTCTCCTCTTTTAGCCATAACCTCTATGGGCATACAGCCCTCGTATATTTCCCTGCCCCTTTCAAAGTCTCTGAGAATAACGCTTTCGGCACTTATCAAAGCGGCGTGGAACTGCTCGTATTCCTCTTTGTTCATAGGGCAGTTTATATAATCGTCGGCTCCGCCCTTGTCATATCTTGACTGGGTAAACGCCCTCGTCATATCTATGCTGTCGGCTGAAACTATGGGAGCCGCCGCATCGTAGAAGCTGAGATTTTCTCCGCAGAGAGTCTTTATATCCTCACTCAGCAGGTCGCTTGCAAGAGGCCCTGCGGCAACCACGACTATTCCCTCACGGGGGACAGCCGTAGCCTCTTCCCTTATGATTTCAATAAGCGGCTCGTTTTCAACGATACTCGTCACAAGAGCCGAAAATTCGTCCCTGTTCACGGCAAGGGCACCACCTGCGGGAACTGCAGTCCTTTTTGCCGCAGGCACGGTAATACTGCCGAGAGCTTCCATTTCGTTTTTAAGAAGCCCTGCCGCAGAATCCGCCCTTTGCGCCTTGAAGGAATTTGAGCAGACAAGCTCACAGAAGCTCTCGCTCTTATGGGCAGGGGAAAATTTTACCGGCTTCATTTCGTAAAGACGGCACCTTATGCCCCGTCTTGCTATCTGCACGGCGGCTTCACAGCCTGCAAAGCCTGCGCCGATAACGGTAATATAATCAATCTTCATCTTTTTCTGCTTTCCTTGATGCCTTTTTTTCGTAGCCGCAGCCCTCGTTCAGACACTTTACCACGTTACCTCTTGAACGGAAGAGAGTCTTTCCGCATTGGGGGCAAGCGTCCTTTATGGGTGTATCCCACGTCATAAAGTCGCATTCGGGATAGCCTGAGCAGCCGAAGAAGGTATGTCCCTTTCTTGACTTCTTGCTGATTACGGTATTGCCGCATCTGGGACAGCTGCCGCCCGTCTCCTGAACGAAGGGCTTGGTAAATTTACATTCGGGATAGTTGGGGCAGGCAAAGAACTTGCCGAATCTGCCCACCTTGACAACGAGAAGCGAGCCGCATTTCTCACAGGGAATATCGGTCTTGTCCTCTTCAAGGCTTATCTTCACGCCCTCCATTGATGCCTTTGCCTTTTTAAGGGTATCCTCGAACTCGTCGTAGAAGCCGTGAAGCATTTTTATATAGTCGTAGCCGCCTTCCTCTATCTTATCAAGGTCTGCCTCCATACCTGCGGTGAATTTCGTGTTTACTATCTTGGGGAATTTGTCTTTAAGAAGAGTAACTATGGCAGTACCGAGCTCCGTGGGAGCAAGAAGCTTCTTTGACTCTCTCGTCACGTAGTCTCTGTCAAGAATAATCGAAAGAATAGAGGCATAGGTGCTGGGACGGCCCACTCCCGTTTCCTCAAGCATTTTTATAAGAGAAGCCTCGGAGAAGCGTGAGGGCGGCTGAGTAAAGTGCTGCTCGTCCTTTATTTCACGCATTTTGAGCTGTGCGCCGTCTGAAAGCTCGGGAAGCTGGGCGGCACTCTCCTCATCGTCTGCAGGGTTATCGTATAAAACGCTGTAGCCGTCAAAGCGTACGGTATATCCGCTTGCATTAAACAGGCAGAAGCCGTCATCCCTGTCGTTTTTTGCAACTATCTCAGCCTTGGTGGTATCCTGCAGACAGTTTGCCATAAGTGATGCCATAAAGCGGCACCATATAAGATTATAAAGCTTATACTGCTCGCTTGTAAGCGATGCCCTTGCCTTGTCGGGTGTCAGGTCGATAAGAGAGGGTCTGATAGCCTCGTGTCCGTCCTGCGCGCCCTCTCTGGTTTTGAAATAACGGGGCTTTTCGGGCAGATATCTTTCACCGTAGTTTTCTTTTATAAAGGCATTGCCCTGCGCTCTCGACTCCTCGGAAATACGAAGTGAGTCGGTTCTCATATAGGTAATAAGACCTACGGAGCCGATACCTGCGATATCAACACCCTCGTAAAGCTCCTGAGCTACCTTCATCGTGCGCTTTGCGGTAAAGCCGAGTCTTTTTGACGCCTCCTGCTGAAGGGTAGAGGTTATAAAGGGGGGCGACGGCTGTTTTTTTCTTACGCCCTTTTTTACCTTCTGTACGGTAAATACGGCACCGTCAAGCCTTTTCAGCACCTCGTCGGTGTCCTCCTTACAGCTAAGCTTTCTTTTGCCGTTCTCATCTCCCCAGAAGGCTGCCTTGAAGGTCTTTTTTGAGGGGGGCGCACAAAGCACCGCGTCTATCGACCAGTATTCCTCGGGTACGAATTTTTTGATTTCATCTTCCCTGTCAACTATAAGACGAAGAGCAACGCTCTGCACGCGTCCTGCGGAAAGTCCCCTTCTTATCTTCTGAGAGATAAAGGGAGAAAGCCTGTAGCCCACCAGACGGTCAAGAATTCTTCTTGCCTGCTGTGCGTTTACAAGGTCTAAGTCTATTTTGGAGGGGTTTGCGATTCCGTTTGAAACGCTTTTTTTGTTGATTTCGTTGAACTTTACACGGTTGAGCTTACCCGTATCAAGTCCGAGAAGAGTTGCAAGATGCCAGGAGATAGCCTCACCCTCACGGTCAGGGTCGGTTGCGAGATACACTTCATCGCTTTTCCTTGCAAGTGCCGTCAGCTCCTCGATGAGCTTCTCCTTTCCCTTTATGATAACGTAGTTGGGCTCAAAATCGCGGCTTACGTCAACGCTGAGCTTATTGGCATAAAGGTCTCTTACGTGACCCATTGATGCCTTGACCTCAAAATCGGGTCCTAAGTATTTTTTTATGGTTTTTGCCTTTGCAGGCGACTCTACAATAACAAGCTTGGACATATATACTGACTTCCTTTGGAAAGTATTTATTTTCGTAAATTAGTTGATTTAAAGCTTTTTTACCTTGGCTCCGCCTACCATCTGAGCAAGCTTTGCCATACTCAGCTCAAAAACCGATGCCATAAGACGGGAGGAGGGTATACCGAGTGTTTTCACGAAGGAGTTGATAAGGACGGGCTCGTCCCCGAGAGAAAGATATATTTTTCTTGCCTCCTCGGAAAGCTTCGACAAATCGGACCCCGCAGTCTGTGCGGCAGACTCTGAAGCCGACTTATTTTCTTCCTGCTTCACTTCGGCAGTCGCCTTCTTTTCCGGTTTTCTCTTTGCGGGAGTCTTCCTTTCAGCCGTTTTTTCGGCTGAGGTCTTTTTTTCGGGCTTTTCGTCGGACACGTCGGCTACGCCTGCCGTTACGGGGCGGTTACAGTAGCCGTCCCTGAAAAGTCCCTTGTCATAAGCGTCCTTAAAGGGATACGCCATATCGCCCGCATTATAAAATACGTAGGCGTTATCGGCAATAAGAGCCCTGCAGCCGTCCGAGGGGTAAATCTCGGGAGCTACGGCATATACGCGGCGGTTCTGCTTTTTTGCAAGTCCTGCGGTTACCAGCGTACCGCTTTTTTCCTCGGCAAAGGTTACGAGCACACCGCGGCTGATGCCCGATATTATTCTGTTTCTTTCGGGGAAGGAGGCTTTTGAGGGATTTACAAAGGGGAACAGCTCCGTTACGAATACACCGTGGGAAAGAATATCACCGTAAAGAGAGCCTATCCGCTTCATATAATCGTTTCCGAGACCGCAGCCAAGCACCGCTACCGTCTCACCGTCGGCTTCAATTGCTCCGCGGTGGGCGGCACTGTCGGCACCGAGAGCGGCACCGCTTACTATCACGGCACCCGTTTTCGCAAGATTATACGCGGCATTTCTCGTAAGAAGCTGTGCTTTTTCGGAAAGACTGCGGCTTCCGACAACGGAGAATGCGATACTGCGGCTCAGCACCTCTTTTTTTCCGTGAGTAAAAAGAAGTATGGGACAGTCCGATATTTCTCTGAGCATCGGCGGAAAAAATTCGCTGTCCCTCGTCACGATATCCCAGCCGTTGCTCTCACACAGAGCAATCACGGAATCCGCGTCTATAAGGCTGAACTTCCTTGCTTCACCGAGCTTTTTCGCGGTTGAGCCTGCCTCTTCCCTGCCCGAGATAACTGCATCGTAGAATTCCTTTATGTCCCCGTAATGCTTCAGAGCCTCTGCGGGTGCCTTGTTTTTTCCGAATATCTTATGATACCAGACGTAATATTTCAAATCCTTTTCCACCGTATTTGCCTCCTTTTATCTGTCCTTCATAAATTCCCATATAAGCACGGCGGCAGCCGCAGCCGCGTTAAGGGATTCCGCCTTTCCCTTCATAGGTATCGTTATTTTGTCCGTGGCGGCGGATATTATTTCAGGGCTCACACCGTTGCCCTCGTTACCGATTATAAGCACACAGCCGCCGCCTTTGTCGGCAAGGCTTACGCTTTCGGCATCGGCCGAGACAACGCTTGCAAATATTTTCATTCCACGGACCTTGAGCGTCTCCAGAAGGCTTACCGCCTCTCCCGTCACTATAACGGGAAATCTCAGCAGCGCACCCATAGAGGCTCTGAGAGCCTTGGGGGAATATATATCACAGCCGGAATTAATTATAAGTCCGTCTGCACCCATAGCTTCTGCCGTTCTTACCACGGCACCGAGATTATCGGGATTCTGTATATTATCGGTCATTACGTACATTCCGTCGGGGTTTATTTCGGCGGAAAGCTTTTTTTCGCGGCACACCGCAAAAAGCTGCTGTGAATTTTTAGTATCGGAAAGCTTATCGGCAACGCTTTCGGAAATAAGAAAGCTTTTTTCAGCCATCCTTTCCAGCAATTCAGCCTCTTCCCTGTATTTTTCTTTTGCCCTTTCACTTACGAAAAATGTGAGGATTTCCACGGAATTATAAGCGGCATCGGCGCAGAGTCTTGCTCCCTCTAACAGAAAGCAGCCTGTTTTTTTTCTTTCGCCCGACTCTTTAAGAGCACTTGCCGCCTTAACCACGGGGTTTGTCCTTGACGTGAGAATCTCCATAAGCGTTCTCCTTTCAGGCAATATAGAAGTCCTTGACAACGGCAGACAGCATAAAAATTATTGCTATGAGCATCGGGGGAACGAGGAAATATACTCCCGTTGCCGTTTTCGTTTTAAGTCCCCGCATCTGTGACGGATACAGGCGGTAAAAGTCGGGATTATAAAATGCGTAGCCTGCGAGTGCCACAAGACCTATTATTATGATGCCGTAGGTATAAACGGCAGAGAACAGCACTCTGACGGAATCCGACAGCAGCTCTCCGAGAATCGAATAGCAAAGAGACAGGAAATTATTAAGAAAATGAAGCAGTATTCCCGTCCACATAGAGCCCGTCACCACCGTAACGTAGCCGAGCACTATACCTGCCACAACTGCAAAGGGCATCTGCATCATATTTCCGTGCAGAAGTCCGAAGAGAACTGCGGAGGAGATAACGGCAAACCAGTCACCGTATTTTCTCAGAGGCTGCATTATCACACCTCTGAAGGCAAATTCCTCAATAACTGCGGGAATGACTGCGGAATGCACACACATTACGAGAAATTCAAATATACCTTCGGGCACCGCCGTCCCCTGCTGAGTTATCTGAGTGTAGGAATAAAGCTCTATTCCCATACCCGAAAGGGTGGTTATGATAAAGGTCGTAAGAATGTTTCCGATATAGAAGATTCCGAGACCTCCGATAATAAGCAGAGGCAGTCCCGAGCCCTTTTTCGGCGCGTCAAGGGGCAGCGTGAGATATCCGCACCTTCTCAGCACGATAAACGCCGCGGCAAACGGGATTCCGACGCATATCACGCTGTAAAGCATACCGAAGAAATTTCTGAAAAGCTCGTCGGAGGCATACATATCGCTCAGAAGCGGAGATTTTGATACTGCCGTCGAAAGAATAAAGGAAAACAGCTGATAAAGCATAATCGCACAGCCGCCTATCGTACCAAGGAGAGTCAGCTTTGCGGTTTTAAGGCTGTAAAAGAAGCCGCTTATACGGTATTTCAGAGGTGTTTTGCTTATATGGAGCCCGTCCCTTGTAATATTACGGACATCAAAGCCGCCTGTGTCACCTTGGGGAAAGGAGTACGGGGGACGGCTGCCGTCACCGTTTACGTACCGCTCACCCGACGTATTTTCTCCGTTTTTGTCACGTCTCCCGTCACGGAAGACCTCGGGCGGGGTATTGCCGTACGTACAGCCGCTCGCATCCCCGTCGCCGCGTTCCGAATTTTCGCAAAAGCCTCGGCTTTCATCATTGTTGTCAAAAGAAAAATCTTTGTCTGTCAAGAAAATTTCCTCCGTTTATTTTATCTGCCGCAGCACTGCTTGTATTTTTTGCCGCTGCCGCAGGGACAAGGCTCGTTTCTGCCTACCTTCGTGCCCTTTGTAACAGGCTTTTTCTTCTGCTCCTCGCTGCCGCCGCCGGAGGCTGTAACAGCGGTTGCAACCTGCTGTCTCTTAACCTCTTCCTCCTTGGGGAGCTTGTAGGTAAATATCATCTGAACGGTATCCTCTCTTATGGATTCGGACATAGCGTCGAACATATCGTAGGTCTCCTGTCTGAAGGCTACGAGGGGATCCTGATTAGCATAAGCACGAAGAGCAATACCGCGCTTGAGCTGATCCATAGCGTCAATATGGTCTATCCATTTAAGGTCAACGTTGCGCAGAAGTGCGAACTGCTCAAGCTGCTTTACCTTGTCCTCGCCGTGCTCCGCAAAAAGACCGTCAAGGCGGTTTTCAAGAGTATCTGTAATATACTCTGCAATTTCCGAGGAATCCGTCACGCCGTCAACGGCGGCTTGCGTGACACACCACGAATACTTGGCAAGAAGTCCTGCGGTGTTCCATTGCTCGGGCTTTCCGCCTGCACAGAACATAGCCACGTTATCGCTTACGCTTTCTCTTATCATCTTGCGGATGGTGGAATCTATATCAAGTCCGTCAAGCACCTGATCGCGCTGTCCGTAAATTATGGCTCTCTGCTTATTGATAACGTCGTCGTAGCTTATGGTATTCTTACGGGCGGCGAAGTGGTTGGATTCAACGCGCTTCTGAGCGTTTTCTATAGCTGAGGAGAACATATTTGCCTCAAGAGCAAGATTCTCATCGCGGAACATTCTCATAATTCTTTCAAATCTGTCTCCGCCGAAGACCCTGAGAAGGTCATCGTCAGCGGCAAGATAGAAGCGGCTTTCACCGGGGTCGCCCTGTCTGCCCGCACGGCCTCTGAGCTGATTGTCTATACGTCTTGCCTCGTGGCGGACGGTACCGATAATGAACAGACCGCCCACAGCCTTTACTTTTTCGGCATCCTCCTTAAGCTCAGCACTGAATTTTTCCTCCAGCTCCTTGAATACCCTTCTTGCCTCAAGGATATCCTCGTTATCGGTATCCGAGAAGCCCGTAGCCTCGGAAATAAGCTCATCGGGGAAGCCCTTTTTCTTCATTTCGTTCTTTGCCATATATTCGGCATTACCGCCGAGGATAATGTCGGTGCCTCGTCCTGCCATATTGGTAGCGATGGTAACGGCACCGGGCTTACCTGCCTGAGCGATAATTTCGGCTTCTCTCTCGTGCTGCTTAGCATTGAGCACCTCGTGCTTTATGCCGTTTCTTTTGAGCACGGCTGAAAGAGCCTCCGATTTATCTATGCTGACCGTACCTACGAGAACGGGCTGTCCCTTGGCATTACATTCCTTTATCTGCTCGATAACCGCGGCAAACTTCTTGCCCTCATTGAGATACATAACGTCGGGATGGTCTTTTCTTACCATTGGCTTGTTGGTGGGAATCTCAACTATATCAAGAGCGTATATCTCTCTGAATTCCTCGCTTTCGGTCATAGCCGTACCCGTCATACCGGAAAGCTTCTTATAAAGACGGAAGTAGTTCTGAAGTGTTACGGTGGCAAGAGTTCTGTTTTCGTTGCCCACCTTTACGCCTTCCTTTACCTCAATTGCCTGATGGAGTCCTTCGCTGTAGCGTCTGCCTATCATGGTACGTCCCGTGAACTCGTCAACTATCAGCACCTGTCCGTCCTTTACGACGTAGTGGCGGTCTCTCTCCATTACACCTCTTGCCTTTATAGCCTGATTGATGTGATGAAGCAGCTCCATATTGGAGGCATCCATAAGATTTTCAACGCCGAAGTGGCTTTCAGCCTTTCTGATACCGTTTTTCGTAAGGGTTGCGGTTCTTGCCTTTTCGTCAACGATATAGTCAAACTCACCTGCAATATCGTCAAGGCTGGTTCTTGCCTGAACGTCCGTTATTCTGTGAACGGACAGCTTCTTTGCAAAGTCATCGGCAAGCTTATAGCCGTCCGAGGACTTCGTTCCGATACCGGAAATTATGAGAGGCGTTCTTGCCTCGTCTATAAGAATTGAGTCAACCTCGTCCACTATGGCAAAGGCGTGTCCCCTCTGGGACTTCTGCTCCTTATACAATGCCATATTGTCACGCAGGTAGTCGAAGCCCATTTCGTTGCTCGTGCCGTAGGTGATATCCGCCTTATAAGCCGCCTGCTTCTCCTCGTGGGGCTGATGTGAATATACGAGCCCTACGCTGAGTCCCATAAAGCGGAAAACCTTGCCCATCCACTCGGAGTCACGTCTTGCAAGGTATTCGTTTACGGTAACCACGTGTACGCCGTTGCCTGCAAGTGCGTTAAGGTATGCGGGAAGGGTTGCAACGAGAGTTTTACCCTCACCCGTTCTCATTTCGGCAATACGTCCCTGATGAAGCACGATACCGCCTATGACCTGAACGGGGAAATGCTTCATTTTAAGCACACGCCACGCAGCCTCTCTGCAGGCAGCAAATGCCTCGGGGAGAATATCGTCAAGAGTCTCTCCGTTTTCAAGCCTTTCCTTAAAGAAGGGGGTTTTTGCCTTGAGCTGCTCATCGGTAAGTGCGGAATATTCCCCGTCAAGTGCCAAAACCTTGTCGGCAATTGCACGGACCTTCTTCACCTCTCTTGATGAATAGTCTCCGAAAATCTTTTTTAATAATGACATTTATTTCTTCCTTTCCGAACGGCAGAGGCTTCTCTGCCTGAAATTGCACCCTCACGGTGCCTTATGTTTTTTCGTTCTGCGCTTCCTTACAGAAGGTGCTTAAGGGACATTCTCCGCATTTGGGCCGTCGGGCATCGCACAGCGCCCTTCCGTGAAGCACGGCACGGTGGCAGAAATCGTTGCTCTCCTCGGGAGGAAGAAGCTCTCTCAGAGCCGTCTCCACCTTCAGAGGGTCCTTACTGCTCACAAGTCCCAGCCTGTTTGATATTCTTATAAGGTGCGTATCGGCAACCACGGCAGGCTGTCCGTAAACGTCTCCTACTATAAGATTCGCCGTTTTTCTTCCCACTCCGGGGAGAGTGGTAAGCTCCTCTATGCTGTCGGGCACTCTTCCGCCGTAGCGTTCAATAACGGCATTTGCCATACCCACAATATCGCTTGCCTTCTGTCTGAAAAAGCCGCAGGAGTGAATAAGCTCCTCTACGTCCCTTACCTGAGCCGCGGCAAATGCCTCAACCGTGGGATATTTTGCAAAGAGGGCAGGCGTCACAAGATTCACCCTTGCGTCCGTGCATTGGGCAGAAAGCCTCGTTGCAACAAGAAGCTGAAAGGGGTCCTCCGCCTCAAGGGAGCAAACGGCATCGGGATATAATTCCTTCAACGCCTCTACCGCCTTCAGAGCAAGCTCCTTTTTCATATACACCGTCTCCTCTCCGACAACATTTCCATATTAGTATATACTTGCTAAAAATAAAAATCAAGTAAAATAATAAATTTTTAATTCTTATATAATAAATACTTATTATAAGCACTCGGTATGCAGAACACAGACACACTTCCGTACAAAATTCAAAATGCAAAATTCAAAATGAATCAAGTGGCAGAAATTTGGGTACGTTTTCTCCGAATTCCGAATTCCGAATTCCGAATTTGTAATAATTTTCCTGTTTACAAACGAACATTTGTTTGCTATAATGCTTATGGCAACATAAAATCGAACATTTGTTCTTATATTTGGGAGTGAATACAATGCGTATAATTTTACATTCCGACCTTAACAACTGCTATGCCTCAATCGAGAGTATTGCCCATCCCGAGTACAAAAAAATACCCCTCGCTGTAGGCGGCGACCCCGAGCTGCGCCACGGAATAGTTCTTGCAAAAAACGAGGCGGCAAAAAAATACGGAGTAAAAACGGGAGAGCCTCTATGGCAGGCAAAGACCAAGTGCCCGTCACTAAAAATACTGCCGCCCGATTTTCCGCTTTATGAAAAATACTGTACGCTTGCAAGGGAGATATACAAGGAATATACCGACCTTGTGGAGTCCTTCGGCCCCGACGAAGCGTGGCTTGACGTAACGGGAAGCACGGAAATATTCGGCTCGGGCAGCTTTATAGCGGAGCAGATACGGTGCAGAATGAAGCAGGAGCTGGGACTGACGGTATCCGTGGGAGTATCCTTCAACAAGGTATTTGCAAAATTCGGCAGCGACTGCAAAAAGCCCGATGCCGTCACGGTGATAACACCGCAGAACTTCAGAGAAATAGTCTGGCCCGCCCCCGTAAGCGCCCTTCTTTTCGCAGGCCCCGCCACCGTAAGGGAGCTTAACAGACGGTGTATGTATACCATAGGCGACATAGCGGACGCAGGTATGGAAAAAATGAAAATGATATTGGGAAAAAACGGAGAAAGGCTGTATATTTATGCAGTCGGAGAGGATACCTCACCCGTTACTCGCCATACAGACAGAATGCCGATAAAGAGCATAGGCAACTCCACCACACCCCCGAGAGACCTTGAAAGCTTCGAGGATGCAAAAAAAATACTCTACGCTTTATCGGAAAGCGTAGCAAAAAGGCTGAGAGACAATGCGCTTGTCTGCCGCGGAGTGCAGATACATCTGAGAGACACCTGCCTTGAAAGCCTTGAAAGACAGAAGCTCCTTGATTTTCCCACTAATATTTCGGGAGATATCTGCAAGGAGGGACTTATTCTGTTAAAGCGGCATTGGAGCTTTGAAAGACCGCTCAGAAGCATCGGCATCAGAGCCTTTGAGCTGTCCGATGCCGATGCACCCAGACAGCTGACCCTCTTCCGCGACGAGCTGAAGGAGCAGAAAAAGGAAAGCCTTGAGCTGACGGTGGACAAAATACGGGAGAAGTACGGACACGAAAGCATAAAGAGAACGGTAAACCTGTTGTGAGGTCGAAGGGGGCGAAGCGAATTCGGAATTCGGAATTCGGAATTCGGAATTCGGAGGAAACGGGGCATTTACTTTCTGCCTCTTGATTTATTTTGCATTTTGCATTTTGAATTTTACATTTCATTTCTGCCTCTTGATTCATTTTGCATTTTGCATTTCATTTCTGCCACTTGATTTATTTTGCATTTGGCATTTTGAATTTTGAATTTGTCTGCTATTGCATTCTTTATACTTTTGTTATAAAATAAATCCGGTGGTTTTATGAGAATTATAATTGATGCGGATGCCTGCCCCGTGCTTGATATTGCCGTCAGGGAAGCCGCAAAAAGGGGAATACCCTGCACGGCGGTATACGATAACACTCACGTTATAGAGCGTGAGGGGGTCGAGTCTGTGGTTGTTGATAAGGGTGCGGACTGTGCAGACCTGAGGATTGCAAACATCGTAAACGGAAGCGACATAGTTATCACTCAGGACTTCGGACTTGCGGCAATATGCCTCGGCAAGGGTGCAAGGGTACTCAATCAGAACGGTCTCATATACACCGATAAAAATATCGAAAATTTGCTCTATTCAAGATACGTGGGCAAAAAGGCAAGGCTTGCGGGCAAAAGAACCAAGGGTCCGCCCAAGCGCACGGCAGAGGACGACAGAGCATTTATGATATCATTTTTAAGACTTCTGGAGGAAATCAAATGACAACTCAAGGCCTATCTGACAAGTATTCATTCAAGGCAGCCCTTCCCGTATGGGAACAAGGCAGACAGGAGGAAAAAAACGTTTCTCTCATATTCAGAGCAATCATAACGGGAAACGAGCCTGTAAAGCTCAGTATTGCTTCTCATTCAAGATATCAGATTTTTGTCAACGGCAAGTTTTTCGCCGCAGGCCCCGCAAGAGCGGGACACGGCTTTTACAGAGTCAGCGAATACACTCTTTCAGAGGAGCTTTCAGAGAAGGAGACAGTAATTTCCGTAATTGCCGCAGGCTACAACGTCAACAGCTATTATCTGCTTGACCTGCCCTCATTTCTTTGCGCTGAAATTGAAAGAAACGGAGAGATTCTTTACGCAACGGGCACGGACAAGGAATTTCAGGCAGCAAGATATCTCAGCCGTATTCAGAAAACGCCCCGTTATTCCTTCCAGCGTCCCTTTACCGAATGCTATATATTCGACGCTTACTACGACGGCTTTATGACCGACCCCGATACGAAGCTCTGCCCTGCCATTCTTGAGCTGACTCCCGAAAAAAGCTTTCTTGAAAGAAACATCCCCTACTGCCTTTATACGGAAAGAAAGGTAAAGGAGATAGTCTCAAAGGGTATTCTTATTCCCGACAAGGACAGACGGTACTTTAAGGACAGAAGCCTTACGGGCATCGGCGATACGCTCAAGGGCTACACCGAGGCTCAGCTGGACACTTCCCCCGTAAACGAGCTTTACGCATACAAGACTCAGATAATGGAGGACGGCGGCTACGGTATGGAGAGCGTGTCTCTCGGCATAAACTGCTGCTGTATTTACGATATGGGCAGAAACAATACGGGATATATCCGCCTTTCTCTGACTGCAGAGCACGATACCGTCATTTACGCGGTATTCAACGAGATACTTCCCGACGGAAAATGCCCCGATCCCGGCAAGGATGCCTGCCAGAACGTTATAAAATGGGCAATACAGGGCGGAAGAACCTACGATTTCGTGTCCTTTGAGCCGTATACCTTCAGATATATACAGATTATCTCAATGTATGCCCCCACCCTTGTAACCAACGTATCGTTATACGAGGAATGCTACCCCGAAACGGGACTTTCAAATCTCAGAAAAATGCCCACGGAAAATCTGCAGAGGATATACGATGCGGCTGTTGAGACCTTCAGACAGAATGCAACCGATATATTTACGGACTGCCCCTCAAGAGAAAGAGCAGGCTGGCTTTGCGACAGCTTCTTCACCTCAAGAGTCGAAAAGGAGCTGACGGGAGAAAGCTTCATTGAAAGATGCTTTATCGAAAACTTCCTTATTCCCGAAAAATTCGACGCAATTCCCGACGGAATGCTTCCTATGTGCTACCCCGGTGACCATCCCGACGGATGCTATATACACAACTGGGCATTCTGGTTTGTTTTACAGCTCAGAGAATACCTTGACCGCTCCGGTGACACAGCACTCGTTGACGCGGCAAAAGAAAGAGTATATAAGCTGCTTGAATTTACAAGGGGCTATGAAAACTCCGACGGACTGCTTGAAAAGATTGACAGCTGGATATTCGTTGAGTGGTCAAAGGCAAACGACTTCGTCCGTGACGTAAATTATCCCTCGAATATGCTCTATTCAAGGGTGCTTGATGCCGTAGCAGAGCTTTACTGTGACGATGCTCTGCACGAAAAGGCAGATAAAATAAGAGAGACGGTAAGACAGCAGGCATTCGACGGAGAATTCTTCTGCGACAACGCTGTAAGAAACGAAGAAAACGTGCTTGAAATAACGGATAACCACACGGAGACCTGTCAGTATTACGCCTTCTTCACCGGTACGGCTTCAAAGGAGCTGTACCCTGAGCTTTACGAAAAAATGTTTACGGTATTCGGTCCCGACAGAGACCCCGAAAGGACCTACCCCGACGTCCCCGTATCAAATGCCTTTATCGGAAACTATCTGAGACTTTTCATTCTCTACAGCGATAAGGAATACGGTAAGCTATTGAAGGAAATTGAAAGCTTCTTCCTGCCTATGGCTGAAAAAACGGGCACACTCTGGGAGAATATGTCCGACTACGCCTCCTGCTGTCACGGCTTCGCAAGCCACGTGGCATACTGGCTCAATCACATTGTATAAAAAATACACAGCAAGAGGGCTCGGCAAGTGAAAATACCTGCCGAGCCCTTTTAAAACACACAATAATACAAAAGTTATTTATTTTTATGTTTTATGCTACGAACTCTCGCTCGCCGCTCGACGTACCTTCCGTACGCCTTCGGGCAAACAAAATCAAGCCTTGCGTCTTGATTTTGCTCGGTTTGTCCGTTCTTCATCTTTTTTCCTATCCCATTAAAATGAGTTGTAAAAAAACTTTCGTTTTTTTACAGCCCCTACGGCTCTTTATTTTTGTTTCCGCCAAACATTTACAATTGACAATTGTCGAAAACCTTGTTATTATATATTTTGTACTATTATAGCAGGTGATGTAGAATGAAACGTATAAAAAAGATAACAGCAGCACTTATTGCCGCGTTCGTGCTTCTTTTGCCCCTCGGCACAACGGTATTCGCGGCTGACCTTGTCAATCCCGACAACATAAAAGCGATGTTAGAGATATTTAGTATCGATGTCTCTAACCTTGACCTTTCTGACCCAGAAAGCATCCGAAATTTTATTAATGAACTTCAGAGCGGTGGTTTAGGCGGATTGTTAAACTCCGCTGGTCTCAATAAGATTCTCAACGAGCTGCAGGAGTATCTCTTTGCCTTTGAAAGTGAAACGAAGCCGCAGGAGACAACCACTGAGGAGCCCACAACAGAGGAGCCTACCACGGAAGCCCCCACAACCGAGACACCCACTACCGCTCCCACTTACCCCTCATATACTCCTCCCACGTATGCTCCCCCCACGACTCTTCCCCCCGTGGAGACAACCACCTTTCAGTACATACCTCCCGAGCAGATTTATACCGAGGCTTACACAACAACCGTTTTCCAGCCTGTAGTTGAGGACGAACTTAACATTGATTCCGACGTAAATCCCCTGAAAACAGCTCTCGGTGTTGTTCTTCTTTTAGGCTCGGGTATCGGTGTTATCGTTGTTGTCCTTGCACTCAAGAGAAACAGAATATAAAATGGCAAATCTGACATCCAACGAACATATTGAATACATTGACGGCAGCCTGCAGCTTATAGTATCCGACAGCCATACCTTTGGTACGGATGCCCTGCTGTTGGCTGCCTTTGCCGCACCTAAGAGGAAAAATACCGTCTGCGATTTCGGTACGGGGTGCGGTATTATACCGTTTTACTGGCTGAGAGAGGGCGTTGAAAGGGTACACGCCGTTGAAATTCAGCCCCTCGCCTGCAATCAGGTGAGAAGAAGCATAGAGCTCAACGGTATAGAGGAACGCTTCACTCTGACTGAGGGTGACCTCAGAGACTTAAAGGGGAAGCTTTCAGAGGGTACGTTTGACCTTGTAACGATGAATCCCCCATATACCGCGGAGGGGCACGGAATTATAAGCGAAACGGCGTCTGATAAAATAGCGCGTCACGAAACAAGCCTTGAGCTGACGGACGTTTTCGTTTCCGCATCGCGGCTTCTGAAATTCGGAGGAAGAATGTGCATCTGCCTGCGTCCCGAAAGGCTGACAGAGGCTATGGCGGGAATGAGAGCGGCAAAAATCGAGCCTAAACGCCTTCGCTTCGTTTCTCAGCGCGACGGCAAAGCTCCGTGGCTGTTTCTGTTAGAGGGCAAAAAGGGCAGAAACCCCGGTCTCATAGTCGAAAAAGAGCTTCACATTGAAAACCCCGACGGAACACTAAGTGAAGAAATGCTGAGAATTATCGGAAAATACAAAAGGTAATTCGGAATTCGGAAGGCGGAATTCGGAGGAATAAATATTTATGAGTGCATTTTTTCCTGCATTTTTTGTTCTTATTGTGGCGCTTTCAGTGACACAGAGAAACAATCTGCAGCTTCAGATAATGAAAATACGAAAAAGAAGAAAGGAAAATAAAAAAATGGATAACTCCTTACTTTTAAGATATAAAGGAAAAGAATGTATAATTTCGGCAAACGGATATATTTCGGGACTTGTCGGAAAGGTTATTGAGATCTCGGAAAACTGGATAACCATTGAAGATAAGAAAGGTAAGCTTACTACCTTTAACTGTGATTACATCAGCAGCATTAAGGAGAAATAAAGCATAATTTATCGTTTTGCGATAAATTATGCTTGAAGTAAAAAGTAATAGTGAATAGTGAAGAAGTTCGGAAGCCTGACGGCTTGTTCCGCTTCGCTCTATAATTAAGGGCGAACCCCTTCCGACAGGGGCACTCTTCACTATTACTTCTTACCTATTACCTATCATAATTTAGCATCGCTAAATTATGATCTACGGAGGAATTTATGCCCGGAGAATTATTTGTTGTCGGTACTCCTATCGGCAATTTAGGAGATTTTTCTCCCCGTGCAATAGAAACACTTCGCACGGTGGATTTTATTGCCGCAGAGGATACGAGAGTTACCGTAAAGCTTCTCAATTATTTTGATATAAAAAACAAGCTCGTAGCCTATCACGAGCATAACCGCGCAGAAAAGGGGCCGTCTATCGTACAAAGGATTCTTGACGGAGAAAGCTGTGCCCTTGTTACGGATGCGGGAATGCCTGCAATATCGGACCCCGGACAGGACCTTGTCAGGCTGTGCCACGAAAACGGCATCAAGGTAAATACCGTTCCCGGCCCCAGCGCAATAATCACCGCCCTTGCCCTTTCGGGACTTGAGGTGTCACGCTTTACATTTGAAGGCTTCCTTACGGGAAACAAGCCGAAACGAAGAGAGCATCTTGAGGAGATAAAGACCGAGCGCAAGACTATGGTTTTCTACGAAGCCCCCCATAAGCTTGCCGCCACTCTTCACGACCTGCACACCGCACTCGGCGACAGAAGGGTTGCTCTTATCAAGGAGCTTACCAAAATCCACGAAAGCATAGAATTCGGCACACTCTCGGAGCTTGACGGCAAATACGACGGCATAAAGCTCAAGGGTGAATACGTAATTATTATAGAGGCAAAGCCGAAAGAGGAAATAAAAGCCGAAGAACAGCAGACTGACCCCGTAGAGCTTGCAAGAGCCTATATTGCCGAAGGGCTCAGCACAAACGAAGCCGCAAAAAAAGCGGCAAAGGAAACGGGATGTAAAAAGAGTGACATATACAGGCAGCTCACTCTTTAGGTCGGAGGTCGGAAGTCGGAGAAAACAGATTTTTTATTTTCTGCTCCGTAAAAATTGGTTCTTCACGGAAACTTGGGGGATGAAGTGGGCACGGGAGTGCCTATTAAAAGTTTTGGTTGAGCTTTTTCAAAAGCTCACGGTGTCAAGAGGCAGAGCCTCTTGTCGCACTCCGCAGAGTGCGAAATCCTTTTT
>JAZNFG010000017.1:0-4621 GCA_045589015.1 Acutalibacteraceae bacterium
TAAGGCAGATGCCCGTATCGACCGCCTCATAAGCGGCACTTTCCATAAAGAACGACTGTCCGTCACCCTTTATGAGAAGTCTTGTGCAATGCTTCGGGAAATATTTGTTGACGTATTCGCCCGTGATAACTCCCGGGGGAACCTCGATAACCGTACACTGACCGATATACTTGTTAAGGTCAGCCTCTTCAATTGTCTCTCCGCCCTCGAGGAAATGACAGGGCGCATCGGCGTGAGTCGCCGTATGAACGCAGGCATAAACAGCCGACAGGTTGCACGCGTCACCTTTTTCGATGCTCTGCACCGTGTCCAGCCTTGTTTCGGGGTCGCCCGGATATTCGATTGTCGTCAGCAACGGTCTTGAAATGTCAACAATGTTCATAATACAACATCCCTGATATTTTTATTTGTTAAGCTCGGAAAGTGAAATCTGCTTTAAGTAAGCGTTGATAAAGCCGTCGATGTCACCGTCCATAACCGCATTGATGTTACCCATTTCGTAGCCTGTGCGGTGATCCTTTGCGAGTGTATACGGCATAAAGACGTAAGAACGGATCTGGCTGCCCCAGCCGATTTCCTTCTGCTCGCCCTTGATGTCTTCGATCTTATCAAGATGCTCTCTTTCTTTGATTTCAAGAAGCTTTGACTTTAGCATACGCATAGCAACCTCTCGGTTCTGATGCTGGCTTCTTTCAACCTGACAGGAAACAACGATTCCCGTGGGATTATGGATAAGACGTACAGCAGAGGAGGTCTTGTTAACCTTCTGTCCGCCTGCTCCCGATGCACGGTAAACCTCCATCGTGATATCCTCTTCACGGATTTCGACCTCAATGGTATCGTCGATTTCGGGCATAACCTCAAGGGATGCAAAGGAGGTATGTCTTCTTCCCGAGGAGTCGAAGGGAGAAACACGGACAAGTCTGTGAACACCCATTTCACTCTTGAGATATCCGTAGGCGTTGTCACCCTCGATAACAACAACGGCGGATTTAAGTCCTGCCTCGTCGCCGTCAAGGAAGTCAACGGTTGTGAATTTGAAGCCGTGCTTCGTTGCCCACTGACCGTACATTCTGAAAAGCATCTGACACCAATCCTGTGCCTCTGTGCCGCCTGCGCCTGCGTGGAAGGTAAGAATAGCGTTATTATTATCGTACTGTCCCGAAAGCAGAGTTTCAAGAGTAAGCTTTTCAATCTCGCTCTTTACTCTTTCAACGCTCTCGGTGCATTCGTCAAGCATACCCTCGTCCTCTTCCTCGTTGCTCATTTCGATAAGAGTAAGCGTATCATCATAATCCGCTACGAGATCCTCGTACTTCTTAACCTTATTTTTAAGTCCGGCAAGCTTCTGAAGCACCTTGTTTGAATTTGCCACGTCGTTCCAGAAGGATTCCTCAGCCGTCATTTTGTCAAGCTCGCCTATCTCTGCCTTAAGAGCATCAATGCTGAGAGCCTCCTTAAGCTCCTTCAGGGGAGCCTCCTGCTCAAGAAGAGCAAGTCTTAATTCTTCATACTGAAGCATATATTTCACCTCATAATAACCTGATTTTTTGCATACATAAGATATTATATTAAAAAAACCGCCTATTGTCAAATACTTTAGGATAAAATATTTAACGATAATATTATTATTTTTATTGAATTTTTAAGGTTAATTGTATAGAATATAAGCATAAATACAATTTTACGGAGTATATGTATGCGTTATAAGAATTGCAGATGTGTGAGCTGTAATAATATTTTTACCGAGACGGACGACGTTGTAGTATGTCCCGTATGCGGCTCACCCCACCACAGAGAATGCTGGATGAATGAAGGAAAATGTGCAAACAACGAATTGCACGCTGACGGCTTTGAATGGATATATCCCGAGGAGCTTCGCGAAAGGAAGCAGGAGAAAAGGACAGAGCCGAAGGCAGCACCCTTCATATTCAAAAACGGAGAGAATGCCGTAATCTGTCCTCACTGTCAGTCGCTCAATTACGGCAACGATGCACTTTGCATTAAGTGCCGCAAGCCGCTTTATGAGGACAAAAGGGACGGCTTCGGTGAAATGAATACCCCCTCTGATGCAGGCGGTACGTCTGAAAAGCCCGACTCCCCTGCCTTCGGCGGTATGCCCTACGGCGGCGCACCCCATAATCAGAATGAGGCTCAGCGCGGTGCGGCTCAGGAAAATTACGATTTTTATCAGCGCTTCGGCGGTCTTCGTCCCGATATCCTCGTCAGCGGTATTCCTGCCGCAGAGCTTGCAGATTACATCGGTGAAAAGCAGTCCGGCAGGTATATAAGAAGATTTGCCGCCTCAGACCGCTTCGGCAGAAGGGTATCCTTTTCAATCTGCGCCTTCCTTTTCGGCCCTATTTGGTTTTTATACAGAAAGCTTTACAAGGAGGGCATCATTTATCTTGTTATCAGCATTATTCTTGCCGCAGGCGCAGGAATCTGCTCAATAACACAGCCCGTCAGAGATATGTATGCGGAAATGAGCGTGCTTTACTCACAGGTTCTCAACGGTGAAACAGACCTTGCAGAGTTTGAAAAAGCCGTTGCCGCCCTTGAGGAAGAATACAGCAACGTCATTCCCCCGCAGGAGGACAACATCAAAATCACGCTGGGCTACGTAATATCGATAGCCTCTACCGCTCTGACTCTGGGTATGTCCCTTTTTGCAAACCACCTTTATCTGAAAAAGATAAAAAAGGATATATTTGCCATAAGAGAGGAATGCAACGATATGCAGTCCTACAGAAATATGCTCAGAAGCCGCGGCGGCGTTTCCGTGGGCGGTGCAATTCTGGGTGCTATGGGAACGGCTCTCGCTTATTTCGTTCAGCTTATCCCCTCTTATATGCTTTTGTTCCGTTCAATGATGTAACAGCAAAAGCCGTATCCTTCAGTCCCGTTGGACAAATCATCTGTAATACTCAACGGAATTCCCGAATACGGGGGTCAGTCCTTCCCGTTTATCTCAGGGTATTCCGTTTTTTTCGGAGGTTAAAATGTCACTGAAAAAGAATGACGTTACTGAGCTTGAAATTACAGGCTTCTCCTCAGAGGGAAGCGGTGTTGGCCGCGTTGACGGGCAGGCGGTTTTCGTAAACGGTGCCGCCGCAGGAGATACCGTCAGCTGTATCATAATAAAGGCAAAGAAGAATTACGCAATAGGCAAGCTTCAGCACGTTCTGAAGGCTTCACAGGACAGAATCATTCCCGACTGCCCCGTATTCCCCCGTTGCGGAGGCTGTCAGTACAGACATATATCCTATGAGGCGGAGCTGAAAATAAAAACCGCAAAGGTAAGAGATGCCTTCAAAAGAATCGGGCATCTTGATTCAGTCCCCGAGGACACGGTGGGTGCCGAGAGCCCCGACCGCTACAGAAACAAGGCGCAGTACCCCGTGGAAAGCGCAAACGGCAGGCTTCTTGCAGGCTTCTACGCGCCCTTTTCACACAGGGTAATCGACTGCAAAAGCTGTCTTTTACAGCCCGAGGAATTTTCGCACATTCTGAGAATTGTCGCAAAATGGTGCGAAAAATATAAGATTCCCGCCTATGATGAAGGCACCCGAAGGGGACTTCTCAGACACGTATACTTAAGAAAAGGCTTCTCCACGGGTGAAATTATGGTCTGTCTTGTCATAAACGGTGACAGAATTTTCAAAAAGGACGAGCTTATAAGCGCACTCACAAGGAGCAATTCCAACATAAAAACCGTGGTTCTCAACCATAACGAAGAAAACACAAACGTCATTATGGGAAAGAAGCAGACGGTAATTTACGGCAAGGGCTATATTGAGGATATTCTCTGCGGCAAACGCTTCCGTATTTCTCCCCTCTCCTTCTATCAGGTAAACCACGCTCAGGCACAAAGACTCTACGAAAAGGCGGCTGAGCTTGCTTTGACGGACAATACAAGGGTGCTTCTTGATATGTACTGCGGTGCCGGTACAATAGGTCTTACAATGGCGCATAAGGTAGATTCACTCATAGGCGTTGAAATCGTCCCCGAGGCGATTGAGGATGCAAAAATAAACGCAAGGCTCAATAATGCCGAAAACACAAGATTTATATGTGCGGATGCCGCCGAAGCGGCAGGAATACTTGACGGTGAGGGCATTACTCCCGACACGGTAATCCTCGACCCGCCGAGAAAGGGCTGTGACAGCGGACTTCTTGACACGGTTGCAAAAATGAACCCCGAAAGAATAGTCTACGTCTCCTGCGACCCCGCAACGCTGGCAAGAGACCTTGCTATCCTTGAGAAGAAGGGCTATAAAACACAAGCTGCCGTGCCCTTTGATTTATTTCCCCGCACCGTACACGTAGAGTGCGTCGCGCTGCTTTGCCGCGCATAGCACTCATCGATATAAATCTCTTTTGAGATTTTCGATATGTTCTGTTCGAACTCGATATGCCTTCGGCTCGATATGTTGCCTTACGGCAACGAAATTTTGGATATATGCACAAAAATCGTAATCAAAAAAAAGGTTCTTCACGGAAACTTGGGGGATGAAGTGGGCACGGGAGTGCCTATTAAAAGTTTTGGTTGAGCTTTTTCAAAAGCTCACGGTGTCAAGAGGCAGAGCCTCTTGTCGCACTCCGCAGAGTGCGAAATCCT
>JAZNFG010000018.1:0-11460 GCA_045589015.1 Acutalibacteraceae bacterium
CTTGTCGCACTCCGCAGAGTGCGAAATCCTTTTTCCTTCTTAAAGCGCAGGAGATTTTTAAGAACCCTCGCCGGGGGTTCTTAAAGTGCGAAGCACTATTAATAGAACTTTTCTGAGATATCCCCCAAGTTTCCGTGAAGAACCATTATTTTTGCAATATCTGAAGGAATTTCCTATAAAGTAAAAAAAAGCACAGGGCTGCACCTCAAAATGACAGCCCTGTGCTTGCTTCATTTTATTAAAGATTATCAAGGAAGATTACGAGGTCGCCGACGTTTTTGATCTTCGTAAGGGAGCTTCCCGTGATTTTTATCTTGAATTTCTCCTCAATTGCGGAGCCTATGTTCATAAGGTCGAACGAGGATGCTCCGAGGTCGTATCTGAGTGAGGATTCCTCTTGTATCTCCTCAGGCTCAACCTCTACGTATTCGCAGATAATTTCCTTAATTATATCAAGTGTGCTCATTATAATTCCTCCAGAATTTCACCTATTGTTTTTTCGGGGTTTTCTATACCCTTGAGAATTGCGCGGACAACTCCGTCGTTGAAGGAGATTATCTCCTCGTCCTTCGTCAGGAACAGACGGTGTATGTAGGAAAATATGAAGTTACCTGTTGCCGCCTCTTGCATAGTGAGAGCGTAAACGGGCATAACGTAATGTCCGAAGTTGTATGCGGCAAATTCGTACTGTCTGTCCCCGAAGCTGTTTTCGCCGGAGGGCAAATATGAAAACATCATACTGTTAGCCGTCTGCATCAGAGAAAGTCCGTAGCGGTCTCTCTCCATCTGACGTATTTCGGTAAAGGGTACGTCGGAATGACGGAATAAGAATATCTGAGATTCGCTCAGCTGCTGAATAGTATCCATAAAGGATTTGTTATCGTCAAGAATCTCTCTCCAGGGCATCGGCGAGGCAAGGGTTCCGCCGCAGCGCTTTTCCTTGACGGTTCTTCTTCTCGGGCACAGCACCCAGAAAAGAGTATCGTTGGTATGACGGTTCAGCTTTGACAGATAAATACGAAAGCCCAGCTGAATTACCCATTCACCGCTCAGCTGATTTTCCTTTATGAAGGTATCAATTTTCTTGCTGTCGGACTCCGAAAGCCTGCATTTTACAAGATTCGTCTTATCAAGCACGGGCAGATAGATATGAGGCATATTCATATCCCTCTTATGAAGAAGCTTTCGCTGAAAATCAAGCACGCGCGTGCCGTTAACTGCATTGTAAAACGGAGTTCTGTCCTTTGCGACCCACTCGTCCAGCTCTGCCTTATCTCTTAAAATACGCTCCTGAAGCTCGGGATTATCCTGCTCCTTTGCTATTATATCCTCGTATTTTCCGAGAGGACGGGGCATTGGCTGTGAGCCCTTCAGACTGTCATAAACCGCCATTAAATCCTTAAAGAAGCCGAAGGCGGCAACAAAGTCCATTATTATATGTGACGCACAGATAAATATTCCGCATTTATTCTCAGCCGTACGGAAAAAGATTATTTTGAAGGTCTCGCCGCCGAAAACGTCAAGCTCGGTTGCCGCAACGGAGTCAAAATACCTCATCTGCTCATCCTTGGACGAAAATGCTTTTATTAAAATTTTATCGAGGCGGTATTCATCAAGAAAAAACTGTCTGACCTTAAATCCCTCGCGGAATATTCGCAGACGCATACAGTCGTTTCTTGCTATCTCTTCATTTACGGCGCGTGCAAGCACCGAAAAATCAAGCTCCTCGTCAAATGCTATTGAAAGGGGAATCTGTGTGGACTGACGGTGGACGGAATACTTCCACATATATTTGACCATTTCCTGAGAATGTATCAGCTTATACACCTTTTCCCCGTTTGCGGGTCTCATTTAATATTACACCTTCTTAATTCAGCAGCAGGTACGCTTTATTTTACCGAGAGCTGTCTTTTCAAGGGGAACATCACGTACAACAAGCTTTGACACCACGTGTGAGGGAAGTGCGTTTTCGTTGAGCCTGTCCGTCAGCTCCTCAAGAGCCGCCTTCACGTCCGAAATACCGTTCTGCTCACAGTATTCGTAATTGGGATATATGCAAGCCGCAATAAGGTCCTTTTCGGCATAAACGAGAACCTCGGAAACCAAGGGACTTGCATTGTATTTGTTTTCGATTCCCTCGGGAGAAACGTTTTCTCCGTTGGAAAGAATAATAAGATTCTTGAGTCTGCCCGTTATGTAAAGCACGTTATTCCCGTCAATTCTTCCGATATCACCCGTGCGGAGCCATCCGTCCTCTGTAATGACCTCGGCGGTCTCCTCGGGACGCTTATAATAGCCCAGCATCATACCGGGAGTATCAAGCTGAATCTCGCCGCCCTCAATACGTACGTTTACGGTGCTCATAATTCTGCCTACGCTTTCGGGGGGACAGTCGGGGTCGGGAAGAGTAACCTTTGCGCTGGCTTCACTCATACCGTAACCCTGTCTTACGAGAATACCGTAGGGCTCGTATGCCTTACAGAGTGCAGGGTCAAGATATGCACCGCCCGAAAGCATCATATCAAGATTTCCGCCCGTTACCTGAGCCGCCGCCTCCTTGGGAGAAAGAGAGGGATTCTTAGCCTGTACGGCACGGATTCTGCCTAAAATACCCTGAGCAATAAGAGGAACTACTCTTATCTGATTGGGCTTGAATATAAGAAGATTCTTGAAAAGGTCCTTCATCTCACCGTTCAGGCACACGCAGTTACCTACGTTAAGAGGGCCTATATATCCGCAGATGAAGCAGAATATATGATGAAGGGGCAATATTGAAAGCATCGTGTCAACACGGATTACGATATCATCATAGGGCTCAAAGATAAGATTGCTTACAAGTGACTGACTTGAAAGCATAACGCCCTTTTTGTCTCCCGTTGTTCCCGAGGTATAGATTATAAGACAGCAGGCATCGGGATCCATTTTCACGTCGGAAAGAGCCGCATATTCGCTGTCCTCGGAATACTCGGAATAGATATTTTCAAAATTCTCGGGACTGATAACCATATCATAGGAAAGCTTGGGACAAAGAGCCTTTACCGCATCAAGTCTTTCGGAAAACTCTTCTCCCCAGAGAAGCACGGTAGCATCAGAATCGTTGATGATTGAGGCTGCCTCCTCGGGTGTTGAATCGGGGTCAATGGGTACTGCAACGTGACCTGCACAAAGCACTCCCGTCATACAGGCAATATATTCGTACGTGCTCTTGCTTATGATAGCAATATGCGTTCTTTCGGGAATCTCACGGCGAAGCCTTCTGCAAACTGCAAGTCCGTCGCTTCTTACCTCGCTGAATTTCTTTTCAATAATCCTTTCGTCACGTATAAACTTAATGAACGTGCGGTCGTTATGCTTTACGGGAGCAACGTCCAGAAGGTCTCTTATCGTGGGAACGTTTTCAAGTCTCATATTCTCTTCACCATATCCTGACAGTTTTATATACATTTTATGCTCTTAGTATACAATCAGATAAATTATAGCTTTATAATTTACAAATTGCAATTTAATCGGACAAAGGTTTACAATTTTTACAATTTGTTAATAAAATAAAATATTTATTTATTTTAAGATAAAATAAAACCGCGAAGAAGAAAGCATCCTTCTGCGCGGTTATATATTTTTTATGGTCTGTAGCTTTCCGTGAGAATTTTCAGAGTGATTCTCGAATAATCCGTGTCACTAAAAAAGTAACGGGAGGCCTTTGTTACAAGCCTTTTTTCATCGGTGGTAAAGCCTGCGTCCTGGGCATCCTTATACATAGCAAAATCCCACGCCTCATCATTGGGAATATAGATCCTCTCCCCCGGCTCGTCACCGTCAAGAGTTGAAATAAAATACTCCTTCACACAGCCGTCCTCACCCCGCACGGCAAAAAGAATATAAAGCTCATCCGTCTCAGGGTCAAATTCGGCGGTATCCGGCTCAAGGAATTCATCCTCGGCAAAAAGCCTTTTTTTCAGAGAATAATCTGACGTATCGTAAACGGACAGAGCGCTTCTGTAGCTCGTATAATGTCTTTCTATACTGTAAAGCTCACTTCCGTCGGGAGAAAAGAAGAAGGTATCATCCTGACTTCCGTCAATTTTAGAATAACGGAATTTTTTTATAAGCTCAAGCGTTTCCAGTGAATAAACTGCCATTCTGCCCTCTGTGGTTTTTATAACAAACGTCCTCCCGTCGGGAGAGATCTTTGCAGAATATGCATAGGGAAGATCTCTGAAGCGGGCAAGCTCCCGTCCGTCCTTATCGTAAACGTAAACGGTTCGTCCCGAGCAGCCAATAAAGTGCGTCCCGTTTCCTATGAAGCTCGTATATGCCATATAGTCACATCCTTTATTTCAGCCATATAATTTGGAGTCCGTCTATCTTCAGACCGTTATTGGTAGGCTGCCAGCTTTTGCCGAGAATCACGGCATCCTTGCTTGCGGCGATGCTTATGTCAAGAAGTGACGTGCAGTTATAAAATGCGTACTCACCGATTTCCTTAATTCCTGCAGGAATTTCAAGCTTCCCCAGATTCGTACAATAACCGAAGGCATCCTTGCCGATAAGCTCAAGTGCCTCGGGCAGGTCGATTTCTTCAAAGGAGCAGCGGAAAAATGCCTTTTCCTCAATTCTTCTGAGCGTTGACGGAAGTGTTATGCCGCGCAGCTCCGTGCATCTGTAAAACGCCTTTGTGCGGATAGTTTCAACTCCCTCGGGAATCTCGTAGACGATACCCTTTACGGTGCCCGAGTCAGTCGCAGCCATATCCGTAACACCTCTTGCGAGAGGATAGAAAAGAAGAGTTTTCATATCCTTGGTATATAAAACTCCGTCCACATCGCAGAAATACTCATTTTCGTCGTCAACCTCAAAGGCGGTGACCCTTTTGTTGTTTTCAAATGCCCACAGACCTATTTCCTTTACGTTCCTGCCTATGGTTATCTTTGTTACGTTTTCAAGGTTAACCGCGGCAAAATCGGCAATTGCCGTAACAGGCTTTCCATCGTATTCATCGGGAATCACAATTTCGGGAACCGTAACGTTGTCGGGAACGGAGGTTACGACGAGACTGTCCCCCTCTGACTTATACTTTATTTTAAGATTTCCGCCGGCGATATCGGAAATATCACAAGCGCACAGAAGCAGACAAAAAAGTGCAAGCACTAAGGCTGCGGATATTATCTTTTTCATACGGCTTTTTCCTCCTTTTCTGCGGCTTCGGCTTTTTCAAGACGCTCCTTCAGCTCTCTGACGCACATATCGTGCTTTTCCTTGGTAAGGTCGTAGAAGAAATACGGAAGGGCAAACAGCACGGTGGAAATAATTGCCGCCCAGATATAGACGTAGAAAACGTTGTTGAGAATGGCTGAATCATAATAAACGTCCCAGTCCGAGGTAAAGCCGATGCTTGCGAAAATCCACGGAAGAATGTAGCCGAGTCCCATATTAAGGGGATTCAGGAACCAGCTGAACACACCCGAAACCGAGTCGGAACGCTCACCGTATTTCCAATGATGATAGTTCTGGATATCCGCGCCCAGTCCCTGTGCGACACCCGTTTCAACAGGCTGAATGGTATTTCTTAAGAACATAAGCACAAGATAGATTATAAGATTTTCGCTCTTTACGGCAAAAAGCGCACCGAAAAGAATTACGAGAGCTATAGCCTTGGACACAAGAAGAATATCTCTCTTCTGGAATTTTGCCGTAAGTATGGGACAAAGGATGTTACCTGCCGTCATACCGATAACGACGAGATTCTTTGCAAGTCCCATAAAGGATTCCGTACGCAGAAGATATATGAACCATAAGTCAAGTATTGACGACATAAGCCATTGCCACTGACCTACGATATTTGAAATATTCACTATCCACAGATACTTGTTTTTGAGTGCATTCCTCGCGCCCTCAAGGAACTTGACCTTTTTTCTCGTTTCAATGCTTTCCTCAATGACTCTTTCCTTACAGAAAAGTGCGGCAAGAGAAATTACTGCACCGATTCCTGCAAAAACAGGCACGAAAACCTTATAGGTGGTGATATTGAGATAGCCGCCCGTAACGGAAATTAAGAAGGGGAAGAACATATTGATAATCGAGGGGAAAAGTCCCGTAATTATGGGCACTATGGAATGAAGCTTCTGTCTTTCCTGAGAGTTGGGCGTCATAAAGGTTACCAAGCCGTTTACACCTATGAAGCTGTTATAAAAGTAATTCATAAGGGTAAACGCGCCGTGAAGAACGATAAGCTTCATTGAGTATGAAAGCCCCTCCACGGGAAGATACGGAATTACCGATACGATTATTGCCGAGGGAATGGCGCAAATTACGATAAAGGGCTTAACTCTGCCGTATTTTGCACAGAATACCCTTCTTATTAACCACGTAATATAGCTCGTAATGCCGCCCACAAGGAGAATATTTCCCACTATCTGCGGCAGTCCCGGCATTACCGCGTCGAAGGTATTTGCGGGAATAAAATAACAGCCGATACCGAGAACGATTTGTCCGAGATATGAAATATGGGCAAATCTCTTCATACCCCTTGAGAGTCTTCCGTGGTTTTCATATATGAGCATACCGACGGGATTCGTAAACATAAGCACGTATCCGATAATGGTCGATACGAGGTTTATGAGATAGAAATCCATCGCGGCAATACCCATAATCGAGCCGCAGAAATATGAGGCGGAAAAGGTCATAAGTCCGCCTGCCGTGGCATAGATGTACGTGCCTGCCTGTGAAACGGTATATGCCGCCATTTCCTTGAGAGACAGATATTCACCCTCTGCAGGCTTGTTCCAATGCTCCTTAACGTACGCGGGTGCGGTCTTTACCATTGAGATAACGTCTGACAGCTTCAAAAATATCATTTCCCTTCCTGTCTGATTATCGAGCAAAACTCTTTATTCAAAGCGTTTTTTAAATTATAAGGGTTTTTATCTGCCGAATAAAGCAATTTTTACAAATAAAAATATTTTATCCGATTTACACAAAGAATTTTTTTGTTTTTTGTAAAAATAACTGATGACAACGTGGTCTCAGCGTGATACAATTGCCCCAAAGGAGTGTTTTTTATGAAAAAATTTCTTTTACCCGAAAACGGTAATTTTTACAAATCAAATCTTCATTGTCATTCCACCTTCTCTGACGGCAGCTGGACTCCCGAGGAGATAAAGGAAAAATATATGCGCCGCGGCTACAGCGTAATAGCATTTACCGACCACAGCACCCTTCATTCTCAGGCACATCTCACAGACAAGGACTTTCTTGCCCTTGACGGCTATGAGGTTGACGTATACGAGGACGATGCCAAGGGGAGAGCATATCACAAGACCTGCCACTTCTGTCTCGTAGCAAAGAAGCCCGGTATGTCTCAGCCCGATATCGGAGACGAGGACACCTATACACCCGAAAATATTTCAAGTCTTATGCAGACGGCAAGGGATAAGGGCTTTTTCGTTACCTACAATCATCCCAACTGGTCTCTTGAGGACTTCTCGGACTATATCAGCTACAACGGTATGGATGCCGTGGAAATAGTAAACTACGGCTGTGTTGCCGTCGGCTATCAGGACTACGTTCCTATGGTTTACGACGAAATGCTCAGATACGGTAAAAGGATTTTCTGTATAGGCACGGACGATAACCACAACAGACATGATGAGGATTCGGTCTACTGCGACTCCTTCGGCGGCTTTACCGTAATAAAAGCTCCCGCCCTCACCTACGGGGATATTATTGCTTCTCTTGAAAAGGGATATTTCTATACCTCTCAGGGCCCCGAAATAAAGGAATTATGGTACGAGGACGGAAAAATTCATATAAAGACCTCACCCGCAAAGAAAATTGACTTCGTTTTCGGCTCTCGTCACGCAGAAACGAGAATTGCGGCAGAAAACGAATATATCGAGGAGGCGGAATGCGCGGTTCCCGAAGGCTCCATTTTCGTCAGAGCTTCCGTAAAGGATGAAAGAGGACTTCCTGCGGACACCAACGCATATTTCGTATCAGATCTCAACGCTTAAAAGGAAAAACGGAGAAAACCAATGAAGCTTGTTATACTTACTGCGCTGGGCGTGGGAGGTGCCACGGTTATCGGTGCCCTGCTCGGCTTTATATTCAAAAGAATATCCCATAAATTTTCAGATATCGTGCTGTCCTTTGCGGCAGGAATAATGCTCGCGGCATCCGTCATAGGACTCATAATTCCCTCTCTTGAATACGGCGGAGAGCTTGCACTTATAAAAACGATAGCAGGACTCTTCCTCGGTGCCGCCTGTCTTAATCTTATAGACAAGCTTGTGCCCCATCTTCATAAGCTCATAGGCCCCGACGATACCGAGGAGCACAGAAAGTCGAATCTCAACAAGGTCATACTTTTCGTGCTTGCCATAGGCATACATAATCTCCCCGAGGGAATTGCCGCAGGCGTAGGCTTCGGCTCGGGTGATACGTCGGGCGCACTTATGATAGCAATAGGAATTGCTCTTCAGAACGTCCCCGAGGGAATGATAATCATAGGACCTATGCTTTCTGCAGGCGTAAAGCCGGGAAAGGCCTTTATCATAGCTCTTATCACGGGCATAGTTGAGGTTGTCGGTACGTTTATGGGCTACTTCGCGGTCAGCATTTCAAGCGTGGTGCTTCCCGTGGCACTTGCCTTTGCAGGCGGCACGATGCTCTACGTTGTCAGCGACGAAATGCTTTCCGAGACGCACGGACACGGCAGTCAGAGAGGTGCGACCTACGCCCTGCTCATAGGCTTCAGCGTAATGCTCGCCACCGATTATCTTTTAGGATAAATGAATCAACTCAAAACCTTGTCTGTCACGGTATAACAGGACAAGGTTTTCGGGTTTTCCGCATAGGTAATAATCCGAGCCATACCCGAAATCAAAGCCCTTTCAGTGCATTTCGGTTCTTCGGCTCTGAAGGGCGTCAGGGACTTCAGAAAGGAGAAGGACTTACGAAAAACAATATATTATATACCGCGGCTTACGCTCTGCGCTCAGCGGCGCTTCTCGTCTCTACGGGCACGCTTTTACAGACCTTTCTGACCGTTATCGGTATGAGCGCGGACAGGATATATATACACACCTCGGTAACGGGCGCGGTAAACGTAATAATCATATTGCTTTTTGCCCGCTTTGCCGACCGTGGGCATCTGATAAGACGCACCGCCGCAGTCCAGCTTGCGGGCGGAGTGCTTTTTCTTTGCTATCTGCCCTTATGCTTCAGTCGGGGTGCGGGAATAAGAGAATTCATATTACTGCTGGCAGTAAGCATAATGCAATCGGTTACCACCGCCCTTCATACGGTATGCGACTATAAGCTTCCCTACTACGTAATAAAAAAGGACGAATACGGAAGACTTATGGCATTGTGCGGAATACTGTCCTCGGGAATCACCTTCGGTACGGGCTCCCTTATAAGTGCCCTTTCTCTGAAATTCGACTATTCACGGCTTATGCTGTTTGCCTTTATTACGGCATTTATAATTACCCTTGCGGCGGCGGTGCTGACGCTGCTTCTTAAAAACATCTCCGAAAAGGAGGACACCGTGGGCGTTACGGAGAAAACGGGCATCTCCAAATTACCGTTAAGAGAAATACTGCTCTCCCCCGTATTTCTGAGGCTCGCCCCCGCAAATCTCATAAGAGGCTTTTCCTCGGGGATTACTCTCGTTATTGCGGTAATTGCCGCAGATACCCTTCACTACTCCGAACAGATAACCACGCTTTTCGTATCCGTACAGGCGGCGGCTTCACTTCTCGGCTGTACGGTTTTCGGTCTTTTGTCAAAAAGAATATCCCATAAAGCCTCGGTGCTTGCGGGAAGCGTAATCTTCCTTTTGCTCCCTCTTATACTCATTCCCGACTCCCCCGTGCTGTTTCTGATTGCAGGCGGCCTTGTAATTTTCGGCAGAACGGTAATAGACTATGCCGTCCCGTCCTATCTGATATACGTAGTTCCTGCAGAGCTTGCCGGTCCTTATAATGCATACAGAATGATTCTTCACAGCGGCGGCTCGCTTATTGCCTCCTCGCTTGCGGCATTCATACCTGCCGAAATTCTCGTATTCCTTGCCGCAGCCCTTCAGCTGATATCGGGAATATGCTATATGAAAATACCCGTTTCCCCACGCTCATAGCATAAGAAAAACGGGATTTTTTCAAATTCTCTTGAAAAATATTTATTATGATGCTAAAATTTATTTTTGTCGAATACTAACAATCAAGAGGTATATAAATTGAACACCGTATACAAATTCAAAGAAAACAAAAGGGAGTTTTTATCGGGCTTAAAGGACGGCATTCCCATCGGACTCGGCTACTTTGCCGTGGCCTTCTCTCTGGGAGTTCTTGCCAAGGAGGCAGGTCTTACCGCCCTTCAGGGCTTTCTCGCCTCTGCCCTTTGCTCAGCCTCGGCAGGCGAATACGTGGCCTTCACGCTTATTGCGGTAAACGCCTCCTACCTTGAGGTTGCCGCCGCGACCTTTGTGGCAAACGCCCGATATATGCTTATGTCCTGCGCGCTGAGCCAGAAGACAGACGAAAAAATGCCCTTCATACACAGACCCCTTTCGGCTATGTATATCACCGACGAGCTTTTCGGCATATCCATAGCCCGTCCGGGCGTGTTCAATCCCTATTATCACTACGGCGGCTCCCTTACGGCTGTCCCCCTGTGGGCGTTGGGCACGGCTCTCGGAGTAATTGCAGGCAACGTGCTTTCCGCCTCCGTGGTAAGTGCCCTTTCAGTTGCACTTTACGGAATGTTTATGGCAGTTTTCGTGCCCCCTGCAAAAAAGGACAAGGTAATAGCGGGGCTTGTAATAATAAGCTTTGCGCTGAGCTTTATCTGCGGTATTATCCCCGTAATAAAGGAAATTGCAGAAGGAACGAGAACCATAATTCTCACGGTTATTATTGCCGCTGCCGCCGCGGTTCTTTTCCCGAGAAGGGACGATGAAGAGGAGGAAACGGCAAATGGATAAAAATATTTATATCTACATACTGATAATGGGTGCAGTTTCTTATCTTATAAGAGCCCTTCCTATGACGCTTCTCAGACGTCCCATAAAAAACCGCTTCATAAAGTCCTTCCTTTACTATGTGCCCTACGTGACCCTTGCGGTTATGACCTTCCCCGCAATAATCAATGCCACAAATTCACCTATATCGGGCGCGCTTGCCCTTGCCGTGGGCATTATTACCGCCGCCGTGGGCTTCAACCTCTTCAAGGTTGCCGTATCCTGCTGTCTTACGGTATTTATTGCGGAGCTTATAATTATACACCTCCTATAATCCCCTGCGGCTGAGACGGCGAAAAAAAAGGTTCTTCACGGAAACTTGGGGGATATCTCAGAAAAGTTCTATTAATAGTGCTTCGCACTTTAAGAACCCCCGGCGAGGGTTCTTAAAAATCTCCTGCGCTTTAAGAAGGAAAAAGGATTTCGCACTCTGCGGAGTGCGA
>JAZNFG010000019.1:0-9031 GCA_045589015.1 Acutalibacteraceae bacterium
CATTGTCGTCTCACTCCCTTGGAGCGGTCGTGATACTCTGTGTTTCCTCACCTCCTTCGCGTGCCTTTATCCGCCACCGGCGGCGGCACACTCATTCGCCCCTCGCCGGGGGTCGATGCCCCCACGGTGTGGGGGAAATGTCACGAAGTGACAAAGGGGGACGGGGTCGTCAACCTTAAAGTGCGAAGCACTATTAATAGAACTTTTCTGAGATATCCCCCAAGTTTCCGTGAAGAGTCAAAAAAGGGGTCAGGCTTATAACAAAGCCCGAGCCCCTTTTGATTTGGCTGAAACGGCAATTAATATTTGTCCATCGAATCAACGGAAAGCACGAATACCGTTGCGCCGCCGACGGATACGTCCTGTGCCAGAGCACCTTCTGAAAGACCTCTGCCGAAGGATTCCGTGGTTGCGGCTGAGTGAGTTCTTGTCTTTGAGAATCTGGAAATTATTTCCTTTACGCGGTCTACGTCCTTATCCTCGGTTCCTATAAGGAAGGTGGTGTTTCCAACCATAAGGAAGCCGCCCGTTGTGGAAAGCTTGGTTACGATGAAATTTTCCTTAGTGAGTGCTGATGCGACTACTGCACTGTCGTCATTGTTTACAATAGCTATAACAAGTTTCATATTTTTATATCTCCTTCAATTAAAGTTTCGGAATGAGCATTTTTTTGCTTTGTGCGTCAAGCTTTCTGTAATCGGGTATCTCATAGCGGTTATCGTTTGCATCCTTAATGAGAACTCTGCCGTCATACAAGGGCTTTATAGATGCTATATGATTTCTTATTTCAAAGGTGATCGTGCCCTTATCGGTTTCTGCCGTCCACATCCAGATTTTGAATTTTTCCGTCATTGAAATAAATCTTGTGATTCTCGGAATCATATAGTATTCCTCAAGAACTGCCTCAACAACAGCCTTTGACTCGGGGTCAAGATTGTCAATGTTTCTTATGATAGCAATCTGCTCTCCCTCGTCGTTAAGCAGTACGATGTACTTATTTGAGCCTGAACGGGGGAAAAGCCTGTGAAGCTCAAGGGATTCATACTTTTCCTTCGTATGATAAAACTCCACGTCTACGAAAATACCGTCGTTTTCGGTTATTCTGACCTCGGGACCGTCAATATAATTTATCACAGCCTACCCCTCCTTATTCAAAATTCTCAGCTTCCTTCTGTGCCTGAAGCTGCTCGCCCATAGACTGTATCTGAATGAGCTTGTAATACTTGCCCTTGAGAGCCATAAGCTCGTCGGGTGTACCGAATTCTATTATCTCACCCTTATCCACAACGACTATCTTGTTTGCGTTTCTGAGGGTTGAGAGTCTGTGCGCTATCATAAGAGTGGTTCTGCCTCTGATGAGTCTTTCAATAGCCTCCTGAATGAGATGCTCCGTTTCGGAGTCAACGGCGGCTGTAGCCTCGTCGAAAATGAGGATAGAGGGGTTCTTCATAACCGCACGTGCAATAGAAATTCTCTGCTTTTCACCGCCCGAAAGACCGATACCTCTTTCACCTAAGAGCGTATCGTAAGCATCGGGCATACGGGAGATAAAGCCGTGAGCGTTTGCTATGTCAGCGGCTCTGAGCACCTGCTCAACGTGGACGTTACCCGCACCGTAGGCTATATTGTTGAATACCGTATCCTTGAACATCAGGGGCTCCTGCTGAACGAAGCCTATCTGGTTACGGTAGTATTCCATATCGATATCCTTGAGATTCTGTCCGTCTATGAGAATCTCGCCCTCGTATTCGTCGTAATAACGCATTATAAGGTTTATGAGCGTGGATTTACCCGAGCCCGTTGTGCCTACGATACCGACGATATCGCCGGGCTCAATTACAAGGTTTATGTTGCTGAGTACCTTCTTTGAACGGTCAAAGGAGAAGTTTACGTTTCTGAATTCGATTCTGCCGTCAATCTTTGCGGGAACCTTGCCCTTGCCGAAGTTATGCTCGGGCTCGGCATCAAGAATGTCAAGTATCTTTTCGGCAGATGCCAGAGTGTTCTGATATGTATCGCTGAAGTTTGCAAAGAAGTTTATGGGGCCGTAGAACATACTTGCGTATGATATAAAGGAGACAAGAAGACCTATGGAGAAGCCCTCTGCTCCGCTGATTACAAAGGAGCCGCCCGATGCCCAGATTATGAGTGAACCGCAGGTTACAAGGAAGGTAATGAAGGCAGGGAAGATGCTTGCGATTTTTGAGGCCTCCTTGGATTCCTTCATCCATTCGTCACAGTAGGAATCGAACTTTTTGACTGCGTTTTCCTCGTTTGTGAAGGCCTTTACGATTCTGATACCGGGAATCGTATCTGCAAGAAGCGTTGATATGGCAGAGCCTCTTCTCCACAGTCTCATATATTTGGGGCCTATCTTCTTTCCGAAGCGTCTGCCGATAAATACAACGAGAGGAATGGGAACAAGGGAGAAAAGAGTGAGCTTCCAGTTAAGAGCCAGCATAATAACGAGAATGCCTACGAGAGTGAAGAACTGAACTATCGCTTCCTGCGATATCTTCAGCACAAAGTTCTGTATGGCACCCGCATCCGAGGTTACACGGTTGATAACCGAGCCTGTAGACGTCTTGTCATAGAAGGACATCGGCAGATACTGTGCCTTTGCGTAGATATCCTTTTTTATTCCGATAACGATTTTGTCGCCCGTAAGCCTTAAAAGATAGGAGCGCACGGCAGAAACGGAATACTGAAGAACGTAAACGCCCAAAAGAAGGATTATCATTTTGTAAAGCTCGGGCAGCTGTCCCGAGGGAAGCACCTTGTCAACCATGTGACCCGTAATATACGGGGGAACAAGTGACATAGCGGTGGCAAAAACCGAAAGAAGCATACAGACCAACAGACCCTTTTTATAGGGAAGTGCATACTGTGCAAACTTCTGGAACATTTTGCTCTTGCCCTTGCAGTTTATACAGTCTGCATCGGGAGAGGAGAGCTTTCTTCCGCATTTGGGACAGAAGGCTCGCTGCTTCATAAAGGTATTCTCAACGGCATACAGCAGCTCATCGGAATATCCGTGCTCAATAATACCGTTGATAAAGTCCGCGCCTGCATCGGCAATGTTTGCGGCGGCGAAGGAAAGACGCATCATAACCTGCCTTTTGCCTTCATTCGGATAAAGGTCAAAAGTTGCGTTGCCGTACATTCTCTTGACCTTTGCCTTTGAGAGACCCTCGTAGCATACCCTTTTGACGCTGCCCTCAAAGCTGTCGTCAAAGGCGTAAACCGCGGTTTTTGTGAAGCATAATGCACTCTCACCGTAGGTTCGCTGGAAGGTCAGGTCGCCCGTTATGATAAACAGCGGCTGTTCATCCCTGAAGGTCTCGTCATAAAGCCTTTTGTACTTTTCCGGAAAAGGCTTGTTTGCTAAAATTTTCATCTGTTTTTGTCACCCCGTTTCTCAGATTCCGAAAAACACAATTTTTCACGCACATTATATTTTATTAGTTTCCCCAAGTCAAGAAAAATTACAAAAAAAGCAAAAAAGAATTTTTATCGCTTCGGGAGTGTAAATATTAACCGTTTCGGGAGTGCTGAAAGAGCAATTCTCAAACTCCTATTGACTTTATCGGAGCGTTATGTTAAAATATGTAAAAATTTTGAAAGGATATCTGCAGACGTGGATAATTCAGACGACGGTACGGCGAACGGACCTGTTGAATCGATTATAAAACAGATTTAAATACGGCATAACTCCCGTGATTTGCGAGGGGTTGTGCTTTTTGTGTTCTTACGGAGGAAAAAATGGACATATTACCGCAAATACTATTACAGATTTTTCTGATTGCTCTTAATGCAGTTTTTGCCGCGGCAGAGATTGCCGTCATAAGCATTAACGACACTAAGCTTGCCAATCTTGCCTCAAAGGGCAACAAAAAGGCAAAGAGGCTTGTGCGCCTTACAAGCTCACCTGCGAAGTTCCTTGCCACCATTCAGGTTGCAATAACGCTTTCGGGATTTTTAGGCTCCGCTTTTGCTGCGGATAACTTCGCAACCCGACTTGTTGATTTCCTTATGACTCTCGGTGTGCCCGAATCGGCAAGAGCTGCCCTCAATTCCGTTTCGGTTATTGTAATCACTTTGATTCTTTCATACTTTACTCTTGTTTTCGGTGAGCTTGTTCCCAAGAGAGTGGCTATGAAAAAGGCAGAGAGCCTTGCTCTCGGTATTTCGGGAATGATAAGCCTTATTGCAAAGCTTTTTGCACCTGTAGTATGGCTTCTTACCGCATCCACCAACGGAATGCTCCGTCTTTTCGGTATTGACCCCAACGAGCAGGATGAGGCTGTTTCCGAGGAGGAGATCAGAATGATGGTTGATGCAGGAAGCGAAAACGGAACCATTGACGAGGAGGAAAAGGAGCTTATTCAGAACGTATTTGAGTTTGACGACCTTTCCGCAGACGACATAGCAACCCACAGAACGGATATCGACCTTTTATGGCTTGACGATTCCGTTTCAAAATGGGAGGAGACCATACACGAAAGCAGACATACGTTTTTCCCCGTATGCCGTGACAGCGTAGATAACATAGTAGGCGTCCTCAATGCCAAGGATTACTTCCGTCTGAAGGATAAGAGCATTGACAGTATTATGAAAAACTGCGTCCGCCCCGCCTTCTTCGTTCCCGAAACGGTTAAGGCAGACGTGCTTTTCAGAAATATGAAGCAGAAAAAGAACTATTTTGCCATAGTTCTTGACGAGTACGGCGGAATGACGGGTATAGTTACCATTACGGATATACTTGAAAGCATCGTGGGTGACTTTGACGAGGATACCATAGCCGCTCAGGAGGAAGAGCCCGATATTATGAGGGTGGACGAAAACGTCTGGAAGATAAGCGGTACGGCAGAGCTGAGAGACGTGGAGGAGGAGCTTGAAATAGCTCTTGACTGCGATGACTGCGATACCTTCGGCGGCTACGTTTTTTCCGTTCTCGGTATCGTTCCCGAGGACGGCGAGACTCTCACGGCTACCACGGAGCTGCTTGAAATAAGCATCACCGAGGTAAGAGAGCACAGAATCGAAAAAACCGTGGTAACGCTCAAGCAAAGACCCGCATCCGATGAGAATGACGAGGACGAATAATTCAAAAGCGGGGATATAAAAAAGCGAAGACCGCATAAAGCAATATAATGCAGGAGGGTTCCGGCAAGTGAAGATGCTTGCCCGAGCCCTTTTAAATTATGCAAAAAGCAAAAATTATTATTTTTTTACATTTACTTAACAATTTCTTTGTGATAAAATAAAAGCAGTAAAAATCAGGGAGGCTGTTTATGAAACCGTTTTTTCTTTTTTCAAAGGAAACAAAGGGTGAGGAATTCGTTCCCAATAACGAGCTCTTTGCCTATGCCTCGGGACTTGCCGGACAGAATATGACCTACGGCTTTGTTTCGGGTTGGCTCAGATATTTCTGTATTAACCTTCTTCACATGGATCCCGTAAAGGTAGGCGCCGTATTTACTACGAGCCACGTATGGGATGCCGTAAACGACCCTGTTATAGGTGCCATCGTTGACAGAAGAAAGCATAAGCCCTATCACAAGCTTCGTTCCTATCATCTGTATTTTCCGCCGATACTGGGACTTATTTCCCTTGCTATGTTCTTCAATTTCAATCTTTCGGAGAATATGCAGGTGGCGTATCTTCTTATTACCTACTTTATCTTTGACTTCTTTTATTCATTTCAGGACGTTGCGCTGTGGGGACTTATACCCTTATCCTCCTCCAATTCCGAGGAGCGTTCGAGAGTTGCTCAATGGGTTTCTATCGGTGCGGGTGCCGGCGGTGTCGTTGTAGGTGCATTTCAGATTATCAGAAGTGCGCTTAACTCCGCAGGACTTTCCGATGCCTCCGTTTTCTTTATATGTGCCATAATCTTCTGCTTCGGCGGTGAAATTCTTTCAATGAACGCCTACAGAATGAAGGAAAGAGTTTCTATGCCTCCCGAAAAGGGCGAATCGGTACTGCAGTCCCTTCTCATTTTAAGACATAACCCCACCCTTATCTTTATTTCTCTTGCACGCTTTTCTCAGGGCTTTTCTCCCAAGGTACAAAACGCGTATTTCTTTGAAAACTGCGTAAGCTTCGGCTCAATGAACGGTCAGACCCTTGAGGTCGTTTACGGTGCGTGCAGCGGAGTTCTGGGCACTCCCGTAATGTTCTTTGCCACCAAGGTTGCAGAGAAAATCGGCGGAATGAAAAGAATTCTCGTTATGTCACAGCTTTTTGCAGCGGTTCTCCGTATTGCCGCCTTCTTCGTCGGCTTCGATACTATTCCGAAGTTTATTATAATGACGGCTCTGATGGCTGTTGTCAATCTTCCCGGTCAGATGATGGATATTGCCCACCGCTCGCTTACTGCCGACTCCATTGATGAGGTTGAACTGAAAACGGGACTCCGTACAGAGGGTGTGTCCTTCTCAATGCAGAATTTTACGACGAAAATGACAAGCGGTGCCTCCACTCTTATTGAAGGCTTCCTTCTCAAATTCCTCGGCTATGATTCAATGCGTAAGGAGCAGGGACTTCCGCAGAGCGAAAAATTCCTCAAATGGCAGTGGCCTATGTTTATGCTCGGCCCCGTTGTAGGCTCGGTTCTTTATCTCTTCTTCATAAGCTTTGTTAAGGATAACAAGGAAAAGAAGCAGGAAATTGAAAGACAGCTCAGAGAAAGAAGAGAGAAGCTGGCATCCGAAAAGGAACAGACAGCTTCTGCTATAAGTGAATAAAGAAAAAAACGGTGCAAGTGCAATCAGACTTGCGCCGCTTTTTCAGCCTTATGTATCGTGAGCTCTTTTTACGATATCAGCCTGATATTATTCTTCCTTTTTTCTGAAAAGCTCAAGGTTTTTTATGATTCTTTCGTCGGACGGGGAAAATTCAAGTGCCGCTTCTGCAGATTTTGCGGCAGCTGAGAAATCCCCCGTATAGTAGTATGCGATTGAAATAAGGTCGTAAGGCTCTGCACCCCAGCAGGCGGCATCCGTAATATAGGTTTCTTCTCTTTTTGTGACCGAAAGCGCGCGGCTTATAAAGAAGATAACTCCGTGCCAATCCCTTCTTCTGTATAAAAAACGTGCCGCTTCAAGCCAAGGCTCTCTTGTAAGAGGAGCCTCGGCACAGGCTCTGAGAAGCCATAAAAAAGCTTCATCGGTGTCCTTCTCTGCTTCAAGGCATTTTGCTATATACCGCATTGATGCACACCGCTCAGCCGTCCATACTGCTGTTTTTAATGAAAGGTGCCGTTTCAGCGTACGGACGGCATCGCGATATCTTCCTGCGTACATATATTCCCGTCCGAGGTAATGAACGTTTCTGTCATCCTCGGGCTTTTCCTTTACCGAAAGCTCAAGAAGCGGAAGGTACTGGGCACGGGATTTTTTGCTGTCGGGATAGTGGTAAAGCTCCACGCCCTCTGCGAAGGTGCCCTTCGGTGCTGTGCCCTGAAAGCTCAGCACCTCGTGTACGGGATGAGTCCATAAAAATCCGTATCGGCGGTGTATCTTTTCCTGTCGGAATACGGTGTTTTCGCTGCCGTCGGGGTTAAAGGACCATACGTATCGGTAGCTTACCTTGTCGGGGAGTGCTTCAAGGGCATTTTCAAGCATTTCTCTCCAGCCGGGCTTGAAAACCTCGTCAAGGTCGGTACAGACACAGTAATCCGTATCCTCTGAGACCCTTGAAAGACTTGCATTTCTTGCCGTATCGAATCTCCAGGGAGTTATGCTTTTCTTATAGACGCGCACCTTAGGGAAGGCGGATAGTATTTCACAGGTGCGGTCGTCGCTTCCCGTGTCAAGAACGATGATTTCGTCGGCCTCACTCATAGAGTCAGCCCAACGGGCGGCAAAGCCTTCTTCGTTTTTTGCTATGGCATAGACGGAAATTTTGAATTTATGCATTGAAGCCTCCGGACAAAGTTTTTTCGGTTTTATAAGCGTTTAACGGTTAAGGCGCTGTGGGAAGAACGAAGTTAAGCACGTAATCGGGCGGTGTTCCCGTAATCGTAACCTCGGGAGTCGTGCCTGAGGTTACCGTGCCTATTGTAAACGTAGGCGTTACACCGTCAGCACCGGCAGGGCCCGTGGGACCCGTAGCACCTACCGCACCGTCAGCACCGGCAGGGCCCGTAGGACCCGTAGCACCTACCGCACCGGCAGCACCGGCAGGGCCCGTGGGACCCGTAGCACCCACAGCACCGTCAGCACCGGCAGGGCCCGTGGGACCCGTAGCACCTACAGCACCGTCAGCACCGGCAGGACCCGTGGGACCCGTTGCACCTACAGCACCGTCAGCACCGGCAGGGCCCGTGGGACCCGTAGCACCTACCGCACCGTCAGCACCGGCAGGGCCTGTGGGACCCGTTGCACCTACCGCACCGTCAGCACCGGCAGGGCCCGTGGGACCCGTAGCACCCACCGCACCGTCAGCACCGGCAGGGCCTTGCGGACCGACAGCACCCTGAGGTCCCTGAGGACCGACAGCACCCTGAGGGCCTCTCACACCCTGAGGGCCGGTGACACCGGGTATGCCCTGTTCACCCTGCGGACCCTCGATGCCCTGAGGACCTGTGGGGCCTGTAGGACCTGTGGGGCCTGTAGGACCGGTGGGTCCCTGAATTACGGGCGGCACGGGAGGAACCGGGGGAACGGGAGGACAGCAGAAGCAGTCAGAGCCTCTGTAGATGTTCATATTGCCGTCTGTACTGCAGCCTCTGTTACAGCGTCCCGTATTATCCGAAGAGTCGGGATTGCAGAAAAAATGATTTTTAGCTATTGTTATTACCTCCTTTTTTTCAGGTAATCGGCGGAATATTTTTCTCCGCAATTCAATATACGCAGGATAAAGAAAAGGGTTCGGCATTCCCGATAAAAAAATTGGTTCTTCACGGAAACTTGGGGGATGAAGTGGGCACGGGAGTGCCTATTAAAAGTTTTGGTTGAGCTTTTTCAAAAGCTCACGGTGTCAAGAGGCAGAGCCTCTTGTCGCACTCCGCAGAGTGCGAAATCCT
>JAZNFG010000020.1:0-12164 GCA_045589015.1 Acutalibacteraceae bacterium
GGTTAATAGTGCTTCGCACTAAGGGAACCCCCGGCGAGGGTTCCCTTAACCCTCCTGCGCTATAAAAGCAAAAAGGATTTCGCACTCTGCGGAGTGCGACAAGAGGCTCTGCCTCTTGACACCGTGAGCTTTTGAAAAAGCGGGGCGAAAACTTTTAATTGGCACTTCCGTGCCCGCTTCAACCCCCAACTTTCCGTGAAGAGTCTTTTTTTCTGTTGACTGAATGAACGGAATAGGTTATGATAAAAATATAGTAAAGGAGCGTGATACGATGGCTGTGAAGCTTAATCCCGATAAGGAAGTTGTAAAAAGAGTAAAGGAGGGACTGCGTCTCAAGGACGGCTACTGTCCCTGCAGATTGCCGAAAACCGAGGAATATAAATGTATATGCAAGGAATTCCGCGAGCAGATTGCAGACCCCGATTTTGAAGGCTTTTGTCATTGTATGCTTTATTACAAATCTAAGGACTAAGGAGAAGAATTATGGCAGTTATAAAAGTAGATCACAGTAATTTCAAGGAAATTATTTCAGACAGCAGGGGTACGGTTATTCTTGATTTCTGGGCAGAATGGTGCGGCCCGTGTAAAATGATTGCCCCCCTTGTTGAAGAAATTTCCGAGGCACATCCCGAGATTACCTTTGCTAAGGTAAACGTGGATGACGAGCCTGCAATTGCGGCGGCGTACGGTATTATGTCAATTCCGACGCTTATCAAATTTAAGGACGGCAAGGCGGTCGAGCAGAACGTAGGCTATTCGGGTAAGGAAATGCTTGAAGCCTGGGCTGTGAGATAAGAGGAGAATGCTATGCCGTATCTTAGTGTGCATTTCAGAGAAAAGCTGACTCCCGACGGTGAGCAGGTGCATTTTGCCGTTTCCCGTGACGGCTTTAACTGGGAACAGCTTAACGGCGGCGCGCCCGTTTTGGAAAGCCGAAATGGCACGGGGGGAGTCCGTGATATTGAAATTATCCGCAGAAGGGACGGAGTGTTTTCAATTATTGCTACCGACCTTTGCATAGTCAAGCGTATGGACGAAAACCATAACGTTGACTGGAAGGATATAAATCATAACGGAAGCAAGTATCTGTCCTATTGGGAAACAACGGATCTTATAAATTTCAGCGAGCAGGAGCTTCTTTACTTCGGACGGGATGATTTCGGCTGTCTGTGGGCACCCGAAATCAGCTTCGATGATGAAAGGGAAGAGTATCTCATTCATTGGGGCTCAACCGTAAAGGAAGACGGATATGAGCACATGTCGATTTACTGCACAAGAACCAAGGATTTCAGAAGCTTTACATACCCCGAAATGTTTTTTACGAAATCCAATGAAATTCTTGATTCTCACCTGATGAAGCATAACGGTGTCTGGCATTTTTTCTATAAAAATGCTCACGACCCCTCGGGAAATATGCACGAGACCTCGGAGAATATCAACGGCCCCTTTGTTCACGATGATTCCTTCGATTCGCTTGTGCGGTATTATACAAACGGCGGTGCTTACGAGGGGGCAACCACTTATACCCTGCCCGACGGAAGATGGTGTCTTATGCTTGATTTCTTCGGCTGTCCCAAGGAGCAGATGGGGTACGTGCCCTTTGTTTCCAAGCACCCGGGCGACAATGCCTTCCGACGTGCCGACAGCGAATTTACCTTCCCCTACGGCTTCAAGCACGGAAGATTCATTGAAATCAGCCAAGAGGAATACGAAAGACTTAAAATGCATTATAAGAATTCATAATTGAAAAATATCGGTTTTTTATTTTCTATTATATTTTTTAATGCAATCGTTGTGATTTTTTCATAATCTTAATTAGCGGTAAGCTATTGACTTGTGACGGGGTTTTTAGTATACTTCTGTTAATAAATAAATGCAGTGATGATATTAAGACCGTTCAGGGTAGCTTTCAGAGAGCCGTCGGTGGGTGTAAGGCGGCAGTGAGCTTTACGGTCAGTCTCGTATCGGAGCACGGTTCCTCAACACGCCTTTGCGTTTATAGGGAATCGCGGAGGGTCCCGTTATCAAGGCCGAGGGCTTGTCAGAGCCTTTAAGAGGTCGCCTTTGTGCGGCAATACGGGTGGTACCGCGGTAAAAAGATTTATCGTCCCTGAAAACTTATGTTTTCGGGGACTTATTTTGTGTCAAGGAGAATAAAAAATGAAAAGAATACTTATTGCAGATAAAACGATGACAGGACTTTCTGCAGAGCTCAGCTTCAGAGAAAAGACGGAAATTGCAAAGCAGCTTGATAAGCTCGGTGTTGATATTATTGAGCTTCCTGCCGTAAAAAACGATAAAACCGACGTGCTTCTTATCAAGAATATTGCAGGTGTTGTAAAAAAGACCGCCGTGAGCTTATGTACGGGATTTACAAAGGAATCCTGCGAAAGCGCGTATGCCTGTATTAAGGATGCCTCAGCACCCGTGCTTAACGTGGCGTTACCTATGGCTCCTGCACAGATGGAGTACGTCTGCGGACTCAAGCCCGATAAGATGCTCGAAAGAATAGAGGAGCTTGTTTCCTTTGCAGGGTCTCTTTGTGCAAGGGTGCAGTTTACCGCACTTGACGCCGCAAGAGCCGAAAGGGATTTTCTTTGTAAGGCAGTAGGCAAGGCAATTGCCGCAGGTGCCGAATACGTTACTCTTTGCGATGATGCGGGCACCTCGGATGCGGATGAATTCGGTGAATTCGTCGGCTTCGTATTGGCAAATTCCGACAATGCGGATAAGGTAAAGGTGTTTGTTGACGTAAACGATGCTATCAATATGTCCACCGCCTGTATTGCAAGGGCTCTTCAGACAGGCGCGCAGGGTGTATGGACCTCGGTTACGGGTACTGATTACGCAAAAATTGAGAATATTTCCGCTTTTATCGGTGCAAAGGGTGAAAAGCTCGGAGTTGAAGCGAGCATAAAGAAGGCAACTCTCGGAAGCGTTTGCGAAAAGCTCAACGCTATCATATCCGCTGACCGTTCAAAGCAGTCTCCCTATAACGGTGTCGTCAGAAGCGACGAGGAAATAGAGCTTCACAAGAATGATGATTTTGCCGCTGTTGCCGCCGCAGTCCAAAAAATCGGCTACGAGCTGAGCCCCGAGGACAACGCAAAGGTTTACGAGGAGTTTATTAAGGTTGCAGGACAGAAGGAATACTTCGGTACCAAGGAGCTTGAGGCAATAATCGCATCTGCGGCTATGCAGGTTCCCGCAACCTATAAGCTGAGAAGCTACGTAATAAATGCAGGCAATATAATTACCGCAACTGCGAATCTGTGTGTTGTAAAGGACGGAAAGGAGCTTCACGGGGTATACGTCGGCGACGGTCCCATTGATGCCGCCTTCCTTGCGATTGAACAGATAGTAGGACATCACTTTGAGCTTGACGATTTCCAGATTCAGTCAGTAACAGAGGGCAGAGAGGCTATGGGACAGGCGCTTGTAAAGCTTCGCTCAGACTCAGGAAAGCTCTATTCGGGCAGCGGTCTTTCAACGGACGTCATCGGAGCCAGCATAATGGCTTATCTCAACGCCCTTAACAAAATCGCTTTTGAGGAGAACAGATAATGAAACTCGCTTTTTCAACGAGGTATATGACGGATATGTCCCTTTCGGAGTATATGAGCCTTGCAAAGGAACAGAAATACAGTGCCGTCGAAATATACGATATATATAAAGAATGCTTCAAGGGAGAAAAGCCCTCCTTTGAAAGCTCGGGAGCCTTTTCTACGAGAAGAAAGCAGCTCAATACGGGAATCGCAATAAGCCAGCTCGATTTCCCCTTCGACATATCAGACAGAGAAAATTTTGAAGAAAACGTAAGGACGGCTGAAAATATTATTGCAACCGCCTCCGAAATAAACGTTCCCTTTGTACGTGCAAATGCTGCCGGGGCTATTGAAGCCGCAGAGGAATTTCTTTCAGAAATACAGCAGACAGCCGCTGACAGGGGTGTTGTGATTCTTGTGGAAACAGACGGAGTATTTGCAGATTCCTCTGTTCTGTGCAAATGCCTTGACCGCTTTGCAAGTGACAGTATTGCCGCCTGCTGGAATATGTATTCCACCTTCTTCGGTGCAAGAGAGGATGCGGAGGTTACCATAAAAAATCTCGGTGCCTACGTAAAATCCGTGCTTATAAATGATGCTGACCGTGACGGCAATCCCGTGCTTTTAGGTGAGGGCGAGCTTCCCGTAGGCGAAATGATAAATGCATTAAGGTCGGTAAATTATAACGGCTTCGTAACCCTCGAATGGAATCCTCTGTGGATGCCCGAAATTGATGATTTTGAGGTAATTCTTACCTTCTTTGAGTCGGGAATGTCCTCTTACGGTAACCCCAAAAAGAACAAAAAGCATCTTTACCGCAACAAAAAAGGGGACGGTCGCTTTATCTGGAAGAAGGAGCAGCTTATAGACAAGACCTTTTCACAGGTGCTTGACGCTCAATGCGAGGCGTTTCCCAATCAGATTGCAATTAAATATACTACGCTTGATTATACGAGAACCTATACTCAGTTCCGTGATGACGTTGACACCTTCGCAAGAAGCCTTATTGCTATGGGAGTGCGTCCGGGAACTCACGTTGCCGTATGGGCTACGAATATTCCCCAATGGTATATTGCCTTCTGGGCAACAACGAAGATCGGTGCCGTTCTCGTTACCGTCAATACTGCGTACAAGATTCACGAGGCGGAGTATCTTTTCAGACAGTCGGATACGCACACGCTTATTATGATTGATAAATACCGTGATTCAGATTATGCCCGGATAGTAAAGGAGCTTTGCCCCGAGCTTGAGAGCAATATTTCCGGACAGCCGCTTCACGCAAAAAGACTGCCCTTCCTTCGTAACGTTATTACCTGCGGCTTTTCAATGGACGGCTGTATGACGTGGGATGAGGCTGTTGAAAAGGGAAAGAGTGTTCCCGTTGAAGAGGTCTACAGATATGCCGCACAGGTTGATAAGGACGACGTATGCAATATGCAGTACACCTCGGGAACAACAGGCTTCCCCAAGGGCGTTATGCTTACACATCATAACGTAGTCAACAACGGTAAATGCATCGGTGACAGAATGGACCTTTCCACCGCTGACAGAATGATGATTCAGGTTCCTATGTTCCATTGCTTCGGAATGGTGCTTGCTATGACCGCATCTATGACGCACGGTGCCACTATACTGCCCTTGCCGTATTTCTCACCCAAGCCTGCGCTTGCTTGTATCAACAATGAAAAAATCACCGCATTCCACGGTGTTCCCACTATGTTTATTGCCCTTCTCGGACACGACGATTTCCCGAAAACGGATTTCTCTTATATGAGAACGGGTATAATGGCAGGCTCTCCCTGTCCCATAAGCGTTATGCAGGACGTTGTTGATAAAATGAATATGAAGGAAATTACCATAGTTTACGGACAGACCGAGGCATCCCCGGGCTGTACTATGAGCAGCACGGACGACTCCCTTGACGTCAGAGTTTCTACCGTCGGCAGAGCACTCCCCGAAATTGAATGCAGGATAGTTGATCCCGAAACGGGAGAGGATTGCCCCGATAACGTAACGGGCGAATTCGTAGCACGCGGTTACAATATAATGAAGGGCTATTACAAGATGCCCAAGGCAACGTCCTCAGCAATTGATAAGGACGGCTGGCTCCATACGGGCGACCTTGCCTGCCGTACTCCCGAGGGCAACTACAGAATTACGGGACGACTCAAGGATATGATAATCCGCGGCGGTGAAAATATTTATCCCAAGGAGATAGAGGAGTTCATATATACTCATCCCAAGGTCAGCGACGTTCAGGTTATCGGCGTGCCCGACGAGGCTATGGGCGAGGAGATAATGGCTTGTGTTATTCTCAGGGAAGGGGAGACGATGACCGTAGAGGAAATGAAGGACTACGTGCGTGCAAATATGGCAAAGCACAAGGTGCCCAAGTACGTTGACTTTATGGATGCATTCCCGATGAATGCCGCAGGAAAGATTCTCAAGTATAAAATGAGAGAGGATGCAGTTAAAAAATTCGGTCTCCAGAAGGCTGATTCCATAGAAACGGCATAATTAAAATTATTAATTGCTTTTATTAAAATTGTTATGTTGACAAACATATATTCTTATGTTATTATTCTCACAATGGCTATGACGAAGAGGTCTGAAAATATCCGATTCAGAGAAACGGCGGTTGGTGCAAGCCGTAAGAGGACGTTTCCAAGAGACTATCGCTTCTGAGCCGGAAATGTGAAGTAACAGTAGTGTTTCCCGGGAATTGCCCCGTAAGAGCAAAGGAGTTGTCGGACTCTGAAAGCGGCACTTCAGGCGATAGCCGGTGCAATTTGAGTGGTACCGCGGAAAACCTTTCCGTCTCAAAGATGTTTTTCTTTGGGACGGTTTTATTTTTAGGAGGCTTATATATGTCGACCACAAAAACTGATAACAAGCTTGTTGAGATAGCTCGCAGAATCAGAGAAATGCGTTCGATCTGCGATTTTTCCGTAGAGCAGATGGCGGAAAAAACAGAGGTTACCCCCGAGCAGTATCTTGCCTTTGAAGGCGGCAGCGAGGATTTGCCCTTCTCGTTTATCCATAAATGCGCTCTTGCATTTGATATCGGCATTACCGACCTGCTTGAAGGACACAGCGCAAAGCTGACCTCGTATACGGTTACGAGAAAAGGCGAGGGACAGACTACCGCAAAGGAAAACGGAATTGAAATTCAGAATCTTGCTCCCTTATTCAAGGACAAGCTCGGTGACCCTTACTGGGTAAGATACGAATATTCGGCAGAGCTTGAAAACAAGCCTATTCACACTACTACCCACGGCGGTCAGGAGTTTGATATGGTAATAAGCGGAACCCTTATGGTAAGAGTCGGAGACCATACCGAGATTCTTCACGAGGGTGACAGCATATATTACAAGAGCTCAACACCTCACGGAATGATTGCCGTTGACGGAAGAGACTGCGTTTTCCTCGCGTTTATTCTTGCATCTGACGAGACCCCCGAGGATATTGTCAAGCACAGAGCGTTAACTGCCCAAAAGGTGCCGGAATCCCTTGTCTGCCATAAGTTTGTAAAGCCCGTTGAGGATTCTGAGGGCAGACTTGTTGATATATCCTTTGAAAATACCGAGCAGTTCAACTTCGCCTTTGATATAGTTGATAAAATTGCAAAAAAATCCCCCGATAAGACGGCTATGGTGCATATAGCAAGGGATATGACTGAAAGAGTATTCACGTATCAGCAGATAAAGGAATATTCCTGTCAGACGGCTAACTATTTCAGAAGCCTCGGAATAAAGAAGGGCGACAGAGTAATGCTTGTTCTCAAGCGTCACTATCAGTTCTGGTTCTCAATACTTGCTCTTCACCGTCTCGGTGCTATAGTTATTCCCGCAACCCATCAGCTGCAGGCTCACGATTTTGAATACCGCTTTAATTCGGCAGGAGTCAGCGCAATAATCTGTACCTCAGACGATAACACCCCTGCTCACGTTGACGAATGTGCAGACAAGTGCCCAACGCTTGTTACAAAGGTTGTCGTTGGTCAGTCCCGTGAGGGCTGGCATAATTTTGACGAGGAGTATAAGCTCTTCTCAAGACGCTTCAGAAGGGAAGAGGATACCGCCTGCGGAGACGAGCCTATGCTTATGTTCTTTACGTCGGGCACCACGGGATATCCCAAAATTGCAACCCATAAGTTCTCTTATCCTCTCGGTCACTTCGTAACGGCAAAATACTGGCACAGCGTAAGCCGTGACGGTCTTCACTTTACGATTTCAGACACGGGCTGGGGAAAGGCACTCTGGGGAAAGCTGTACGGACAATGGCTTTGCGAGGGAAGCGTATTCGTATACGACTTTGACCGCTTTGACGCCTCGGTTATTCTTCCGATGTTTGCAAAATACTCAATAACTACCTTCTGCGCACCGCCTACAATGTATAGAATGCTTATCAAGCAGGATCTTTCAAAATACGACCTTTCATCAATTAAGCACGCTACCATAGCAGGTGAAGCACTCAACCCCGAGGTGTTCAAGCAGTTTGAGGCAGCAACGGGACTTCAGCTTATGGAGGGCTTCGGTCAGACGGAGACCACACTTACGATAGCTAACCTTATCGGTACTACGCCCAAGCCCGGCTCTATGGGTAAGGCTAATCCTATGTACGATATCGATATCATCAAGGCTGACGGTACTCCCGCACAGCTGGGTGAAAACGGAGAAATCGTTGTAAAGACCTCGGATAAGGTTCCCTGCGGCTTGTTCCTCGGCTACTATAATCAGCAGGAGAAAACGGACGAGGTATGGCACGACGGCTATTATCATACGGGTGACCTTGCCTGGAAGGATGAGGACGGACATTTCTGGTACGTCGGACGTGTTGATGACGTTATCAAGTCCTCCGGCTACCGTATCGGACCCTTTGAGATTGAAAACGTTATTATGGAGCTGCCTTACGTTCTCGAATGCGGCGTTTCCGCCGAGCCCGACGAGCTTCGCGGTCAGGTGGTAAAGGCAAGTATAGTCCTTACCAAGGGTACCGTTCCCTCCGAAGAGCTTAAAAAGGAAATTCAGAAATACGTTAAGGAGCATACGGCTCCCTATAAATATCCCAGAATCGTTGTATTCAGAGATTCTCTTCCCAAGACCATAAGCGGAAAGATTCAGAGAAACAAGCTTTGATAATATGAAAAGAATAACAATTTTAGCGGGGCATTACGGCTCCGGAAAAACCAATATAGCAGTAAATCTTGCCCTTAAAATGAAGGCAGAGGGCTTTGATACCGTTATAGCCGACCTTGATATCGTTAATCCCTATTTCAGAACCAAGGATTCTCTTGAAAGGCTTAATTGCGCAGGCATCAGACTTATTTCCTCGGAATATGCAAATTCAAACGTAGATATTCCTGCTATGCCGCAGGAGATGTATTCCATAGTTGATGACAAGAAGCGGTATTACATAGTTGATCTGGGCGGTGACGACAGAGGTGCCTATGCCCTCGGACGCTTTTCCGATAAGATAAACGCGGAGGATGATTATGAAATGCTTTTCGTGTTCAATAAATACCGTCCTCTTACACGTGATGCCGAAAGCTCCTTGGAGATTATGCGTGAAATAGAAGATGCCTCGGGTGTAAAATTTACAGCTATTATTAACAATTCAAATATCGGCGAGCTTACAAATTCAGAAACAGTTTTGACATCTGTTGCGGAATGTGATAAACTTAGTATGATTTCAGGCTTGCCTGTAAAATTCACTTCCGCGGAAAAAACGGTTGCCGACAGTCTCACGGACCTTGACGGAGAGCTGTTTTCTATGGAGCTTCAGAAGAAAATCATTTGATAGGAGAGAAATTTAATGGCAAAAGTTACTTTTAACGAGGACCTTTGCAAGGGCTGCTCCCTTTGTGTCGGTGCTTGCCCCAAGGGTATAATTAAATTGGCTGAAACACGCCTTAACGTCAAAGGACACCATCCTGCAGAGCTTGTAAATCAGGAGTCTTGTATTGCCTGTGCATTCTGTGCAACAATGTGTCCCGATTGTGTAATTACCGTAGAGAGGTGAGAAAAAATGAGTGATATGGTATTAATGAAGGGAAATGAAGCGATTGCGGAGGCTGCAATAAAGGCAGGCTGCCGTCATTACTTCGGTTATCCCATTACTCCTCAGACTGAGGTTGCAGCTTATATGTCCAAGAAAATGCCTAAAATAGGAGGCACCTTCCTGCAGGCTGAAAGTGAGGTTGCCGCAATAAATATGGTTATCGGTGTTGCTTCTACCGGTAAGCGTGTTATGACCTCCTCCTCTTCCCCCGGAATTTCTCTTAAAAGCGAGGGTATATCCTATCTTGCAGGCTGTGACCTTCCCGCGCTCGTTGTAAACGTTCAGAGAGGCGGTCCCGGACTCGGCGGTATTCAGCCTTCACAGTCCGACTATTGGCAGGCTGTAAAGGGCGGAAGCCACGGCGATTTCCGCAATATCGTTTTAGCCCCCGCTTCCGTTCAGGAAATGGCAAGCCTTACCGTAAAGGGCTTTGAGCTTGCAGACAAGTACAGAATGGTTGCTATGCTTCTTGCAGACGGAACAATGGGGCAGATGATGGAGCCCGTAAATCTTGATATAGAAAGCACCTTCAGCGTTGAAAAGCCCTGGGCGGTAACAGGTACCAAGGGTGAAAGAAAGCATAATATTGTAAATTCTCTTTTCCTTCAGCCCGAGGAGCTTGAAAAGAAGAATTTTGAAAGATATGAACGCTATGCTCTCGTAGAAAAGAACGAGGTTATGTATGAGGAATATCTTACGGAGGATGCAGAGCTTTGCGTTGTTGCCTTCGGTATTACCTCCCGAGTTGCAAAAAATGCAATAAACGTTGCAAGACAGCAGGGAATAAAGGTCGGTCTTATCCGTCCCATCACTCTCTGGCCCTTCCCCAAGGACGTTCTTAATAAGGCGGCTGACAAATGCAAGGCATTTATCTCCGTTGAAATGAATATGGGACAGATGATAGAGGATATCGAGCTTTCAATCAGATGTAAAAAGCCCGTATATCTTTGCAGCCGTACGGGAGGAATGATTCCCTCTCCCGAACAGGTGCTTGCAAAAATCATTGAAGTAAACGAAAAGGAGGCGTAAGAGTATGGCTACAGTATTTGAAAAACCCAAGGCACTTACCGACGCCGTGCTTCACTATTGCCCCGGCTGTACTCACGGCATTATCCACCGTCTTGTTGCCGAAGTAATTGATGAGCTTGGTATTGAAGGAAAAACCATAGGTGTTGCACCTGTCGGCTGTTCCGTTATGGCATATAATTATTTTACCGTTGACTTCGTTCAGGCGGCTCACGGCAGAGCTCCCGCAGTTGCAACGGGTGTAAAGAGAAGCGACCCCGATAATATAGTTTTCACCTATCAGGGTGACGGTGACCTTGCCGCTATCGGTACTGCCGAAACGGTACACGCCGCCGCAAGACGCGAAAATATTACGGTAATCTTCGTAAATAATGCAATTTACGGTATGACGGGCGGTCAGATGGCTCCTACGACCCTTCCCGGTCAGGTAACCCAGACCTCACCCTACGGCAGAGATACTGCTACCGTAGGCTTCCCCGTAAAGGTATGCGAGATGTTAAGCAACGTTGACGGTGCGGCTTATCTTGAAAGAGTAGCGGTCAACAACGTAAAGAACATCAGAAACGCAAAGAAGGCTATTAAAAAGGCTTTTCAGAATCAGATAGACGGAAAGGGCTTCTCACTTATAGAGGTGCTTTCCACTTGTCCCACAAACTGGGGTATGTCTCCCGAAAAGGCTCTCACGTGGCTTGAGGACAATATGATTCCTTATTATCCCTTAGGTGTATATAAGGATATTACGGCTCAGAAGGAGGCAGAATAATGGCTACTGTTAATATGCTTTTTGCAGGCTTCGGCGGTCAGGGTATCCTCTTTGCGGGAAAATTCCTTGCATACAAGGGTCTTATTGAGGGCAAGCAGGTAAGCTGGCTGCCTTCCTACGGCCCCGAAATGAGAGGCGGTACTGCCAACTGCTCGGTTATTTTAAGTGATTCTCCTATAGGCTCACCTATTGTTGATAAGCCCGACGTGCTTATTGCTATGAACCTTCCGTCTCTTGATAAGTATGAGAATGCCGTTGTTCCCGGCGGAAAGATATTCATTGATTCAACTCTTATCGGAAGAAAGGTTGAAAGAACGGACGTTGACGTTTACTACGTGCCCGCTTCGGGACTTGCAAATGAGAAGAATCTCAAAACACTTGCAAATATGATTATCACGGGTAAGGTTATAAAGGAAGTTGAGGAGATCGGAAACGAAAACCTTGAAGCCGCTCTTAATAAGGTTATATCCGCCCGCCATCAGGATTTGTTCGGCTACAATCTTGAGGCTCTCAAGCTCGGTGCTCAGCAGTAATTATATTTTTTGAATTCATTAAAAGGTATTCCCTCGGAAAAGCGGGGGAATGCCTTTTTTCGGTTATTGCGATGAAGCGGATGCGGGCGTGAAGGTAAAAAAGAGGTTCTTCACGGAAACTTGGGGGATATCTCAGAAAAGTTCTATTAATAGTGCTTCGCACTTTAAGAACCCCCGGCGAGGGTTCTTAAAAATCTCCTGCGCTTTAAGAAGGAAAAAGGATTTCGCACTCTGCGG
>JAZNFG010000021.1:0-44646 GCA_045589015.1 Acutalibacteraceae bacterium
ATATTAACGTCGAGAAGTATTACATCGGGTTTTTGACTCATTTTTTCAAGCGCCTTTTCACCATCGTATGCAAACAACACGTCATAACCACTAAGCTCAAAATAATTGCGAAGAAGCTCTACAACATCTCGCTCATCGTCAACTATCAGAATTTTAGGCATTGCTTAACACCTCCGTTTCAATCATATAATCATAAACCATAAATATCAAAGTTTTATCAAAATGAAGTCGTCGGTTTTATATGTCTGTTATTCTTTTTTCTTTCGGTTGGGAAAACAATCTTCCATCCACTGTGTAAACTCTTCAGGCGTAATATCGCCGTTGGTACATTCATCACGCTTTGTTATTGCCTGATATTTCCACTTTTTAAAATCAGGCTCTTTAATCTGTCTTACTTTTACCCTTGCCGAATAACGCTTGTAATATTTACTGTAAATTGCGGTAGCCTTATCATCAGCATGCTTTGCTTTATAGTTTTCGGCGGCGGCTATTTCCTGACAGCTACGGCTTTCACCCTCTGCCACTCTGTCACAGTAACGGGTGTCATATTTGCCTTTCATTATAAAATATTTGCCACAACGCTTGCATTTGCGGAAATGAACATTCTGCTCAAGCATTTTTGTGAATTCAAGCTCAAGGATATCGGCAACACTTCGGAATGAATATTTTATGCTTATAAATGCTGGATGCGCAAGACAGTATTGGAGCGTACTGACTGAGATATTATATCTTTCTGCGAATTGCTTCTCTGCCTCGGTAGGTTCTCCATTTTTAGATGAAACCCGTTCTAATAATTCATTTATCGGCATACCGTAGGGCATTTCTTTACCGCTCATACCGTCTACTAATGAGAGCTGTTCTGTTCTGTCAAACCTGAGTGGCAAATCGTGTATGCTGCGATATAATCTCAACCTTTCACTCGGATAAAGTGAACTTAATATTTCAGGATAAAAGTCCTCGTCATAGCAAAACTCTATCATTTCTTTGTATTCATCCTGCAACCATAAAAGGTAATTTAAATACCATTTTAATTTTTTAATCTTGTCATAGTTTCTGTCAGTAAAATTCGGCGGACATATAGCAGAATACAATGAAGCAAAAGCAATATCCTTTATTTCATAAAAAGTCATTTCATAGGAATAGAAATTTTCAACATATATCTGATTTTCATTATATATTTTTTGTGGCTCTTCAGCTTTTTTCGGCTGAGGAGCTTTTTCTTTATTCAGTTCCTTGCCATACTCCCTAAGCATATTCTCAAACATTGCAGATTGATAAGCTTTTTTGAAGGGTGTCATAAAATCTGCATAAATGAAATCTAATATTCCTTCACCGTATTTGAGTGTTATATAAGCTCCGCTGAAAATATTGATAAGCGGATTTTCAATAATGCCTGTTTCGTCGCAAAGAACACCTGCATCTGAGCCTAAGTGAAAATCATATCTACTTTTCATTCTGTCATAATCTTCCTGACTTTCCTTGAGCATAGACTTTTGCTCTTCAGATGAAGGCTCGTACTTTTTATATTCCTTTCCTGCTTGTTCGGCCACTTCCTTCTCGTAATCCTCAATAGAAAACTCCATTGATGGATATTCATTTCTGTCATCGACTCTTATTCCGACAGTTTTCGATTCATAATCGAAGCGTACATAATTTGCAAAGTAATCCAACAAAACATCATTTCTGTTAGACCGACGATATAAGTATTTGTCATACTCTGTTCGTTTGTATTCAGAATAATCTTTTTCCATAATGCACCTTTTGTTTTGGAGAATGTAGATTTTTAGAATTTTGGAGAATTCATATCACTCTAATGAACATTGTACAAAATCATTGATTTATTGTCAATGGCTACCTATAATAAATAGCAGAACAGAAAAAACCTCAAAAATTAGCCCCAAAGGCAACATTAAAGGAGGAATGTAAATGGAAGAAACTAAACGTGGTCGTGGCAGACCGAGACTTGATACACGGCATACGGAAGCTCATGCACCCAGCCGCAGACAAGCTGTCAACTCAATGTATATGTTTGAGGCTGTACAATTAATTTTGGAAGCGGCTACCGAAATTCCCGATTGTGAACTGCTTTGGTATTCAGACAGTGCCACACAGACTGCAAAAAGCAAAGACGGTATTTTGGAACAGATTGGACGAATGTTGATTCAGGATTATTTTGAGCCGAGCGACTGTATTTTTATTACAAATCTTTCTATTGCCGCTTTGAAAAACGGATGCACTTGCAGAGAGATTGAAAAAGCAATACGCAAAATACGGCTGACATCGAAAGAATCAAATAACAGACCTGACAGCACATATCTCAGAAATGTTGCAGGACAAGCCGTAACTGCCTTACGTCAGATGGGCGAAAGCTATTATTGATAAGCAAATTTATTTTTGGTAGCCGCTACCGAAAATAAAAAGGAGCGTGATGAAAACTGAATATAGATATCGTTTACGAAGAACCGCAAAGCAAAATCTTCTTCAAAATGCCGAAGGTGCTGTTTACAGATGAGCACAAGGATTTATCTGCAGAAGCCAAGCTTCTTTACGGCTTAATGCTCGATAGAATGCAGTTATCTGCTATAAACGGTTGGTGTGATAAAAACGGAGAGGTCTTTATCTTTTACACCATTGCCGAAACAAGTGAAACGCTCGGCTGTGGTCATGACAAAGCAACAAGGCTACAGCGTGAGCTTGAAAAACATAATCTGCTCCATCGTAAATATCAGGGCAAAGGTAAGCCTGCAAAGCTGTATGTTTCAGATATACCGAAAACACGCATCAGGTCACCGTAAAAGTCGCAAGTAATAAGACTGAGTAGAGTAAAACTGAAAGTTATATACCAACCGAGAAAAGAGAAATATATCTTTTAATTAAGTTAGTAGTAACTTTAAGTATATAAGGCGGTTTGGGTGAAGCAAACGGCTGATGAAACAACGCATTTCTTCTTCGGCTCGTAAAAATACAAATTTGGCAAATCAGACGATAGAAATTTGCAAAATGAACAGTACCCCGACAGCGAAATTTCCATTAAAAATCGGTGCATTCTGCCCGTAATACTAAAGGCAAAAAGCACTCGAAAACGGCTTTGTTGAAAAAATATAAATTTTTCAATGAAATGAATTTCCACTATTTTTACACTATTTTTCATTATGGGGCGGTTTTGACAAAAAGAAACTGCCCTCACGAGGAGAGCAGTTAAAAAATTATTCATCGTTTCGTACAATATCTAACATAACTCGTAAATTTTAAATTGACTCCAAGTGACCGTGCTAATTCTGCGATTGAACTATCATCGTCATCGGTATACCAACAGTTTCCTATTATGCTATTGATTTCTGTAAAACCTGCAAGAACAGTTTCTTCATACAAATCTTCAAATATGTCAGGGCGTTTCTGTATGAGAACTTCCTGAACTTTTTTAGAGAGAGCTGAAAAGGTTTCTTTGGTTACAAAACCTGTGGATGTTACGAATAATCCTCCAGGCTTTAATACTCGATATACTTCCTTCAATGCTTTTGCTTTATCACCAATGGCATTACCAATACCGCCGGCATCTGAAACAACATCAACAGAATTATCCTTGAATGGCATATTACAAAAATCAAAAATTGCATAATAAAGATTTGGAGATTCCAACTTTTTATCTAAAAGATTTTTCCATTCTTTTACTACCGTTGATGAAATATCACTAATTATAATTGTAGCATCCGAATCTGATTTAAGAACATACGGCATAAAACCGCCACCCGGTCCTGTACCTATTTCAAGAATAATGCCGCCATGTTCTGCTATTGTTTTTCCGACATTATCTAAGAAATCATTTTTTGAGATTGCATTTGTCCAATTGTGTGGTACCCAATTATTTTTTACGATATTATTACTCCAAATATCATCGTCGTTTTCTTCGGAAGTAAAATATGATATTCCGTTTTTAGAAGTATCTTTATCAGTAAGGTCTAAAATCAGATTCTTATCTACCAATAATTCATTGATATTTGTTCCATACAAATGCGATAATTCAAGTAATATTTCAATGTTTGGTAATGTAGCTCCGCACTCCCATTTTGAAACTGCCTGCGGTGTAACACCAAGCCTTTCAGATAATTCCGATTGAGATAAGTTCATTTTTTTTCTAAATAAGGCTATGCGTTTACCAAAATGAATTTGGTTTATCATAAGTTACACTCCTTTCAGTGATATTTTCAGTATAGCAATATTTCTATAAACATAAAAGCGATGTGTATTTTATGATTTCACAAAAACAACAACTTGGAGTTGTTTTTACAGCTTAAAGAAAATTTATTTATAAGCAAATTATACAACTCTATACACAACAAATCAACCTGAATACATATCCTCGTATAAACACAAGGATTTTTTATCACGAAATTTTAAAATAAAGGAAGTGAAACAATGCTTTAGCAAAAAATAAAATCTTAAAAATCGAAATCTAAAATCTAAAGAAAGGACTTTAAAAATTTTATGGTAAACGAAAAAATTGAATATTTAAATCTCGATTTATTGCATCCCTTTGAAAATAATCCGTTTCAGAGTGTTGATGAAAGTGAATACGATGAGCTCCGTGACAGCGTTAAAGAGTTCGGAATTATCACACCGCTCATTGTTAATAAGTCAGAAAACGGTTATGAAATTATTTCCGGTCACAGACGATGGCAGATTGCAAAGGAATTAAGTCTTGATGTTATTCCTGTTTATGTAAGAGAATTTTCAAAAGAAGAAGCGGTAATAAATTTTGTTGACTGTAATCTCAGCCGAGAAAAAATCTTACCGAGTGAAAAAGCCCGTGCTTACAAAATGAAACACGATGCGATGAAAAAACAAGGAGCAAGGACTGATTTAACTTCGTCACAAGTTGGGACGAAGTTCCGTAGTGATGAAAAGCTCGCAGAAACAATGCCCGATTCCCGAATGCAGATTCAAAGATATATCCGTCTTAACAATTTACAACCGGCTCTTCTTGATATGGTGGATGAAAGAAGAATATCTTTTATACCTGCGGTTGAGCTTTCGTATTTAACAGAAGAGGAACAGTGTAACTTAATTGAAACTATTGAAAGTGAAGATTGTACTCCGTCGCTCTCTCAGGCACAGCGCATGCATAAGTTAAGTGATGAGAAAAAGCTCACTATGGATGTCATCTTTGAAATTATGCAGGAGCAAAAAGCTAATCAAAAAGAGTATGTAAAAATCCCGATTGAAACTTTTAAGAAGTATTTCAAGAAAGATATGCCGCCAAAAAAGATGGAAGAGATAACGGAAAAAGCTCTTGCACGCTATGCATCGTTTCTTCAGAAGCAGCGACAGTGGGAGCGATAAAAACTGTGGGACAAGTCTTAACAAGCACTGAATTTGAGTGTACAAATTCGCTTGTTCCGACTTTTTATGCCGTGGCATAAGTCTTAACAAGCATTGGATTTGAGGGTACAAATCCGCTTGTGAGGGGTTTTATCACCCCTGAAACCCCGAAAGAAAAAATCAAAAAATATTTTTAGGAGATGAAAAAATTAAATGAGAAAAAGAAATAAAAGAGTTCATGTGTATTTTAATGAAGAAGAAAATGCAATCCTTTGCGACTTAAGTAAGCGCACAAATTTACCTAAAGCTGCGATTCTTCGTCATATGATTATGAACTGTGAGGTAATTCCTGCACCGAAAATTGATTATGAAACTCACATAAGAGAGCTTCGTGAGGTCGGTAATAAATTCAATGATATACTTTTAACTGCACGCACAAAGGGCTTTATGAATACAAAAGAAGTGCAGAGTGCCTGTGATGAATTGCAAATCATAGAAGATAAAATGAAAGAAGAAATTCATTCAATAAGAGAAAACAGAAAGTGAGTGATGTAAATGTCAGGTAAAATAATATCCTTTTGGGAGTATTGTAAATTAAAATATCACAAGATAATGGATAATACTCGCGGTGAATATGACCCAAGAAAAATTGATAATGCAAATGAATATGTCATCAACGGTGTCAGATATGTTGTATCTACCCGTTTCAGCAAAACAGAAAACAAAACAATGAAAGAAAAAATATCAGCTTTTATCGGAAGCGATTTTGCACATTTGACAATTGCCGATGATATAAATACACTTAATACAGAATATGTAAATTCGACTGCCGGAGAAGGGAGGATTAATGCAGTCAGATAATTATGGCATCACTGCCATTTATTGCCGTCTGTCCCGTGATGACGGTACAGACAGCGAAAGCAACTCAATAGGTAATCAGAAAAAGTTGCTGTCACAAAAAGCAAAAGAATTGAAGCTCACCAACACAAAGTATTATGTTGATGACGGTTACACGGGAACGAATTTCAACAGACCGGGTTTTCAGGCAATGCTTGAAGATATTGAAATGGGATATGTAACAACCGTAATGGTAAAAGACTTATCCCGTCTCGGAAGAGATTATGTTTCGGTCGGTCATTACACAGATAACTTTTTTCCAGAGCATAATATCAGATTCATAGCTGTCAATGATTTGGTTGACAGTAATGAAGGTGATAATGAAATTGCTCCGTTCAAAAATATTATGAATGAGATGTATGCAAGGGATATTTCAAGAAAAGTTCGTTGCTCACATCGTATAAGAGGTAATCTTGGCGAACCGTTATCTCAACCGCCTTACGGGTATATGAAAGACCCGCAGAACAAAAAGAAGTGGATTGTTGATACCGAAGCTGCGGAAGTAGTTAAAAGTATCTTTGCAATGTGTATTGAAGGTAAAGGCAATGAAACTATCGCCCGTATCTTACAGGAAAACAAAGTAATGATACCGATGGCATATTGGCAGAGCAAAGGTCTTAACAAGGGTGGTAAAAAAACTCAGCCTGACCCGTACAAATGGTGCAAGACAACAGTGCAAAAGATACTTGCACAACAGGAATACTGCGGTGATGTTATTAACTTCAAAACTTACTCAAAGAATTTCAAGAACAAGAAAAGACTTCAGAATCCCGAAGAGAATTGGAAGATTTTTAAGAATGTTCACGAGCCGATAATTGACAGAGATACCTTTGAAACTGTTCAGAAGATGAAAGCCAAAGGAAAACGCAGAGCACCGAATCCCGAACATGCTGAAAAGAATATGTTCTGCGGATTGTTATACTGTGCCGATTGCGGAAGTCCGTTATGGTTCAATGTCAATCATCCCAATACTGACATTAAGTATTTTATGTGCTCAAACTACAAAGGTCGCAGAGGTACTTGCGAGGGTACACATTATGTCAGAGCAGATTCCTTGGAGCAGATTGTGATGCTTGAGCTGAGAAACTTAGCAAGCTTTCTCACAGAAGATGAAGAAGCCTTTGCCGATATTCTTGAAGCAAAGACCAACAAAAGCATACTCAATCAGCAGAAGTTTCTTGAAAGCAGTATTGATAAGGCAACAGCAAGAACTAAAGAGGTTGCCCTGATGTACGAAAAACTCTTTGAAAAACACATCAACGGAATTGTCAATGAAGAAAGCTTTATGCAGCTCTCACAGAAGTATGAAACAGAGCGTGACGAGCTTAAAGTAAAAATTAGGCAATATCAGGAAGAACTTTCCGAGATTGAAAATCTTCGTACAAGCAAAGAACAATTCACATTGGCAGTCCGTAAGTTTATGCAGATGGAAACACTTACACCTGCACTTCTTAATGAACTGATTGAGAAAATTGAAGTTCATTCTATTGAGGGTAAAGGCAAGAACAAAACACAGAGGATTGTTATTCACTATCGCTTTATCGGGGTTATTGAAAATCCTGTTAAAGAGGAAAATATAGTCCTTGAAGCAAGACAAGGTGTAGCCGTGGAATATCTCACGGCATAACAAAAAAGAGCAGGCTCAAAACCTGCTCGATACATAACAATATTAACTATGAGGAAATGTAAAAAAAGAAAAGTGAGTATTCACTTGTGTTATGAATACTCACTATGGTCCGAGTGGCGAGACTTGAACTCACGGCCTCTTGACCCCCAGTCAAGCGCGCTCCCAACTGCGCCACACCCGGTTACCGAACAGGTAGTATAATACCATAAGAAAAATGAAAATGCAAGACCTTTTTTGAAATTTTTTGAAATTATTTTGAGAATGTGTGATTTAAACAATAATATGGTATTTACTTATAAAATTTTAGCGTTTATAATTAGTTTATCAACAAAATTTACAAGCGCAAGGGGGATAATCTATGAGCGGTATTATCGGACGTGAGGTTTTATTTCTACATACAGACAAAAGGACTCCCCGTAACGGAGAGGGAACGTTCATCAGACTTCGGGACGGCAGTATTCTTTTTGTTTACACAAGGTTTTCGGGCGAAGACTGGCACGATGAAGCAGCTGCGGATATTGCGGCTCTTACATCTTATGACGAGGGAGAAACGTGGGAGCATCTCCGTATAATTCTCAGCCACGACGACTCTTCAAGAAATCTGATGTGTCCGTCTCTTATCCGTTTGAGCAACGGTGACTTGGGACTGATTTTTCTGAAAAAGATGAAGGACGGAATAAATGCGGTGCCGTGGTTCTGCCGTTCCAGGGACGAGGGCAATTCCTTTTCGGAGCCTCAGCGCTGTATTTCCGATTATGACAATTATTACGTTATTGAAAACGACCACGCCTTAACGCTCAAAAACGGCAGAATTCTGATTCCTGCCAATTATCATACGCTGGAGACAGACGGCTGTCTTGATTACAGCGAACACGGACTGAAGGTAGTTTTCTGCTCGGACGATGACGGTGAAAGCTGGTATGAGCTGTCCGAAAGACAGGATATTCCGTATTCTCACAGAAGCAATACGGGATTGCAGGAGACCTGTATTTACGAATTCTCCGACGGCAGACTGCGGGCATTATCAAGAACCGATATGGGATTTCAGTATGAGTGTTTCTCGGAGGATTCGGGAAAAAACTGGAGCACTCCCGAGCCACACAGGTTCTTTTCCTCTCCCGACTCTCCGCTTTTAATGAAACGAGCCTGCAAAAAAACAATTGCCGTATTTAATCCCATACCAAATTACACCACCCGAGACGGTGAAAAGGCGTGGGGACGCACTCCCCTTGTATGTGCGGTCAGTGATGACGACGGAATCAGCTTTCCGAGAACATATTTTCTTGAGGATGATCCCGAAAACGGCTACTGCTACCCTGCCGTTTTTGACGGAGAAGCTTATGCTCTTATTGCTTACTATCATTCCGATAATACGGAAATTCCGCTGAATGCTCTGAAAATCGTAAAAGTTTCGGCAGACGAATTAATGAAATGAGGTAACATATATGAACTTTGTTAACGTAAAGAAAAACCCTGACGTATTCGGTGACGGTGTTCACGATGACACTAAGGCGTTGCAGGCAAGTATTGATGAGGTAAAGGACGGCGGCACGGTCTATTTCCCCGACGGAACTTATATTCTTTCCGCTTCACTTATATTCTATTCAAATCAGCATCTTATTTTCTCCGACAAGGCTGTACTTTTAAGAAATGCTCAAGAGGGAAGGCTTACGAGATATCTTCTTGCTTCATACTCCGAGCCCGAATGGGACGGATACTCGGGCACACACGACGTTGTGATTTCCGGCGGTATATTTGACGGCAACGGAGAAATGGATGAAAGATGCACCCTTCTTAATACCGTTCATTGTAATAACATAATAATTGAAAACTGCCGTTTCGTTCATTGTGCCCGTTGGCACTTTATCGAAATAAACGGAACGAAAAATGCAGTAATCAGAAACTGTGTTTTTGACGGTCCCACATATACGCACAGAACTGACGAGCTGTTCAATGAGCAGATACAGTTAGATTATTCAAGACACGGCTCTTACGGCCCCGTTTATAACTGTGACGGCACGTTAATTGACTTCTGCAGCGATGATACAGTATGCAGCGGCATCATTATAGAAAACAATATTTTCAAATGTGACGGCTTCCCTGCTATAGGGCATCACGGTGACTGCACCCATAACAACATTACAATCAGAAGCAATATTTTCGACGGTCATTCGGGCAACTATCAAAAAAGCCGCGGCTACATAATTTTCAGACCTCACGTGACAGATATTACGGTAGAGGGTAACGTATTTATCGCACCTGAAAATGAGTACGGCTCACCGAATACAGGTATAATAATTGAAAACACCGCTGAAGAAGCCTTCCGGGAATACGGTAACACGTTCATCGGTAATTTTACCGAAATCGTAAAAAGAGGATAATTTTATCGCCGAGGACAGAAAAATCCTCGGCGTTTTCCTATATCGGAATATTTTATTCTTGTAAAATTCGTTTTTTCCATTCTGACTGCAGCTTTTCGAGAGTCCATTTTGCGTTTGCCGGGGATGTTGACGGAAGTAAAACGGCTTCTGTTCCCGTAACTCGCTTTATATATTTGTTATAATACTTTTCAGAGGCTTTTCCGTTAACGAATATTCTCCTTACGGCTGAATTTTCGAGAATAACGGAAATATCGTTGGGAATGACATTTTTGATTGAGCTGTCGGAGCTACCCTCTATTTCACAGGATGCGATAACATCCCATAATGCAATTTTATTTTTCAGAAGAAAAGCTATCTTCTCTTCTGTGGTACGTGGGGTATTATCATTGAATACTGCGGAAATAACCTTCCAGAAGCGGTTCTGAGGATGTCCGTAAAAAAACTGCTCCTCGCGGGATTTAACCGACGGAAAAGAGCCTAAAATCAATATTTCTGAGCTTTCATTATAAAGAGGCGGAAACGGATGAATAACCGAAATCACAAAAGCACCTCAATTTCGGTATCATAATACTGCTCCTGAAAGCTGACCGCTCTTTCGATTTCCTCTTTTGTGAAATTCATTCCCGAGGGTACGGCTACAAGCTTATCTTCATTATCGTTATGACGGTGTACTATACCTATAATTTTACATTCATATTCGTCAACGGGCTCGTTAACACCTAAAAGATATACATCAAGCTCCTCACCGTCACCGCCGATAGCACCGGGGATATAGCCGTAGTTTATCGGATAGTGAAGCTCAAAGCCTTCCTTCTTATGAATATAGCCTAAGGGGCGGTCCATAACAGCTTTTACGGTTTTGCCGAGAAGCTGTTTGTTAAGCTCTTTTCTTTTTCGATATTCAAGATATTTATTCAGTATGGTAAATTCCCTCAGATAGAGACTTCTGTGGTCCTCGGTTTTTTCGTCGTAGTGAGAAAAAATCTCTATTGCCTCATCGAGGGGAAGCCAGCGCGGCTCAACACCGTGGTCAATTTCCGTGGGAGTAAGGCTTGCCTCTCCCTTTCCCGTTACCTCGCAAATAAAATAATGGGCTTCATAGCAGGTATCAAAGCAGTATTCGTTAATCACGGCAAAGGGACTGACAATATTAACGTTATAGCCCGATTCCTCTGCAATTTCCCTTATACAGCACTCCTCAAAGCTTTCGCCCTTTTCCCTTCCTCCTCCGGGAGACATATATACGTCTGTGTTTTTCTCATAAGTCAGAAGCACCTTCGCCTCGCGTATTACAAGTCCTCTTGCGGCAGGTCTTGTTTTTTTCGGCGGAAAATCATAATGTATGCTGAATTGATTTATTGTTTCCATTTTTATCACCCGAAACATTTTATTACATTTTTACGGATTTTACAACAGATTTCTTACACTCCCGAAACAAAAAATAATACACGCGATTTTTTTGCATTTATCATAAAAATTTTCGAAAATTTCCGATTTTTTCATACGATTAATTGACTTTTTGTCCCCGTTTGCTATACTTTATTTGATAATATTACGAGGTGAAAATTATGAACGATCTGAAAGAGCAAAACTTTTTTGTCGGAAACGATGCCCATTGGGAAGATATATATGCAGGTAACGAAAAGGCTCAGTTTTATAAGGACAGCGAAACAGACTTCGTTGTCTGCAATTACACACCCGAAAGAAGCGTCAAGGGAGAGTGCGAGTTTATCTCGGAGTTTCCCGAAAAATTTGAGAAATTCGGTCTTAAATACGTGCTTAATACGGAGTTTGCAAACTGGCACGGCTCAAAGATAACAGAGGACGGCTACGATTGGTGCAATACGGATGACGGCTGTCACAGAGTAAACCTTCATCCCGATTTCATAAAAGCTCTTACCGGGGATAAAAACTGTCTCGGCATTATGTATGACGAAATGGAGCATTCAATCATCAACCGTAATCTTACACTTACTATAAACAAGGTTGCAAAGCATCTGCCCGTTTTTCCTTTGGCACTTGCAAAGGACGTTGTTATTCAGGGTGAGCTTCTGAGATTACAATGCAAGGAATTAGCGGATTTTTATAAGAAAAACGGAGCAAAGCGTTTTGTGGGCGAGCACGTTTTCCCCGTTCTTTTCCATACCTTTGCTTCAGCGGGAATTATTCCTAACTTCAAATCGCAGAAGGAAAGCTATTCCGTTTTGCAGTACGTCAATGCGGCAGGCGCGGCTTTAGAGTATAACACGGAGCTTTGGAACTGCGTTGATCTATGGAATTACAATACCTTCCCCGGTCACTCTCCCGAGGAAATGTTCTATAACCTTTGGTTTTCATACCTTGTTGGCACAACAAGAGTATACGTAGAGGGAGCAAGTCAGTTTTTTACCGACGGCAAGCCTAACGAATATGCATATCAGTATAAAAAATTCACAACGGATGACAGAAGAAAGCACAGAGATTATACCGTTCAGGACTACAAGCCCGAAATCGGAATCATAAGATATGACGATTCATACTGGGGACAATGCGACCCCTTTATGTGGAGACCTATTCTTCTCGGAAACAAAAATCTCAAGGTTACAAAAACGGCACGAGAATTCACAAAGGCATTCAACGTCGTAACCCACGGTGAGACCTGTAAAAACGGTCTTGCGTGGGACAGAATCTCTCCCTGGTCCCTGCGTCCGCACAAGTCCTTCTGCTCAATGAACGGCGTTGCGGTATTTGATGACAGAGTAACAAAGGATAAGCTTGAATCATTGAAGCTTTGCTTCCTTTGCGGATATTATATAAGCGAAGAAACAATTAAGGCTGTGATTGAGCTGGCAAAATATAACGGTCTTACAATTGTTGCCCCCAGAAGATTCTGCCCCGAATATATCAAAAGACAGGCAAAGGGCTCTTTCAGTGAGGTTAAGGACGGCAAGGGCAAGTGGATAGTCACAAGCAATATTCTTTCCAATAAAACCAAAAAGAGCGTAAGAAGCTTTATAGGCAACAAGGGCGAAATGAAATTTACCTTCAAGGACAAAACCATCAGAATGAAAATTTCAAGGGACGGAAATTCCTTTGAGGTTATTTAAGGAGACAAAAAAATGGAAATTAAAAAGGTGCTTGTAATTTTTAAGACACATCTTGATATAGGCTTTACGGATTTTGCGGCAAACGTAAAGCAGAAGTATTTTGACGTATTCATACCCGGTGCCGTAAAAACGGCAAGGGCTTTAAGGGAATCGGACGCGGCTGCCCAATTCAAATGGACAACGGGCTCGTGGCTCATTCACGAATATCTGAGAAATAATCCCGGAAAAAGCGGTGATGAGGTCAGAGAAGCTATAAAAAACGGAGATATCTGCTGGCACGGACTTCCCTGCACCACTCATACCGAAATTATGAGCGGGGATTTGTTCAATTACGCACTTTCATTAAGTGCCGACCTTGACAGACAGTTCGGGAAAAAGACTATTGCCGCAAAAATGACGGACGTGCCCGGACATACAAAAGCAATAATCCCCTATCTGAAAAAGGCAGGAATCGAGCTTTTGCATATAGGAGTAAATCCCGCATCTGCAGTGCCCGACGTGCCCGAAATTTTCAGATGGCAAGCTGATAACGGTGACAGAATAACCGTCATATATAACGGCGAATACGGTAATTTTACAAAGCTCGGCAATACGGGTGTAGCTCTCTATTTTGCTCACACGCTTGACAACATCGGCGGTCCTGCTCCCGAGGATGTTATCAACACCTTCAAAAGTCTCCGTGAAGAGGTACCGGGTGCCGAAATCGTTGCGGCAGAGCTTAACGATGCGGCACTTGTTTTAAGGGAAATTGAGGATACTCTGCCCGTTATAACGGAGGAAATCGGAGACAGCTGGATTCACGGCACGGCTACGGACCCCAAAAAGCTTTCCCAATTCAAGGCGGCTCAGAGATATTATTCCGAAATGGAAGAATCGGAAAATAAAAATATTCTCGCCGGAGGACTGCTTTTCATTCCCGAGCATACCTGGGGACTTGACGAAAAAACACATCTTTCAGAGAATAAAAATTACGTCAAGGAAGTATTTAATTCAAGAAGACATCTTCCGAATTATCAGAAAATGGAGCGTTCCTGGGAAGAACAGAGATGCTTCCTTTATGATGCCGTCAGCGAAATGAGCGGAAATGACAAAGAAAACGTCACCAAGCTTTTAGCACAGTCGCAAAGAGCTGAGCTTTCCCTTGACGGCTTTAGTGAAATTACGGCAGATACAGACATCAGCCTTGATTCGGGTACTATCCGCTTTAACAAAAACGGTGCAATAGCTCACCTTCAGCTGAACGGTAAAAATGTTGCTGATGAAGAGCATCTTCTTTGTGACCTTTTGTATGAGGCTTTCTCTTATGACGATTATCTGCGTTTTCATAAGAGATATCACAGAATTGAGGACGATTGGGCATATCAGGACTTTACAAAAATCGGCTGTGAAGAGGCTATCAGCGAATATTCTGCGCATAAGCCCTGCGCACGTATTTACAAAAACGGTAATGATTTTATCGTAAAATATGAGTTTTCAGGTGTTGCCGCCGAAAAATACGGTGCCCCGAGAAATCTTGACCTTCTTATCAGCATAAAGGAAAACGAAGCCGCTTTTGACCTTGCGTGGTACAATAAGGATGCAAACCGCGTAGCCGAAAGCCTTTCCTTTGGCTTCAATCCCATCGGAACAAACAGAAGAATCAGCAAGCTTGATACGCTTATCTCTCCCGACAGCGTCGTAAGCCGCGGCAACCGTAATCTTCACGCAACGGACAAGGGTATTTTCTATGACGGACTCAGCTTAATTTCCCTTGATGCCGCAGTTGTTGCCCCCGGCAAGCCTCATCTTGTTGACTTCCCCGATGAGATTCCCTCTCCCGATGAAGGCTTCTATTTTAATCTTCACAACAACACGTGGGGAACAAACTTTCCGATGTGGTATTCAGAGGATGCCAGATTCAGATTCATTATGAATATTAACGGGTGACGGACTATGCTGAATTACAAAAGAACAAAGCTTTCCTGCTATTACTCATATCTTTCAATGGCGTCAATATTCAGCCTTCCGCCCCTTCTTTTCAACACGTTCCACGAAATGTACGGAGTCTCTTATACACTTCTCGGAACTCTGGTTGCGGTAAACTTCTGCACACAGCTGTGCATTGATCTGATATTTACGTTTTTTACCAAGTATTTCAACATAAAAAAGACGGTTACGGTAATGCCTGTAATAACCTCCGTGGGAATGCTCATTTATGCATTGGTTCCTTGGTTTTTTCCGCAGTATGCTTACGTCGGCTTTATCGTCGGCACCTTCGTATTCTCTATTTCGGCAGGACTGAGTGAGGTTTTGCTGAGTCCCGTGGTTGCGGCTATTCCCTCAAAAACCCCCGACAGAGATATGAGCCTTCTGCACTCTCTTTATGCCTACGGAGTTATGTCGGTTGTTATCATAAGCACGGTCTTCTTAAAAATCTTCGGAACACATAACTGGATGTATCTTACTCTTTTCTGGGCATTTCTTCCTCTTATTGCATTTTTTATGTTCAGCACCTCTCCTATGCCTGATGTGGATATGGGCGGCGGAGAAAGCGGAAAAAATGCAGGAAAAAGAACGGTTGTTATGACTCTCTGCGTTCTTTGCATATTCTTTGGAAGTGCGGCGGAAAACTCAATGACAAACTGGATATCCACTTATATTGAAAGTGCCTTACATCTTCCGAAAATAATCGGCGACATTCTCGGTATGGCTCTGTTTGCAATTGCACTCGGACTCACAAGAACCTGGTACGGCAAAAAAGGAAAAAATATTTATAAGGTTCTGTGCTTCGGTATGGCAGGTGCGGTTATCTGTTATCTTGTTGCAGGACTGTCCCCCGTTCCCGTTTTGTCACTTGCCGCGTGTATCGTTACGGGTATATGCACGGCTATGCTGTGGCCCGGCTCACTTATCCTTATGGAAGAAAAGCTGCCGCACGTGGGTGTTGCGGCGTATGCGCTTATGGCGGCAGGCGGTGACTTCGGTGCATCAATTGCACCTCAGCTTCTCGGTATTGTCGTTGATAAGGTGACTGCAAGTGAATTTGCGGTCAAGCTCAGCACAACACTTTCACTTTCTCCCGGACAAATAGGAATGAAGGTTGCAATGCTTACAGCATCCCTTTTCCCGATGGCTGGAATTGTAATTCTTTTAATAATAAAGAAAAAGCTCAACATAAAAAACAAAGTATAATTTACGGGGTTCTGCGGAAATGAATTTTTCTGCAGAACCCCTTTGTATTGTGCTGTATTTACTCCCTTTTTCTGAACAAAAAAACTCATCGGAGCTTTCGACTCCGATGAGAAAGGAAACACCTATAGGCAGTGTAATGAAAGCAACAAAAAGAACCACCGCCCTTAGGTCATACTTATCATAACACATACTTCTTCCAATGTCAACACTTTTTTACTAAAAATGTTTTTTATGTCATTTTTTTACATAATAATGCCTAAATAACGTCAGATAACAGCATTTTTCACCGATATTTATCTTCTGTGATGAAGGTATATCGGAAATACCAGCGCAATCTTCGCTCCCATTCACTCATTCCGTGACAAAAACTCTCTCTTCGTGATATTGTAATTTGCTTTTCAATATGTCAAAATATATTCAGAAAGAGACGTCGCTTTCAATTAATAAAACGAGGTTATTAATATGAAATTAAATATAGGTGAAACTATAAAAAAGCTGAGAAAAGAGCGAGAAATCACGCAGGAGGAATTCGCAGAGGTTCTCGGTGTTTCCTGTCAATCGGTATCCCGTTGGGAAAATGATAACTGTTATCCCGATATTGAATTGATACCTGCTATTGCCGAGTTTTTCGGAATTTCTACCGACAGGCTTATGGGTGTTGATGAAACCAAGGAAAAGGAAGCGGTAAGCAGTTATCTTGATGCCTTTCAAAAATCAATAAGCGTTGGAAATATTGATGAATGTATTGCTGTTGCCCGTAAAGGCGTAAAGGAATTTCCTAATAGCTACGTTCTTCTTGACAAGCTGATGTATGCACTCTTTTGTTCGGGTGACGATGACGGCAACATTCCTGAATGGAAGGAAAATATGGAAAAATACGATGCTGAGATAACGGCCTTGGGTGAAAGAATTATGAAATATTGTCCCGATATTAATCTCAGACTTGAAGCGGCATCAAGACTCGCCTTCAATCATATTCTTCACGGAAGACGGGAAATGGGCAAAAGGATATACGAAACATTCCCTTCTATGGAGATGAGTAAGGAGAGACAGATGTGGTGGGCATTGGAAAAGGATGAAAAGCTTCCTTTTTTAAGAGATACCATAAAGCAAAGCTATGAATTCTTAAAATCATTTATCTGGCTTTTAGCTGATGCGGATGTTGTTGATGCAAAGGCTGAGCTTATTGCAATAAACAAGATCTTTGAATTGGAAAGGCTTATTCTTGACGGCAACCGTCCGAAAAACGCTTGGGGTGACGTGTGGCTTGACTTTGATATAGCGAAGAGATACGCACTTATGGGGGACAACGCCAATACCTTCAAGCATTTGCACTTGGCTGTCAGTGAAGCAAAGGCTTTTGATAGCCGTCCCGATGAACAGAAATACAGTGCCGTTTTAGTCGGTGAGGTTACGGAAAGAAAGCTTGATTTTGAAACCTCCGATACCCGTCCTCTTTGTGAAATTCTCCGAGACAAGTGGCTTATACACGATGAGCTTGACACGGTGCGCGATACAGATGAATTCAAAGCAATAATAAAAGAGCTCAGCGAATGCTAAAGGGACAGCAGGAAAAATCTTACGATATATCAAGGGGATGTAAAAAAACTTTCGTTTTTTACATCCCCTTTCTTGTTATATGCAAAATTCCCCGAAATACATCGGGGAGATAAGATTATTTACTGTCACCTGTCATTTTTTCCTGCTTTACCTTATGGTCGATGATGTGACGGGAGGCCAACTCCTTCTGAACGTCCTCTACGGAGATACCCATATTAACCATAAGCACCATTGTATGATACATAAGGTCGGCTATTTCATAGACGGTTTCTGCTTTATCGTCAGCCTTTCCCGCTATGATAACCTCCGTGCATTCCTCGCCTATCTTCTTTAAGATTTTATCCGTGCCCTTTGAGAAAAGATAGGTTGTATATGAGCCCTCGGGCATATCCTTTTTTCTGCCCTCCAAAAGCTTATAAAGACCGTTTACGGTAAATTCGCGGAGTTGCTCACTCTGATAAACCTCTTTTGTGAAGCAGGAATCCGTGCCCGTATGACAAGCAGGGCCGTCCTTTTCTACAACTACTACCAATGCATCGTTGTCACAATCTGACGTGATTGATACTATATGCTGATAATTTCCGCTGGTTTCACCCTTAAGCCAAAGCTCCTGACGGGAGCGGCTGTAAAAACAGGTGAGACCTTTTTCCATCGAAATTTCAAGGCTTTCACGATTCATATAAGCTACTGTCAGCACCTTTTTTGTCCACGCATCAACCACAACGGCGGGAATAAGACCCTTTTCATCAAATTTTAGTTGGTTTATATCAAGCATAATTATATCCTCACTTTAATATCATTCTTTTTAAGCTCCGACTTCAGCTCGGAAATTGCAATTTCACCGAAATGAAAAACAGAAGCGGCAAGTCCCGCGTCAACTCTCGGAACCTTTTTGAAAAGGTCCGTAAAATCCTGAATGCAGCCTGCACCGCCCGAGGCTATAACGGGAACGTTTACGGCATTACACACGGCATCAAGCATTTCTATATCGAAGCCTTTTTTAACTCCGTCCGTATCAATGGAATTAAGAACGACCTCGCCTGCACCCATATCCACGCACCTTTTTATCCATTCGATAGCCTCAAGGTCCGTCTGCTCTCTGCCGCCCTTTGAAAATACTCTGAATACTCCGTCCACTCTTTTTACGTCAGCGGAAATAACAACGCATTGGCTGCCGTAAAGACGCGCCGCTTCTCTAATAAGCTCAGGATTTCTGATAGCACCCGAATTCACGCTGACCTTATCGGCACCCGATTTAAGAACCCTGTCAAAATCCGCAACGGTATTTATACCGCCGCCTACGGTCAGCGGAATAAAGACTGTGGATGCAACTTTTTGAAGTATATCGGTAAACAGCTGTCTGCCCTCTGCAGAAGCCGTTATATCGTAAAAAACAAGCTCGTCAGCACCGTTGTCGCTGTAATAAGAAGCAAGCTCTACAGGATCGTTTACATCTGCAAGGGACTTGAAATTTACACCTTTAACTACCCTGCCGTCCTTTACGTCAAGGCAGGGGATTATTCTTTTAGTTATCATAATATCTCCTTATCGGGCAAGCGCAATTGCTTCTTCAAGATTAATTGCCTTTACGTAATATGCTTTACCGACTATGGCGCCGTAAAGCTTCATTTCACGAAGAGCTATAATGTCCTCAATACTGCTGACACCGCCCGAGGCTACAATATCAATATTGAATTTTTCGGAAAGCTCCTTATAAAGCGCACGGTTGGTTCCCTGCATAGCTCCGTCCTTTGAAATATCGGTGCATATTATTGTTCTGACACCAATATTCTGCATATCGGAAAAAAAGTCCTCACACCTTATTTCAGACCTTTCAAGCCAGCCCTTTATTGCGACGTAGCCGTCCTTTATATCGGCACCGACGGCAATTTTATCACCGTAATTCTTAACTGCCCATAAAAGAAATTCTCTGTCCGTTACTGCGGCTGTGCCGAGAATTACCCTCGAAGCACCGACGGTAAGATATTTTTCAAGAGCTTCCTTATTTCTGATACCTCCGCCTATTTCCGTCTTAAGTCCCGTTTCCTTTATTATTTTTTCAACCACGTCTATATTGGGAGTCGTTCCGTCCTTTGCCCCTTCAAGGTCAACAAGGTGAATAAACTCAGCACCCGAATTTTTGAAATCCCGGGCAATTTCAACGGGATTATCGGAATATACCGTCATCTGAGAATAGTCACCCTTAAAAAGACGGACAGCCTTTTTATCATACATATCAATGGCGGGTAAAATTATCATAAGCTAAAACCTGCCTTACAGAAATTATCAAGAATTTTAAGTCCCGTCTTACCGCTTTTTTCGGGATGAAACTGACAGCCGAATACGTTTTCGTATTCAACCGATGCGGGGAAATCTATATCGTATTCCGAGAAGGCAGACACGTATTTACCGTCACAGTCTGCGTAATACGAATGGACGAAATATACGAACTCACCGCCCGAAAAGCCTTTATATAAAAGAGATTCCTTGTTGAGCCTCAATTCGTTCCAGCCGATTTCGGGAATTTTAAGCTCATTTCTTATTCTTCCTTCAAACGACACTATGCGTCCCGGAATAAGAGCAAGCCCGTCGTGAACACCGAATTCATAGCTTTTTTCAAAAAGCAGCTGCATTCCGAGACATATTCCCAGAAGCGGCTTTCCGTTTTTTACCTCGGATACCACCAGTTCGCCAAGACCTGTATTATTAAGCTTTTTTGCGGCATCCTCAAAGGCACCGACACCCGGAAGTATTATACGGTCTGCATTCCTTATAAGCTTTTCATCCGACGTAAAAACGGCATCTGCGCCTATTGCCTTAAAGGATGAGCGGAGAGAAAAAAGATTTCCTACACCGTAATCAACAATTGCTATCATAAATATAAAAAATCCTTTCTTATACTAACATACCCTTGGTTGAAGGAATCTCATCCTTGTATTTTTCGTCAATTTCACAGGCGGTGTTCATTACTCTGCCGAATGCCTTGAAGATGCCTTCGATTATATGATGGCTGTTCGTACCTGAAAGCTTCTTTATATGAAGAGTAACTCCCGCTTTTCTTACAAAGCCGAGGAAAAACTCCTCGCAAAGCTCCGTGTCAAAATCTCCTACCTTAGCAGTCGGCATTTCTGCATCAAGCTGAAGAAGGCTTCTTCCCGAGACATCAATCGCTTCAAGAATCAGCGCCTCGTCCATAGGAAGAATAATATCGGCATATCTTTTTATTCCCTTCATATCGCCAAGCGCCTCAGAGAATGCACAGCCGAGGGCAATACCGATATCCTCAACCGTATGGTGATAATCAACGTAAGTGTCACCCTTGCATTTTACCGTCAGATCAAATCTTCCGTGACGGGAAAAAAGCGTGAGCATGTGGTCAAGAAAACCGCAGCCTGTGGCAATTTCACTTTTTCCGCTTCCGTCGATATCAAGCCTCAGCTCAATATCCGTTTCAGCGGTTTTTCTTATAATTTCAGCACTTCTCATTACTCTTCCTCCTCAATAATCTCTTTAAGCTTATCAATAAGGATCTGCATCTGCTGCATTGTTCCTATAGTTATACGGTTATAGTCCTTGATTCTTTCAATTGTAAAGTGTCTTACAAGCACACCCTTATCCTTGAGCTTCAGATAAATATCCTCACCGCTGAGCGTACTGTGCTTTGCAAATATGAAATTAGCCCTTGAGGGAATTACCGTAAAGCCTATTAATTCCAGCTGTGCAACCGTGAACTCTCTGTTTTCTGCAATAATCCCGCAGTTGTTGTCATAATATTCCTGCTCCTCAAGAGCCTTTACTCCCATAAGCTGAGTGAGTCTGTTCAGATTATAGGGATTTGTGGAGTATTTGATTTTTTCAAGGTCCTTGATGATCTCTTCGCTTGCGAAGGCAAAGCCGAGTCTCGCACCTGCCATCGAACGGGACTTTGAAAAGGTCTGCACGACAAGAAGATTATCGTATTTATTAACCAAATCAACGACACTTTCAGCACCGAAATCAACGTATGCCTCGTCAATGAGAACAACATTATCGGGATTTGATTTTATAATTTCTTCAATTTCGCATTTAGGCAATACCTTTCCCGTAGGTGCATTGGGGTTTGCAATAACCACCATTTTGCCGCAGGAAGCATACCTTCTGCTGTCAATTGAAAAATCCTCCTCAAGAGGAATCTTATCGGCATTTACGTTATATAAATCGGCAAAAACGGGATAGAAGCCGTAAGAGATATCGGGAAATGCCGCACCGTTTTCACGGGCAAAGGCCATAAATGCAAAATTCAGTATATCGTCAGAGCCGTTTGCGACGAAAACGTTGGAGCTTTGAAGCGCATACTTCTCTGCAAGCTTTGCCTTCAGAAGCTTACTTTCGGGGTCGGAATAAAGACAGAGCTTTTCCACCTCTTCACCCGTTACGGCGGCAATTACTCCGGGCGACGGGGGGAAGGGTGACTCGTTGGTGTTAAGCTTTACGTATTTCTTGTCCTGAGGCTGTTCACCGGGGACGTATTCCTTTAAATTTGCGTATAAACCGCTTAAAAATCTGCTCATTTTATCTCCTCAAATCTGACCGTGGCACTTTTTGCGTGTGCGCCGAGTCCTTCTTTTTCTGCAAAATATGCAATATCCTTATACACTTCCTTGAGTGCATCCCTCGTATAGTACGTAAACTGTGTTTTCTTTACGAAATCATCCACCGACAGGGGGCTTGAAAACCTTGCCGTACCGCTTGTGGGTAAGGTATGGTTAGGCCCTGCGAAATAATCGCCCAACGCCTCGGGACAGTATCTGCCCATAAAGATACTGCCTGCATTTTTAATAGAATCAAGATATGCGAAGGGATCGTCAAGACATAATTCAAGATGCTCGGGGGCAATCTCGTTTGCTATCTCAATTCCCGTTTCAATATCGGGAGCAATAATAATTTTGCCGTTATTATCTATTGATACTCTTGCGATTTCCGCCCTTGCAAGCAAGGGAATCTGTCTTTCAAGCTCTCGGGAAACAGCCTGTGCCAGCTCCTTTGATTCGGTAACGAGAACCGCGCTGGCATTTTTATCGTGCTCTGCCTGAGAAAGAAGGTCTGCGGCAACGAATACGGGATCGGAATTCTTATCCGCAATTACGAGAATCTCGCTGGGGCCTGCAATCATATCAATTGAGACCATACCGTAAACCTGACGCTTTGCCTCTGCAACGAATGCATTACCGGGACCTACTATCTTGTCCACCCTGGAAACAGTCTCCGTACCGTAAGCAAGAGCGGCAATTGCCTGCGCGCCTCCTACTTTAAAAATACGGTCAACACCTGCGATTTTTGCGGCGGCAAGAATTACGGGATTCACCTTACCGTCTGCCGAAGGAGGAGTACAAATACATATTTCCTTGCATCCTGCTATCTTTGCGGGAATGGAATCCATAAGAACGGTAGAAGGATATGCCGCCGTACCGCCCGGAACGTAAAGTCCCGCTTTTTCAATGGGAATTACCTTCTGACCGATAACGACTCCGTCTTTATCGGTACTTGTGACAAAGCTGCTCCTTTTCTGCTCCGAATGGAATTGAGTTATGTTTTTTGCGGCTTTTTTGAGAATTTCAATAAATTCGGGCTCAACCGCACAAAAAGCCTCTTCTATCTCCTCTGCGGACACCTCAAGAGAGCTGAGCCTTGCTTTATCGAATTTTTCGCAATACTTATATAATGCGGCATCTCCGTTTTTTCTGACATCGTCTATTATATCGGAAACAATCCCCGAAACGTCCGCTGTGGGATTGCTTCTGTCAAAAATCTCATCATTACAGAGTGATGAATATTCGTATATCTTAATCATTTAGTGTTCCTCACATATTCTTCCATAGCATTTTTTATGATATTGATTCTTTCGGTTTTGAAGCTGTAGCTTGCTTTGTTTGAAATGAGCCGCGCACTTATCGGAACTATTGTTTCAAAGGGCACAAGACCGTTTTCAAGAAGAGTTTTTCCCGTCTCTACAATATCTACAATGACGTCGGAAAGACCGAGAATGGGAGCAAGCTCTATAGAGCCGTTAAGATGAATAATATCTATATCGCGGCAGATAGACGAATAATACTCCGAAGCAATATTTGAAAACTTGGTGGCAACTCTCAGTGTTCTTGATTTATCGTCGCGAAAATCTGCAGGAGCGGCAACAGCCATTCTGCAAACACCCATTTTAAGGTCAGCAAGCTCATATACGTCCGGCTTATATTCCAGAAGAATATCCTTGCCCGCAACACCGATATCGGCGGCACCTCTTTCGACATAAATTGCAACGTCAGAGGGCTTTACCCAGAAATAACGGACACCCTTTTCGGGATTTTCAAAGGTCAGCTTGCGGTTATTTTCATTTATTGACGGACATTCAAAGCCTGCGCTCTCAAAGATGCCGTAAACCTTTTCTCCGAGCCGTCCCTTGGGCAGAGCTATATTAATATATTCCATTTGTTCAGCCCTCCGTTTTTATAAGTCTGCGGTATCTGAGTCCGTCGGGAAGCTCGGAAAGCACGAGTACCTTTTCACCGCCGGACTTAAGCTCTTCTGTTTTTTTAATAATCTCCTTCGGACTCACGTTTTCCGAAATGAGAATAACCGTATCAACATCATATTCGGGAAGCTCGGCCTTGAAGCCCTCAAAGCTGTCAAGGTAAACCGCAAAGCCTACGGCACCTGCATCCTCACCGAATTTCTTCATAAGCTTATCATACTGACCGCCTGAAAGCACGCTTACGGGAATACCGTTTATAAAGCCCTTGAAAACGATTCCGCTGTAGTAGCCGGAATTGGCGGCAAGAGAAAAATTGACGGTAATGCGGTCTGCATTTTCCTCACAGCAGGCCGAGTCAAGAATACTTATAAATTCATCAAGCCTTCTGCGGCTGTTTCCGGAAAGCGCAAAGGGACTGAGAGCCTCGTAAAACGGCTTTGCTCCCGTATAATTTTCAATCAGCTTTCCTATAAGAGACAGCTGATTGTCCGTTATAAGCTCCCTGCCTTTCAGCTCCTGACATAAAGCCCTGCTTTTAATGCATATCGCGTCAAGAATCTGATTCAGTACGGACTCCTTGACACCTGCATCAGAAAGCAGACTCTGAAGCAAGGAAGCGTGCGCCAGCTCAAGGCGGAAATCCCCGTCAATGAGAGCGAGACTCTTTGATGCGAGATAAACGACCTCCGCTATCTCATAAAGACCTATCCTTCCGAGAGCCTCAAGACCCGTCTGCATTATCTCCTTGAATCTTCCGTTTTTGCCCGATACTCTGTATACGTTTTCGCTGTAATACATTTTCTGAACACGGCTTTTACTGCCCTGATAGTTGTTTATAATTGACAGCGTTACGTCGGGCTTCAAGGCAAGCAGCTTACCGTTTGTATCGGTAAAGGTAATTATTCTGTCGGAAATAAGAAAATCCTTGTTTTTTACGTATAGGTCATACTCCTCAAACTTACTCATTTTGAACTGAGTATATCCGAAGCCGGAATATAAGTCCCGAAGCGCAAATACCGCACGCTCCTCATTTTTCAATAAGCTTTCATTTATCATCAGTCATTATCCTTTTCTTCAAGTCTTGTCAGCACGGTTTTGTAACCGCCGTCACCGTATTTGATACATTTAGCAACCCTGCATATCGTAGCGGTGCTGACACCTATTTCCTTGGCAATATCGTTATAATTTTTTCCGTCAAGCAGGCAACGGGCAACGTTAAGACGCTGAACAAAAGCCTCCAATTCCTGTATTGTGCATATATCGGAAAAAAATGCTTCACACTCTTCAACCGTTTTCAGCTCAAGAACAGCCTTATACAATTTTTGTGCGTGATGAGAAAAATCATTATTCATAATAACTCACTCTCTGAAAATTTTTCACCATTTTAGCATACTAAAGTGATAAAGTCAATAGAAAAATTTAAGTATTTATTTTATTTTTAATTTATGATATCATAAATTATATTTCGGAAAGCGGGAAAAATAAATTGGACAACTTTTTAATAAGCCACATAAAGGATCTGTCACAAAGGTCCGCCGACAAAAACATCTATACTTATTCCAATTTTCTCAATGAAGAGGAGCAAAACGAGGTCATAAGGAACAGAAAGCTGCTGACACATTTTACTTTTTTCGGCGGAGCAGAAGGAACCGTCAGAAATATGGTAAGATTCGGAAATGAAGAGGAGCTTTATTACAGTGAGGACTTCCCTGTTGACTGCATAAAAATAGAGCCGAAGAACAAGAAATTTGCGGACGAGCTGAGCCACAGGGATTTCTTGGGGGCAATTATGAATCTGTCCATTGAACGCGAGCACATCGGGGATATCGTAATAAAGGATAATTCCGCCTTCGTATTTGTCACCAAAAAAATGAGCTCCTTTATCTGTGAGAATCTTACAAGAATAAAGCACACGGATATAAAGTGCTCCTTCGCACAGTTTGATAACAGCACTCAGCTGTTTACAACACAGGAAAGAACGATAATATCAAGCTCTCCGAGAGCGGATTGCGTAATATGCGCCGTATATAATTTATCAAGAAGCACGGCTGACGCTCTTTTTGCATCAAAAAAGGTATTTTTAAACTCCGCTCAATGCGAAAGCCCGTCAAAGACACTCAGAGAAAACGATACTGTTTCTATAAGAGGCTACGGAAAATTTATTTTCGGAAAAGAGCTTTCCGAAACAAAAAAGGGCAGAATCAAATATTCGGTAAATATATACGTATAAGCTCATCCCAAAAAGGTATCAAGAAGCATCATCAGGGTAAAGCCTGCGGCAAAAACAAACAATGCAATATCACGGTTTTTTCCCGAATGAAAGCCGACGGAAAGCTCTTTCATTACGACAAAAAACATCGCCCCCGCGGCAAAGCACAGCGAAAAAGGCAGAATGCTGTCAATAAAGGAAAAAAGAAACAGAGTTAAAGCGGCGGGAATAAGCTCGGCAACGCCTGAAATGAAGCCGCTGACAAAAGCACGCAGCGCACCTGTCCCCTTTGCCTTCAGAGGCATTGATATTATTGCACCCTCGGGCACGTTCTGCAAAGCAATTCCCATTGACAGAGAAAGAGCTGCAGAAAGTCCCGAAAAATCCTCCGTCAGAATAAGACCGGCATACACTATTCCGACAGCCATTCCCTCGGGGATATTATGTATTGTCACGGCAGTCATAAGAAGCCGTCCCGATGCGTCGGTCCTATCGGAAAAGCTTTTCTCAGTCAGTCTTGTTATTATTACAAAAATAATAACACCCGAGAAAAAACCGAGACTGCACAAAAATAACTGAAGACTGCCCTGTGCCGATGCTTTTTCACAGGCAGGGCTTATAAGAGAGAAAAAGGACGCCGCACACATTACGCCTGCCGCAAGGCTGTCAAGGAGAGTCATAAACCTTATATCGGGGGCTCTTTTAAGAAAAAACACAAGCGAACTGCCTGCAACAGTCCCTGCAAGAGGAAGAAGCAGTCCGAGCAGAATATATATAAATATATCAATCACCTCAGAATAATTTATCTGATACATATTATCCCGTTTTCACTAACGGTGTGACTGATACTTATAAAAATCTGATAAAAAACCCAACAGAAAGAAAAAAGCGATGTAAAGCTACATCTCTCCGTTTTATCTTCTCTTTATCTTTTTTGTCCTCTTAAAAGGAGCCGCACAACAAATGCAGCTCCTTTATTCTTTTACTGTTCGTAGAGGGCAATAAGCTTTTTTGCTATTTTATAAACGTCACCGCAGCCGAGAGTTATTACAAGGTCTCCCGGCTTTACGTTGTCATAAAGATACTGTGCAACGGTATCGAAGCTTTCAAACCACACGGAGCCGGGGATTTTTGCGGCAAGCTGTTCGGTATGAATATCATAGGTGTTGATTTCTCTTGAGCCCATAATCTCAGTCATAACCACCTTGTCGGCAATAGCAAGCACCTCGGCAAAATCATCAAGAAGCATATAGGTTCTTGAGAAGGTAAAGGGCTGAAAAACTGCCCAGACCGTAGTGAAATCCATATTCATAGCGGATTCAAGGGTTACCTTCAGCTCTGCGGGATGATGGGCATAGTCGTCTACGACGGTTATTCCGTTAATTTCTGCGATCTTCTCAAATCTTCTTCCCGCGCCTGTAAATGAAGTGAGATTTCTTGCGGCATCCTCAAAGGAAACTCCTGCATAATGAGCCGCGGCAATAGCGGCAAGCGCGTTGAGAATATTATGCTTACCCGGAACTGCAAGCTCAACGGTTGCCTTTTTCTCACCCTTATACATAAGGTCAAAAACGGCGAAAGCACCGTGACGGAAGCTTATATTTTCAGCATAATAATCGTTTTTGTCTGAATAGCCGAAGGAAATATGCTCCTTTTCTCCGCCCTGCTCAACGGCAATAAGAGTTTTTTCATCGTCACCGTTGAAAATCACGGCATCACGTGCAAGAGCCGCAAATCTTCCGAAGGACGCTATAAGGTTTTCCATTGTCTTGAAGAATTCAAGATGGTCGGCATCTATATTTAGAATCAGCGCAACGGACGGTGATAAATCAAGGAAGGTATTTGCAAATTCACACGCCTCGCAGACAAGAAGGTCCTCTGTTCCTACCCTTCCGTTGGAATTTATCAGAGGAAGCTTTCCGCCGATTACGGCAGAGGTATCAACACCGCTTTTAAGAAGTATCTGAGTAAGCATTGAAGTAACGGTGGTTTTTCCGTGTGTACCGCAGACACCGATACAATTTCCGAATTTTCTCGTAACGGCACCAAACAGCTTTGAGCGTTCAAAGGTAGGAACACCCATTTTGCGTGCGGCAACAAGCTCGGGATTATCTGGCAGAAGAGCCGCCGTAAACACGACCATTTCAGCATCACCGATATTCTCGGGGCTCTGACCGAGCACAACGGGGATTCCGAGGCTTCTTATTCTCTGAAGTGTGTCGGTTTCGTTGTTGTCGGAGCCCGAAAGAACGTAGCCCTTTGAATGAAGTATCTCTGCAAGAGGGCACATACCCGCTCCGCCTATACCGATAAAGTGTATTCGTTTAACGGTTTCAAGTAATTTATCTATATCGAACAAAGCTTTCACCTTTTCTTATTTTTAAAAATTCTTTAACTAATATATAATATTAATATTGGCCGAAAATGTCAATAGACATACTGAAGATAATATATTTAAGAGCACATTTTCGTCAAATTTTTTCTTATGCGCCGTCAAACTCATAACAAAACACTTGCCAAATGCTTTTCATTGTTGCATAATATCCTTATAAATCCAAAGGGAAGCGGAGTATCGCTATGAAATTTGATATTAATAAATATTCTGTTAAGCTTATCTGCGAAAACAAAGCAGCTGATGCAAAGGCAGAGCTTATCCCCTGCGAAGAGGGACTCTGCTTATATCTTGAAGCAAAAGAGGCTAAGCCGGAATTCATTGAAATTTATTGGTCTGCACCGGTAAGAGATGATATTTTTGTTCTCGGCGATGCGTGGGAAAGAAGCTACGGCGACCTTGAATTCAGAACACTTGCAGACAATGACAGATATATGCCCTGGTATTTTATTGCCTCAGACAAGAAAGCTTCCTTCTGCTTCGGTGTAAAAACAGCTACTAATTCTTTTGTAAGCTTCCGCTACACAAAGGATGGTATAACGGCACTCGTTGACGTGCGAAACGGCGGCAGCGGCGTATATCTTAACGGCAGAAGGCTTCACGCGGCAACCTTTATTTATGCTGAATACGACAATGCTGAAATACAGGCAAATATACACGATTTCTGCAAAAAAATGTGTCCTTCTCCCAGACTTCCGAAAGAAAAAATCTATGGCGGAAACAACTGGTATTATGCATACGGAGACAGTTGTTACGAGCAGATCATTTCGGATGCGCGTCTTCAGGCAGACCTTGCAAGGGGCATTGATAACCCGCCCTTTGAGGTGGTTGATGACTGCTGGTCGCTTAACGATACCGAGGGTCCCTGGTATCCCAATGAAAAATTCGGGGATATGAAAAGGCTTGCTTCTAAAATCAAGGAAATGGGAGTACGCCCCGGAATATGGCTTCGTCCTCTTCATAATAAGGATGAGGCAATCACGTCGGAAATGAGAATTGAAAGAGACGGTGAAAGACTGTATCTTGACCCCACACATCCCGATACAAAAGCATATCTCAGAGCCGATATTGAAAGAATAAAGGAATGGGGATATGAGCTTATAAAGCACGATTTTTCCACGGTTGATTTATTCGGTGATTACGGTGCAAGCCTTACTGCTACAATTACAAACATAACGGGCTGGCATTTTTACGATAAGACAAAGACAAATGCAGAAATTGTGCTTGACTTTTATAAGCTTCTGCGTGACGCGGCAGGCGAAATGCTGATAATCGGCTGTAACACGGTTTCCCACCTCGGAGCAGGTATTTTTGAGCTTGCAAGAACAGGTGACGATACAAGCGCGAGAGAATGGGAAAGAACACCGAAAATGGGTGTAAACACACTTGCCTTCAGAGTTGCTCAGAACAAGGCTTTTTATATGGTAGATGCCGACTGTGTGGGCATTCTCAACGACCTTACCCCCTGGGAGAAAAACAGACAATGGCTGCAGCTTCTCTCCTTCTCAAACACTCCCCTTTTCGTTTCCTGCACGGATGAAATCCCCGAGAACTGCAAAGAGGATTTAAGAACAGCGTACAAGGTTTTCAATGAGGAAAAGCCCCACGAATTTGAGCCGCTTAACTTCTACGAAGAAAAAATCCCGACAAAGTGGAAAATCGACGGCAAAATCGTGGAATACGACTGGAAATAATGCTTAAGAGAGAAGCCCTACACAGGCTTCTCTCTTAATTTAGTTTATTTATTGCGTTTTTTCAGTTCTTCGAGTCCGACGGAGGCTCGGAGGATTGCTCTTGCATCGGCGGCGGTAATTACCCCGTCAGCATCCGCGTCGGCACAATCGCTCTGCAAGCCGTCAAGCGTTTCAAGTCCTACCGAGGCGCGAAGCGCAAGACGTGCGTCGGCGGCTGTTATTTTGCCATCCCCGTCAACGTCACCGACGTTTGCAAGCACGGAAATCACTTCGTGTCCCGATATATAAGTCTCACAGTCGTTACAGTAAACGCCTGCCGTAAATCCCGTTTTATCAGACGATGCGGGAGTCTCGGGCACGGTCTTCGTATTCACGTGGTTTGATGCGTCGGTCGCGGTTTCGGTGTGTCCCGAAACGTACCTTTCACAATCGTAACAGTATACTCCTGCCGTATAGCCCGTCTTTGAGCAGGTCGCCTTTATTTCGGGCATATTCTCGACAGCAACGTGATTTGATGCATTAAGCCCGAGGTTATCCGTATACGAATGTCCGGAATTATGCACACAAGTATACGTCTTAACACCTATTACCTTACAGGTTGCTGTTGTTGTGATTGTACCGTTATCCCACTTGTGAGCTTCTGCATTAATACTTCCATAAGTCTGCAAACAAACCTGACAAACGGAAGGTGACACACATGTAGCCGTTCCGCCCGTATGGATATGTGTCATTGCAACAGTTTCGCTTATTTCAGTTGCACCGTTTTTAAAGGTTACCTCACATAAGAAATTACCTATTTCATTAAGAGTAAGTTTACTGCCGGTCTGTCCGTTTAATATATCCATTCGGGTATTACTGATACAAGCCTGAAGCTTTGCCGTAGATTCCTCAACAAATATTGCATAATACCCGTCTGCTTGTGCAATCAATGTATCCGAATAAATAATCAGCTCATCTTCAACATCACCTGCAACAGATGAATAAAGGCAATAAATTACGGACGGTATTTCAGAAAAATCGAATGTCAGAGTCTGTCCTTGATTCAGCCATACAACAAAATAATAACCGTATTCGTCAGGTGTCCAGCCGTCGACCTCATTATATGTGCCGCCAATTTCAGGAGGTGCGCCTAAAATTTCAAAATTATCAGCATTTTCATTTGTTATGTATTCCCTATCCTCCGTTACCCGATACCACTGATAATTTGCATCCTCTGAGCAGTTCAGATCCACGTAGGTTTCTGTTTCTGTGGGTTGGTGAGTTATTTTATATGAAAAATCAAGAATGGAGCTTATCAGAATACTACCGTCATCTGCAGTCACTTCACAGATATAGTAGCTTCCGTAAGAAGGAGCAATAAGCTCAGCCTGTGTTTCATTGGCAATAACAGTTTTTACACCATCCGTGACATAAGCCTTTAACGTCGGCTCAGAGCCATCTGTTATAACCACAAGTCCGTAATCACCGGCATTTTCCGCAACACCCTTGGCAACATTTCCCGTAATTTCAAACTCAATGTAATCTTCATCACTGATCAATTCCACATAAATCACAGGGGATGAAAAATTCAAAACAATTTCTTCTCCTGCATTATATCTTTTTACAAAATAGTATAAATACAGTTCTCCGTATTCCTCATCATAATAATTAAAAATTCCCGTCCAACCGTCTGTCTTGCTGTATGAGTAGCTGTCAGGAAACGGTGCTCCGAAAATCTGCCATGAAAGAATGTCACTTTTATCGGTTATTTCCGTGTAATTTGTTTTGTACCACTTATATGCAGCATTTGTTCCGTCATTAAGCTGTACATAGGGCTCAGCCTCGGTAGGCTGATGCATTATCTTATAAATATATTTTTCGCAGATTCCACAGGTACCGCCGTCAGTATCGTGCTTACATGTAAATCCGCAATCGCAAATACCGTTTTCGTAAATATGTGCATGATCAACAACCTTAATTTCAAAATAATGTTTTTCTGCAAGTACGTTATTGTCATCATTCAGATAAACATAATCTGAGCTGTTATCAAATCTCACAAACATACAATCATCAGCTACCGCATCATCTGCAAGGCCGATAAGTCCGGAAACAAGATAAGGCGTGTTCGGTACAGACACCTTCAAGGAAACACCATTTTTAAGTTTAACATCACCAATAAAAATTGCTCCTCTTGATTCTCTATTGTTTATGACTTCCAGACTACCGCCATTAAGCTGGACATCATACAAAAAGGATTCTGAATAATCTTCTTCAATGACCGTAACATTTCCTCCGTTTTGAATATAATTTGTCTGAAACGGTGCTCCGCCCCCGAAGGATCGGAATGTTATATTTCCGCCCTCTACTGTTAAGGCACCGAGATCATGGCTTGAGCTGTATGCGGTAAAAGTTTTTGAGTTTGCATAAAGGCTGTCAGTTTCCCCACCGTATATGACAACGTTTGAACTGTAAATCCCCAAAGCCGCCTGACTTGCCCAGTTGTACTGGTCTATAGTGTTTGTGCCCTCAAGAGTTATTTTTATATCGTAAGAATCCGAATAATCTACTTCAATCCGTCGAAATGTAGCGTTTCGCAGGGTAATATCACAGCTGCCCTTCACTATGATTTCCGCATCAGAATTACTTCCCGTTACAATGTAGCTGTCTGTGTGATTATTCACGGGGTCAAACACATACCGCGTGCTGCTTGATGCACTTAAATCCGTAACAAGAGGTGCCGTGTTGACATCTTGCGCTGATACTGCAATATCTGCACTTACAAAAACCAACAAAACCGTAAAAACAATCAGTAAATTCCGTATAAGCTTAGTATGCATATTTTTTCCTCCTTTTGTTTACCGTAACGAAACATTATTATAAGTTTTTTTCCATAAATAATTTCAACAGTAACTCTTATACTATAAATTTAACAATTGAAAAGTAACATTACAACTAACAAACTTGATAGTTTTTTTCCCTGATGTTAATTCTCACTTTGAATACCGATAATCAAATATTTTGTGTATTGACATACTTTTTTTAAAATGGTATAATGTTTAAGTTAAAAACTGTGACGGAATTACGGTTATTGATGCGGACTTGCAGAGAGGCGGCGGTTGGTGGAAGCTGTCAGTACGGCAATAATCGGTCTCACTCCCGAGTTTATTCTCTGAACGGCGGCTGCGGCGCGCGATTGGAAATCGTGTTCCCTTTTGCAGACGAAAATAGGAGAATACGGTTCTCACCGTTATCGAGTTCGAGCGGACAGAATATTGAAGTAAAAAGTAAGAAGTAATAGTGAAAAGTGACACGGTAGGAAGCCGTGAACGGCTTGATTTTACGAAAAACTGTTTTATTATCAACTGTCAAACAGGGTGGTACCGCGGTAATTTTATCGTCCCTGAGGAAGAAAAAATTTCCTCAGGGAATTTTTTTAAAGTAATAAGTAATAGTGAATAGTGAAGAAGTACCCTGTCGGAAGGGCTTCGCCCTTAAAATCACAAGCCGCTTTGCGGCTTCATACAGTGTCACTCTTCACTCTTACCTCTTACCTATTACCTCAAATCATCGGAGGTGTTTTTGTGAATTATGATTTTAAGAATACGGAGCTGAAATGGCAGCGCAAATGGGAAGACGCAGGTGTTTTCCACGCAGTTGACGGCTCGGACAAAAAAAAGTTCTACGCTCTTGTAGAATTCCCCTACCCCAGCGGAGCAGGTATGCACGTAGGTCACATCAAGGCTTACTCGGGACTTGAGGTAGTTTCCCGTAAAAGAAGAATGGAAGGCTATAACGTGCTCTTCCCCATCGGCTTCGACGCATACGGACTTCCTACGGAAAACTATGCTATCAAGACAGGTATTCATCCCAGAAAGGTTACGGATATGAATATCGAAAAGTTCTCTTCACAGTTAAAGAGAGTCGGCTTCTCATTTGACTGGAACAGAGTTGTTGACACAACGGAAGAGGGCTACTATAAGTGGACTCAATGGATATTCTTAAAGATGTTTGAAAAGGGGCTTGCATTCAGAGATAAGACTCTCGTTAACTACTGCCCCTCCTGTAAGGTTGTTCTTTCAAACGAGGACTCTCAGGGCGGTAAGTGCGACATCTGCCACAGCGACATCGTTCAGAAATCAAAGGACGTATGGTATCTTCGTATTACGGAATATGCCGACAAGCTTCTTCAGGGTCTTGATACGGTTGACTATCTTCCCAACGTCAGACTTCAGCAGGAAAACTGGATAGGCAAGTCAACGGGTGCATTCGTAAATTTCTCCGTTAAGGATACGGACGAAACACTCCGCATATATACAACTCGACCCGATACGCTTTTCGGCGTTACCTTTATGGTTATGGCTCCCGAGCATCCCTTGCTTGACAAATATAAGGATAAGATTACAAACTTCTGCGAGGTAGAAGCCTACAGAACAGAATGTGCTAAGAAGACTGAGTTTGAAAGAACTCAGCTTGTAAAGGAAAAGACGGGCGTTAAGCTTTCAGGCTTCAGCGCAATAAATCCCGTAAACGGCAAGGAAATTCCGATTTTCATTTCCGACTACGTTATGATGGGCTACGGCACGGGTGCTATTATGGCTGTTCCCGCACACGATCAGAGAGACTGGGAATTTGCAACAAAGTTCGGCATTGATATCATTGAAGTAATCAAGGGCGGAGATATCACAAAGGAAGCCTATGCCGGTGACGGTGAAATGGTGAACTCCGACTTCCTCAACGGTCTCACCGATAAGAAGTCCTCGATTGCAAAAATGCTTACCGTGCTTGAAGAAAAGGGCATCGGCGAGGCAGGTGTTCAGTACAAGATGAAGGACTGGGCATTCAACCGTCAGAGATATTGGGGCGAGCCTATTCCTATAGTTCATTGTCCCGATTGCGGTATGGTGGCTGTTCCCTACAAGGAGCTTCCCCTGCGTCTTCCCACAGTTGAAAACTTCGAGCCCGGAACAGACGGTGAAAGTCCTCTTGCAAAGATAGAAGAATTCGTAAACTGCACCTGCCCTAAGTGCGGCGGCAAGGCAAAGAGAGAGACAGACACAATGCCTCAGTGGGCAGGCTCCTCTTGGTATTTCCTGAGATATATCGACCCTAAAAATGACAAGTGCTTTGCCGACAAGGACAAGCTCGCGTACTGGGGACAAGTTGACTGGTATAACGGCGGTATGGAGCACGTTACCCGTCACATGATCTACTCCCGTTTCTGGCATAAGTTCCTTTATGACCTCGGTGAGGTTCCCTTCGATGAGCCTTATGCAAAGAGAACCGCTCAGGGACTTATTCTCGGCCCCGACGGTGACAAGATGTCAAAGTCAAAGGGGAACGTTGTTGACCCCAACGACGTAGTTGATATTTACGGTGCAGACGTTCTGAGAAGCTACGTTCTCTTTATGGGTGACTATGAAAAGGCAGCACCCTGGTCTCAGAACTCACTCAAGGGCTGTAAGAGATTCATTGACAGAGTATGGAATCTTCAGGAAATAGTAACCGAAGGTGACAGCTATTCAAAAAAGCTTGAAACGTCCTTCCATAAGACAATCAAGAAGGTAACTGAGGATATCGAAAGCCTCAAATATAACACAGCTATTGCTGCACTTATGACTCTTATCAATGAGATTTATGATGCAGGTGAAATCACAAAGGCAGAGCTTAAGACCTTCATTACTCTTCTCAATCCCTTTGCTCCTCACGTAACAGAGGAAATCAACGAGGCACAGGGCTTCGGCGGTATGCTGGCTTCCGGTCAGTGGCCTTCATTTGATGAAGCAAAGTGCGTTGATGACGAAATTGAGATCGCAGTTCAGGTTAACGGCAAAATCAAAGCAAGAATTATGGTGGCTACCGAGATTTCTCAGGAGGATGCCGTAGCAAAGGCTAAGGAAAACGAAGACGTAAAAGCAGCTATTGACGGCAAAACTGTTGTCAAAGAGCTTTATGTAAAAGGCAGACTTGTTAACATCGTTGTAAAATAATCGAATAAGAAATGCACCTTAAAGTCCGTAAGCTACGGGCTTTAAGGTGTTTCTTTTTATTTCGTTTTATCAGTAAGCGGTTCATCCTGAGTTGCTTCTTCTGCAGGCCTGCTGACAAGCTCATCATAATAATTATCCGATGCGTGCATACACTGTACTATTTTTTCAGTCAGGCAATCCGAACCGATAAATGCTTCGGGGAACCCCTCAAGACGAATAAGCTTTTCATCCTTCGGGTCGCCGGAATGCATTTCTGTCAGGGTAAAATCAATGCTATTGAACTTTATATCGGCAGCATCGAGCAGAAGCTTTGCTTTTTCAAGAATTTCTGCCGCTTTTTCCACTGTTGCCTCGTCGTATACGTGAAGAATTACGGATCCTGCTTTCTCTCCGACGGCCTTCATATCATATATCTTATCAAGCACAAGTTCATCCGTAAAAATCACTCCCGTTTGTCCCGGAGCAGAAAACATATTATCAGAAAAATTTACTTTTGCAAAAGCAAAACCTATTTTATAAGGAAAAACGTGCGAAGCAAACACGGCAGAAACCATATCGCTATATTCCCTGTTTATACGTTCCTTTGTATTTTCCATTTTCAGAACGTCTGTACCATAGCTGTTATATTTTATGCGCCCGAAAAAATCTGTTTTTAAGGTAAAACAGCTGTCTTTGCTTGACGGAGATATAATTTTTACCGAGTATTTTGTACTGTCAAAGAAAAATGAAACTCCCTCTATTTCGAAATCCGAATCGGGATGGTTTTCCTCTATATACTGAACAGCAGAATGTCTTGCAAGCAGATACGATACAGGATTTCCGAAAAAAGCGTTCACAAAAAACAGCACAACTCCTATAAGCAAAAATGCAGTAAGTGCTGCCAAAATCTTCATAACTCTTCTCTTTTTATTCATCTTTATCATCCTTTCCGAATGCGAATTTTAACAAGCCGGCAATTAAGATGCCCGCCACTGCAGCAGCGCTGAAAACAAGAGAAAGCATAGCAACCATATCAAAGCTATAGGAATTCACACCTGAAACCAATGCATTAATCAAGAGAAAAGCAACAAAAATCAGCGGCGGTACGTAGACAAGAGCCTTCCAACGGAAAACAAAAAAAGAAAGAATTCCGATAACGGGCATCATGATAACGTTAGCGATAATATAAACTCCTCCGTCTTTTATTCCGCAGGCAACACCAAAACAGATTCCGCTGAGCATTGTAAGAATTAAACAAATTCTCAGTTTTCTTCTGAATCTCAGGAAAAACCTGTTAATATTAGAGTCCGATATTTTCACACCCTCAAAAAGTTCTGCACATGCTTCACAGCTTTTAATATGTCGTTCTACAGCCTCTTTGCTGTTTTTGCTTGCAACACCATCTTCAACAAGAGGAATCAGGTCTTTGCAGATATCACAAGTCAACTCATTCATAAGTGTACCCCTCCTTTTTAAGTTGTTTTTTAATCTTTCAGTTGTTTTTTTATCCGTTCTTTGCATCGGTAAAAAATAACTCTGGCTGAGTTTTCGGAAATACCGTGTTTTTTTGAAATCTCATAAAAGGAATATCCGTCTGCACGCATCAGAATAATATCTGCTGTCTTTTCGTCCTCAGACTCTAAAAGCTTAATTATTCTGTCATAGGTTTCTTTTCGTATGACACTTTGCTCAATCCCTGAAAGCTTTCCTTCGTCCGCAAAGTCTGCCAACGCTTCATAACAGATGTCGCTCTTTTTCTTTCTTACGTATGTTATAAACTTATTTTTGGCAATCGAAAAAAGCCAGGTTTTCACATCCGAATCTCCTCTGAATTTTCCGAAGGATATTACAGCAGAAAGAAAAACCTCTGAAGTAAGCTCCTCTGAAAGGTCGGCATTGTGAGACAGACTCAGAAGATATCTGTAAACATCTTTATAGTAATCCTTGAAAATCTGATTGAGTAATCTGTTCATAATTAGCCTCCTTTCACTTAATTAGTCGATGCAGCTCAGTTTTTGTTACAAGAGAATTAAAAAAAATTAATAAGCTTCCGAAAAGCAAAAAGGCACTGTAAAAAAACAAAGCCTTTTACAGTCCTTTTACTTTATTCCCGTATCATCATTTTTGAAATAACCGAATTTTATTGAGGATGAGCCGAATTTTTTTCTGATATCATCGAGTGTGCTTTCTATTTTTTCCTGCTTTTCGTGAGAATTATCTGCAGCGGAAAACAAATCAAGCTGTAAAAGCTCTTCATTTTCATCAATAAGTCCTGCGGCTGTCACATTCAAAAGCCTCACGGGATGAGTCATACTCCAATTTCCCTTTATAAGCGACATTGAAATCTCCGTTATTTCCTTCTGAAGATTAGTAGCTCTTTTTATTGTGGTCTGCCTTTGCATCGTTCTGAATTCGTTATCCTTGATTCCGACCTGAACTACGGTACATTTTTTCCCGTCCTTTCTCAGACGGCAGGCAACGGAATCGGACAAAAACGAAATACCCGATTTTATATCGTCATATCCGATAAGGTCTCTTTTGAAGGTCATAGAGTTACCTATGGATTTTACTTGATTTTTAACGTAATACGGCTCTACGGGAGAATAATCCTCACCGTTTGCATTATCCCACAGGGCAATTCCCTGCTTGCCGAAAATTCCTTCTATTCTTTCTTTATCATATTCCGCCAGCTCACCGATTGTATTTATATTCATCAATCTGAGTCTTTCTACTGTCTTTTTGCCTGCAAGAAAAAGCTCGGAAACGTCGGCGGTCCAGAAAATATCTCTCATATTTTCTCTTGTAATTACGGTAGTGGCATCAGGCTTTTTGTAATCACTTCCGAATTTTGCAATAACCTTGCAAAAGCTTACCCCCACGGAAATTGTTATCCCTATCTCCTCTTTTATCCTATTGCGAATCTCATCGGCAAGTGCTTTTGCATCACCGCCGAAAAGATGAAGAGAGTTGGTCACATCAAGATACGACTCATCAATGCTTGCCCTTTCAACGAGGTCGGTGTATCTTATATATATTTCATTCACCTTTTCACAGATTTCTCTGTAGAATTCGTGATGAGAAAGCGTACAGACGAGCGCAGGGCATTTTCTTTTCGCGTACACTACGGGCTCTCCCGTTACAATACCGTATTTTTTAGCCTTCTGATTTTTAGCAAGAATAACACCGTGACGGCATTCGGGGTCACCCGTCACCGCCATCGGCACAGCTTTAAGGGAGGGGTCGAGAAGCTCCTCGCAGGACGCAAAAAAGGAATTGCAGTCACAATGAAAAATGATTCTGTCCACGGTCCTCTCCCCCCCCTTCCGATTTATAATTATATAATATCATAAATTACTTTGATTCACAAGAAAAAAACATCAAAGCAATTCCTTATTTTATTTATCAACAGGTAAAGCCGCTTTGTTTGAAATCCGACAAAGCTTCTTGAATTTGGCATTATGCTTCATAACAATTTTATATATTATTACTTGAAAATACATATATATAGTGCTATTATATATAATGAATTACTATAAATTCATTACATACGTTGGAGGAATAGCTTATGCTTAAAATCAACACTTCCTTGTGCAAGGGTTGTTCTTATTGCATCAAGTTCTGTCCCAAGAAGATACTTGAGCTCGGAACCGAACGCAATAACCACGGACACTTTTTTCCGCTCATTACAGATGAAGCATCCTGCATAGCCTGTGCTATGTGTGCAACTATCTGTCCCGAGGGCGCAATAGAAATAACAAAGGAGGAAACGAACAATGGCTAAGGTTCTTATGAAGGGCTGCGAGGCTATTGCAGAGGCTGCCGTCAGAGCAGGCTGCCGTTTCTTCGCAGGTTATCCCATTACTCCCCAGAATGAAATTCCCGAGTACCTTTCCTGGAGGCTTCCCGAGGTAGGCGGCGTATTCGTTCAGGGTGAAAGTGAAGTAGCATCAGTTAATATGGTATACGGTGCGGCGGCATCCGGCTGCCGAGCTATGACAAGCTCCTCGGGCCCCGGTATCAGCCTTAAAGCAGAGGGTATCTCTTACCTTGCAGGCACGGGTATTCCCGCAGTTATTGTTAATATCAGCCGCGGAGGCCCAGGGCTGGGCTCTATTCAGCCTGCACAGCAGGACTATCTCCAGGCTACAAAGGCTCTCGGCCACGGCGGCTTCAGAGCTATGGTTTTTGCTCCTGCTACACTTCAGGAGGCTGTTGACCTTACTTATAACGCTTGGGACTATGCTGAAAGAGACAGAAATCCCGTTATGATTCTTATGGATGGCTGTCTCGGTGCTATTATGGAGCTTGTTGAGTTCCCCGAAATGAAGGAAGCTGACAGACAGGGCACAAAGGCTTGGGACCTTAACAGAAAAGAGGGCGACGACAGAAAGGCACGTCTTCTGACACCTTACTTCCCCGAGGCAATTCTTGAGCTTAAAAACACATCTCAGAAGAAGATGATTGAACGCTGGGCTCAGAATGACGTTAAGGTTGAAGAGTTTATGACAGAGGATGCAGAATATATTATCGTAGCATACGGTATTTCTGCAAGAGTTTCAAAGGAAGCTATCCTCAGACTCCGCGAAGAGGGATATAAGGTAGGTATGATAAGACCCATCACTCTATACCCCTTCCCCAAGGAAAGCTTCGGAAAGCTCAACTACGAGCAGGTCAAGGGCTTTATTGACGTAGAGCTTGCAATACCCGCTCAGATGCACGACGATATTGAGCTTGAGGTAAAGGGACGCGCTCCCATATATGAATACTGCCGTTCGGGCGGTCTTCTCTTCGATGATGACGGTGTTTATACCGCTGTCAAAAAGATTCTTGACGGAGGTGCAAAATAATGGCTGAATACAAAAGACCCGAATCATTAAAGAAAACTCCCAGCGGATTCTGTCCCGGCTGTATGCATTCACTTGCAACTAAGCTCATAGCTGAGGTTATAGGCGAAATGGGACAGGTTGACAACTGCGTTCATATCGTTCCCGTCGGCTGTTCAACGCTTAACCTTGCTTACTGGCAGGGTGACGTTCTCGGTGCCGCACACGGCAGAGCTCCCGCTGTTGCAACAGGCTTCAAGCGTTCAAATCCCGACAGACTTGTATTTGCTTATCAGGGTGACGGAGACCTTGCGGCTATCGGTCTTGCGGAAATTATGGGTGCTGCAAACAGAGGCGAAAACTTCACCGTAATTTTCTTCAACAATCAGACCTACGGTATGACGGGCGGTCAGATGGCTCCCACTACACTTATCGGGCAGAAGACGACCACCACAAGATACGGCAGAGATCCCGAAACTACGGGTTATCCTATGAAGATGTGCGAGCTTATCTCCACTCTTGAAGCACCTGCTTTTGTTGCACGTTACGCTCTTAATACCCCTAAGGGCTGTAAGGATGCTAAGAAGGCTATAAGAAAGGCCTTTGAGATTCAGATGGCAGGAAAAGGCTTTACCTTCATTGAGCTTCTCGGTAACTGTCCCACAAACTGGGGACTTTCTCCCTTGAAGACACTTGAATATATGGAAAGTAACACCATTCCTTATTTCGTACCCGGTGTTTACAAGGATAAATATAAGGATGAGGTGAAATAATATGAAAAAATCATTGGTTATATCAGGCTCAGGCGGACAGGGCGTTATGAGCGCAGGTATTATGATCGCTCAGACTGCCGTAAGTGCAGATAAATATGCCACCTTCCTTCCCGAGTACGGTCCCGAGCAGAGAGGCGGCAGCGCAAAATGCACGGTTGTCGTTAACGATGAGGAAATCATCTCCCCTCTTATGGCAAAATGTGACACACTCATTACGATGAATGAGCAGTCTTATAAAAAATTCGGTGCATCCTTAAAGGCAGGCGGTATTCTTATCGCAAATACAAGCCGTGTTCTTTCTGAAATCACAAGAGAGGATATCACCGTCGTAAGAGTTCCCGCTGACGATATCGCAGTTGAACTGGGAAGCATCAAATGTGCTAATATAATTCTTATCGGTGCTTTGATTGGTGCCGATGCAGGCATTATCACAGAGGAAGCTATGCTCAATTCTCTTGCGGCAAAATTCGGTTCAAAGAAGGCAGAGGTTCTTGAGCTTAACAAGACGGCACTTGCAAAGGGAATAGAGTACGGAAAAGCTGCCAAAGCATAAAAAAAACACAAAAGGCCGTTGTATTTGCAGCGGTCTTTTAATAATCGGAGACTGCTTATGTACAGTATAAGAAAATACAAACCTTCCGACAAAGAAAGACTGCGTTATATCTGCAAGGAAACAACGGGAGAAGAAAACAAAAAAAATACTGCCCTTCTTGACAGTATTGCAATCATTTTCAATGATTATTTTACTGAATATGAGCCCGACAATATTTTTGTTGCGGTAAACGAAGAGGATTCTGCAGTAGGCTACGTAATATGCTCTACAGATATTTCTTTGTTCAGAAAAAAAATGCTGTCTGAATTTTCCAAAAGGGTAAAAAACACTTGTCCCTCTTCCCTGCCGATGCTTTATGCTACCGTTATTGCAGTTTTTATAACACCGAAAAAGTACAGAACTCATCTTCATATCGACCTTCTTCCCGAAGCACAAAGACAAGGTCTCGGCACAAAGCTCATTGACAGTCTTGCTTCTCATTTGAAGGCAAACGGAATCGCCAACGTCAGCGTTATGACAATAAGCAAGAGGTCTATGGGATATAAATTTTACGTAAAATACGGTTTCCGTAAGGTTTACGGAATTTCTCCGGACAGAATAACTATGACATTAGACATAAAATGAGGTAATTATGAACATAAAAGCAGTACTTATTGACATAGACAATACAGTTCTTGATTTCGATAAGAGTGCACGGGCAGTTATCATCAAGCTGGCAAAGGAACATAATATCAAGCTGCCGGACAGATATTTTGATGTTTTTCACAGAATAAATGATGAATTATGGACTGCACTTGAGCAAGGAAATCTTGAAAAAGCCGACATTTACCGACTTCGTTGGAAAACAATATTTGAAGAGCTTGATATTATTGCTGACTACAATCGGTTTGAAGAGGATTTCAGAAAAGAAATGCGAAACACATCAATTCCCGTAGAAGGCGCGGCAGATATTCTGGAATATCTCAGCAGCAAATATCCGGTTTATACTGCAAGCAATTCATCAAAGCTCCAGCAGGAAATCAGACTGAAAAACAGCGGTCTTTCAAGGTATATTTCCGGAATGTTCTCTTCCGAGGATATCGGCTATCAGAAGCCTGCAAAAGAGTTTTTTTATGAATGCTGCAAGGAATTATACCCGATATGCCCCGATGAAATAGTGATGATCGGAGACAGCATTGATGCGGATATAATCGGTGCAAAAAATTTCGGAATCAAAAGCATCTGGTTTGATTATTATAACAAAAATTATGAAAATCTCTGCTTTACAGACTATAGGATATCCGAATTGAAAGAGTTGAAAAGCATACTTTAACGTTTCAAAGCAGTCCGTCGCAGAGGAAAGCTTGGTTTCCTCTGCCGGCTATAAAATCTTTTTGTAAGAAGTAATTTCATATAGAGTAAAAAGAAGCTCCTCCCGTCGGTCATTTATCCGACAGGAGGAGTTATTTTTATACCATTCCGAAAAGACTCTTAAAGAAGTTTACTATCTTTCTCAGAAGAGCAAGAAGCCACTCCCAGAAGTTGAACTTTCCTGTTGAGCCGCTGCCGTCATCATCATATACACCGCCGACTATGGTAACTCTTATGTCACCTGCATTTGCGGGTATTGTGTAATAACCGTTTTCGTCGGGCTCAATAACCTCACCGTTATAGTATACAACGTAGGTCTCATAGGGGAAGTTCTGATATGTGTAAACTCTGAATCGGATTG
>JAZNFG010000022.1:0-57299 GCA_045589015.1 Acutalibacteraceae bacterium
TTAGCGGAATAGTAAGTCTGCTGGGAGATTCGGAAAAGATTACATTGGTTGCGGTTGCAGTATTAATTGTTGGATTAATAATCGGATTTATCTGCATTTTTTGCGTGCAGAAAAAATATAATAACGGTGTTTTCTGATTGAAAAATTCCAATTTATCGGGCTGTTTTGAGTGATTTCAATTTTTGACAAAAACAAGTTGTAAACACAAATCCCCAAGGACGAGAGTTCTTGGGGCTTACTTCTTACTTCTTACTTATTACACTCTTCACTAACTTTCGGGTCGATTTTTGGAAAGTAAGAAGTAATAGGTAATAGTGAAGAAGTGTGGGCGGGACACCCGCACCTGATTGTAATTTCGTAGCATATGTGATATAATTAATTTAACAAATAAGATTTTCGGAGAGTTGATATTTATGGGATATGAAGGCTCTTGGAGTGGGATGCGTAAATACCTCGAAAAAGAAATGCTTGCTGAAAGCTTAAAAGGCAGAGTAAAATATTGGTGCACTACTTATCCCGGTATGGATAGTTGTCGAATTTTTGAAATTTGCATTGATGATAATTATAAAAAGCAGTTTTCGTGGGATACATTGTATTCAGATATGCTAAAGAAAGGAATTGATGATTCGTCTATATCTTGGAGCAGTATGAGACATTACGTTGATGATAATCCGGTTTCATTGCGTGATGTTCACATTTGTGAAGATTTTCGTAATGCCCTTGCTGACTATCGAAATCAGGATATAAAGGTTAGCTTTCAATCTGAAAATCCTATTGTGAGAATGTTTGCAATACTTGACCGTCGTGTAGGTAAGCGTACACTTGAAAAACTGAAAGATACTTTAGATGAACAGCCCGAATGGTTAAAACAGTTTTACATTTTAAGATTTGAAGCAGAAAATATGTGATTATATTACGGCTCAAAAATACGACGTATTGCCAAAAAGAAAAGCACTTCAAAACGCTCCTTCTCATAAGGAAGTTTAATCTCTCTTTGTAGGGACCGGCGTCCTCGACGGTCCATCACAATAATTGTATTGCAGAAAACAAAGATTAACCCCAACAGATTTTCAAAGTCTGTCGGGGTTAAGTATTAATTCAATGAAATGTCCTCTGCATTGATTCGAATTGAGTAAAACAAATTAAAAACTTCCTCTTTAGGATTTAACGTGCGATTCATATTTATCAATCTTCTTTTTCCAACTCTTCGATCAAGTATGGCAAAAATACGAATAATCATGTTTTCACTGTTCATGCTTTCCTCAATGCTTTGATTGTCAAATTCTTCAAAAGCTTGATAAAAGGCATGCGGACTGAATATGCCTAATTTTAGTGCTGTATCGTCCATATATGCGTAATTTTCTGTCATTCGCTTTTCGTATGTTTCATCATGTGGAAATAAGTGAGCTTTGCTCCAGTTGTTCCAGTAGCAACCGCTGATCAATTCTTTGCCATCTAACCGTATGGATGCTCTGCCGTGATGGTCAGGACTTTTGCTGTAAGAAGTGCAATAATACTGAATATGTCCTCGTAATGATTCTGCAAGATACTCGTTTTCAAGTTTATGCCTAATACCGCTCCAAGTTGACATAGTCATCCTCCTGTTCTATTTATCGCCAGTTTCGCATTTGTATTACAAACGCATCGGGCAAAGCCCATACCCCTAAAGATGCACGAGTGTCTCCTAAGGCTCCCTCCGGGAGGGAGCTCCCGACGAAGTCGGGTGAGGGAGAGTGCGTTACAATGAGGTTAGCACAAACCTAAAGTCGCGCAGGCTCGTTCCGTCACGCTACGCGTGCCACCTTCCTCCCGGAGGAAGGCTTTTCGTTAGCACCATTATAACACAAATCGGCAGCGAAAACAAGTTCTCTGCCGATTTTTATGTGTCACGGACCGTCGAGGACGCTGGTCCCTACAAATTGTAATCTTCCTTATGAGAAGGAGTCTAAAGAAGTGCTTTTCTTTTTGTGTTTGTGTCCGCAGGACACAACTTCGTTACGATCGTAACGAGTACTTCGTTTGACAGCCTGCTGTTAACTTCATTGTCCGAGAAGCTGACAAAAACGAGTTTTGCCTTCGTCAAAAACGATGTAATGCTCCGCATCAACGATGTTACGCCTTGCGTTGTAAACGATGTGATGCTACGCATCAACGTTATTGCACTTCGTGTAAATATATGGTATACTTTACACCGTAAATAAGGTGTTGTCTATGAAAGAAGATCGCTTGTTTGAATATGAAAAGCAATAAGTCGAATTTATCTGTATAGCATACAATAAGCACCTAAATTAATAAAATAGAGGTCACTATATCTGAATATTTCTTGAAAAAGCTGTAGCATTCAGATATAATATTTATACATATCCGAAGGGGGCTTCACTTATGAAAAAACCTGTTTATCCCAAATGTATTGTCTCTGCCGATGAGGTTGCAAGACTTAAAGGTCTGGGATTTTTGAGAGATAAAACAACTGAAGATAAATTCAACTGCAGGGTTATTACCGTTAACGGTAAAGTCAGCAGTGATTTTATGCGTAATGTTGCTGAGGCTGCTGATAAGTTTGGTACGGGTAAGCTTGCCCTGACATCAAGAATGACGGTTGAAATTCAGGGGATATCTTACGGTAATGTTGAAGAATTTATTGCTTTTATCAATTCAAAAGGCATAGAATGCGGCGGTACAGGTCCGAAGGTGCGTCCTGTTGTTTCCTGCAAGGGTACAACCTGCCAGTACGGTCTTATTGATACATTTTCGCTTTCGGAAAAAATTCACGATAAATTTTATGTTGCTTATCACGATGTCAGACTTCCTCATAAATTCAAAATTGCAGTTGGCGGCTGCCCGAATAACTGTGTAAAGCCCGACATCAATGATCTTGGTGTAATCGGTCAGAGAAGGCCTGTTGTCTCTGACAAATGTGTCGGCTGCGGTCTTTGCGCAAAATCGTGTCCTATGGGTGCAATCACAATGGAGAATAAGCTTCCTGTAATCGACCCGGAAAAGTGTAATAACTGTGGCAGATGTACTGTGTCCTGCAAAGTTGACGGAATGGCAATTGAAAAGGGCGGATACAGACTTTACTTAGGTGGGAGATGGGGAAAGAAGGTTGGAAGAGGAATACCTCTTGATTGTATCTTCGAAAATGAAGAAGAAATCCTTGCAGCTGTTGAAAAGACCATTCTTTTTTACAAAGAAAACGGCGTTGCAGGTGAACGCTTTGCTGATACGATAGCAAGAGTAGGCTTCGGTAAAGTAGAAGAAGCTGTGCTTTCAGATGAAATTCTTAAAAGAAAAGATGAGATTCTCAATGCCCAATAAGAAAAGCACAGTTATCGCAGTAATAGTTGTTGCTCTTCTGCTTTTTATTTCTGGTATGGCTGAAACAAATATAACAGAAAGCGGCGGAGAATATTTCACCTTTACCGATTATGAGGGCAATATCGTTGAGCTTTCTCATAGACCCCGGAAAACTGCAGTTCTTTTTTCTTCACTTGCCGAATGCTGGATTGAAGCAGGGGGTGAAGTTTATATAACCGTAGGTGAAAGCATAGAGAGAGGTCTTGTAAATGAGGAGACTGAACTTGTTGACAATGGGGCGGGTAAAGCTATTGACACGGAAAAGCTCATATCTCTGAACCCCGATTTTGTAATATGCTCGGCTGATATAGCTTCTCACCGTGATGTTGCATCTGCTCTTAAAAAAGCAAAAATTCCTGTTGCACTCTTGAGAATGGATACCTTTGAGGACTATCTTACTATTCTCAGGGTTTTTACAAAAATAACGGGTGCTACCGATAATTACGAGCAGTTCGGTGAAAACTCTAAAATCGAAATTGAAAAGATAATCAGTATCGGGAAAAGAGAGGATGCTCCGAAAATTCTTTTTGTGCGCTCAGGCTCATCCTACAGCTCTGCGAAAGCCAAAAAGTCAGAGGATAATTTTGCGGCGAAAATTCTTGAAGATTTGGGATGTATCAATATTGCCGACAAGGCAGAGCATCTTCTTGATAACCTCAGCGCAGAAGTGATACTTAAAGAAAATCCTGAGTATATTTTCGTATCGGTTATGGGTGATTATGATAACAGTAAAGCCTATATTATAGAGCTGCTCAGAACGGAAGAGTATGCTGCTCTTGATGCCGTAAAGAATGGCAGAGTGTATTTGCTTCCCAAGGAGCTTTTTCATTATAAGCCTTGCGGCAGATGGGTTGAAAGCTACAGATATATTTCATCAATTTTAAATAATGAGTGATGTTTATGTCAAAAAAAATAAAAATGAAATCAGCGTACGCAAAAAGCGGGCTTGTGCTGATTTTGCTCCTTATAAGTCTGTTATCGCTTCGTTTCGGAAGTGCAGAAATGACAAATGCAGAATTTTTTAGCGGACTTGTTAACCGTCAGGGATTTGAAACTGAAAGAATTATTCTCTTGAATCTCAGATTGCCGAGAATTTTAGCGGCGATTATAGCAGGTGCAGGTCTTTCTGTTTCAGGCGTGATTTTGCAGAGTGTAACAGGAAACGAGCTTGCATCACCGAATATTATCGGTGTGAATGCAGGTGCAGGCTTTTTTATGGTGCTTATGATTTTTTTTGTACCTCAGGCAGTTTATTTAAGACCGTTTGCCGCCTTTTTCGGCGCATTTCTGACTACATTATTGATTCTTTCGGTAGCGTCAAAAGGTCAGTTTTCTAAAACAACCGTTATTCTTTGCGGTGTGGCAATAACTGCCGTTCTTAATGCGGGAATATCCTTTCTTACATATCTCGACCCTGACGTGCTTATGGATTACAACTTCTTTTCGGTGGGCGGTGTTTCGGGAGCTCAAATAAATGAACTGATTTTCCCCGCGTTTGCGGTTGCTTTTTGTGTGATAACGACACTTGTGTTTTCGAAGAGAATTGACATTCTGTGTCTTGGTGACAGTCTTGCCAATTCATTAGGTGTTAATGTGAAATTTCTCCGAATCGTTTGTCTTGCCGTTGCAGGACTTTCGGCAGCCTCGGCTGTATCTTTTTCAGGCTTGCTTGGCTTTGTGGGACTTGTCGTACCTCATATTGCAAGAAAAATCACAGACGGTAGTGTAGGTGAGAGTCTGAAGGTGTCTGTGTTAGTAGGCGGAATATTAGTCGTTGTTGCAGATCTTATCGGCAGAACGCTTTTTGCTCCCTCCGAGATTCCCGTAGGTGTTGTTATGGCTTTCGTCGGTGCACCGTTTCTTCTTTATATCGTTATAAGGAGGAGTAAAAGTGCTTGAGTTAAAAAACATAAGTGTTACAAAGAATAAAAAAGACATTCTGCATAATGTATGTTTTTCGGTTAAGCCTCAAACAATTACGGCAATAATCGGGAAAAACGGAAGCGGAAAATCAACACTTATTTCCTGCCTTACGGGAGAGAGCAAATATAAAGGCTCGATTATCTTTTCTGACGAAGATATTTCTTTGATGAGTTTAAAACAAAGATCAAGATTAATTTCTCTTCTTCCGCAAAATCTTCCTTCAATACCTATAACGGTTGAAAAACTGGTAGAAATGGGCAGAAATCCCTATACGGATATAGGTCAAAAGCTTTCGGAAAAAGATATATGCCAGACGGAAAAAGCAATTGAAAGTGCAGGAATAACGGATATACGTCATAAAAAGCTTACTGAAATTTCAGGCGGCGAAAGACAAAAGGCGTATATTGCTATGGTGCTTTCTCAGAATACAAGTGTTATTGCCCTTGATGAGCCTACTACTTATATGGATGTGCAGGCAGAAAAGGCTTTTATGTCACTTGTCTGTGCGCTTAAAGAAAAACACAAAAAAACTCTGCTTGTGGTTATGCACGACATTTCGGCATCGATAGAAATTGCCGATAATATTCTTCTTTTGGAAGAAGGCAAGGTCAGGGAATTCGGAAAAACTGAGGATGTTCTCAGAAGCGAAGCTATTGAAGAGGTTTTCGGTGTCGCACGGTATGAGTGTGAATTAGACGGAGAGAGGCGAATAATTTTCAGATAAAAGCGAGACTGCAGAATGAATATTAAAAAGTTTTCATCTGCGGGAATGCTTCTTTGATTGCTGCTATATAACTGCGGTTTAGAAAAAATAAAGATACAGATTACGAGGACAGTTCAGATGAAAACGCTTGAATATAAAACAGATCTTTGTGTTATCGGGGGAGGTATGGCAGGACTTTGCTGTTCAATTGCCGCAGCAAGGCACGGTATTAAAGTTATTTTAATTCACGACCGTCCCGTTCTGGGCGGTAATGCGTCAAGCGAAATCCGTATGTGGATTGGCGGCTGTCACGGCAAAGACAACCGTGAGAGCGGTATAATTGAGGAAATTATGCTTGAAAATTTCTATCAGAATCCGTCGCTTAAATATCCGCTTTGGGACAGCGTGCTGTATCAGAAGGCTATGGCGGAAGATAATCTCACTCTTCTTCTCAATTCCAGCTGTTTTGACTGCACAATGGATGAGAATAAAATAAAAAGTGTCAGGGCTTGGCAATCCAATGCCGAGACCTTCCATATAGTGAACGCCGAATATTTTGCCGATTGTTCGGGGGATTCTGTTCTTTCAACTCTTAGTGGTGCTGAATTTATGTTCGGAAGAGAAGCAAAATGTGACTTTAATGAAACCATTGCGCCCGATGTGCCCGATAAAAAGACTATGGGGATGAGTTGTCTGTTTCAGATACGGGAAACAGACCGTCCGATTGAGTTTATTGCACCTGAATGGGCATATAAATATACTTCGGATGATGATTTGCCATTTAAAGACCACGATAAAGACAATAATTTCTGGTGGATTGAAATCGGCGGTGAATGGGACTGTCTTCACGAGCCCGACAGATGCCGTGAAGAACTGCTTAAGATTTGTTACGGTGTATGGGATCATATGAAAAATTACGGCGACCACGGTGTTGAAAATTGGGAGCTTGAGTGGATAGGCTTTCTTCCCGGTAAGCGTGAAAGCAGACGTTATATAGGAAAGTATACGGTAACTCAGAACGATGTTGAAGCAGAGGGGAGATTTGAAGATATCGTCGCCTATGCAGGCTGGAGTATGGATGACCATTTTCCCGAAGGCTTTTACTACACAAAGGGCTATCCTACAATTTTTCATCCTGCGCCGACTCCGTGGGGCTTGCCGTTAAGGTGTATGCTTTCCAAAAATATTGAAAATCTCTGCTTTGCGGGAAGAAATATCAGCGTTACCCACGCCGCACTCAGTTCTTCAAGAGTTATGGCAACCTGCGCGGTTTTGGGACAAGCTCTCGGAACTGCTGTCGCGCTGTCAATTAAAGACAGTATTAAACCCGAAAATATTGATATAAACAAATTACAGCAGGCTTTAATGGATGATGACTGCTATATCCCTTGGCACAAAAGAAAAGTGTCTGAGCTTACTATCAAGGCTGAATGCTCTGCCGAGGTTATCCGAAACGGTGTGGACAGGGGAGAGGAGAACCTCTGGACAGGCGAAAAAAACGATGTTATCGAATATCGCTTTGATAAAGATACGAATATAAGCGAAATCCGACTTGTTTTCGATAGTGATCTGAACCGTGATTATCACAATATGCCGTGCAATTACCCATTGGTGCAGAAAAAGTTTAAATTGCCCGACACTTTGATTAAGGAATATAAGGTTTTGGGAATAGCCGAAAGCGGTGAGATAAAAGAGGTTTATGTTAATACTAATCATCAGAGATTCGTGAAGCACTCTGTTGATTGGAGCGTAAAAACAGTTCGCTTTGTGCCGATATCTACTTTCGGTTCGGAAATATTCAGACTATTTGATTTTGAAATAAAATAATTTCTGCTTTGCCGGGACGCTTTGGTGTAATTAACCTGCTTTTATTAAGATATATAAATTTGCTTAGACAAACAAAGGAGATGCAAAAATGAAATACAGCTTTAAACGTGAAGATGTTCATTTTTACTCAGAAGGAACACGATGCAGTGCGTGGCTTTATCTTCCGGAAACAGAAAAGAAATGCCCCATAATCGTTATGGCGTACGGATTGGGCGGAACCCGTGAAATGCGTCTTTATGAATATGCTGAAAGGTTTGCTGCGGCAGGATAGGACTGTTTTCTTTTTGATTACCGAAATTTCGGCGCAAGCGACGGAAACAAAAGACAGCTTATAAGCGTTAAGATGCAGCTTCAGGATTGTAATACTGCGATAGATTTCATAAAAAGTTACACGTTTCAAAAAACAAATCGTATTCTAAGTTTTTAAGGAGATGGATGAAATGCAAACTATCATTAAATTTTTCTTTACTATATTTACTACATTTTCAATTTTTTGTTCAAATCTGTTTTTCCCTGCAACGGTTTATCCCGAAAGTGCCAACTTTGATTTTTCATATCTTGAATATCCCGATTCGGCAATAATTACCCTCGAAGAGGCAGGTCTTACCGAGCAGGAGCTGGTTTGCAGAGCCTCCGCTGAGCTTCCCGAATATGTGCAGTCCGGAGGCTATGACGATATAAACGGTATTATAATCTCTCCTTATTACACAGCAAGTGTCGGAGATGAGGAAATACCCGTTTATGCTTCCGTGGTTTTTATTCGTGTTGATGATACGGGAACGCTTCACTCTTTCTCGGAAATTTACGTTGATTCAAGCGAGGATTTCTCATTTACCGTTGAAATAACCGGCAAGGACATTGAAATAAATAATGCCGTTGTGTTGCCCGAATCACACGGTGTAAAGGCACAGTGTAAAAATAACACGGCAACGGCATCAATCAATAAAACAGGCATCTATACGTTCCTTTTCAACAATGCGAACCAATATTACGGCTACACGCTTATGGTACGTGAAAAGGTTGACGAAGATGCGGAAATTGCCGCATATATAGAAGAATACGGTGAGGATAACGTCTGGGTTATAGATAAAGGTGTATATCAGTACGACTATGTTAACATTGTTGCACACGAAAATCTTGTAATTTATCTTCGTGAGGGTGCTTATGTTATGGCAAATCATCTTTTTGACATAGACTGTGCCGAGGATGAAAACAAATATATTGAGCCTACTGCTCCCGGAGACAATGCTTTCGGTCTTACAAGATATCCTTTTTTGAATTTTTATAACTGCAACAATATCACCCTGACGGGCAGGGGAGTTATTGATATGACCCGACTTGACAGAAGAGAGAGAAGGGGCGTTGTTTTTACAAACTGCAACAATGTCAACGTCAGCGGCATTAAAATAATAAACTCTCCCGAATGGTCATTTATATCATATTGCTGTACAGACGTCAGCATTTCCAATGTGGATATTATCGGCAACCGCGGCAATTGCGACGGATTTGCTATATGTAACAGTCACAATGTTACCGTTGATAATTGCTTTGCAAGAGTTGCAGACGATACCTTCGAGGTAAAGGCTCTCGGAGGAAGAATGGACAGTAAAAATATTACCTTCACAAACTGTATTGCCTGGGGCGGATATGCAAGGTGCTTCGGAATTACGGGTGAAGTAAACAAGAAAATTTCCGATGTTACTTTCCGTGATTGTGCGGTGATTTACCGTGACGGTATATGGGACAATGACAGAATCGGTTCACTTGTCGTTGTAGCAGAGCAAACCGAGGGCAGTATTGACGGAGTGCTTTTTGAAAATATTGAAATATTCCGAGACGAGGGCAGACCGATTCTTGTGAAGATTTATGATGAAGAAGCGGAGAATTTTGAAATTAAAAACATTGTATTCAGAAATATTTCCTATACTTCATATATGAAGCCAAAAATTGCAGGAACGAACAGCCGAACAAATACAGTTCAGGTTAAGCTTGACGGAATAACCGTTAACGGCAGTAAGGTACTCTTCCCGAAAACAGGATTTATTATCGGCAGATATTGTGACGTTACCTCTGAAGCGGCTTTATAAAATCGTATCGGTTATGAAACTGATAAAATAAAATGTACTATTAAAAAATCCCATTTGCGCTCAGTAGGTGGGATTTTTATGTCAGATGTTGTATAACTTAATTTTCAGGAGTGCCGAAAATGATTGATAATTTTAAGCTTCATACCGATGTTCTTGTTCTCGGAAGCGGTCCTTCGGGATTTGCCGCAGCCTATACTGCCGCAAAAAACGGTGCTGATGTAGTTCTTGTCGAGCAAAGCGGAGATATTGGCGGAATTTCAACCTCAGGTCTTATGAGCCATTGGACGGGAAGCTGTGCAAGTCCGTTGTATTATAAAATTCTTGAAAGGTCATCTGAAATTAATGAGGGTGAATTCAGAAATAAAATCACTAACCTTATAGACCCCGAAAAGCTGAAAACACTTTATCTTGAAATGCTTTATGAGGTCGGTTGTAAGGTTATGCTTTATACTTTTGCTGAGGATGCCATCTTGGACGGTGACAGAATTCTCGGTGCAACGGTTATTAATAAATCGGGAAAAACCGATATTTTTACAAAAATTACTATTGATGCCACGGGTGACGGAGATATTGCCGCAAGCGCAGGAGCAGAATTTGTTCTCGGCAGGGAAAATGATAACAAAATGCAACCTGCGACAATTATGTTCAAGGTGGGCGGTGTTGACTATAGCAGGGCGGTATTCTTAGGCTCATTTGAATCCACGTATGAAACACCCTACGGTGAGCTTCAGGCCCTTGCAAAGGCGCACATACCTAATCCTGCAGGGCATCTTCTGACTTATAAGACAACTCTGCCCGGAGTTGTGACGTGTAATATGACAAATGCAATTGATATTGACGGTACTAAAGCAGAGGACCTTACACGTGCTACGCTTTTTTGCCGCAGACAGATGGATGACATAATTAAATTCCTTCGTAAATTTGTTCCGGGATACGAAAGCTGTTATATTATCAGCTCGGCGTCACTTATCGGAATTCGTGAAACGAGACATTTTAAAGGGAAATACACGTTGAACGAGCAGGATATTCTTGAAGCAAAGGTCTTTGACGACTATGTTGTGAAAGATGCCTATTTCAATTTTGATGTTCATAATATCACAGGCGCCGGCTTGGATAAAACGGGAGTTCAGAAGCATTTTTCTCAGAAAAAAGGATACACCATTCCGTACCGATGTCTTATTCCCGAGAAAAAAGAAAGCCTTTTACTTTGCGGCAGAAATATTTCCGGAACGCATCTGGCACATTCTAATTTCAGAGTGATGCCCATTTGCGTGGGTATTGGTGAAGCGGCAGGTGCGGCGGCATATCTCTGTGTTTCTCGGAACTGCAGAACGGATGATGTAGATGCTCGTGAAATCAGAAAAATTATCGGAATATAAAATCCGTTTCGGCTGCAGAAGATATTGATACAAAGAAAATCTCCACTCGGCAGATTACGTTTGCTTGATTTGTGTTCTTTTTGCAAGTGAATTTCTTTATTTACAAATTTTAAGCTGTATGATATAATATAGCAAAACTTAGGAAGAAGGGAATATTATGGATTTTATGACCGTAGTTAAGTTTGTTAAGGATGTGCTTGCTTCAATTCTGATATTGTTGTCAATGACTACTCCTGCGACTCAAGGGAAAGATTTGACGTATGTTGCAGAAAACCCCGATGAGCTTATTACAAGCTTTGTTGCCGTTTCCGATATTCACGTTGAAACCAATTACCCTGAAAGCTATCAGAATTTAAGTTACGTTCTTAACGGTATAAAAGCCGGTGAAAATATTAATACTGTCGTTTATACGGGTGATAACGTTATGAACGGACAGGTTACTGAAGATTTCTTGTTTTATTCTGCAATAAGCAGCGTTAAGCCTGCCGAAAACAATCTTATCGTTGTCGGCAATCATGACGTCGGCAACGGTGAAGGCGATTATGCGTCTCTTCGCAAAAAGTTCCTTTTTAATAATGCTTTATATCTTGGTAACTTTATAAAGACAGATTATTATTACAAAGTTATTGATGGTTGCTATTTCATTATTCTTTCATCTGAGGATGAAGCGGCTTCGGAATTCCGTATGAGTGAGGAGCAGTTTGAATGGCTTGAAGGTGTCCTTAAAAAGGCTGCTTCCGAAAATGCGAAAATCTTTGTGTTCAATCATTTCCCGCTTCGTTATCTGAAGGACAGTGCACCCACCCGACTTGCAAATCTGCTTATTGAATATGATACAGAGCTTTTTATTCACGGACATATTCATAATGATTTAGGCGCGGATAATTTTTATAATTCTTACGGAGTTGATTGTATCAATCTTCCCAGAATAACCGAAACGACGGAATACGTTGCCGGTGACGGTATTGTTGTAGAGGTCTATGAAAGCGAAGTTGTTGTAAGGGGCAGAGATTTCATAAACGGAGAGTGGATTGAAGGTCTCAGATATACCTACTGAGATTAACTGATGTAAACAGTTAGGTGGTTTTATGATGAAAAGCTTAATGTCTGTATTTCTTGTAATCGTGATGGCTATATCCTGTTTTTTCGGCGGTTTTGCGGAAATATCCTCTGATATTACCGAAACAGACCCGTTATTTTCGGGTCAGGCTCTTTCGTACGGGCAGGAGACGTTGCTTGCAGACTTTGTTGACAGAGAAACGGCTTGGATAGCTTCTTTACAGCTTGATAACGGTGCAATACCGATGACTGCCGCGAAAAACGGTGATGTAACTGTTAATCCTTATTTTGCCGATATTGCCGCTATGGCATTACTTGACTGCGGTGATAAATACAAGGACAATGTTAAAGCATATCTTGATTGGCATTTTTCGCATCTGAATACAGATAAAACCGACTATAACGGGATTGACGGTACTGTTTATGATTATACAATTACAGTTTCCCAAGGCAAGGTAATCAAGGAAACGGTTTCTGTTAAGGACGGTAAAAATTCTTATGATTCAACTGATTCTTATGCCGCCACGTTTCTTATCCTTCTGAATAAGTATTTTTCCGTAACCGATGATTCTGACTATATTGCTGAGAAAGCCGAAGATATTATCAGAGTTTCCGAAGCGATGCTTTCTACGCTCAATAATGGACTTACATTCGCCAAGCCCGATTATGAAGTCAAGTATCTTATGGATAACTGTGAGGTATATGAAGGTCTGCAGGCTGTTATGAATCTGTTTGACAAGGTGATTTGTGCCGATAATAAGAATAAGTTAACTTATATCAAATTTGATTATGCCGCCGAATGGATAAAGCAGGGACTTGAAAAGCATCTTTGGAATGCTGACGGGGAATACTATTATTCTGCTGTATTCAAAAACGGCAAGCCGGCGTATGATTTTTTGTGGGATGAATTTTATCCTTCGGCAACTGCACAGCTTTTCCCGATTATACATAACGTTTTGCCGTCAGACAGTGTCCGTGCCGTTGCGCTTTATAATAGCTTTTGCGAGGCGTACAACTGGCAGAGTCTTGAAATTCCGTCCGAATTCTGCTGGGGTGCTATGGCACTCGCCGCAGCAAAAATGAATGATATCGATAGTGTTTTGAGCTATATAAGCTCGTATTCTTCGTATGCCGCAGAGCGTGCTTATCCGCTTTATAATGCCGATGCCGCAAGAGTCTGTATGGCTGCTGCATATCTGCTTAATAAATAAATTATCAATATTTTTCTTAATACAGTCTGTCTTTTGCAGGCTGTATTTTTTGTTGACATTATTTCTTATTATGTTATTATAAAACAAAGGTCAGTATTGAGGTTAATTATGGAAATATTTATTTATTTTATGATAGGTGTTGCCGTTATTGCCGCGGCAGACAGAATCTTCGGAAACAAACTGGGACTTGGTGAAGAGCTTGAAAAGGCTGTCTCAATGATAGCTCCTCTTGCTTTGTCAATGGCGGGAATACTTGTTCTTGCGCCTTCAATTTCTCATTTGCTTGAAGGTATTTCCGGATATTTTCCGAAGCTTCTTGATTTTTCGATTATTCCTTCTTTGGTGCTTGCTAACGATATGGGCGGCGCACATCTTGCAAAGGAGCTGACGACTGATGAAAATATCGGATATTTCAACGGTCTTGTAACGGCATCTATGATGGGTGCTACGGTTTCTTTTACAATTCCTTTTTCGATTCAGGTTACTAAAAAAGAGAATCACAGCGACATTTTTTTCGGAATTCTTTGCGGTATGATTACTATTCCGCTCGGACTTATCGTCGGTGGTTTTTTGTGCGGAATTAATGTCTTAAAGCTTTGCCTGAATCTTTTGCCGCTTCTTTTGCTTGTTGCAATAATTGCGTTGGGAATAATTAAATTTGAAAAATTGACAATTAAGATATTTTCAATCCTTGCTCTTTTGATAAAAGCCGTTATAACTACAGGACTTATATTCGGAATTATAGAATATCTTACGGGAAAAGCACTTTTTCCTTATATGGATAATTTGAATAATGCGATGGATATCATTATTAATATAATGTGTATAATGGCGGGAGCATTACCCTTGTTTTTTGTTTTGAAAAAAGTTCTGAAGCCCGTTCTGAACCGTCTCGGTCATAAGCTCGGTATAAATGATACTGCCGCTTTCGGCTTGCTGACCACAATAGGTACTTCCGTGCCGACTTATGAAATGATGGATAAGATGGATAAAAAGGGAATAGTGCTCAACGCGGCATTTTCTGTGGGAGCATCGTTTACTTTTGTAGACCACCTTGCTTTTACGGTTTCGTTTAACGAGGAATATATTGTTCCTATGATTGTTTCAAAGCTGATTGCAGGCGTAAGTGCCTTAGTTTTGGCAAATTTACTATATAGTAAAAAGAGTGCCACCGAAAGGAAAGTAACAAATGAAGCTTATTAAAAATCATATACATATAGGGATAGAAAAACCGTTTTCTGTGCTTCACGCGACTGATACACATATTGCTTTTGCCGATGAAAGAGACGGAGAAAGAAAGGTAAAGCTTTCTGAGCATCGCTCAAAGTGTTTTTCCGATGCATGGGAAAATCTGCAATACATAAAAAACAAGGCGATCAGTGAGCAAAAAACGGTTATTTATACGGGGGATTTGATTGACTTTGTTTCTGAACTTAATCTTGAAAAAGCAAAGGAGTTTGCCGCAGATGTAGACCTTTTTATGGCTGCAGGAAATCACGAATTCAGCCTTTATCTCGGTGAAGAAAAAGAGGATGCGGCATACAGAAACAGAAGTCTTGCTAAGGTTCAATCGGTCTTTAACAATGATATCAGATTTTCTTCAAGAGAGATAAATGGAGTTCTGTTTGTTGCTCTTGATAATTCCTATTATCTTATTGATGAGGAACAGCTGGACTTTCTGAAAAAGGAATGCAAGCGAGGACTTCCGGTGATTCTCTGTATGCACACACCTTTATATTCACGGGATATTTATGATTTTATGAAAGAAGATCAGGGACTCCCCGTGTACCTTATGTCTGTTCCGGAAGAATTAATGAAGGATTATCCTGAGGACAGGTACGTTCAGCAAAAGCAAGATGCTTTGACTTGCGAGGCTTATGAGTTTATTGTTAATTGCGATACCATAAAAGCAATAATAACGGGACATATTCATAACGATTATGAAGGTATTGTCAACGGCAAGCCTCAGATAGCAAGCGACGTTGCTACTGTCAGGGACATTTTTATAGATTGAGGTTATTATGAGAGAATTTTCCGAGCTGAGAATCGACGGCTTTTCAGATTGTCATATACAGGGAATAGCTATTGATACGAAAAGAGAGTATATATATTACTCTTTTACTACGAGTCTTATCAAAACTGATATAGAAGGTAATATTATCGGAAGCGTAAGGGGTATTGTCGGACATCTCGGATGCCTTGCTTTTAACGATGCCGACGGCAAGGTATATGCTTCCCTCGAATATAAAAATGACGGCATCGGAAAAGGGATACTGCGAGTATCGGGCTGTGATAATGTTTTCTCTGACAGCTTTTATATTGCCGTATTTGACGTTGAAAGAATCACAAAAATGGATATGGATGCCCGAGAAGACGGAATAATGAAAGCTGTTTACCTTAAAGAGGTTGGTGAGGACTATAATGCTGAGGGACACAAATACGGGTGCAGCGGCATTGACGGCGTTACCTTTGCCCCGATTCCCGGAAAGAAAGAAATTGACAGTATTTATGTGGCGTACGGAATTTACGGTGATAAAAAAAGGAAAGATAATGACTATCAGATACTTTTGAGATATAATTATGAAAATCTCATAAAATATGCCTTGCCGCTTGACCAGAACAGCTTACATTCAAACGGTCCCGATTCCGCTGATGACAAATATTTTATATATACGGGTAACACTACTTACGGTGTGCAGAATCTTGAATATGATAAAACTAATGACTGTATGTTTGCTGCCGTGTATAAAGGAAGAAAACTGAAATTCCCGAATTATTCAATGTTTTCCTTCGATATTTCAAGGAATGCCGAATATGTAAAATTAAAAGGCATTGAACAGCAGGGAAGCACTCTTTTATTGAAATACTTTCCTTTTTTCAAAAAACGGGGAAAAATATGTGGATGTAATTTTCCGTTCGGAAGTACAGGTATGATTGCTCTCGGAAATAATCATTTTTTGTTTTCACAGGAATTCAAAAATGAGAACGGACACGGAACAGTCATCTGTTCTTATAAGCTGGATGAGAATAACGGATTTATAAAACAAGAAATTTCGTTATAACTGAAAATAAATATTGACAACGCTCACAAATTTGTGTATAATTCACCTTGTAATAAATAAGGAATACAGTTCAGCCACGTGCCGCTTATTCACTATTACTTTTTACTTCAAATTTGGGGGTGTAGCTCAGCTGGGAGCCCAAGGCACTCAGAAACGCACCCTAAAAAACTTAATAAATAAATTGTTCGATGTACCCCATTATGGGGGCGTAGCTCAGCTGGGAGCGAGAAGCACTCAGAAACGCACCCACGTTAAAAATTGAATATTATGCACATGGGGCATTAGCTCAGTTGGGATGAGTGCTTGACTGGCAGTCAAGAGGTCAGGGGTTCGACCCCCCTATGCTCCACCATGAAGTCCGTAATCATTATGATTGCGGATTTTTTCATAACTGTATATTTATTGAAAATTTTTTCCTCTTGTGGTATACTCTAAAATAAGAGATGTTTTACGGAGGATATATTATGCAGTTAAACATTGTTAATGAATCATCTTATAAAAATTTAAACATTATTTGTAACGGCAATACTTTTTCTTTAAATAAGGAGAATACAATTACAAGTTTGGATATTTATGATAACACTAATGTAGAAATACAAGTTTTAGAAAAGAACAGAATATTATTAAATTTGTTGTTTGCTCTTGTTGATGGTTTTGTTGATGACGAAAGTGTTATAAATTCTCTTGTATGTGATGTTTCTTTTGATATTAGTGAAAGTGATGATTTGCAAACAATCGTTATAAAAGATTTAGAACATAGAGATGATAAGAACGGATACATATATGAATCTGTTTACATTGAAAATAACAATATCAATAATTTAGTTTATCGCTTAACAAATACAGATAAAGCACGTAAGAAAGCCTTATTCTATTATGTTTTTATTGTTTCATGGTTGCCATTTATTTTAGCTTTGTTAGGCTATTATTTCTTAGTGAAAGGAAATGTATTAGCTATACTTGCCAGCATTTTGATACTATTAGTGTTTGCTATTCCTAGTTGGAAAAAGGCGTCACGAGTAAAAAAATACTATAGCAATGAGTTCGCGAATAAAAAACTAAATGCTGAATATAATAAAATAATAACAAAGAACAATAAGGCCGATATGCCTAAAGATGTTATAGGTAAGGCAACTTACAAGGCATTAGATTTGTTTTTCAAAAAGAAGAAGTAACGTACGAAACCCGAACAGAGAAAAAACTCTGCTCGGGTTTTTCTATTACGCCGCCTTATCAATACCAACCATAAACTGCTCAAAGTCAATGTTAAATTCAACCTTCAGCTTATAACCGCTGCTGACCTCAACCCGTTTAATCAAGCAGTTCACAATCATTTTCTTCTTTTCAAAGCTCGCTTCATCATAAAGCTCTGCCCAAGAAATCAGTTCATCAAAACTGTCGGATAAAGTCTTGAGTACACTTTCACCGTTTGCAACATCTTTTTCAGCATCTGCACATAAATCAAATAGCCTGCTGCACTCTTTTTCTGATTCTGTAATCAGTTCCGAAAGCGTATCAGCCGAAAAGGAACTTTCACCCTTAATTGCTTTTATAACCTCGGATTTCAGTATAGTAAGGTTTTCAATTTCCTTGGAGTAATCTGCTTTTAACATAGACCGTTTTCGTATAGTCCGGCTCGCGAGGAAATGCGGCTTTCCGTTCAGAGGAACACAAAATCTTTTTACGATATCGGAAAGAATTTCCTGTAAAGTAAAAAATAAAGCAGTCACGCAATAAGTGCGACTGCTTTATTGTAAATATTCCTTAGCCTTTTCAAAAAGCTCTGTTCTGTTGGTTATTTCAAGCTTCTTGAAAATTGCTGATGTGTGCTTTTTTATTGTGCTTTCTGTTACAAAAAGAGTTTCGGCAATATTCCTGCGTTTTTTGTTTTCAAGCAGGAAAGCGAGAACTTCTTTTTCACGCTGAGAAAGTACGGAAAGTGCTTTCCAATTGCTGAAAATAATTTCAATCTGACTTTCGGTGTATGCCTTTATCGTTTCGGATGGCGTGACGTCATCATTTGCCGTGATGTTTTCTGTTGCTGAGAAGTTTTCCGTTGATGTGATGTTTTCATTTGCTTCGGACAGAGGCGTTTCTGAAGGCTCTGAAATCTTTTGTGTGTCGGCAATTCCGTAATCCTGTAAAATTCCGTAGAGAAAAAGAATAAGGCCCTCTGATACGATATAAGAGATTGATAGAAACTCAAAGCCTGCTCCGATCATATTTTCCACAAGCCACGTTACAATATTTCCTATAACAACAAAAGCAAGGAAAACTGAGTGCTTGGTTGAAACAACTGTTTTTTTGACAGCGGTATGAACAATTATTGCAACCATCGCAACAAAGTAGGCAAAGAGAAATACTTTATAAAGCTTGTGAAGGGGACCGTATTCCTTAATCAGATAAGCTGCTCCGTTGGAAAATCCGAGAGAAACATCTTTATAATAAATCGGCAGTATACCGCCGCTTGCGGCAATGAGAAACATAACCGAATTGATTGGAAGCAAAATTCTCGGAAGCATCTTCGCATATTTGAATCTCGAAAGATTCATTATCATCATAAGCAAAGAAAAGGGAAGAAAAACGCAGCCGAGGTAGGAAATCCTGTTTGACCAAAGTGCAGAATCAAGCGTTTGAGATGCGGACAGCAAATAATATCCGAGGTCGCACACGGCAACGGAAACAAACAAAAGCATAAGCCATATATCACGCTTGCGGTCAACAAAAAAATAAACGCCTATCATCGCCAGCGCAACGGCAAAAATTATACCGTAAACCGTAGTCATTTTTATCCCACCTTTCTTTTAGCTGATATTTCTTCAATTTATATTTTATAATATAGCACAGTTTGCTTTAAGTGTCAATTTGTGCAACAGCAACAATTTAATGAATCTGTTTTTGACACGGTAGCCCTGAAGGTAGCCTTTTTTTAAGAAAAGTAGCCTTCAGGGCTACTGAATTCAGCTTATATAAAGATGTAAAATTAAATTAATCTGAATTTTCTCGCAAAATTTATAAAGATGAATAGGGGAGAGTCGGTAAAGAAGCTCGTCTATAAAGCTAATAAATGTGAATTTTGCGAAAATGCGGATTGTGAAGCCTGCTCCGTTTACGGCTAAAATCTCGACGGAGCTTGTCTTTAATATTTTTGAAAAATTATTATCTCGAAAGGAGAAATTTATTATGGGACTCTTTGATAAGAAATTTTGTGACATCTGCGGAGACAAGATAGGACTTCTTGGTAACAGAAAGCTTGAAGACGGCAATATGTGTAAGGATTGTGCAAGGAAGCTTTCCCCGTTTTTCAGCGACAGGAGAAGCTCAACTGTTGCTGAAATCAATCAGCAGCTTGCCTACAGAGAACAGAATAAGCAGGTTCTTGCAGGCTTTTCACCGATGTTTACCTTCGGTGAGGACGACAAAATTTATATCGACCCGATGAAGCATAGCTTTGTTGTATCAAGCCGAAATCCCGGAAGCTGGAGTGATGAAAATCCTGACGTTATTCCTCTTTCAAGTGTTACCGGCTGTACGCTCAGAATTGATGAAGATCGTGAAGAGCTATATATCGAGAACGGCGACGGTCAGCGAGTAAGCTACAATCCGCCGAGATTCAAGTTTACATACGATTTTTATATTGTCATAAACGTCAATAATCCATATTTTGACGAAATTACCGCAAGACTCAACGACAGAGAGGTTGAGGGAATGGGAACAATGGAATACAACCGTTATCAGCAGATTGCACAGCAGGTTATCAACAATCTGTCTCAGAACGGCAACACAGGTATGCCGATGAACGGCGGATATAATCAGACTATGAATCAGGGGTATGCCCCCGCCGGCGTATATTCTCAGCCTAATAATTACGCTCAGCAGAATTTCAATTCACAGCCACAGGCAAATCCCTATATTCAGCAGAATGGTTATGCTCAGCAGCAACCCAATCCCTATGCTCAGCAACAACCTAATCCCTATGCTCAGCAGCAACCCAATCCCTATGCTCAGCAGAATCAGTTTAATCAGCAGATGAACAACGGCTATAATCAGCCTCCCGTTCAACAGAATGTATCTCAGAGCTGGGTTTGTCCGTGTTGTCAGGCAAATAACAACGGTGGCAGATTCTGTGCTTTCTGCGGTACACCCAAACAGCAATAAATATTAAATCTACGATAATTAATATTTATTTTTGTTCTGTCTCAATAAAAACGTCAGTCCAGAATCAGTCGGAGGTTTTTTACAATGGGATTATTTGATTCTATTAAAAAGCAGGCGGAGGCCGCTATAAAAAAGGAAATTTCTCAAAGCAAAAATTATACGGTGAATAATGGTGAACAGGCATCCGGAAAGGGCAGAAATTACACCGAAACCTTTACCTTTACAGCTTTGCCGACAAATGTTGCAGAGCTTCGGTCTTTACCGCAGGCAAGCCTTGATTCTGCATTCAAAACAACTGCTCTTACTCTTGCCGTTCTTTGCAACTATGAGCATAATCCGGAAGATACAATTGAAATGCTGAATTTTCTTAAAGGTCCCGGTGAAGTCAGCGGCTTTGAAAAGCAGTTTATCAAAGAGCATCTCGGCTCGGAAGGATATAAGGCGCGCTCATATTTTGAGGGAGCAACTCCCGAGAACAGCTATAAGCCCGATACTCCTTACAGAATCACCGTTATTGAAAACCCATATTCCTTTGATAATGAAAATTGGGCAACTCTATACGTAAAAAGCGGCGGTGCGGACAGTCCGAGACCTGTAAAGCTTCGCAAAAAGCCTTCAACGGGACAATGGTTCCTTGTTGAAATTCAATGTCTTGCCGATATCCGTGTTCCCGTTAGTGAAGATCCCTGGGCATAAATAATCAAAAGGAGATTTTTGTATGAAAAAGCTATCTGCAATTATTCTTGCGTTTTTAATGGTGCTTTCCTTTGCCGCCTGCGGTGATGATATGCCTGTGAGCGATGAAACAACTAAGGCTGCTGCATTTAATTCCGATGGAAATATTAAAGCCTCGCTGTTTGATGTTGAATTCGGCGGTGACTGGATAATTATTGAAGATGAATTTGAAGATGGTGAAGACTACTGTTCAGCCGTTCTTCAGGTTCTTGATCCCGACGACAATCAGTATTATCTTATTGAAGCAAAAATTACGGCTGAAATTGAAGAGCCTTATGATTTCCGTGAGGACCTCGTTGAATACGGTCTTAATCAGTATGGATATAAGGTTGAAAAAGCATACGAAACCTTCAATATCGGCGGTGTTGAATTGCTGCGGCATGATGACGGTTACGGATATATCATCTACTTCAACCGTGTTGAGGCAGCAAATGCAACTGTTTCTGTCGAGTTTGATGCAATTGATATCAACGACAGCCGTATCGATGCGCTTCTCGAAGGAATAAGCTTCAAGCTTGAGGATATCGGCAACGTTGACGGTCCCTGGGAATGGGAGGGTGAAAAATTCTTTGCCGACGAGGGAAGTGTGAATGCAGGCTCCTTCACGGTAACGGCAACGTTTGTTCCCTTTGAAGCGGCTGTCACAACCTTTGAGACCTTTGAGCATTCTGTTGCTGTAGCGGGGGATAAGGTATACGTCCTTATTGACGGAGAGCTTAATATCTGCCATTATGACGGCTCGGTACTTGCATTTGTTGAAAAAATCGACCTTCCCGAGGATGATTATGAGCGTGTTGAAGCATCCTCAGACGGTACTCTTTGGGTCAGCGGCGGTATGAATGATGTTCTTTGTATCAAAAACGGAGAAATAGCTGCAACCTATGAGGATATTGACCGGCTTGCAATTCATCCCTCAGGAGAATGGGGTGTTGATTTCTTTGTAACTAATGAATGTAATATCGTGACATTTAACGGAGGTACTGTTTCCGCTGCTCCCGTTGTTTTTAAGGAAGCCGATACGATAATGCACCTTTGTGTTGATGAAAACAATATCTATGTTTGTTCAAGTGCCGCTGATGAAAGCGGGCACAAGGTGTTTATTTATAACAAAGACGGTATTCTTCAGAAAACACTCTGCGATGCAGAAGGAGAAGGTCTCGGAAGTGTAACTTATATCACACAGACGGATAACGGTTATATCGGCTTTGACGGTAATATGCGTGATGTGCTTGTCTGGGACAATGACGGTAACTTTATTGAGGAAATTTCAGACGGTGACCTTTTCAGTACGAATTATCCGTGGTTCTGTGATTCGGCAGTCCTTGATGACGGCAGCATTATAACAATTATGACTGATGAGCGTCAGGATAAATCGGCAACTGAGCTGGTTGCATTCATTGTCAGAGGATTCTGATATTCCTTTAAAGAAAAAAATACCTCTCGCAGTATATAAGCTGCGGGAGGATTTATAATATCTTTAAATAAGTATCTGAGCATTAACTTTTCAGAACCTTACAAAATCTTAAGATTCCTCACATTGAAATTTCTGTCACAAATTATGTATAATATAAATATTAAACGAATGGAGAAATACAATGAATGTTAAAACGTTAATAAAGTGTCTTTCTTTGCAGTTTGACCCTAAAAAGTATGAGCTATTTGTAAAAAATCTCAATTACAAAAAGCTGCTCGAAGAAGAACCGATTGAAATCAGCGATAAATGTTATCTTGATAACGCAGATTTAGTTGAAACTGACTTGGAACACACAAGTTCATACTTTGAACTTCACCGTAACCTTAATGAGAAGTATAAGCTTTCTGAAATTGCTACGGCTGACAGCGATTTTAATAAAGCTGTTCAAGTTCTGAACCGGTTTACGGAAAACACCTTTTATAACGGAGCTATGTTTCGTTACATAACAGATAATACAATTGAAATTTTAAATTATGCATACGGAAAAACCTTTAGAAATGCTATCAATTGCAGATTGAAAGCAATTTCATTTGCGGATTGTCTTGTTGCTGTAGGAATTAAGGCTTATCCTGTCTGTATGCAATCAGCTAAGTTTAAAAATTGTCATTTTACTTGCAGGGCATATATAAGCGAGCTTGATAAATGGTGTGTGTTTGACCCGTCTTTTGGTTGTTGGTTTGCTGACAAAAACGGAAAACCTATTGATATTTTTGAAATGCGGGAAATGTTTTTACAAGGTGTCGAACCTACTATTAACGGATATAATTTCAATGGCACAACAGAATGCTTAAATGAATATATGGGTGGTTTTCTTAAATTGTGTATTTCTAACCTTTCAACCTGGTCTGATAATTCTATGGACAGAAGAAACACAAAGAAATTAGCTGAAAAGAAAAAGTTTAATGCAAAGCTGCCAAACTCATAAACTAAAGCCAAGGACGGTAAAATGATGAAAGTGAAAATTCTCATCGTTGAAGACGATGTATATCTGCGTGAAGGCTTGTGCGAGCTTCTTGTAAAGGAGGGATATGAGCCCGTTTCAGCGTCCAACTACAGGGAAGGCAGAAGGCTTTTTGCTGAGGACGGCTTTGACCTCGTTATCCTTGACGTTATGCTTCCCGACGGAAACGGCCTCGACCTTTGCTCCTTCATTCGCTCTATGGATGCTGACGTGCCTATGCTTTTCCTTACCGCCTGCGACGAAGAGTTTCAGATAGTCCGGGGGCTTGATGCAGGTGCGGATGACTATGTAACAAAGCCCTTCAGGCTTCTTGAGCTTATTTCACGTATCCGTGCTCTACTTCGCAGAAAGACTGTCATTACAACCTATCAGTTTGGTGACATCATTGTTGATATTTCAAGTATGACCGTGAAGAAGGACGGCGAAACGGTCTTTCTCACACCCACCGAATTTCAGCTTCTTTCGGTTCTTATTCAGAATAACGGAGTTATCGTTACCCGTGCTTCACTTTTACAGCGTATTTGGGACAGCGACGGTAGCTTTATTGACGATAACACTCTTTCGGTACACATCAGCCGCCTTCGTGACAAGATAGGTGCCAACCATATCGCAACCATTCGCGGCACCGGTTACAGATGGGAGGAATAACCTTATGAAAGATATTTTTCTCATTGTCGCTCTTGTTGTTATAACGGTGCTTTGTGCAGTTTTTATTGCACTTCATATCTTAAATAAAAAGAAAACCCGTGCTTTGACACAGAGTATGGATAAATTCATCAAAGACGGTACTATGACCGAGCTTTCAACCTCTGACGGAGATTTTGCTCATCTGCAAAGTATCGTCTGTGAGCTTGAAGAAAGGCTCATTCAGGAGCGTGAATACACCAAGCTTGAAGCCAAGAATAATGCCGAGTTTATCTCCGATATTTCACATCAGCTGAAAACTCCTCTTGCAGGGCTTCGTCTTTACTGTGAAATGGAGCATAACGCTACTCCGAGCAGTCACACCGAAAAAGAGCTTGTTCTTATCGGCAAAATGGAAAAGCTTATTCATAATGTGCTCAAGCTCGAAAAAATCCGCAGCGATACCTATGTAATGAATTTTGAAGAAACTCAGCTTCTTGATATTCTGCTTGACCTCAAGGCAGAGTTTTCAGCTCTCTTTCCGACGAAAACAATCACCGTCAATGGTGGCGGTTCTCTTCGTACAGACAAATCCTGGCTTCGCGAGGCACTCGGTAATGTTATCAAGAATGCCTGCGAGCATACCAAAGAAGACGGCAAGGTTGATATTCTTATTGAACAAGCAGAAAAAAGCGTCAGCGTGATTATTGAAGATAACGGCGGCGGTGTACCCGAAAGTGAACTGCCTATGCTTTTCAGAAGATTTCACCGTACGGAAAACGCTTCACCCGACAGCGCAGGCATAGGTCTTTCTATCACCAAAGCAATAGTAGAAAAGCATCACGGAACTATCACAGCCGAGAACAGTAAAAAAGGTCTTCGGGTGACTATGTGCTTTCCCATAATTGATGCAAATCTTAAGCTATAAACAACATACGGGTACAGATTGCCTGTGCCCGATTTTCTTATCTTACGAAAGCTTAAGATAAAAGTCACCTAATCGTAAGGTTGGTAGTATATCATAGAGTTACAGCATCAAAAGGAGTGATATTATGAACATTATAGAATGTAAAAATCTCACAAAGGAATATTTTAGCGGTGAAAATGTGGTTAAAGCCGTTGATGATGTAACTGTCAGCTTCCGGCAGGGAGAATTCTGTGCTGTCACGGGCCCCTCGGGCTCCGGCAAGTCAACCCTTCTTCACGTACTCTCTTCCCTTGAAAACCCCACAAGCGGACACGTTTACTATGGCGGAAAGTCACTTTCATCATATAACGACAATCAGCTGTCTATTCTTCGCCGTCGTCGCTTCGGCTTCGTTTTTCAGGCGTACAACCTTGTTCAGGAGCTGACGGGGTACGAGAATATTCTGCTTCCGGTTATGCTTGACGGTAAAAAGCCCGACGAGGAGTATCTTAATAAGGTTATTGATATGCTCGGCATCCGTGACAGATTAGAGCATCTTCCCGCTGCTCTTTCAGGCGGTCAGCAGCAGAGAATCGCCATCGCCAGAGCACTCGCCAACAGACCTGCCATACTTTTTGCCGATGAGCCTACGGGTAATCTTGACGGCAAGAGTGGTCGTGAGGTGCTGTCGCTTCTTAAATATGTAAGTAAGCAGCTTGGCGTTACCCTTATTCTCGTCACTCACGACCTGCATGTTGCAGAGCAGGCAGAGAGAATTCTTACCATTGAGGACGGCAAGATCGTGGGAGACACTAAGCCCGCCCCCTCTGTATAACTCAGGGAGGTGAACAGTAATGAAAAGAAAGCTCACAATTAACACCCTGGCTTTTGGCAACCTGAAGCAAAGGCGAAAGCAATATACAATTCTTATTATCGGTATAGTGCTTGCTATGGTTTTCTCGTCCGGAGTACCTTTTTTTGTTTCTTGTATGAAATCCTCTCAGGAAGAAGCAAGATTCAGACGACAGGGAAAACAAGATATAATTGTAGTCAATGCACAAAATTACGATTTTTCACCGGCTGTTGATAACGGTGAAATCAGCGCGGAGATTGGTTATGCACACGTGCTTTGCTTTGGTTGGAACGAAAAAACTGATGAGACTTACGGTACTATGATAGGCTGGCTTGATGAGAAGGCTAAAGAGCTTTATTATCCGCAACTCATCGATGGTAGAATGCCCGAAAAAGATAATGAGATAGTCTTTGAAAAGAATGCTCTTCAAAGAATGAAAATTGATGCTGAAGTCGGGGGCAAAATAACTCTTAAAACTTTAGTCTGTAACGGTGATGAATTGCTCACCGAAGAAATAAATAAGACATATACTCTTGTGGGGATTTTGTCTGATAAAAAATCCTATATAGAGTATTTTTATGATGAAGCCGTGCATAAAGCATCTTTCATTCCTGCGGCCTTTGTTGTTGAAAATTCACAAACTGATATTGGCGGTAAAGAAGCATTGGTCGCTTTTTTAAATCAGAATCGGTTTGACGGACACATCCTTTGGCAGACTGTGTCTTCCGAGGACAGAATAGACACAAACAGTATTTATGCTGTGAGCATTGGTGACACATATTCAAATATAGCCAACAATACCACAACCTCTGCTTTCCTTTCAATACTGCTTGCCTTTATGTCCTGCTTCGGCATAGTCAACGCTTTCAGCTCAAATCTCAAGGAGAGAAAAACGCAGATAGGAATGCTTAAGGCAGTCGGCGCAACAAGAAGACAGATAATTAACATTTTCGGCAGAGAGGCTTTTATCATCTGCGTTATTACAGCACCCTTAAGTATTGCGATTTCTTACGGTGCAGTCACACTCTTTGCAAGGCTTATGGGTGACGGGTTTATTTTTAAACCCGACATAACGGTGCTTTTAGTCGGTGCACTCTTCGGTGTTATCTGTGTTATGCTTTCGGCTCTTATTCCTCTTTGGAGCATTTCAAAATTACCGCCTATGCAGGCTATAAGAAATGTTGAATTAATGCGTAAAATGAAAAACAAGAAAATAAAAAGTCAGCAAATTTTCAATGTTTCACGTATTCTTGCAAAAAGAAAGCTTACCTTTTCACGGGGCAGACAGATTAGTGTCTGCATAATCATAGCCTGTTCAATCGTTATCAGCTGTACCGCCATGTCTTTTGTTCTTACTTCTGTTTACGATTTGGGCGGCTTATATAATTATGATTATGAGATACGGGATCATCGTTCCTCTTATTCAAGTAATTCTTTTATAAACAATAAAGCGGACTTTCCCGAGCTTACGGAAAACTCAAGATATGAAGTACTTGATTTGCCGCAGGTGAAGGACGTTTACGGTGAAAAGTCCGTCAATGTCAACATCGTTTTTGAAGGAGATGTGCCTGAATACCTGCAAGTTAACGAATATGCTTCACATCTGGGGCAGAGCTCACGCTTCGAAAATTTGCGGGATGTTCTTTACGGTAAAGCGCAACAGGCACAGCAGGAAACAGGAGGAGCCTTTGTGCCGCCGAGTTTACCTGAAGTGACGAAAGAAAATATTAAAGAATATATGCAGGCGGCAGAAAATCCCGAATATTCTTACACGAAGAAATCGTCAGGATTTACCACCGAAGAATTGTACAATACAAACTTAACAGCACAAAGCATAGAGCTTATGAATATTGATAAGGATGACATTATAGACGGTGAAATAAATTATGAAAAACTGAACAGCGGTGAAGAGGTTATTATTTATGCTCCTGAAAAAATAGGTTTTTCTTTTTCAATAGACGGTGGTATTACAACGTGGAGTCTTGCAAACCTTTCTGACACAGTTAGTCGTACACCCGATGAAAAGGCTATGTTAAAAGACTTAAAGGCAGAGGCGGACAGTCCTTTCAAGGTTGGTGATACACTAAAGCTTAGTCTGATTTATTCCGATGAAAACGGAAAGATTACAAGAGTAGACAAGGAAGTGAAAATAGGTGCTATTCTCGGAAAGAAAAGTTCACACGGAACCTTTTGTGTATATACGACCTTGGAGGGACTTGACAAGTTCGGTGTAAGGCTTAACTACAACCGATTTGATATTGAGATAAAGGAAGAATGCAATGCCGAAATTGATGAGCAGTTGCAAGCTGAGCTTGCCTCGATGTTTCCCGGAAAATATGTCGGCTCTGCCTTCGCTATGAATGAAGCTCATAAACGGGAGTATAGGACAATTGCTATATCGGTAATTTCTCTGATTCTTGTCTTCATCTGTGTTTCAGTTGCACTTATAAATAACTCTATAAGTGCACAGATACGTGAGGGGAAGAAAACTATCGGAACCCTACGTGCTGTCGGAGCATCAGAAAAGGATCTTGTGCTGTCCTACGTTTTGCAGATAGTAAATATTCTTGTTTGCGGATTTTGTGCAGGTACGATCATTTATCTCGTTTCTTACCGTCTTATAGGCATAATTATTTGGGGTGAATATTTACCTGCTGCAGTATGGCCGGCATTTATTATTTTTGTGATTCTCACTTTGGCTTGTTATATTAATCTCAAGCTTAAAATCAAGACGGTTATAAAGCATAGTATAGTTGAAAATATCAGGGAGCTTTAAGAGGTGCAGATTATGAAAAATATAATTGTATATATCCTTTGCTTTATCTTTATGCTTTCAGCAGTAATTACCGTTTCAGCTACGCTTACCGAAGAAACTGTTTTTGCAACTGCCGCTGTTAATATCAGAACCGAACCGAATACCGACAGTGATATTATCACAGTGCTTCAAAAGGGAAGCAGTATCATCCGTATCGATGAAGCAGACGGCTGGAGCAAGGTAATCTATGAGGGCAAGGAAAGGTATATTAAAAGTGAATATCTTGTCTCTGAAGATGCAGAAGAAAACACGACGGAAAAAGCTACGGAAGAGCCTGCAACAGAGGACAACTCAACTCCGAGATTTATGGTGACCTCTTATGAACTCAGCGAAAAGAGCCTTTCTCCCGAAAAGTCGGCGGTACTGAAGGTGACCTTTAAAAATTACAGCACAACAAAGGCTCTCTATAACATCAAATTCAGCCTTGAAGACCCAAGCGGTGAAATTCTGACTGAGGGAATGCCCACAAAATATGTAAACTGTGTATCTGCCGACAGCAGTTATACTTGGGAAATTGAGCTGAAAGCCATTAACACGGCCTCTATCGGTCAGCACGACCTTCGTGTTTCGACAGAGTACGAGGACAAAAACTTCAGCTCCTACTCTTCAAGCGACACGGTCAGAATTGATGTAAAGCAAAGTGTAAAGCTTTCTTACAGCGGTGCAATCCTTCCGAAAAAGGTAATTCAGGGTGACACGCAGACCGTCACCGTTGATCTGATGAACACGGGCAAGAGCACCATTTACAACTGCACTCTTGATTTTGACATTGAGGGGATGCAGTCGGGCGGAAGTGTTTTTGTGGGCAATATTGCACCGGCTACGGATATCCAAAGCTCAGCTAATCTGCGGGTTGACAGCGGTGCAGTCGGTGAGGTTAAGGGCAAAATAACCATAACCTACGAGGATGACTACGGTAAAGAATATAAGGAAATATCAGATGTCAGTACGGTTATAGAAGAAAAGGTTGAGCAGGTTATCACCGAAACCGAAGATGAAAAGGAGAAGAAAAATCCTCTGTGGTGGCTGTTTATTCTCATAGGTCTTGCTGTCGGCGCAGCTTTCGGCTTCGGCATTCCCCGACTTATAAATGATAAGAAGCAAAGAAAAGAGGATGATTTAAGACTGTAATTTTACTGTCGCACTTTAGAAAATACTTGCCGTAAATTGTTCAAGGTAAACAACAAGCTCAGATTTAATCTGCGTATTCAGTTGCTTTATTTGATATATGTGTGATATAATGATTAATTATATACATAGTTATTTTAGATATAACTGAGGAGTGCAGATAAATCATTATTTGTATGACCTTAATATAAGATACGCGGATGTGATAAAATGGAAGAAAGGTATTACAATGAGCTTTTACTTGCGGCAGTAAGAGGATATGCCGAGCGAATCGGCAAAAGTATCTGTTCTGAAAATGTGGAGGACGTAGTCGAATTTGCCCGTGAAAACGGTTTCAAGGCTTATCATTTCAAGAGGAAAGACGTTTTGCCGCGAGTGCATAAGGTGCTCGGTTTTCTTAAAGGTATATATTTTGAGAATTTGCTTGACGTAGGAAGCGGCAGAGGTGTATTTCTTTTTCCGTTACTTGAAAATATGCCTTATGTTAAGGTAACTTCGGTTGATATTCTTGATAGGCGAGTTGAAATGCTTTCCGATATAAGCAACGGCGGAATTGATAATCTGAGCGTTTTTAAAGCGGATATATGTACGCAGCCTTTTAGCGATAAATCATTCGATGTTATTACAATGCTCGAAGTACTTGAGCATATCCCCAATGTGAAAGATGCTATAGCCTCTGCTGTAAAAATGGCGAGAAAATATATTGTTGTTTCGGTTCCTTCCAAGGAAGATAATAACCCCGAGCATATACATCTTCTTACAAAAAGCATATTAACACAATACTTTAATGAGTTCGGTATTACAAAGCTTCACTTTGACGGTGTAAACGGACATCTGTTAATGATTGCGACAATTAACGGAGGAGAGTAAAATGGATTGCAGTTTAGTTAAATATCCTCGTACACAGCATCTTCAAGGCTCAAGGCTTCAGCCGGGGGATGAAGATTTGAGGCAGCTTCCTTTTGAACATATTTTGGGCAGGAAAATTGTAATAGAGGAGAAAATTGACGGTGCAAATACGGCAATTTCCTTTGACTCAGACGGAACTCTGCTTTTGCAGAGCAGAGGGCATTATCTTGACGGCGGTTACGGGGAACGCCATTATAACTTTTTGAAGCAATGGGCGAATACATATAAGGATATCTTTTATAGTGCGCTCGGAAGCAGATTCATTATGTACGGTGAGTGGATGTACGCAAAGCATACGGTTTTTTATGATGCATTACCGAATTATTTTATGGAATTCGATATTTTTGACAGAGAAAGAGAAGTTTTTCTGTCAACGGCAGAAAGAAAAAAGCTTACGGACAAAATGGGTATTGTTTCTTCCGTTCCTGTTTTGGCTGAAGGCGTTTTTAAATCGAAAGAAGAGATTTTAAAATATCTTGGAAATTCAAATTATATTACGGAAAATCATATTGAGGTTTTAAGATACCTTTGCGAAAAATATGACCTTGACGTTGAAAGAAATGTAAGGGAAACAGATCCCTCCCGCACAATGGAAGGATTATATATAAAGGTTGAGGAAGACGGTGTAGTTAAAGATAGAATGAAATTTGTAAGACATTCTTTTTATCAATGTGTAAATGAATCAAAATCCCATTGGCAAACAAGGCCAATAGTGCCGAATCAGTTAAAAAAAGAAGGCAGATGATTATGTCTTACGGTGAAAACTTCAAAGAAATATTAAATTGTGTTCCGATAGCAGACGAAACAAAAATAGAGTGGGACAAATTAGAAAAAACAAGGTTGGGCTTACTGTTTCGCAAAATGAGCACTATAAAGCAAAATCCTGAGTATCACGGTGAAGGCGATGTATATCGTCACACTAAATCTGTTTGCGAGGAACTGATAAAACTAAAGGAATACCGTAATTGCTCTGATATTGATAAAACGGTTTTGTTTTTATCTGCACTTCTTCACGATATAGGAAAAATAAAATGCACAAAAACAGAAGACGGCAAAATAGTTTCACCGGGACACGCGACGAAAAGCGCACTAATGGCACGGAAATTGTTGTGGATGGATTTCGGACTTTGCGGGAGTGAAGAAAAGCAACAGCTCAGAGAAGGTATCTGCTCTCTTATCAGACGTCATTCCTTTCCACCTTATGCTATCAAGGAAGAAAATCCCGAATATGAAATTCTCAAAGCTGCTTCTCTTGGGCAGAATGCAAATCTTTTCAGTATCAAAAAGCTTTGTATTCTCAGCGAGGCTGATGTGCTCGGCAGAGTTTGTAACGACAGGGAAGATTATCTCGAAAGAATTGAATGCTGTAAAATCCTTTCTGAGGAGCTTGGCTGTATTGAAAAGCCTTATTCGTTTAAGGATAGCTTTTCTCAAAGGGCGTATTTCTTAAAGAAAACCTTGTGGCGTGAACAGGAAATGTTCAATGATGCTTGGAAAAGAGTAATTATGCTTTCAGGACTTCCCGGCACGGGAAAAGATACGTGGATTTCAGAAAATTGCTCCGATTTGCCTGTTGTTTCTCTTGATGAAATCCGAAGACATCTGAAAATTCTGCCTTCGGATAATCAAGGAAAGGTAATTTTCGCCGCACAGGAGAGAGCAAAGGAATTTCTGAGGAATAAGCAGTCTTTTGTATGGAATGCAACAGATATAACGGAAGAAACAAGAGCAAAATGGATTTCTCTTTTTGAACAGTACGGCGCGGAGGTAGAAATAGTTTTTCTTGAAACAGAGTGGGAGGAGCAATTGCGCAGAAATTCAAACCGTAAAAATGCTGTTCCTGTTGAAAAAATAGAAGCGATGCTCTCAAGGCTTGAAATCCCTCAGTCTTTTGAATGTGAAAAAGTGAGCTGGAAAATAACATAAAAATCAACTGAAACACAAACCAAAAAAGCTTGCAGGATAGGACAGAAGCTTAAAAAAGCCGACAGTCGGATATTAAAATTGTCAGAATTATCCGTTTTTAAGCTTTATTACTGCATCAAGGCACAATTCAAGTGCATAAGCGAATGAATTTCCGCCCCAATTTCTCTCATCGTAGTTTTCAACATCAGCAAGAGTATCGGCAGTGAATAAAATGCATCCCCAGACTGCGTTACGAAAAGAAGCGCACGCCGCAAGTGCAGAGCACTCCATCTCCACAACCTCACAGCCCTCTTGCTTTCTGTATGTCACCTTATCCTTGGTTTCTCGGTAAAAGCCGTCTGTTGTCCACGTTATTACTTCTCGGTATTCGAGTCCGTGCTCCGCAACGGTCTCTTTAATCGCTTTTAAGGCAATCTCGTTAATATCCACAAATCGTGACGGCTTCATATAGTGATATGACGTACCTTCATCGCGCAAAGCTTTATACGGAACGATAAATACATTTTCTTCAAAATCCGTGAGAGCACCGCAGCAACCGCCTGTAATAATTTCCCGTACACCGTAACCGATTAACCAATCCAGAATCTGCACGGCAGGAGCGGCACCGACGGGCGCCTGACACAGACATACGTCTTCTCCCTTGTGATTGATAATATATACAGGATAGTCTTTTGTTTCTGATGTGAATTCACCTGCACGAACTCCATCGTGTGCCTTTGCATATTCATCAATATGCTTATCCAAGAAAGCGAAAACAGCCTTTTTTGGCAATTTTAAATCAAGCCTTTCGTGTGTCGGCATAATAACTGCTGTTTCGTCTGTGTCAAATTCAAGAATGGGTATTTCATTTTTCAGAATCATTTTTTTTCTCCTTTCTCAAAATATCAAGGGTGTGGTGTGACAGACCGATCAAATCCTGCCGCTCGCAAATTGAAAAATGGTATCTGAGATACATTTCATAAGCTTCAGCATCCATTTTATCAACGACCTCTTTTATATGGCAGGTATAACCGTCTGTTGCTATTAGCTTTAATCTTTCGACCTCAACGCCTTTTGTAAGATTAATTATCTCATTAACGTTATTAAGCTTAAAAATACCTTCGGGGGTAAAAGAAGCCTCAAGGGTCTCCGGATTAAATAATCCCATTTCAATTAGCTTGTTCATCTGATTTCTTTTGAATTGTCCGAGTATGCTTGGCTCAAGCATACAATATGCAACAAAGATATATCCGTCAGGCTTCGTGATTCTTATTGCTTCCGACAGTGCTTTTTTCTGCTCGTCAAATGTATACAGGTGATACATAGGACCGAGCAAAAGTGTTACATCATAGCTGTTATCGGAATATTCGGACAAATCAATTGCATTTCCCTGTCTGATACTGACTTTTTCCGCGGGCAAGGTTTTTGCTCTGAAAATTTCAATGTTATGCTCAATGAGCTCAACTGCATCAACCTCAAAGCCTTTCTGAGCAAAATAGTGTGAATACCTGCCCGTGGCAGCACCGATTTCTATGATTTTCATACCGTCTTTCAGATATTTTTCTATATATTCCACGGTTGTCAGAAATTCAATTCTTCCGTGCTTCGATAAAAGACGTGAATCCTCATCAATACGGTTATAGAAATCTGCAAGATGATCACCTGTTTTCACAGGTTGCTTTTTGAAAAGCTTCTTTTTGATTAAATCAAATAATCTCATAAAAAATTCTCCTTTAAACAAAATATAAAAAAATTAACGGTGTAAGTATCTGCAGCTACTTACACCGTTATAATCATAAGGAAATATAGTTTTATCTGTCCCAAAATGAATATAGAGGTATAAGCCTGCCCAATGATGAATGATAATCATCCTGTGCAAGCCAATTCATATTCATATCAAAATTATTGAGAAGATATGCGTTCATAATTATACCTCAAATTGAATTTTGTCAAGAATAACACATTGAATTTTGTTTGTCAAGACTTTTTTCTGAGTCAAGCTGAAATAAAGACTTGTATGCTTGGGATAATTTTTCATATCTCAAAGCATACAAGTCTGCAGTATTATTCAGCTTTTCTCTTTTCAAGCTCGGAAAGGATTCTTGCATATTCCTTTTCGTCTATCTTGTATTTTTTCATTGTTATCAATACACCGATACCCATAAATACTATCGGCAGGAAAGCCATTACTGCTCTGAGAGCAAAGGTCATACTGTCTGTAGCATCGGAAAGGATTGATTCAATATAAGAGGTTTTATAGGCTTCTGTCCAAACCTCGGGATTTGAAATTGCGGCATTTTCAGCATCGGAAATCTTGTTTGTTATCTCGGTAAGTCCGATTGCAAGATACACTATCATAATAATCAATTGCTGAAGTGAGCTTGACATTTTTGACATAAACGGTCTGACCGAGAAAATAAGAGCTTCATTTCTTTCTCCGGTCATAAGCTCGTTGTATTCTACTGTATTGGCAAGAAGGATTGCTGCTATCAGATAGAAAAGTGCACCGCCGATGCCGATGAATAATGCTTCAATGCACAAAACGTAATATGCTATATCCTGATTTTTGATAAATGTTTCGGAAAGCATAAAAGCTATGTATCCCACAATAATCAGCACAAAGGACATTTTTATAATCTGATTTCTTGTGAATTTTTTTGTAAGCATAGGATAAATCACGAATGTAAGTCCTGAGGCTGCACCGTAAGCAACAACAAAAAGAGTAGTATTGGAGCCTTCATAGCCGTAAGATAGATAGATATAATTCGTGCCGAAGGCTGTAAGAAGAGCACTTGTCATACTTGCAAACAACAGAATAAGGGAAGTCCAGAGAACCTGCTTATTGTTGAAAATAATCTTGACCATTTTCTTGACACCGATTTTTTCAACCTCACCCGTATTCTGCGGCAAGGGCTTTTCCTTTACACCTGCGCAGACAAACATCTGGCATCCGATAAACGTGAGGGCAATTACAATTGAAACAACCTTATAGCCTGTGACTGCACTGTTGCCGATTGCGCCTGAGCCTACCGTAAGAAGCGGAATCAGCAGATTTGCAAGAATAGTACCGAGTCCCGCAAAGAGGTTTGCCATTGATGTAATAACGTCTCGTTGTCTTGGCTCACTTGAAAGAGCAGGTACCATTGACCAGTAGCCAATATCGTTCATAGTGTACGTAAGATCCCATAAGATATAAAGGAAAGCAAATGCAACAACAAATGCAATACCTTCAAGATTTATGGTATACATAAGCACAAGAACCACCGCATTGGTAATTACGCCGATAAAAATCCAAGGCTTGAATTTACCGAATTTTGTGCGGGTGTTTTCTATTATACCGCCCATAATAGGGTCGTTAATACCGTCCCATATACGGCAGATAATCATTATAACGCTTATTGCCGCAAACTGACCGTCCGTAATATTCTTTGTGTAAAGTATAAAGGTTAAAAGAAAACCCGTGTATAGTGTATATGCCAAATCTCTTCCTATACCGCCGAGGGAATATACCCATTTATTGCGGTTAAAATAATTCTTGTTTTTTATCAGCTCGTTTTTCATAAAACCAACCTTTCTGTGTATATTAATTCAAGTTTATACTATTTATTAAAGACTGTCAATGAAATGATTAAGTACATTAATGAAAAAATATACAAATTTTTCTTGACATTTTTGTTATGTTGTGTTAAAGTAGCAGCATAAAAGCTGAGACCGGAAACCAGTAGTATAAAAAAAGTTTTCAGAGAATTGTCGGTTGGTGCAAGACATAAACGGATTTTATATGAATTCATTCCGTGAGCTGTGTACTGAAATTACAGTAGGCTACAACGGGCGCACCCGTTACAGTGCAGGGGTATGAAGGTACTCCGTGAGGGAGCTTTTGTGAGGAAGCTCCGAATATGAGGTGGTAACACGGTATATCCGTCCTCTGCAAAATATGCAGAGGACTTTTTTTATTGTAAAATTTCCTCTGCCGAAAAAAAGGAGGAAAAAATTATGTGGCAGGAAAAAATTGAAACTATGCCCCGTGAAGAGCTTGAAGCTCTTCAAAGCGAAAGACTTAAAAATCAGGTTAAGAGAATGTATGAAAGAGTAGAGCTTTTCAGAAACCGAATGGATGAAGCAGGTCTCAAGCCCGAGGATATCAGAGGAATCGAAGACCTTCATAAGCTTCCTTTCTCTTATAAGCAGGACCTTCGTGATTATTATCCCTACGGTCTCTTTGCTGAGCCTATGGAAAACATTAAGCGAGTCCACGCTTCAAGCGGTACTACAGGCAAAAAGATTGTTGTAGGCTATACTCAGAAGGATATCGACGATTGGGCAGATTGTGTCGCACGTATGATGAGTGCTATCGGTCTTGACGAAAAGGATTTTGTTCAGGTATCCTACGGCTACGGCTTATTTACAGGCGGCTTGGGTGCTCATTACGGCGCGGAAAGAGTCGGTGCTACGGTAATTCCCACATCCTCGGGAAATACCGCAAATCAGCTTCAGACTATGGTTGATTTCGGTTCGACCTGTCTTTGCTGTACTCCTTCTTATGCTATGTATCTCGGTGAGGCTGCAGAAGAGGCCGGTATGCTTGATTCTCTCAAGCTTAAAGCAGGTATCTTCGGTGCAGAGCCCTGGAGCGAGGATATGCGTAAGGAAATCGAAAAGAAGCTTCGCATCAAGGCTTATGATATTTACGGTCTCTCTGAAATTATGGGTCCCGGTGTATCCTATGAATGTGAGTATCAGGCAGGTATGCACGTTTGTGAAGATATGTTCATCCCCGAAATTATTGATCCCGATACGCTTGAGGTTCTCCCCGCAGGAGCACAGGGTGAGCTTGTCTTTACAACAATCACCAAGGAGGGCTTCCCGCTTATAAGATATCGTACGAGAGATATATGCTCACTCAATTACGAAAAATGCAAATGCGGAAGAACACACGTCAGAATGAATAAGCCTCAGGGCAGAACTGACGATATGCTCATAATCCGTGGTGTAAACGTATTCCCCTCACAGATTGAAGAGGTGCTTCTCAAGGTTAGCGGAGATATTACTCCCAACTATCAGATTATTGTAGACAGAGTAAATAACACCGATACCTTCGATATTAACGTTGAAATGAGCGAGGAGCTTTTCTCTGATGATATCAAGTCCATTGAAAAAACAGAAAAGCTTATTAAGGATAAGCTCAGAGACGTGCTTGGTATTAGTGCTGGTGTCCATCTTGTTAATCCGAAATCTATTACACGAAGCGAAGGCAAGGCAAAGCGTGTAATCGATAAGAGAAAAGTGTAAGGAGAGAGTTGAAATGAAACAGTTATCGGTTTTTGTTGAAAATAAAGTAGGCAGGCTTGCTGCCGTTTTGAATGTACTCAAGGAAAATAATGTTGATATAAGTGCACTTTCTCTTGCAGATACCTCGGAATACGGAATTCTTCGTATTGTTGTAGATAAACCGGATGTTGCTATTGAGGCACTTAAAGAATATGGTGTAATGGTAAAGTGTACTCAGGTTATTGCCGCTGCTATGGATGATGCTCCCGGCGGACTTGCTTATCTTCTTTCGGTTCTTTCTGAGGCTAATATCGGAATTGAATATATGTATGCTTTTATCGGTAAAGCGGAAGGTAAGGCATGGACAGTTCTTCGTGTAGACGATTATGATATGGCAACCGAAGTATTTAACAAGCACGGTATTGCTATGCACGACGATCACGATAATTACAGAAAGTAAATAATAAAAAAGGCGGAGCTGGTTTTCAGTTCCGCCTTTTTTATTATTTAGAATATTACTGTCTTATCTTCTCCGATGCCTGACATACCGTCAAGTATATATTTGTTTCCGTCCGGGTCGCAGACGTAGCCTTTCAGCTCTCCGAAGGTGATATGATAATCGGTATTCAGAATTCCCGTTTTCATTTTCATAATGAATTCATCGCCGATATCAAACGTTACGTCTACCATTCCTTTTGTATCCTTGATAATCCAGAGATTTTTTTCCTTGTGCTTGAATACCACGGGAGTGAGCAGGGTAGTGTTTCCTTCAAACCAAATAAGGTTTTCATTATAATCATCCTGATTAATCGACTGATTTCTCGTAAGGTTAAATCCGAAGTATTGTTCTTTTCCGTTGATTTCCTTTTTGCCCATTGTCGTTACCCAATCGTAATGAGCGTGACGGGGATAGTAGCCCCTGTGGTCGTCTATAATGGCAACGGTGCTTGTGTCTGCGACAAATCTTTCTCCGTTCACTTCAAGATATCCCTCAACAGCAAAAAGGTCCTTTTGCGTGTAAAGCGGTCTGTTTGAATCAAATGGAATATTGACTACACTCGGCTTTGAAACACGCTTGAGCTTTACGCGATAGTCTATAACTCCCGATTTTTTATCACTCGCATACCCGGAAACCGTAGCTTCGCCTCTCTGGAAATTGTTTACGTATCTGATTTTAACCTTTTTGCTTTTCGAATACGTTTCTGATGAATTGAGCAGAGTGTCTGAGATTACTGCTTTTCCGGGAAGGAGCATATCCTTCCAAGAGGTACATTTTTTAGTTCTTTTGTCAAATAAGACAGTCAGAGCAGTACCGAAAAGACCCATATCACAGACTGCTGTGAGAAGAATTACTTTATCAAAATTAATTTCCGTGGCTTCCCATAAGGTCAGTCTGAATTTATTGAAAATATTGGGAAGGGCAGAGGGCTTATTTACTTTAAGAAAATCCATTTTCGGGAATTCTTTATCGAAGGTGCCGAAATAACAGTTGCCCAATTCGTCGCAAATGTTATCAGGTGTGGGTACGGATTTTCTTTTGTCGGAAAGATATTCTTCAAAACTCATAAAAACTCTCCTTTGTTTATTTGTTTTTAGTATAAGACCCTGTTCAAAAAATGTCAATAACGTGATTAGCGTATTTCTTCTTGAGTTTTTTTGCCTTAGATGATAAAATACCTTATGTATTAACACAGGAGATGATGAATATGAATATTAACGAGATTTTGTCTTACGTCGATCACACTCTTCTCGGTCAGACGGCAACGGAAAATGATATAAAAAGGCTGTGCGATGAAGGTATTGTTTACGGTTGTGCATCGGTTTGTATTCCGCCTTCCTTTGTAAAATATGCCAAAGAGTATGTCGGTGATAAAATTTCTGTTTGCACAGTAATAGGTTTTCCTAACGGCTATATGACGACGGCTGTAAAATGCTTTGAGACAGAAGATGCCGTGAAAAACGGTGCTGATGAAATCGATATGGTCATCAATGTCGGATTTCTTAAAGACAAGAAGTATAATGAAATACTAAATGAAATAAATGCCGTAAAAAAATCCTGCCGCGGCAGACTATTAAAGGTCATTATTGAAGCCTGTCTTTTGACAGAAGAGGAAAAAATCAGAATGTGTGAAATCGTGAGTGCTTCCGATGCTGATTTTATTAAAACGTCAACGGGATTTTCAACGGGCGGTGCTACAAAGGCCGATATTGAGCTGTTTGCAAAAAATATTACAAACGGGAAGAAAATCAAGGCGGCAGGCGGTATTTCTTCCATTGAAGACGCTAAGGATTTTATAAACCTCGGAGCAGAAAGACTCGGTACAAGCAGAATTGTAAAAATAGTACTGAATAACAAATGTGAAAACGGTGGTTATTAAGTTTTTGTTATATAGAGTTGATTTTTCTTGTTTTATATGTTAAAATCCTAAAAAATGCAAAAGGAGTGTATTTATGGATACTGCAGCAGTAGTACAATGGTTTCAGCAGGTATTCGGAGCATTTGACTTCAATATTCTGCAGTTTTACAACAATATTCACGAAGGTGCGTTAGGAAAGCTTTTTGATGTCTTTTTCCTTATTTATACACATCTCGGTGATGACGGAATTTTATTTATCTGTCTCGGACTTATTTTTCTTCTTTTCAAGAAAACGAGAAAAGTCGGTGCAGGTATGCTTTTCGGTATAGCTATAGGTGCTCTTATTACCAACGTCACAATCAAACCTCTTATTGAGCGTCCCCGTCCCTTCGAGCTGTTTAACTTTTTAAGCGATGATCCCAATGTTCTTCTTTTTAAAGAATGGTGGACTGAAATGGGAGAGGTTCACGCCTCCTCAATGCGTTCATTCCCCTCGGGACACACAACGTCAGCGGTGGCTGCTCTTGTTCCCGTTTTCCTTATTTGTAACAAAAAGTACAGCTGGCTTGCTCTTTTTGCCGCCGTTCTTATGGGAGCATCGAGAAACTATGTAATGGTTCATTATCCTTCCGACGTTCTCGGTGGTATTATTGTCGGACTTATTGCAGGTATTCTTGCTTTTGTTATCGTTGCTTGTGTTATGAAAAAGCTTGAGAATTCCGCAAGGCCCGCAGTTCAGAAGGTTTATTCTTTTGATCTGATTGAGACTGTTAAAGCAAAAAAGGCTAAATAATTCATCTAAACCTTATCTCCTTTGACGGGATAAGGTTTTTTTTGAACTTTTTCACACTTTCGGCAATTCGGTTTTTTGTTTAGGGTGACGGTAATAGTCCGAACCGTGTTTTTTTCGGCTGATTTCCGTCACTTCTTCATTAAAATACTCGTCAATCCGGAAGGCTTGACTCCGTTTTTGCCTTGAATTGCCAAAAATCTTCTCGATAAAAAATCTTCGACCTGAAAACAAAGATTTTTCAGATGATTTCAGGTATGGTTCGAATTATTACCGTCACCCTAATCCTGTGCAGGCGGCATACCTTTGCAACACAGCAGAGTGACAATAGTTTGATTAAAATTTCTTAGTTTCTTAATTGTAATTTTATAGTTTTTTTATTGAATTTATTTTGCGGGTATTATATAATAAAGTGAAATTTTGTGTTTTGAGGTAAATTATGCTTGTTTCTATGAAATCCTTGCTTGAAAGAGCAGAGGATAAGAGCTGTGCCGTCGGTGCTTTCAGCGTCGGTAATATGGAAATGGTTATGGGGGCCGTTAAGGCGGCAGAGGAGCTTGATACTCCGATTATTTTGCAGATTGCCGAAAAAAGATTGAAGAATTCACCGCTTGAGCTTATGGCACCTATGATGGTGTCAGCTGCCGCAGCCTCTAAGGTTGATATTGCCGTACATCTTGATCACGGTCTTTCCGTAGATTGTATCCGAGCCGCTCTTGATTACGGCTTTACATCCGTGATGCTTGACTGCTCGCTTAAGCCCTTGAATGAAAACATCAGCATTACAAAGGATGTGGTTGCACTTGCCGGGCAATACGGCGCAACCGTTGAAGCAGAGCTTGGTGTTGTCGGCGGTAATGAAGGTGATACGGAAGAGCATATAATAACCTGTACTGATCCTGATACCGCAAAGGACTTTTGCGATAAGACGGGAATAGATGCTCTTGCGGTTGCTATCGGTAATGCTCACGGCAATTATCCTGTTCTTCCCGAGCTCAGATTTGACGTGCTTGAGAAAATAAATGACAAATGCAGCGTTCCTCTCGTGCTCCACGGCGGAACGGGAATAACCGATGTGATGTTCCGAAAAGCAATTTCACTCGGTATAAGAAAAATTAACATCGCAACGGCAAGCTTTGACAGCCTTACGGCTTTTGCAGGCGAATACCTTAAAAATGCAGAAAATGTCGACTATTTTACACTCTCGACAAGAATGGTTCAGGGTGTTTATGAAAACGTAAAAAAGCATATTGAAATATTTAACAATAAAGGAGAACTGATATGAAGTACATTGAATTTGACAAAAGCAAAAAATATGACCTTGTTCTCGTAGGCAGAGTTGCTGTGGACTTTAATCCCGTTGATTATTACTGTCCTCTTAATGAGAGTACGACATTTAAGAGGTATCTCGGCGGTTCTCCCGCAAATATAGCGGTAGGTCTTGCAAGACTCGGCAAGAAATGCGGCTTCTTCGCAAGAGTATCCGATGACCAGCTTGGTACGTTTGTAACAGATTTTTTTGCTAATGAAGGAATTGATACGTCAAGAATCGTTCGCTGTAAGGACGGCTCAAAAATCGGACTTACCTTTACTGAAATCAAATCCGAAACGGAAAGCAGTATTGTTATGTACAGAAATGAAGCTGCTGACCTGAAGCTTGAATGCGGTGATATCGATGAAGAATATATAAAAGAAGGTGCAGCAGTTCTTATTTCCGGTGTTGCTCTTGCTGAGAGTCCTTCGAGAGAAGCATCTCTCAAGGCTGTGCAGCTTGCAAAGAAGAACAATATTCCCGTAATTTTCGTGCTTGATTACAGAGCCTATAACTGGAAGAACAAGGATGAAATCGCTGTTTATTACTCTATTGTTGCATCAAACGCCGATATGATTATCGGTTCCCGTGAAGAATATGACCTTGCCGAGGGACTCCTCGGTCTTGACGGAACAGATAAAAGCTCTGCTGCTTACTGGCAGTCAAAGGGTGCGAAGATTGTTATTGTAACTCACGGCAAGCTCGGTTCAACCGCATACACTAATGACGGACAGGATTTCTCAATCAAGCCTTTCCCCGTAAAGCTTCTTAAATCCTTCGGCGGCGGAGACGGATATACTTCTGCCTTCCTTTACAGCTTATTTGAAGGTAAAGAAATAATCGATTGCCTTGAATTCGGTTCTGCCTCCGCTGCTATGCTTGTGGCAAGCCATGCCTGTTCACAGGATATGCCGACAGTAAAGCAGGTCGAGGAATTTATTGCAGCGGAAAAAGCCGAATACGGTGAAATGGTAGCAAGAGTGTAAGGGGAAATAATTATGTTTGAATATCCTTGCTTTGACAGTAATAACGTTCGGCTTCTTTGTGAAATGAACGGCAAAAATGCAGATATGAAAATGACGATTTACGTCAAAAGGCTTCTTAAAGGAGAAAGGTTTTCTCTTTGTGATGAGAATAATGAAACAGCGGTGCTTCTTCTTTCGGGAAAAGTTGTCTTTTCCTGGGGAGAAGAAAATAGAGAATGCTCAAGAAAAAATCCTTTTGAAAAAAAGCCCTATGCGCTTCATGTTTCAAAGAATACCGGCTTTTCAATAACAGCACTTGAGGACAGTGAATTTATTGTGGAGCAGACAGACAACGAAAAAGAGTTTGAACCTCATTTTTATACTCCCGAAAACTGCCTTTATCAGGAATTCGGACTCGGACAATGGGGCGGTGCGGGACACAGAATTGTATCAACGATGTTTGATTATGATAACGCACCTTATTCGAATCTTGTTCTCGGCGAAGTGTTCACTCAACCCGGTAAATGGTCAAGCTATCCGCCTCATCATCATCCCCAGCCTGAAGTTTACTACTATCAGTTTGATAAGCCTCAGGGCTTTGGTGCCTGTTATATCGGAGAAGATGTGTTTAAGAGCAAGGACGGATCGTTTTGCTGTATTCCTTCGGGAAAGGACCATCAGCAGGCGGCGGCACCCGGATATGAAATGTATTACGTATGGATGATAAGACATATTGACGGTGACCCTTGGTATAAGACAACAAGATTTGTTCCCGATGAGCACGAATGGCTCACACATTGTTAAATTAAGGAGAAACTAAATATGGCTATAATGACTACAGCACAGGCACTTGTGAAATTTCTTAATAACCAGTATGTCTCGTTTGACGGAGAAGAAAGCCGTTTTGTTGACGGTATTTTTACCGTGTTCGGTCACGGCATAGTTTGCGGTCTCGGTCAGGCACTTGATGAAGATCCCGGTGAGCTTAAGGTTTACCAGGGAAAGAATGAACAGGGTATGGCTCACGTTGCCGCTTCTTTTGCTAAACAGCATAACAGAAGAAGGATTATTGCCTGTTCCTCTTCAATCGGTCCGGGTGCTGCTAATATGATTACTGCGGCGGCTACTGCAACGGTTAATAATATTCCTCTTCTTCTTTTTCCTGCTGATACGTTTTCCTGCCGTCAGCCTGACCCCGTTCTTCAACAGTTTGAGCAGTCTCATTCGCTCGCAATAACAACGAACGATGCATATAAGCCCGTTTGCCGCTATTGGGACAGAGTTGCGCGCCCCGAGCATCTTATGAGTGCTATGATAAACGCTATGAGAGTTCTTACTGATACTGCAGCAACGGGTGCCGTTTGCATATCTCTTTGTCAGGACGTTGAGGGTGAAAGCTACGATTTTCCCGAAAGCTTCTTTGCAAAAAGAGTACATAAAATTACAAGAATCAACCCCGCTGACGACGAGCTTCAGGATATTGCCGATATTATTCTTTCAGCAAAGAAGCCTCTTCTTATTGCAGGCGGCGGTGTAAGATATTCGGAAGCCGGAAAGACGGTTGAAGATTTCTGCGAAAAGTTCAATATTGCTCTTGCAGAGACTCAGAACGGAAAAAGTGCCGTGCTCTCTTCTCATTCTCATAATCTCGGCGGTGTCGGTGTAACAGGTAACCTTGCCGCCAACAGAATTGCTAAGGATGCAGATGTTGTTATCGGCGTCGGTACAAGATTTTCCGATTTTACAACGGCTTCAAAATCACTTTATCAGAATCCCGACGTAAAATTCGTTACAATTAATACCGACAGATTTGATGCATATAAGCTTGATGCGGTAAAGTGTGTCGGTGATGCAAAGCTTACCGTTGAAAAGCTTGACAGGATTCTTTCCGAAAAATCCTACAAGACAGCTTATACGGATGAGATTATAAATGCGAAAGCAGACTGGGCAAAGGAAATGAAAATTCTTTCCGAGTATATGTATGACGAGAACTTCGTTCCCCTCATTAAGGCTCGCGATGAAAGAACTATTCCCGAATTTGTCGATATGTATAACGGCGCAATAACTCAGACAGCGGCACTCGCTTATATCAGAAACAATATTGCAGATGATGCAATTGCCGTTGCAGCTGCTGGCTCTCTTCCCGGATGTATGCAGAGAATGTGGACATCTGACGTCAGAGATACTTATAATATGGAGTACGGCTTCTCTTGTATGGGTTATGAAATTGCAGGTGCTCTCGGCTCAAAAATGGCAGAGCCGGACAGGGAAGTGTACGCTTTCTGCGGAGACGGAAGCTATCTGATGCTTCATTCCGAGCTTGTTACGTCGATTCAAGAGAATAAAAAAATCAACGTACTTCTCTTTGATAATGCGGGATTCGGCTGTATTAATAACCTTCAGATGTCAAACGGTATCGGTAATCTTGCAACGGAATTCAGAAAAAGAGATGAGAACGGCAATCTTCTCGGTGAGCTTATGCCCATTGATTTTGCAATGTCTGCCGCAGGTTACGGAGTAAAAACGTATAAAGTCAACACTATGGAGCAGTTGGCTCAGGCTCTTGAGGACAGCAAGAAGCAGACAGTTTCAACTCTCATTGATATTAAGGTGCTTCCCAAGTCTATGACAGACGGTTATGATGCATGGTGGCACGTAGGACTTGCTTCAACCTCCGGTAAAGATTCCGTAAGGAATGCATATAAAAACAAAAAAGAAAATCTTGAAAAGGCAAGGAGATATTGATATGCTCGACAAAAACAAAGTAAAACTCGGTATTGCTCCCATCGGCTGGACTAATGACGATATGCCCGACCTCGGTGCAGAAAACACCTTCCAGCAGTGCGTTTCCGAAATGGCACTTGCAGGCTTCACAGGCTGTGAAGTAGGAAATAAGTATCCTAAGGATACAGCAGTTCTTAAAAAGGCACTTGACCTTCGCGGAATGCAGATTTGCAACGCGTGGTTCTCAACCTTCCTTACAACAAAGCCTTATGAAGAGACTGAAAAAGAATTTATTAAGCATATCACATTCCTTAAAGAAATGGGTGCTAAGGTTGTCGGTGTTTCCGAGCAGGGACATTCAATTCAGGGAACAGACCTCTCTATTTTTGACGATAAGTACGTTATGAATGACAAAGAGTGGGAGATGCTTTGCACGGGACTTAATAAGCTCGGTAAGGTTGCAAAGGATATGGGTATTGCTCTTACCTTCCATCATCATATGGGTACGGTTGTTCAGACTGCCGCTGAAATTGACAGAATGATGGAAAATACAGATCCTGAGCTTTTCAGTCTTTTGTTTGACTCCGGACACCTTGCATATTGCGGTGAGGATTATATGGCAGTTCTTAAAAAATATGCAAAGAGAATCAAGCACGTACACCTCAAGGATATCCGTCCTGAGGTTATCGCAAAGGTCAAGGAAGAAAAGCTCAGCTTCCTTCAGGGTGTTAGACTCGGTACTTTTACGGTTCCCGGTGACGGTGCAATAGATTTTGCGCCGATTTTCGATGTTCTTGCCGAAACGGGCTATGAAGGTTATGTTCTCGTTGAAGCTGAACAAGACCCCGCTATCGCAAATCCCTTTGAATACGCTGTGAAGGCAAGAAAATATATTGCTGAAAAAGCAGGACTTTAATACAAGGAGAATATATAAATGGCTGAAAAATTAAAGTATTTTTGTAACGGTCAGTACGTAGAATCCAAGACGGATATTTACTATGACGTTTTCAATCCTTCCACAGGCGAGGTAACGGGTCACGCTCCCTGCTGTACCGCTGAAGAGGTAAATGCCGCTATTGCCGCCGCAAAGGCTGCATACCCCGGATGGAGCGCAACTCCCGCAATCAAGCGTTCTCAGATTCTTTTCAAGGTAAGAGAGCTGATTGTAGAACATATGGAAGAGCTCACAAGGCTTGTTGCTGAGGAAAACGGCAAGGTTTGGGCTGAGGCAGAAGGTGACGTTCTTAAAGCAAAGGAAGGAACGGAGCTTGCAATACAGGTTCCCACTCAGATGATGGGTGAGAGTCTTATGGATGCGTCTAAGGGCTTTGATACTGTTCTTTATCGTGAATCAATGGGTGTTTTTGCAGGTATCGTTCCCGTAAACTTCCCCGCAATGATTCCTTTCGGTTGGATGGTGCCCGTTTGCGTTGCAACAGGTAATACAATTGTTCTTAAAGCTGCTTCTCTTACTCCGAGAACGGCTCTGAGAATCGCTGAGCTTTACAAGGAAGCTGGTATTCCCGACGGTGTTGTTAACGTTGTTACCTGCTCAAGAAATGAAATCGACGTAATTCTTAAGCATCCCGATGTTAAGGGTATTACCTTCGTAGGCTCAACCCCCGTAGGTAAGCTTATTTATCAGAAGGCTGCCGCTAACGGAAAGCGTGTTCAGGCTCTGTGCCAGGCTAAAAACCACGCACTTGTTATGTCTGATGCTCCCATTGAGAGAACTGTTGCAGGTATTATAAACTCTGCATACGGTTGTGCAGGTCAGAGATGTATGGCTCTTTCTTGCTGTGTTGTTGAAGAAGCAATTGCTGATGAATTTGTAGCAGAGCTCAAAAAGCAGGCTTCTCAGATCAAGGTAGGTCCCGCAGTAGATAAAACATCAAAGCTCGGTCCCATTACGTATAAGAAGCACTATGATGAAGTTATCGCAGATATCGATAAGGGTGTTCGTGAGGGTGCAACTCTTGTTCTTGACGGCAGAAGCTGTAAGGTTGAAGGCTATGAAAACGGTTACTTTGTAGGTCCCACAATTTTTGATAACGTAACCGAGGATATGACTATCGGAAGAGACGAGGTTTTCGGTCCCGTTCTTTCTATCAAGCGTTGCAAGTCCTTCAAGGAGGGCCTTGAAATTATGAACAATAATCCCTATGCAAACGGTTCCGTTATATTTACACAGAGCGGATATTTTGCAAGAGAGTTTGTCCGTCATACTCACGGCGGTATGGTAGGCGTTAATGTCGGTATTCCCGTACCGATAGGCTTCTTCCCCTTCTCTGGACATAAGGATTCATTCTTCGGAGATCTTCATTGTCTCGGTAAGGATGCATACCGTTTCTTTACTGAAAGCAAGTGCGTAACCCAGCGTTGGTTTGACGAAGAAGAAAAAACAAATAAGTCTGTTTCCACTTGGGACGGCACAATCTGATTAACTTAAAGGAGTAATAAATTATGCTTACAATCGGTATTATCGGCGCAGGCAGAATCGGCAAGGTTCATCTTGAATCAATTTCATATCACGTAAAGAATGCAATTGTTAAGGCTATTGCTGACCCCTATATGAACGATGAAACAAGGGCATTCTGCGAGGGCTTCGGTGTAAAGGATATCTACACCGATTACAAGAAGATTCTTGAGGACAAGGATATTGATGCTGTTCTTGTTTGCTCATCAACAGATACACATTCATCAATTTCAATTGAAGCAATTGAAGCAGGTAAGCACGTATTCTGCGAAAAGCCCGTAGACCATTCAATTGAGAAGATTCAGGCAGTTGCAGACGCTCTTGCAAAGCATCCCGAAATCAAGTTCCAGGTTGGCTTTAACCGCCGCTTCGATCATAACTTTGCCGCAATCCGCAAGGCTTATGATGCAGGCAGAATCGGTGATGCGCATATTCTGAAAATCACTTCACGTGATCCCGAGCCTCCCAATCCCAAGTATATTGCTGTATCGGGCGGTATCTTCCTTGATATGACAATTCACGATTTTGATATGGCTTGCTTCCTTACAAACAGCGACGTTGAAGAGGTATATGTAAATTCTGCCGTCCTTGTAGATCCCGCTATCGGTGAGCAGGGAGACGTTGATACAGCCATTATCACTATGAAGATGGCAAACGGAGCACTTGCTGTTATTGATAATTCCCGCCGTGCCGCATACGGCTATGACCAGAGAGCTGAGCTTTTCGGCTCCAAGGGTATGGTAGCTACTGCTAATGATACTCTTTCTACTGCTGTTGTTGCAGATGCAAACGGCGTAACGGGTGAGAAGCCCCTCTTCTTCTTCCTGGAAAGATATATGGGCTCCTTCTCAGAGGAAATGAGACAGTTTGTTGATGCTTGCGAAAACAATACTGAAGTTCCCGTAGGTATTCACGCAGGTATGCAGTCTGTTAAAATCGGTCTCGCTGCAAAGAAGTCTGTAGCAGAACACAGACCCGTTCAGCTTTCCGAAATAAAATAATTTGCATAAAATTTATCCCCGTTGCCTGTATCGGCAACGGGGAAGCTTTTTATATTTCTTTTATCATAATAACTGTTTGATTCTTGATTATAAAATCAAGCTTGTCTGTGGTTTTGATCAGTTCGCCGTAATGCTCGCTGTCAAGAAGATAAATGTCAAATTTGCCGTCTTTCCCGAAATCAACCGTAATTTCCTTATCCTCTGCATTGTCATTATCGGAATAGCTTGTGATGATTGCCGTTACTTTTCCGTTAGTGTCTACACCTGCAAGAGAATAGATATTTTCAATCTTATTTTCGGCTCTGATTTCAGCTGTAAGGTCATAAAAGTCTCCGTACCAATAAAGAGGGTAATAACCCTTCAGCGGGCGGTAGGTATAAAAGTCAAAAACACCGTTGAAAACAGACGGACGGGTATCGTAGTACATAAGCATATCTATATCTGATTTTTGTGCTTCGCTGATTACCGCCATCATAAAAGCGGCACCCTTAATTCCGTTTATACATTCAATTGTGTAAACAAATTCTTCGCACCAGCCTTTTACGTAATTCCATTCATTCAGAATGCTTTCAGCTTCACCGAAGCCGTACTTTACAAGCATAGACTTGATTCTTGTTGCTCTGTCTGTTATGTTTTTCGGCTCATCCGAATAAATATGCCAAGAGAAAAAATCAAGAGGAATACTGTTATTTCGGGCTCTCAAAAGAAATTCCTCAGCCCAATCCTCTCTCCAGGCAAGAGCAGGACCGCCGATTTTCAGGTCAGGGAAGCAGGCTTTAAGATGCTTTGCGGCTATTTCATAAAACTCAAAGAATTCTTCCTTTGTACCGCCCCAGCAACGCTTGTTGGGACTGTTATCATCATCAAGGTCAGGCTCATTCCAAATTTCCCAGTATTTTATGCCGAGATTATATCCGTTTGCCCAAGCTTCGTTGTAATGCTTTATTATATGCTCGCATATAACAGCCCATTTTCTGAAATCCTTGGGTGGAATGGTTCCGTGCTTTTTTATATGATGCTCAATTGTCTGACCGAGTCTGAAAAACGTTTCTGTGCCGGCATCGAGACAAACTAAAATTGCCTCATCAGTACAGGCAAAATCGTACGATTCGGGAAGATACGGGTCTGCATCGAAGTCGGGAAATATGCAGGTAATATCGTGACTGTATGGACCGCCGTATATTCCGCAAACGGCGGAATCGTGATTTCTTGAATAGGGAATACGTGCTTTTTTGTAATCCTCAAGATTTGTTCTGTATTGATCGTCAGCGTGTCTTTTGTGCCAGGGACCGCCGTTAGTTGCGTTAAGAATCTTAAATTTACCGTATGTTTTTTCGGTGTTAAATATCAACCTTTCCATATTATCAGCTCCTTTACATAAGTCTACCATTATTCCTGTTTTCCGTCAATATATATGTAGCTGGCGTAATATTTAGATTCTCAAATCAATTCTTTGATTTTTTAGGCTTTTTTCTGAAGTTTATCGATTCGTTAATAAAAATGTCAATAAAGAGAATTATCACGGGAATGAATAAGCTTTGGAATAAGTAGTACCGCAGTACAGGAGTATTTGGGAAAAATATTCTATTCTGTTATGGACTGTCATCAATTTTAAGTGAATATCAAGCAGCTGCAGCTCGTCCTGCAACACTATTCCGGTTTCCAATCCGAATCTGTAATATGCCTGATGTTCAATTGAAAACGCTGCTGTTTGCAAAATTAAGAACAGGCTTAAAATAATAATTGCAGTTAACTTTATAATTCTGTCGTAATTCTTCTTTTTATTTCCATATAAAATTTCTTCAATTTCCACGTTTTTCGTATAAATTTTAATCCTTGTACGACTTGATTATCAAGCAACGATGCGTTGCTTTAGCTAAAAATCAATAAAATTATTGTAAATAAAACAGAACTTCCGTGTAAAAGTATAATACAAAAGCACAAACCCGTGTAAACGGATTCGTGCCCGTGATTTCATTGCGCTGTTGTGTTCAGCATATTTTCTATAAAAATTCCGTAACCTCTTGTGGGGTCGTTAAGGAAAACGTGTGTAACCGCACCAACTATCATTCCGTCCTGAATAATAGGGGAGCCGCTCATTCCTTGAATGATTCCCCCCGTAGTGTTTAATAAATTTTCATCTGTTACCTTAATAATCAGATTTTTGTTTTCTGCGTTCAGATTAATTTTTTCAATTTCAATATTATAGTAATTCTTGCTGTTGCCGCTAACGGTTGAAATTATCTGAGCCTCGCCGGTTTTTATTTCATCAGCGGACGCAGCGGGTAGAGCTTTGGATTCGGCATCTATATAAAAAACGGATCCGAAAATGCCGTTTTCGGAATTAATGCTTATATTTGCATAACAGTTTCCCTCAATAATTCCCTTGATTTCTCCAGCATTTCCCGTAATGCCCTTTTTTATGCCCGTGAGATTCGCTGAGTACAGTTCACCTGTGTCGGTGGGAATAAGCTGACTTGTATCAGTATCGTAAATTCCGTGTCCTAAGGAGCCGAAAGTCCCGTTTTCAACGTCGATATAAGTCAGAGTACCGATACCGCCCGTTGAATCCCTTATCCATAAGCCGCCCTTGTAGCATCCTGAAATATCCGAAATTTCGGGTTGTAACGTCAGCTCCTTGCTTGTGCCCTCACGGATTACGAGTACTTTTACAGGATTACCCATAGAAGATGCTATGATATCCGAAAGCTCTTTGTTTGATGAAATACTTTTTCCGTCTATTTCTAAAAGAGAGTCGCCTATACATATTCCTGCATTTTGTGCAGGCGAAACTTCTTTTCCGTCGCTGATGAAGCTTTCCGTACCGACGACAAGAACTCCGTTTGTTTTAAGCCGGATTCCCACAAGCTCTCCGCCCGGTATAAGATATTTTCGGTCACTTTTCGTTACGCTGATTTTTTTAACGGGTATAGCTCCGAAGAGCTTTATATCCGAATTGCAGGTATCGCCGTTATCAATTTTTTCCGAATCGTTCAGATATGCGCTTTCTGAGACTGATACCGAGTATATTCCGGAAAAATTTAAATTGTTGCTGATGGTTCTGCTGAAATCAGGCAACGTAGAGCTTCCGTAAATTATCAGTGAAAAAATTACAACCGTCAGAATACTAAATGATAATGTCAGAAATCTGATGATTTTTTTTATATTGATCACCTCCGTGCAAAAAATATTTTTTGCCGAAGTGACTGAAATATTAATGCCAAACGCTGAATATATGGAAATCTTTTCAAAAAAATATGCACCACGCGAATGGATAGGGTTGCTAAGTACGGAAAATTATAAGGACAATATCACTGTGTAAAGCACAAAATAACTGCGAAGCAATAAAACTCGCCTAAGGCGAATAAAGCTGCCGAGTGTCCTTACGAACACTCGGCTAAGAGTTGTTTATTTTTTTGATGTATAAAAATTACTTGATGATTTCGCCCATAGCGTTGCCGCCTGCAAGAACAGCATTTGCTTCATCCGTGTCAATGTGCATAGCAAGAGCAAAGCTGTCGTTTACGCGAACTACAACATCACCGAAAATAAGAGAACGCTCGGGAGAATCTATCTTAACGCTTACGACCTGCTTGTCTTCAAGACCGAAATCTGCAGCATCTGCAGTAGTCATGTGAATGTGTCTCTTGGCAACGATTACGCCTTCGCTTATCTCAACTTCACCCTTGGGGCCTACAAGCTTGCAGGCACCTGAAGCCTTGATATCACCGGACTCTCTTACGGGAGCTGAAACACCGATTGAACGTGCATCGGATGCTGAAATTTCAACCTGAGTTGCATTACGGACGGGACCGAGAATTGATACACCGGGGAAGGAGCTTTTGGGACCGATAACCTGTACTCTTTCTTCACAGGCATACTGACCGGGCTGTGAAAGATCCTTTTTCTTGGTGAGCTCATAGCCCTCACCGAACAGAATTTCAAGATCTGCTTTAGATACGTGAACGTGTCTTGCAGAAGTTTCAACGAGTATTTTTTTATCCATTTGAATTTCCTCCAAAAAATTTTTCAATTAATTATACATTTATACAAACAATTTTACAAGAGAAAATGAGTAAATAATAAAAAAAAGCGAAATTTTGTTAAAAATATAACAAAAAAGCAAATTTTCTTTTATTTTACTATAGACTTGAAAAAAACATTATGTTATAATTCACGATGTATGGCTGTATGCCGTCGCATATTTTCTTTTACAAAAAATTTGAATGGAGGAAATAAAGAATGGAGAAAAAAATCAGTAAACTTCCTTTTATCGACACTCCCGAGCAGGCAAAAAAGCTTGAGGAAGCAATTGCAGCAGCAAACGGAGATAAGAGCCGTCTTATGGCTGTAATGCAGGACGCACAGGGAATTTACGGTTATCTGCCCTATGAGGTTCAGTGTAAAATAGCTGAAGGTCTTGACGTGCCCGTTGAAAAGGTATACGGTGTTGCTACCTTCTATGCTCAGTTTGCTCTTTCTCCCAAGGGAAAGTACAACATTTCCGTTTGTCTCGGTACTGCTTGCTACGTTAAGGGTGCACAGCAGGTTCTCGACAAGATCTGTGAGATCACAGGTGTTGATGCAGGCGAATGCTCTGAAGACGGAAAATTCTCAGTTGAAGCATGCCGTTGTATCGGTGCTTGCGGACTTGCCCCCGTTATGACTATCAATGATGATGTTTACGGAAAGCTTACCGCTGATATGATTCCCGGCATACTTGCTAAGTATGAATAAAATTAAAGGAAAAGTTTTATGAAAATCAGTACCTTAAAAGAATTACTTGATGCCGAAATCCTCTGTGGTGAAGAATTTCTCGATAAGGACGTTCATTCAGCCTGCGGCAGCGATATGATGAGTGATGTGCTCGCCTACGTCAAGGACCAGGCAGTTCTGATGACAGGACTCGTTAACCTGCAGGTTATAAGAACTGCAGAAATGATGGATATGATTTGTATTGTTTTTGTTCGTTCAAAGAGACCTACACCGGAAATGGTTGAAGCCGCAAAGGAAAGCGGAATTGCTCTTCTGGCTACTAAAATGCGTATGTATGATGCTTGCGGAACGCTTTATACTAACGGATTGACAGGTACAAAAATATGAGTGAATCAATCAAGTTTCATTTTGACGTAGATGGTGATAATTTTGTGTCGGCAGGTGAAGCATCCGTTCAGGTGAAAAAGAATCTGAGACGCCTCGGCCTTCCCCCTGAAATTATCAGACAGGTTTCAATCGCCCTGTATGAAGGCGAAATTAATATGGTAATTCACGCTAACGGCGGAGAAGCCGACGTAATAGTATATGAGGATAAGATTGAGATTATTCTTGCAGACAAGGGACCCGGTATTCCCGATATCGACCTTGCTATGCAGGAGGGATACTCAACAGCTACCGAGAATGTTCGTTCACTCGGCTTTGGTGCGGGAATGGGACTTCCCAATATGAAGCGTTACACCGATGAAATGAAAATTGAAAGTGAAGTCGGTGTAGGAACGACTATTACGATGTGTGTTTACCTCAAGTAAATAAGGTGATGGTTTGAATTCTTACAGACACTCTGTTGTGCTTGACGTGGAAAAATGTACGGGCTGTACGACCTGTGTAAGACATTGTCCCACGGAGGCTATCAGAATAGTTTCAGGTCATGCGGAAATTAATACCGACAGGTGTATAGACTGTGGAGAATGTATCAGAGTATGCCCGCATAAGGCAAAAAAAGCTATGTGCAGTAAATTTGAGCATTATCAGCACTACAAATGGAAAATTGCTCTTCCTGCTCCCGCTTTGTTCGGACAGTTTGACGGGCTTGATGATGTTGATACCGTTTTACAAGGGCTTCTTGATATCGGCTTTGACGACGTATACGAGGTTGCAAAGGCTGCAGAGGTAGTTTCGGGATATACTCGCATTTTTCTCAAGTCTGAAGGGATTAAAAAGCCTGTAATAAGCTCTGCGTGTCCTGTAATATCAAGACTTATTACTCTTCGTTTTCCTTATCTTAAGGATAATATACTTCCTATGCTTCCTCCTATGGAAATATCCGCTCTTGAAGCCAGAAAGAGAGCAAAACAGCAGCATCCCGAGCTGAAGGACGAGGATATCGGTGTTTTCTTTATTTCTCCGTGCGCTGCTAAGGTTAGCTATATCAGAAACGGATTCGGAAACTATAAGAGTAACGTTGACGTAGTTGTATCTTTAAGTGACATATATTTTATGCTCTTGAGTGCTATGAAAAAGAACAATACACCGAAAATTTCCTCTGAGGCGGGAATGCTCGGTATCGGCTGGGCATCCTCGGGCGGCGAATCCTCCGCAATACTTAACGACAGCTATCTTTTTGCTGACGGAATAGAGAATTGCATAGAGGTTCTTGAATCTATTGAAAACGGAAATATTCCTCAGATTGAGTTTGTTGAGCTTAACGCTTGTATCGGCGGTTGCGTAGGCGGTGTAATGACTATTGAAAACCCGTTTATTGCCAAAACCCGTCTTCAGACGGTAAGACGATATATGCAGGTTTCTAAGAACTTTATTCCTGCTGACGTGAATTTTGTTCCGGAAAGCTTCATAACAGAGGATCTTCCGGATTATACACCGATTTCAAGACTAAGCGACAGTATGGCGGAGTCTATGCGGATGATGGCAAAAATGCAGGAGATTAGAAAGGGATTACCCGGAATTGACTGCGGTGCCTGCGGTGCTCCGACCTGCAGGGCTTTTGCTGAGGATATTGTCAGAGGAATCAGCGCAGACAGAAAATGTGTTGTTCTTGAACACGCTAAATTATCTGATGAATGCGAGGGAGAAGATAATGACAGTTAAAGAGCTTGCCGAAAAACACGGCTTTAATGCTGTATCCTTGCCTTCACCGGACAAAGTTGTAACAGGCGGATATTCAGGTGACTTGCTCAGCTGGGTAATGGGCAGAGCAACCGAGGGATGTGTCTGGATTACAATTATGACTAATATTAATATTGCTGCTGTCGGTCAGCTTGCTGACGTTGCCGCTATAATTGTGGCTGAAGGTGCAGTCCCCGATGAGAACGTTCTTGCAACCGCTGAAGATAAAGGCGTTAACATTCTTCTTTCGGACAAAACCGCTTTTCGCACAGCAGTTGAAATAGCTGATGATATATGAATAAGTATTATTACGATCTTCATATCCATTCGTGCCTTTCTCCTTGTGCCGATGATGATATGACTCCAAATAATATTGCCGGAATGGGAGCTATAAAAGGCTTGAATATTATTGCTCTTACAGACCATAATTCCTGTAAAAACTGCCCCGCGTTTTTCGAGGCGTGCAGAAAATACGGTATTATTCCA
>JAZNFG010000023.1:0-23039 GCA_045589015.1 Acutalibacteraceae bacterium
AAAAGGATTTCGCACTCTGCGGAGTGCGACAAGAGGCTCTGCCTCTTGACACCGTGAGCTTTTGAAAAAGCTCAACCAAAACTTTTAATAGGCACTCCCGTGCCCACTTCATCCCCCAAGTTTCCGTGAAGAACCAAAAAAGTAAATGAAAAAAGAGAGAACTCCTCGGCAGAACCGATTTGTTCTCTCTGGTGTTATATAGAGATTTTTTACTCTGAGCGCAAAGCCTCTACGGGGTCCTTCTTAGCTGCGAGAGAGGAGGGAATAAGACCTGCGACAAAGGTAAGAGTCACACTTACCGCAATAAGAAGCACAGCCGCAATAACGGGAAGCTGGGCGGCGGCACCCGTATGGGTAAGGTATTTAAGGAGCAGATTTATGGGTATTTCAAGAAGCAGAGTGGTCAGAATACCGAATATACCTGCTCCGAGACCGATGGTGACGGTTTCTGCGTTGAATACTCTTGAAATATCACCCTTTGAAGCACCGATACTTCTGAGAATACCGATTTCCTTGGTTCTTTCAAGAACGGAGATATAAGTGATAATACCAATCATTATTGAAGAAACGACAAGTGAAATTGCAACGAAGGCAACGAGGACAACGGTAACGATATTAAGCACGTTTGTAACGGTGCTCATAAGCATACCGATAATATCCGTAAGTGTAACCGTGTAGCCGAGATGTCCCTGCTCAATCATCTGCTCGTTGTAGTAGCTTACCATTTCGTTGAGCTGGTCCTTATCCTCAAATGACTTGGGATAGAGATAGATTGAAGAGGGGGAGTCGGGAGTCGAATAGCCGAGAGCCGCATAGGTTCTTTCGGGGGAGCATTGTTCATTTATCGTGTCAATGTAAGCCTGCTTGAAGGCAAGCACCTGCTCGTCGGAAAGGAAGCCCTCCATAAGCTTTTTCTTCAGGTCGGTAAGGTCGCTGAAGTCGATAAGGTCGGCAATATTAAGGTTAAGAATATCAATCTGAGAAAGGTCGATGCCTTCCATAAGACTCATAAAGGGAGTGAGGTCGAGATACCGGAAGTCGATAACGCTGAGGTCAATATCGGCGAGTGAGAAGTCGTTTACGGTAAGGTTTGAGAATTCAAGTCCCGTAAGAACGTCAACGTCGGGGTGGGAAAGCTGCTCCGTAACTATCTCACTCTGAGCCGTCTGCTCGAGGGCATATTCCATAAGCTCGGTGGTGTAGCCGATGCTTCCCGTGCCCGTGGACATAACATTATTGGGGTCGGGTCTTAAAATACCTACGATGTTGATATCAACACCCTCGTTGATGAGCTGCTTGAGATAGAGAGTATTCTGTGACTGGTCCTGCCAGAGTCCCGTTTCGGCATCCTTGGTGAAGTACTTGTAGTTAAGCACAAGCTTGAACTTCATATTAAGAATATCCTCATAGGTGTACTGACCGACTATCTGCGTTTCATCCATTTCGCCGTCTGCAGCCATCATCTCAACCATATCTTCCATAAATCTGTCCTGATTTTTGAGGCCGAGAGCGTACATAACAAGCTCGTTTATTTCGTTGTTCTTGTCAACGATAAGCACAACCTCGTTGAATGCCTCGGGAAGTCTGCCGTGGATGATTTCGTACTGATTTGCAAGAAGCTCGTTGTCTCCGATAAGCTCTATCCAGGAGTTTGTGGCGGATGAGGAGAACATATTTGTCATAGAGTTTGTCATAGTAGCCATTGAGCCTGACTGCTGGGTTGATCCCATAAGCGTATCAAGCATTCCGTTGGGATTTACCTTTATGATGCCCTCGGAGGTGTCTGCCTTGTAGATGTTAAGGGGAGTTTCGTACTTGAACTGAATATCGTTACAAAGCTCGTCGAACTTTTCTCTGTTATCGTCAACGTATTTCTTGAAGCTCTTGAGGTTGTTTGCCGTTGACTGTGAAATAAAGGTGTTTACCATTTCCGTGAAGGTGGAGTTAACGTAGATGTTGTCAAGCTCATGGTCGGTTTCAAGAATCGAGGAGCCGATATCCATAAGCGCACCCATAACGTTATTCATATCAATAGCTTCCTTTTCAACGGAAACGGGCATTGCAAGAAGCAGGTCGTTCTGCATCTTGTCTATATAGTTTTCAATACCTGTTGAAAGTGCGAGAACAAGGGAAATACCTATAATACCGATGCTTCCCGCAAAGGCTGTAAGGAAGGTTCTTCCCTTTTTGGTAACGAGGTTACGAAGTGAAAGAGAGAACGCTGTGCCGAAGGACATAGAGGGCTTCTTGCCCTTTTTTTCCTCTTCCTCTCTCTTTGCCTTTTCTGCCTGCTTATCCTCTGCAGTAGGCTCATAGGGGTCTGTATCGTTGGTGATGTTACCGTCAAGACAGCTGATGATTCTTGTGGAATACTCATTTGCAAGGTCGGGGTTATGGGTAACCATAATAATGAGCTTATCCTTTGCTATCTCCTTGAGGATTTCCATAATCTGAACGCTGGTTTCCGTGTCAAGAGCACCCGTGGGCTCGTCGGCAAGGAGAATGTCGGGATTGTTGATAAGCGCACGGGCAATAGCAACTCTTTGCATCTGTCCGCCCGACATCTGGCTGGGCTTCTTGTAAATCTGCTCACCGAGACCTACCTGCTCAAGTGCCTTTATTGCTCTTTCCTTTCTTTCCTTCTTGGAAACACCCGAAAGTGTAAGAGCAAGCTCAACGTTCGAAAGAACGGTCTGATGGGGAATCAGGTTGTAGCTCTGGAATACAAAGCCTATGGAGTGGTTACGGTAGGTATCCCAATCACCGTCGGTAAAATCCTTTGTGCTTTTGCCGTTGATCACAAGGTCGCCCGAGGTATATCTGTCAAGACCGCCGATGATGTTAAGCATCGTGGTCTTTCCGCAGCCTGAAGGACCGAGGATAGCAACAAATTCGCTTTCTCTGAAATTGATGTTTATGCCTTTAAGGGCGCGTACGGTGGTATCACCTGCTACGTAGTCCTTTACTATATCTTTCAGTACAAGCATTATTTATTCCCTCCCTTGGATGATTTCATATTTTTCTTTTCTGCCTGAAGTCTGGCTTTTTCGTATTGCTTTTGTATCTTTGCCTGATTTTTGATAGTCTTTTTCTGAGCCTTCTGCTGACGGCGCATAAGCTTTTCTGCCTGCTTCTCGTCGGGAAGCTTTGCCGAAGCGGTGCGCGTATCCTTTTTTGCATTCAGGCTGTCAGCCTTCTGCTGTCTTTTTATCTGTCTTTCCGTTGTCTCTTTTCTGGCTTCCTTTTCCTTTTCCTTTTCAATCAGCTGCTCTGAAAGGGGGTCAAGGTATGCCGAGCTTCTGCCCTTAGATGCCTCAAAGGCAATATAAGCTCTTTCGGGAACGGCTTTCTTTTCTTCTTCGGCAGCCGTGTCGTATGCCGGGGTGCTGTTTACCTTGGCTGCGGTATCAGCCTTTACGTCGGCATTTCCGACGGGGGGCATAGTGAATAGGGGCTGCTGACCTTCGGGTATAGCCTTTTTAGTTTTCTGTGCCTGTGCCGTTTGTCCCTTGGCAGCCTTTTTATTCTTCCTTTTCGACGGAGTAACGCTTAGCTGAGCTACGGCTGTGCCGCCGCCCTTTATGAGCCTTTTGCTTTCCTCCTCACGGCGCTTCATTTCCTGCTTCTTTGCCTTTTTGAGCTTGTGGCTGTCAAGCCTTCCGCTTACTGAAAGAATATAGTAAACGAGGGCGGCAAGAGCGATAAGAGCCACGGGAATTGCAATTTTCATCCAGGGGGGAAGAGAGAACTTTTCTTTATAGATAATGGAAGGTATTTCCTCATCCTCTACGGGAAGCTCAACTATGGGAGATTCGCTGAAAAGCAGGTCGCACAGCCATTCAACTATTTCGTCGTTTGACATACCCTTGAATTTTTCTGCGATATTGCCTGCGAACATTCCGAACATATCGGGCATTCCGTCGGCAGAGGGCTCGGAGCTTTCCGTGCCCATAAGACCCGTAAGGAGTCCGCTGTTTTCCTCCATTGAAATTGCGCTGACAACGAATCTCATTATTGTAAGGAATACGCCGGGTGCATCTGCGGTGATATAGGTGTACTGTGCAGGGGCACCGCCCGAAACACGCTTGCTCGTAAGGGTCGAGGCAGTACCGAGAGTACCGATAATACTGAGGTCAAGCTCGGGAAGAACGATGCCGAGGTCAGCATCCTTCATCAGCTCACCCATAAGCGAGGAAATATCTATGCTTGCTGTTTCGCCCATAGCGTCTTTCAGAAGGTCGCCGAGACCTGCCGTATCAAGCATATATTTTACGGGGTAGATAAGGTTTTCAAGCACCCCGTTCATAAGACCTGAATTGAAGAAGTAAATAAGGTTGGGAAGTATTCTGCAGGCAGTCTTTACGGGAGCGGCGCAAAGCTCGTCGAGTAAAGCGGTAACGGGAGTGAGAATATCCGTTACTATAGCTGAGGTGCCTGCGCCCTTTTTATATTCGTCGTAGGTCTTTATTTTGTCCGAGGGACAGCCCAGAGCCTCAAGAAGAGGAATTATTGCGGTGTTGTAGCCGTCCGAACCGGGAATCGTAATGCTGTCAAGAAGAGTTACGTTCTGACCTGCAAGCATACAGGTAAGAAGGGGAGTGAAGGGAGCGAGGACTCTTGATACTGCCTTTGTGAAGCCCTCTGCATCGCCGTCATAGAAGCCCCAGCTGAGATAATCGGGGTTTACCTTTTCCCAGGAGGAATATTTGTAAAGCTGTCTTGACGTGTAGGGATAGTAGTTATATATTGCGTTGCCCACTCCCGTGGGGGTAACGTCCATACCGAGAAGTGCGAATACGGGAGCCATTTCCTCGCCGCCTATAAGGGAGAAGATTCCCGTTACAAGCTGAGATACAAGGGAGTTTGAGTAAATAGTCTTTCTGAGAGTCTTTTCAATGTCACTCTCGGGGTCGCTTTCCTTTACGAAGTCCGTAAGAAGGGGGTCTACCTTTTCAAGGCAGGCGGCATAATCGTCTGAGGTGAAGGTGGGGGTATTGTCGGGAATGGTTGCCGTGAAGGCGGGATATACCCAGCTATAGGTATTTGCGGGAATGCTGTTCATTGTAAACAGCGTTACGATAGTTTTTATTATCTCGTCATTTGATTTTGAAAGAAGAGGCTCCAAGGTCTTTGAAACGTCCTCACCGCCCAAAAGAGCACCGAGGGAGTCCTTGTTGAGCTTTACTGTTTCAAGAAGGAAGCTCATAATTACCGTGAAAGCCGATGCCTCGTCAACCGTATAGCTGTTATTTGAATATGAAGCGCATTCGGCAAGCTGCTTTATGTCGATTTCGGGCACCGTAAGCTTTACGTCGGAGCCGAGAAGCTCGCTCAGGTCAATGCCCTCAAGCATATCGTTGATGTTGAGTCCTTCTTCAAGGTTTGCGGCCTGTGTGATAAGGTCGGATATTCCGGGAATCGTGAATATACCTGCAATTTTGAGTGAAAGAGGCTCTAAAAGGCTTGTAATTGAAGAGGAGAGCATTCCCGAATCAAGATAGTAGGCTACCTTGGGAAGGGTTGAGCAAAGTCCCTTTACGGGGTCATCAAGAAGCTTGTCAAGAGACTTGAACACCATTGAGATTATATTCTTTACGATGTTGCTTTTGTTCTTTGCGGCTGCGGCGGCAAAGTCGGAGCTGCTCATAATCTCGGGACAGTCAAGAGCGGTAAGAAGAGGTACTATCGCCGCTGTATATCCGTCGTCACCCTGAATGGAGAGAAGGGAGCTTATATTTACCTTGCCTGCACATAAAAGAGCGTTGAGAAGCTCGTTGAAGGGAGACAGCATAGCGGCAAGTGCTTTTCCGAAATCCGCCTTTGAGTCGATGTCCCATTTGAAGGAGGACGATGCCTTTATGACGCCTGCTATATCGGAGCATTTTGCAATCTTCTTTGATACCTGCTCAAAGTCCGAGAGTGCCTCGGAAAGAGCGGCAGGGGAGATATCCACACCGATAATGCTCATAGCATCCGCATTTTCTCCGAGAGCCGTATATATGGCGGAGAAAAGGGAGTTTACCGTAGCATCCTCATAAAGCATACCGTAGACGGTATTCTTCAGATCCTTTGTCTCGGGGTTTGCCGCAAGGAGATTCTTCAGAAGCGAGCCCAGCTTCGGTATAGCCTCGTCAATCTGCGATGCCGTTACTCCCTCGGGAAGATTTACCGCGCCTGCCATACAGGGCGCAAAAGTGCTGAAAAGCATTACAAGAGTCATTACTAACGTTAAAAACTTATATGAGCGTTTCAGACTTGATCACCTCTTTCTTTATGTGCGTTGTTTTCTATCAATGTCAATGCCGATTCGATTACCGTGCTTCTGATTTCTTCTATGGGGAAGGGCTTGCCTAACATTATAGCGTCCGAGCTTATGGAGCCCGTCATATCGATTACGATATAAGCCGTTATTTGGGCTCCTCTTTCGGTGTAGCCCAGCTTCATCATTTCCCGAATGAGTGCCGTGTATATTTCCGCGATTTCCGAATCGTAAAATTCGGGAAGATTGCGAAGGCAGGAGGAAATGTTTTTTGACATTATGGGAAGTATTTCCTTGTTTTCTATAAGGAAGTCTATATAGTGATTCAGAAAGCTTCGGACGAAGCCGAGAAAATCACTGCTGTCATCGGTAAAGTCGCTTACCGCCTTTTTTAAGACCTCGCGCATATATTCCGTGCTTTTATAAAGGATTATTTCTTCAAGCAAGTCGCTTTTATCCTTGAAATACAGATAAAAGGTGCCGCGCGCTATGCCTGCGGCCTTTACTATATCGTCAATGGCTGTTGCGCTGACGGAGGACGATCTGAACAGCGAATATGCCGTATCAAGAATCTTCATTTTCTTTTCCAGCTTTTTCGGAGCAGACATACCGGTCTCCTTTCTTAAAGTAATAAGTAATAGTGAATAGTGAATAGTGACACTGTGAAGACGCTTCGCGTCTTGATTGTATTGAATTATAAAGAAGGTACGATAACCTTATATATTATATTCCGTGATATTAAAGAAACCTTAAAAAATTGACAGTTTGTCATTTTTAAGAGGCTTTCCGTTGAAATCCGAAGCATCAAAAATGACACCCTGTCACTTTTGAGCCATAATACTATACCAAAAAAGTGACAAAGTGTCAATGTCTTAATTATATTATATTATATTATTAACAAATAGTTTACATTTGTATTGTGAAGATTGCCGAGAAGATGCGAAAAATACGCTTTTATTTTGTGTGTACGTCCAGCTGAGGATAGGGAATGGATATATTTTCTCTGTCGAAGGCGAGCTTTACGTCTCTTATGAGGTCAAAGTATACCGTCCAGTAATCCTCTGAATTACACCATACTCTTACGGTGTATTCAAGCGCGCTGTCCTTGTGTGCGCTGAGACGTGCAAAGGGCTCGGGGTCCTTCAATACCTTTTCGTGACTCTCGCAGACGCTTATGAGAGTCCTTTCAACCTTGTTTATATCACAGCTGTAGTCAGCGGTGAAGGTGAGGTCAACTCTTCTCTGTGCAAGAGCGGAGACGTTTGTAAGAGTTGCGTTTGAAATGGTTGAATTGGGAACGATGATACGCTTGTTATCAACCGTCAGCACCTTCGTATGGAAGATACCGATATCCTCAACAGTACCCGAAACGTCGCCTGCGATAATGAAATCGCCTACGGAGAAGGGCTTGAAAACAAGAATGATGAAGCCGCCCGCAATATTTGAAAGGGAGCCCTGAAGGGCAAGACCGACGGCAAGACCGCAGGAGCCGATTACCGCTATCATAGAGGTCATAGGCACACCAAGCACAGCAAGTGCGGTTATGGCGATGAATACCTTGAGAAGCACTCCGATAACGCTTATAATAAAGCCCTTTGTGGACGTGTCGATTTTGTTGAATGCCTTTGCGGATGCCAGCCTTTTCGTAAGCATCTTTGTGAGCTTGAAGCCGATAATAAGAAGTATCAGCGCACCGATAAGCTTGCCGCCGTAGGTTACTGCAAATTCCTGAAGCAGATTAACGAGGTTTTTAACGTATTCACCCGTCTCTGCCATATTTGTGGGAAGGTTTGTGAGCTCGCTTACACCCTCCTCAAGGTCCTGTACGATAGGTGCAACCGTTGTCTCAACAGCCGCATCAACTGAAAGTTTCATACTATTTTCCTCCGATAATGATGTGTAGGGAAAAATCTTTTTTACATTCCCTTTCTTTCGCTGTTATATATTACGTCTATTCTTCTCAGAAGATTGGAATCGTAAATCGGTACCCATTCGTCACCGGTTTGGGTATTTTCCTTGAAGGCTTCCTTATCTGCCTCCACGTAAATTTCGGCAACACCCTTTTTCTCGCCGTTTTCCGTATATACCGTACCCCAGAAGGCGTGATGTCCGATATAGGTAACTGAGGAGGGGATAAAGACGTAGTTCATATTCTTGTTAAAGCTGAATGCGTCCGTTCCGATGTATTCAAGACCCGAGGGGAAGGAAAGGTAGGTTTCAAGGTCCTTTGCTCCCTCGTAAGAGGTTTCGTCTACTGCCGCCTCGGTGATATAGGTGTAGAAATCCGTCATTTCAGGCATCTCAAAGAAGCCTAAGTTTTCAATGCGCTTGAGTCCCTCGGGGAGATACACCGTAGCAAGATTTGAATAGTTGAAGCAAAGCTCACCGACAGTTTGTACCTGTGAAGGAATTACGTAGGTCATAACCTTTTCGCGGTATTCGGCATAAATGGGAGCGTAGTTTTCCTGAGAAATAAGCTCCTTTCCGTCAGAGGCGGTGGGAAGCCAGCTCCAAAGCTCCTGCGGATAGCCGTACTTTTCTCTGAGATAGCTGTCCCTGTCACAGGGATAGCAAACGACGGTTTTCTTGTCCTTCGTATAAAGAACACCGTCTACGTCGCAGTAGTTGGGGTTGTTTTCGTCAACTATGATTCTCTGCAGAGCCCAGCAGGAATAGAATGCCTTGCCGTCTATTTCAAGCACGTTTTCGCCTATGTAGATAGTCTTTACGTAGGAGTCGCAGTTAAGAGCGTAAGCCTTCACGGAGGTGACGGGCTTGGTTTTGTCCTCGGTTATCTCAAAGTAGGGAAGATGCTTTTTGCTTTCATAGGTCTGCAGGGCGTTTTCATAAGCGATATGCTTCTGATAAGCAATAAAATCCTCCTTTGCGGTAACGGGAGCAGCGGGCATTTCCTCTGTGGGAGCCACGGGTGCGGTGAAATTGCTCTTTCCTTCGGAATCCTCGGGATAAGTAATATCCGAAACCCAGTTAATATGCAGCTCTTCTACGTAGCCGGGGTTTGAAAACTTTGTGAACTGATAATTTCCGTCCGAAATCTCTGCAAAGGTAAATACGTCCGTTGTAAGAATACTCAGAGAGAAATACATCGAAAGAGAAACGGCAATTAAAATTACGATGATGAATACAGCCTTTTTAAGCGTGTAATTCTTATAAGGCTTGTTTATATGAGGAGCCGCAAGACCCTCTATCTGATAGGTGTATATTTCGTCCTCGGGGATTTCAATTACGGTATCGTCCGTGAGGGCATTATACATTTTTTTGTCCTTTTTACTCATAACGGCACCTCCTTAACCCTTGAATCCGCCGGAAATCTTTTCACCGGCTTCAAGTGCACGCTTTTCGGTGACCTGGGCACGGCGTTTGAGAACCTGCATAACCTTGTTCTGCTTGTTTGCATCGTAATCCCAGAAAACAAAGGGAATCGTCATAAGGAAGAAGCCTACAACGTCGATGAGCAGGGGAACTACGACGATTTTGAGTCTTGCCTCGTCAAGGAACAGAATGTCCCAGTTGCTGTTGAAGCCGTAGGAGAGAAGAAGCAGAGGGATAATAAGTCCCACAAAGGACGTGATGGGTCCCGTAAACCAGCCGAAAATACCCGAAAAGCTTTCAAGTCTTTCACCCGAAAGATACATCTGATAGTCGCTGATTTTAACGTTCATATCGTGGGATGCTGAGGTGGGAACCGTCTTGGTCATTTCCATAAGGAACATGACAACGATACAAAGAGTACCGCAAAGCACAAGATTATCACCGCAGAACCATATTGCCGCAACGAGACCCAAGTTACCGAAGGCACGTGTCAGCTGATAGAATATCATAATCTGCTTATAGGAGAATCTCTTTAAGAAGTAGGGGGTAAGAAGATCGGGGGGCGTGCCCGCGAAGGAAACGAGAAGGGTAAGAATCGAATAGGGAAGACCTGCCAGACGGAAGGTGTAAAGATAGAGAATCGAGGTAAAGGCAAGCATACCGTTGCCCAGAGAGTCTATGAGATCCACCATTGTTCTTATCCAGCGGTATTTGTTATGTAAAACACCGAACATACCGTCCCAGAATTTTATGTTGACCTTCTTTTCAAGGGGCGGCTGAGGTATTCTTTCCTTTATGGTGCTTGCGCCTATCATAGTAAGCACGGCACAGGCGATAAAGGTTCCGGGAATAACCCAGCGGAAGAAGTTTATATCAGCCCAGCCGTTCTTGAGAGTACCTACAAGGGCAGGGATGATAATAGTCATAATGGTCTGTAAGAAGTGGGAAAGCTTTACGGGATAGGTTCTTACAAGGATTCTCTCCGTGGGGTCGGGAGAAATGCTCTGGGTGGTGGTTTCCAAAACGTTTCCGAAGCCGAATACACCGTAGATTGCAAAAAGAAGGTTTGCAGCCCATACACGGGTGGACACGTCGGCAATTTCATAAATGGGAAGCCAGCCGATAAGAATTACCACGATACACTTGGGAATAACGTCGGAATAAAGTGAATACTTGTATCTGCCGTACTTGGGAATGAGCTTCTTTCTCCAGAAAATGTTTCTTGCACCTACCCAGCCCGAATACAGGAAATGCGTACCGAATACCTTGAAGCAGGCGGTAGCGCTCATTCCTTCGAGGGAGTTGAGGAAGATAATGAATTTTGAGCTCTGGTCGAAAAGAAGCGATGCGTCAAAGAGTATCAGCGACAGTCCGAAGATTATCATACCCATATATACTGTATACAGCTTTTTCTCCGTTTTGCCCGGCAGGAAGCCGAGATTATCGCATACGAACCACCATATAAGTGCGGTAACGTAGCCTAAGGGCATATTGATAATGCCTATAATCGAAAACGTCAGATAAGGCAGCTTGTAATGATACATTATAAGGAAGCAGCCCGTTGCAAAGTAGATGTACTCCAATATTTTCGATGCCGTGTAGTTTGCGCCTACCGAGAAGAATATGTTGAGATATTCCTTATAGGGAACGTATTTTCCCTCGGCAGGAGTTTTCCAATGTGTTTTCACTTCGGTAAAAAACCTTGAAAAGGTTTCCTTGTTTACTTTAGCCATAACACCTCTCCTTTAATGAAATTATTGTAATTTTATCACATAGATGCACAAAACACAATACTTTATTAATTTTTATTATATGAAACTTGACAATAAAAATAAAAAATTGTATACTTTTAGTGAACCTTGATACGGATATGAATATATGCGTGTTGAGGCTTTTTTCGTAATATGCCGAAAAAACAGTAACGGAAGACAGGCTCTTCCTTTTTTTGATTTTTTTTTCGGAAACTGTAAACGAGGTGAAGAGAATGGCAGAAGTAAATCACGTTTCGCCCGTGGGAAGCCCCGACGTATTTTTGTCATATTCCCGCAATGATGCGGAGCTTGTCGAAAAAATAGCCGAGGGACTTGAAAAGGCGGGCTTTTCCTGTTGGATCGATACCGAAAATCTGCGGCACAATGACGATTTTAACATAAAGATACAGGAGGGTATCAGAAATTGTCTCGTGTTTATTTCCTTTTTATCGAGGTCTTACGTAAATAAGCCCTATTGTTTTCAGGAGTTTGCTATGGCAAGGGAAGAGAACAAAAGCGTTCTTTCCGTTACCATAGACGACGTCAGCAAAAACACAAACAGGGATGCTGCGTATATGTTCGGCTTCAGGGCAGGAAAAACAAACAAGAATTACGGCAAAAGCCTGAGCGTTGATGACGTCCCCTTCGTGGTGGATTTCCTTATTGATACGTATCAGCTGACAAAGCTGAAAAAGTTTTATTCAAGCGGTGACGAAAACGATATCCCTTCGCCGAATCTTCCCTCTGCAGTTATGGATAAATTGCGCTTCTATTTAGATAAGCAGTTTGAGCTCAGAGAAAATTATGCTTTGGGAGAGGTAAGCGGAATACTTTTTCCCGCTGTACGTGACGTAAAAACAGGAGAGCTTCTCAGAGACGAGAATGAAGAAATGACCTCACTTACGAGGTATCTTGCCGACCGTCTGGAAAACGGAGAAAGAAGCAGTCTTTTTGTGTACGGTGAGGGCGGTATGGGTAAAACGGTTGCAATGCTTGAAACTGCTAAATATCTGCTCTCAAGGGGGATACCCGCCATATATATCCCTTTGAGCAAAATGAAAACCGAAGAGGCTATTTATGAATATATTGACGTAACGGTGCTTGGCGGCAGTGATGCCTACAAAAAAATACTCTACGATTTTATGGGTCTTGATATGGAGGGTGAGCCCTCTGTCGTGCTTCTTTTTGACGGTGTAAACGAGCTTACTGCGGATACGGAAAAGGCAAAGCAGATAGTTTACAGAATAAGAGAAAACTTTATTGACAGCTATGAGGGCACCGAGGTCATTATTTCCTCAAGATGGGATGACCCTGAGGTTACGGGACAGATAAAGGATGCGGTAACTCCTCTTGAAATGCAGAGATTTGATACGGCAAGAATCAACAGATATCTGAAATCCGTAGGCGTTGCCCCCGTCGTCAATCCGAAAATGCTTTCCGTGCTTTCAACCCCTTTACTGCTTACACTTTATGCAAACGTTGAACAGCATATCGGTAAATACGGAGCCATAAAGGGTATAGAGCTTTACGAAACCCCCGATTCACCTGCAAAGATTCTCAGAAACTTCTTCCTGACTCAGCTTTTCAGAGCCTCCGCAGAGCCTTATTTCGACAAAACCTCACATTTCGTGCTTCTTGAGTATCTTCTTCCTGCAATTGCCTTTGAGGCAGTAAAGGATAAGAGTGCCGAGGGAAGAGCGGATTCCGAAAGAGTATACGAGCTGATAGAAGAAATCGAGGACAAGGAAGGCAGATACCTGTGGTTCAGAAAGGACGTGCTCAGAAAATTCACGGGCGGCAATACGAAGGTTGACACCGACCTTCTTCTTCCCACTGCGGTCAGCTCCCTTCACTTTCTTGTGCCGCGGTCCGATGCCGGATATGAGTTTATACATCAGAGCTTCCGTGACTATTTTGCGGCTTACCATATTGTAAACGAGGTAAACGCCTTTGAAAATGACCCCGACAGAGCCGAGGAGGAGGACTCCGTGCTGACCTTCAGAGCTCTCAGCGACGACATACTTTCCCTTGCGGCGGATATTGCCGATGAGAACCGCTTTATGCCCGTAAAGAATACAGACGGTATTGACCTTCACGGCAAGGCCGCCCCCGATGATGAGTCGGAGAGTGCCTTTGAAAATGCTCTGGGGCTTTTCAGAGGGCAAGAGGGTGAGAAGGCTCAGAACGCCGTATATAATCTTTTTAATATTATAAGCATAGGCAGAGGCGGTGACCTTTCCTTCTGCGATTTCTCACGGCTTGATATGAGAAAATGCGTGCTTGCAAAAGCACGGTTTACCTGCTGGCACGGAGATAAAATATATCCCGCCGTTTTTGACGGCTCCTTTATAAATACCGAAGCCTTCATCCGTGACGGTCATTCAGCCGCCGTATCTGCGCTGGCAACGGACGGGGACGACCTTATTTTCAGCGGTGACACCGCAGGAAATATAAGAATATGCAGTATATCGGAGCATCGCTGTAAAAAAACGCTGACGTTTTCGGATGAACCCGTCAACGATATTGCATATCACCCCGAAACAAGAAGAATCGCCGCCGTTTCAAGAACCGCTCTGCTCGAATATTATCCTGACACCGATGAGCTGAGGCTCACGGAAAATGCAAGAAGAGATCAGGATTTCAGATACGTCCGCTTTGATAAAAACGGAAAAATCACCGTTTCCCATACCTTGGAGCCTCTTGTGTTCAGATATCTTACTGGAGAGCTTGCCGAGGGCTTCCCCGGGCATTGGGGCTATGACGTGCCCGCAGGCTGTGCCGTGTGGCACCCGACGCAGGAGAAATTCGTCCGCTCAAGAATAGCACAGTCGTTCTCTGCCGTAATAAGAGCCGACGACGGCATAAGCTGGTGGATGCATCCCGCCTTCAAGGACGTAATGCTGCAGAAAGCTTCGGACTTTTCTGCCGAAGAGCTGCTGAGAGTAAAAAATGCTTTTGACGAACCAAAGAAATCGAAGGATTATTTTTGTCTGAAAACTACCTGTAAGGAGGCACCGCTCAGCTACATTCTGAGGATTGACAACGACCTTTATCTTTATGACAGTGCAGGAAAAAGGATACTGAAAAAGATAGGCTTTTATAAGGGTATTGATTCGATGTATGCTATCTCAAATCTGATATCCGTTACCTCTGAGGGTAAGGCCTTGTATTTCGATATGCAGCTGTCTCTTTATACGGCTATGTTCAGTCTCAGGTATTTTAATGAGGAATTCAATGCCGAAACCGTAAAATGTATGAGCTTCAATGCCGACGGCTCAAGACTTCTCATCTGTATAGGCAATCTTCTGCTGGAAATTGACTTTGATACGCTGACGCTGGTTAAAAAGACCCGGTTTGAAGCCAACGTCTATGCCGCCTGCTACTGTGCTGACAAAATAATCGTCGGTGTGGGAACGACTGTACAGGTTTTAACGGCAAATCACACCCTGCTCAGAAGCTTTGAGGGAAGTAATCAGAGGGCAGTAACAAGCGTTGTTGAGGATATCGAGGGGGACGGCTGTTACGTTCTGACAAACGGAAATACGATTAAAAAGCTTGACAGTAATCTTGTTCTGCAAAGAATCCGCTCAGTAAGGCATTTTAACGGCTTTCAATGGGCAAAGCATTGCATCAGCGGTAAAATATATATGCTCGGAAGGGCAACTCCCGAATATCCCTTTGGCAGAATCTTTGATTTTGAAACAGGGGAAATACAGCCTATGGATGAAAGCTACCGTGTGATAGACGTTATAGCCAAAGAAGAGGATAACAAGTATTATCCTGTGGGAAACAAGGTGCTTGCCTTCAATAAGCTTCCGCCATATAACAAAATCTTCTTTACAAACTATTCGGGAATACATATTTACGGCTGTTCATTCAGAAGCGTTAAGGGCAGTATTGCCGGTGAAAAGGGAAAAGAATTCATAAAGAGCAACGGAGGTCTGACAGATGTCTGAAAAGAAGAAATATCTTAAAATAAAGTTTCATTCCTTCCGCAATGACGGATGCAGTGTTGACGTGGATCTATCCTTTAAGGGAAAAACGGTCAGAGATATAAAGCTTATAAAGGAAGCTGACGGCAGGCTCAGCATCAATCTTCCTGCATTTCTGAAGGGAGAATGGACTTATAAGGAGATAACTCTCAAGGAGCTTTACAGCCGTATAACTGCTGAATATAACAAATTCATCGGCGGCTCAGAAAAGAAGTCTCTGCCTCAGTCTGTCGATAAAGCCGCAACGGCTGATAAGGATAAAGAGCCTGTGTTTACCTTCAGCTCCCTTGATACAAAAATTACAGCACTTGCGGATATCACTTTTCAGGGAATAGCACTTCCTCTTAAGGGAGTTTTTATTCAGGGAAATCTTACGGATAATACGGTATTCGTAAAAAAGCCTTCCGAGCTTGCCGCAATCGACGGCTTTGACGAAAAGCAGTGGCACGATACGGCGCAGGAGATTGAAAAATGCTTCAGAAAACGTTATATGGATTATACAGAGGAGACAGCCGCACCCTTTGAAATCAGATTTTACGGCGAGGGTACCTTCTATACCTGTCTTGCCGACGTGCATTTCCCCGACGCAAAAAGAGCAGTAGGCGGCTTTTTGGTAAAAATATATTCAAACGGCAAGGTGGAAATCAAGCTTCCTTCATATATAAAGGAATGGGATGACAGCAGATACGCTTTGGCGAAGCTCAGACGTTTTATGAGTGCCGCAGTTCTCGAGAAATATCCCGTGGTTTCGGAAGAGCTTTCCCTTGAAGCCCGTGAAAAGGTTCCCAAAAAGGAAACTACTCCCTCGGGAAGAATTGCGAATGCGGAAAATTCCGATTTCAGATATATTACGGGCTCCGTGCTTGTTGACGACGGCAGTGTTCCCGAGAGCAGCAGGAAAAATATCCATATACTTGCGGCTGTTATAACCAAGGGTGATAAGGGCGGTATAGGGCCCTTTGAATTCGGTGTGCTCAAGTGGGTGGCAAGACTCAGATATGCTACTACGGTTATGATTCAGGAGCTGACCTACTACGGTTATATAGATACCGGCTGGAGGGAAAAAATAAAGAGAGATAAGTATCCCGATATCATAAAAAGGATGCTGACCTTCGATATGCTTCAGAGAAGCCGCTTCGGAGCCCTTGACGAGGAAGGTAATATAAAGAACGAGAGCTATTCCGTATCAAAGGTTCTGACTGTGGGTAAAAACGGCGGCTCGGTTCTCAAGGAATTCTCGGTTGACGGCAGCCGTTATAATTCATTTGATACTATCCGCGATGCCCATACGGTAAAGAGCTGTCTTACCGTAAATCAGTGGCTCATATATTGGCTGGGTGCATTCAAGGGAAGAGTCGGTGATAATTTTGATAACTCCTTTATAATAAAACGAATCGGAGCTGAAACTACGGCGGCAAAGCTTTACGCAACCGTTCAGCTTGACGATAAGGTGCTTGTGGGTGAGGCGGTAAGACGCTGTGCCGAAAATGCAAAAGAGGTAAGCCTCGATATGCTGAGGAATAAGCTGGAAAGAATGATCGATATTTTCGACCATCCCGATGAGACGTACCGTGAGACTAAAAAAATATCCTATCCCTCGCGTCCCGTTATAAATCTTATCTGCGAGGATGACGAGCATATAAAAGAGGTCTATGGGGAGATAAAGGATATTATGGACAGAAATCCTTTGCAGCAAATTTGGTTTACACACGACCTCAGAGTATTCAACGAACAGTACATAGGTCAGCGTTTCATCTGTATGGACAGCGGTGAGCCCGTTCCCGTCAGTCTTTCCGAGGTCTTCGGTGCAGATGATGAAGCGGAGGCGGCACGTCTTCGCAAAATGTTTACCAAAGCCGAAGAGAAAGACGTATTTGACTCAGAAGATGGCTCTGAGGAGACGGACGAAGGAGAGACCTCTGAGGACGGCGGTACGGCTTATCCCGATGCTCCCGACGAGTATTCCGCGGAGGAATACGGTGATGACGAGGATTTCGGTATAGCAGAGGACACCGATACCGACACCGAAGAGGATTACGGTATTGCGTGGAACTGATGCGAAGCAAATTCGGAATTCGGAACGGTGCGAAGCAAATTCGGAATTCGGAATTCGGAATTCGGAGAAAACGGGGCATTTACTTTCTGCCACTTGATTCATTTTGAATTTTGCATTTAAAAAAGCTGTAGCCTTTTTCGGAGACTACAGCTTCTTTTAATTTACCAATTTCGTTTTTCTAAGGTCTGTTTTCTTATAGTAAATAAGCGTTGCGGCGGAGCAGACTGCCCAGCCTGCAGGATAACCCATAGCGATGGGGATGATTTCGTTGCAGATGAAGTTTGCCGTAATAAAAAGGTATATCTGTCTGAAAACAACGAAGGAGCCGACCATAATTATCATAGGCACCTTGCTGTTGCCTGCACCTCTGAGTGCTGCCGAATACACCTGATTGAAGCAGCACAGCAGGTAGAAGGGGGACAGCCACCTGAGAAGCAGGGTGCTGTACTCAATAACCTCGGGCTTGCTGTTGAAGATACCGCTGAAGAAGGGCGCAAATACTACGAGAGGTATCATAATAACCGCGGTGCATATAAGAGACATAGCAGATGCCACGCGCACGCCCTTTTTTGCTCTGTCTACGTCACCTATGCCGAGATTCTGTCCCATAAATGTGGTTGCCGCAAGGGATATCGACTGCATAGGCAGGAACATAAACTGATCGAGCTTTATGTAGGTTGACCAGCCGGACATACAGTCAACGCCGAAGTGGTTGACGTAGGACTGCACGAAAACGTTTGAAAATGCCGTGATTGCCATTTGCAATGCGGCAGGTATGCCGACTCGCATAATAAGCTTCAGCTGCTCTTTTGAAATACGGATTTCCTTTAAGTATACCTTAACGAAGGAATCCGAGTGTATAAGCGTTATCATTACAAGCACCGCTGATATTCCCTGTGCAATTATTGTAGCCAGGGCAACGCCCGTAACGCCCATTTTGAAAACGATAACGAACAAAAGGTCAAGGACGGTGTTTGTAACGGCGGCAACAACAAGATAAATGAAGGGTCTTCTTGAATCGCCCACGGCGCGCAGTATTCCGGCACCCATATTGTATATGAGAAGTCCCGTAACACCGGAAAAATATATTGTCAGATAGGTTTTAGCCTCGGGGACGACCTCGTCGGGCATTTTCATAAGCTTCAGCATAAAGGGAGTCATCGCAATTCCCAGAATTGTGAATACGACTGCAAGAAGAACGGTCAGCGCCATAGAGGTGTGTACTGCCTTTCTGACCCTGTCAAACTGCTTTGCGCCGTAAAACTGAGATATTACAACGCCTGCGCCGCTTGAAAGTCCGAGGAAAATGCCGATAAGCATATTGATTACGGGACCTACGTTTCCTACTGCGGAATAAGCCTCGTTTGAGGCAAAATTACCTACGCACCAGGCATCCACCGTATTATAAAGCTGCTGAAAGAGATTTCCGAGAAGAAGGGGGACGGAGAAGGTAATCAGATGCCTGACTATATTACCCTCCGTCATATCCACGTCGCGTTTTCTTGATTTTACCATGACGTTACGTGCTTCTTGACGAAATTATGTACGTTGCTCCAGTAGAGCCTCGGTTCCTTTGTTGATGACTGTGCGTGAGCCGCGCTCTTTACCGTGAAATATTCCTTTTCGGCAGCACATGCTTCAACCAGTCTTGCAAGCATGGGGAAGGGTACGAAATTGTCCTTTTCACCGTGCACGAAAAGGGTGGGAGTTGAAGAGGCTCTGACGGCATCAATGGGAGAGCATTTCTTGAAATCGAAGTTTCCGCGAAGAGCCGAGTATTTCCCGATAACGGGAAGCAGGGGAGCCAGCTGAGGAAGTATCTGCGTCTTTGCTACGTGTGTGTACTGCTCAAGACAGTTCGTAAAGCCGCAGTCTGCAATTGCACACTTTACGTTTGAGGGGAGCCTTTCGCCCGTAATAAGCATAGTGGTTGCCGCACCCATACTCTCGCCGTGAAGCACTATCTCGGCATCGGGATTTGACGATACTATGTAGTTTATCCAGTCGATACCCATATATCTGTCGTGATATCCCATTGAGCAGTATCTGTTCTCATCCTGTGCGTGGCCTATCATTGAAGGGAGAATGATATTGAAGCCCATTTCTCCGTAGGGGAATGCATAATGATACATTCCCTCGGGGCCCGAGGTGTAGCCGTGAAAAACAATTGCCCACTTTTCGGGATGTCCGTTGTCAAAGAGCTTTGCGTGACGCTTCTGTCCCTTTTCGTTTACAAGGAAAACGTCCTCGGCGGAATGCTCGCTGTGCCATTTGCCTACTGCTTCACCGAAAAGGTCGGGTGCAGGCTCGGAAACGGGAGTCTCGGGAGCTGCTTCCTCCTCGGGAGCGGGAATTTCTGCGGGAGAGAATTTCTCGCCGATTTTTTGTGAAATTCTGATATTGAGCATACATTCATAAACTACCGTACAGAACGTACCTAAAAGAGCCGCAGAGCCTATAGCCGTACCTGCGATTATTTTTTTTGCCTTTGTCATCATTAACACCGCCTGTTCTTAAATTTGTTTTTTTGTTAAAGCCATAAGGGCTTAAAATTTCATTGTAAGAGAAATTCTCTTCTTTGCCGTATCTGCGGAAAGCACCTTTACCTTGACTATGTCGCCTACCTTGAGAACCTCGGAGGGGTGCTTTATATAACGGCTTGTTATCTGTGAAATATGCACAAGACCGTCCTGATGCACGCCTATGTCAACAAAAACACCGAAGTCGATTACGTTTCTTACGGTGCCTTGAAGCTCCATTCCCTCGGTCAGATCCTCCATTGAGAGAATGTCCGATCTCAGAAGAGGAGCGGGAAGTGAGTCACGGATATCGCGTCCCGGCTTTTTAAGCTCTGCGGCAATATCCGTAATCGTGGGAATGCCGACTCCGCATTCGTCTGCTGCCTTTGCCCTTCCGTATCGCTCAAGCCGTGTATCTATGTCGGATGCACCCTCGGTGCTGAGCTTTTTTTCGTCTATGTCAAGTATTTCAAGAAGCTTTTTTGCCGCCTCGTATGCCTCGGGGTGAACCGCCGTATTGTCAAGGGGATCCTTGCCGCCGGGGATTCTCAGGAAGCCTGCGCATTGCTCAAATGCCTTGGGGCCCAGACCCTTTACCTTTTTCAGTCCCGTACGGGAAGAGAAGGCACCGTTCTCGTCACGGTGGGCAACTATATTCTTTGCTGTTGCCGCGGTGATACCCGAAACGTATTTCAGAAGTGAGGGAGATGCGGTATTAAGGTCAACGCCTACGGAGTTTACGCAGTCCTCTACAACACCCGTAAGGGATTCCTCAAGCCTTGCCTGGGGAAGGTCGTGCTGATACTGTCCGACACCGATGGACTTGGGATCTATTTTTACAAGCTCTGCGAGGGGGTCCTGAAGTCTTCTTGCTATGGAGACTGCAGAACGCAGAGAAACGTCGAATTCGGGGAATTCCTGCGCGCCGAGCTTTGATGCCGAATATACTGAGGCACCTGCCTCGTTTACTACCATATAGGAGACCGCACCGCCGTACTGCTTTATCGTATCGGCAACGAAAATCTCCGCTTCCTTAGAGGCTGTACCGTTACCTATTGATATGCAGTTTACGCCGTGGCGTGCAATAAGCTCATGCACCTTTTTTGCGGCTTCCTCTTTTTTATTCTGAGGGGGAGTGGGGTAGATAACTCCCGTTGAAAGCACCTTGCCGTTTTCGTCAACCACCGCAAGCTTACAGCCTGTTCTGTAAGCAGGGTCAACCGCAAGCACTCTTTTGCCCTTGACGGGCGGCTGCATAAGAAGGGGCTTCAGGTTCTGTCCGAACATCTTTATTGCCTGCTCGTCAGCCTTCTCCGTCAGCATATTTCTGATCTCACGCTCAACCGAGGGGAAAACAAGTCTCTGATAGCTGTCGAGAGCCGCTTCCTTCACAAACTGTGTGGTGATACTGCCCGATTTTACGAAATAACGGTAGAAAACACCCATAGCCGCAAAATCCTCTATTTCAAGGGACACCTTTAAGAAGCCCTCGTTCTCTCCGCGGTTAATGGCAAGAATTCGGTGGCTGGGAATCTTTGAAACAGCCTCGCTGTAGTCGTAGTACATTGAGTACACGCTGTCCTCTTCGGTTTTTGCCTTTGAGGAAATGATGCCCTTTGCCGTGATGATTTCCTTGAGGTCGTGTCTTACGTCGGGGGAGTCGGACATAATTTCCGCTATGATATCGTTTGCGCCTGCAAGCGCGGCGGCAACGTCGGGAATTTCCTTCTCCTCGTTTACGAAGGGAAGCGCCATATCCTCTATAGTGCCCTCTGTCTTCTCCTGTGCGAGAATTTCAAGAGCAAGAGGCTCAAGACCTCTTTCCTTTGCTATCGTCGCTCTCGTTCTTCTCTTCTGCTTGTAGGGACGGTAAAGGTCTTCAAGGACGGCAAGAGTTTCGGCGGATAAAATATCTGCCCTCAGCTCGTCGGTCATTTTACCCAGCTCTTCAATGTGGGCAATATAGTCCTCCTTCTTTTTCTCAAGTCCTCTGAGATACTGAAGTCTGTCTGCAATCTCACGAAGCCGCTGGTCATCACAGCTTCCGTGCATCTCCTTGCGGTAACGGGCAATAAAGGGAATTGTATTGCCGTCGTCAATGAGGGTTATGATGTTTTCCATGTGCTCCGGACGCACCGGAAACTCAGAGCAAAGCTTTTCTTTAATATCCATAATTTATCTCCAATCCATTAATCATAATTTGCCGTGGACAAATTATGATAGTTATATTCGTGCCTGCGGTACGAGTTATATTGCTTCGCAGTTATATTCGGCTTTTGCCGAGTGATATATTTGCCTTCGGCAAATGCTTCGGAAGGGCTGACGCCCTTGCTCCGCTTCGCTCTATTTAACGCAGAACATAAAAATGCAAAATGCAAAATGCAGAACATAAAAATGCAAAATGCAAAATGCAAAATGCAAAATGCAGAATGAAGAACCCTATTATATTTCTCCGAATTCCGAATTCCGAAATCCGAATTTTCTCCGACTTCCGACCTCCGACCTAAAGGAATAGGAGCCTGCCTTTACGGCAAAAAGAGGGTAATCGGATATTCTTCAATTTTTAAACTCTTCACGGAAACTTGGGGGATATCTCAGAAAAGTTCTATTAATAGTGCTTCGCACTTTAAGGTTGACGACCCCGTCCCCCTTTGTCACTTCGTGACATTTCCCCCACACTGTGGGGGCATCGACCCCCGGCGAGGGTTCTTAAAAATCTCCTGCGCTTTAAGAAGGAAAAAGGATTTCGCACTCTGCGGAGTGCGACAAGAGTCTCTGCCTCTTGACACCGTGAGCTTTTGAAAAAGCTCAACCAAAACTTTTAATAGGCACTCCCGTGCCCACTTCATCCCCCAAGTTTCCGTGAAGAACCTTTTTTTTCATACGCTTTGCCGTGAATAACCTACCGTTTTTCGGTTTTTGTTGATATTACCCCCGGGAGAGACTAATTATTATTTTTTTTATTTTTCTTATAGGAGTGGATGGTTTAAAATTCTTGTTCCCTTCTTGTTCCCTTCTTTATCCCTTCTTATATCTATAGGCTGGCTGAAGCGTTGGTCGGAGCGTTGGCTGAAGCGTTGGTTGAATTGAATGTTGAAAACTCCCGCAAGCCTTGAAAAATAAGGGATT
>JAZNFG010000024.1:0-3398 GCA_045589015.1 Acutalibacteraceae bacterium
CACTCCGCAGAGTGCGAAATCCTTTTTCCTTCTTAAAGCGCAGGAGATTTTTAAGAACCCTCGCCGGGGGTTCTTAAAGTGCGAAGCACTATTAATAGAACTTTTCTGAGATATCCCCCAAGTTTCCGTGAAGAGTCTTTATATTTCTGCTTAGGGTAACGGAAATCAGCCGATAAAAAACACGGTTCGGATTGTTACCGTCACACTACGTTATTCCAACAAATCCTCGGCTTTACATCCGAGAGACCGAGCTAATGCAAAAAGATTACTTGCTGTTGCCTTGTTAATATCCTTTGCTCGCTGTTCATATTGCTGAATCATTCGGAGAGTAACTCCGGATTTTTCAGACAGCTCTTTTTGTGAAAGTCCTATTGCCTTGCGTACTGTCTGTAGTTTTGTTGGCAGATTTTTGCGTTCAAGTATGGAATTTGCAACGTCAACAAACTTTTCCTCCGACGCCTCGTGCAAGGTAGGATACAGCTTATAAATCTCCTTCATCGGAAGGTAATTTCTTATTTCCTTAAAGCTTTTCCCTGTGTTCCATTGGTAAAAGCTGAGTATCCAACCACACCAATATTCAGGTGAGTAATCATATTCCGTCTGCGGTTCGGAAAAATCAACGTTTTTTCCTGTACGGGTCAATACCTCCCATACAAGCTCCGTTCCCGAAAGGCCTGAAACGAATTTAGGAACACCGGCGGCAAATTGCTCTGCAATACCGCTTATGATAAACATATCAAGAAAATCATCCATAGGGATATTCAGAGCAACTGCCGCATAATCAAATGCTTCACCGAGATTTCTCATAGCATCATTAAGATACATTTCATCGTAAGCGTACATCATCACTCGTCATTTCCTCTCTGATAATATCTCTCATATAAATACCGCCCAAATCTTCTTTTTCAAGCTCTGCAAAGAAAGCGTTACGGGCTTCATCATCTCTCATTTTTCTGCGGGCATAGTAAATAGTATTATCTGCTAATTCTGCTGATTTAAAAGCTATCCGATTGAATGCTTTTTCGCTTTTCAAAACATATTGCTCGCCGAGCTTTCCGAGTCGCATAGCATAATTCAACTGATTTAAAGAAATTTCATTGCTTATAAATGCTCTTGCAAAGGAAAAATACGAATCATCAGCACGGTAACCGATTATTAAATCATACTCACTGATATCAACCGAAAAATGCTCCTTCAACCACTGAACACCTCTGCGTATAACAGGAGTTGATACACGAAAACGTCGGTTTTCCATAAGAAGAGCAAGCCAATGAAGAATAGTATATCCTTCCTCTGATAAATTCAAAATCTTTAACCCTGTTACGTCAAGCTCATACTTGTTTGCAAAGCCGTCAATACCCTCATTACAAGCCCATTCCTTTGCAAGCTCTATGTGTTCGGTGCAATAAAAGCCTTGACCGTAATCATTATATACTTTGCCCCTGCCGAAAACAGGCTTTTCAATTTTTTCATTTGAGCCGTGATATAAAATAATTTTACTCATAGCTAATCTCCTTGCCGCTATCTCTGAAGAGTTATCTGTGTTTATTATATCTCTAAAGAGTCAGTTTGTCAACAAAAGTAAAAAAAATGACAAGGAAAATCCTGCCATCTGAAAAGTGTTTGCATATCAGCTATGTATAATGACTTTTTTTTACAGTTGAATAAAATGCTGCCGTATGTTATACTTTTTGTCGAAAAAGGGTAATCGGAGAAAAAGGAAATGAAAAAAATATTAAGGAAGTCTGCCGTTTTATTCGTATGTCTTTTGCTGACGCTGACTGAGCTTTCAGGAGCATTCGCCGCCGACAGCGAATATAAAGCGGCTGTGGATTCATACACGAAAAGCATAAAGGCCGCGGTGGTCTACGACGTAGGCGCAAAGGAAATTTTATACGCAAAGAATTCAACTGAGAAAATATCCGTAGCAAGCACGACGAAGCTTCTGACGTGCCTTACCGCCCTCAGATACGTGGGCCCCGACACAGTCATTACCGTGGGAAACGAGGTTTATCTGAAAAAGCCCAATTCAAGTGTCAGCCAGATACAGCCGGGACACCGTCTGAAGCTGAGAACGCTTATTGCGGCTCTGATGCTTCCGTCGGGCAACGATGCGGCATATACCGTAGCAGTAAACACGGCAAGAATACAGACGGGCAACTACTCAATGTCCGATACGGATGCAGTTAAGCACTTCTGCGCGCTTATGAACAGCTACGCAAACGAGCTTGGATGTAAAAATACCAATTTCGTAAATCCCGAAGGCTGGGATGACCCCTACCACTATTCCACGGCAGAGGATATGCTTCTGATTGCACGTGAGGCTCTGAACAACGTGTTCATCACGTCTACGGCAAAAATTGCTTCTCAGAGATTCTGGTTCACCTCGGGTGAAAACATAGTCTGGACAAACTCAAATTCTCTGATTCATACGGGAAACGCATATTATTACGAATATGCCACGGGACTTAAAACGGGAACCACCTCAAGTGCAGGCAAATGCCTTATTGCCACGGCAGAGAAGGATTCAAGACAGCTTCTGATTCTCGTTTACGGTGCCGCCACCGAGGATGACCGCTTCGGCAAGGTCAGAGATATTTTTGAATATACCTTCTCATACGCGCCTCCCGTCAGCGTACCTCTCAAGGGTGACGTGGACGACAGCGGCAGTATTTCCTCGGACGATGCGAGAACCGTTCTCAGAGCAGCGGTGGGGCTTGAGGAGATAACTCCCCTGCTTTTGGAAAGAGGCGATACGGACGGTGACGGGACTCTGAGTGCCGACGACGCAAGAAGCATCCTTCGCGCGGCAGTAGGACTTGAGCAGCTGAGCTGACAAGAGGCACCGCCCATGCTTAAATTGTGGTTTTAATGAATAATGAATATTGAATATTGAATAATGAATAATTGTGGGACCTGCGGTCGGCATTGTATAGTGCTTCGCAGGTTCCTTTATCAAAGAGCGAAATAAATTCGGATTTCGGATTTCGGAATTCGGAGGAAAAAACAAAAAGCAAATTCGGAATTCGGATTTCGGAACAATGAAGCAAATTCGGATTTCGGAATTCGGAACAATGGAGCAAATTCGGATTTCGGATTTCGGATTTCGGAGAAATATAATAGGGCAATTCCTTCATTCTGCATTTTTACGTTCTGCGTTCTGCGTTCTGCATTCTGCGCTCTGCATTCTGCGTTCTGCATTTTTATGTTCTGCATTTTTTGTGTATTCTGCATAAGTTATATTAAAAAAAAGCTTTAATTTTTTGGTTCTTCACGGAAACTTGGGGGATATCTCAGAAAAGTTCTATTAATAGTGCTTCGCACTTTAAGAACCCCCGGCGAGGGTTCTTAAAAATCTCCTGCGCTTTAAGAAGGAAAAAGGATTTCGCACTCTGCGG
>JAZNFG010000025.1:0-12115 GCA_045589015.1 Acutalibacteraceae bacterium
ACCTTGCTTGGTTAGTTTTTTCCGAACCAAGAGGTTTACAAAGCGGTATTTCCGATAAGAGTCCACATTTCACCCGATTGCATCCGCTTTCTCCGAAATCGGCGCACTCGGGCAAAATCTGAACTCCTCTCGTCAAACGGGAGAAAAAACTCACAAATTTCCGTCTTTGACAATAAATGCTCAGATTTTATGCAGATGTGCATTTTCTCAGAGAGAAAATGTTGCAGATGCGTGAAATATGGGCATTTAGTGGAAAACATATCACAGTAAATCTTTTCGGTCTGAGAGTAAACTAACTTAATGAGGTCTGCAGACAGTTACCTCGGGGCACTTCCCCTAAGAAGGCAGAAAGTAGTCTGTTTATGATTTTCGGCGGTGGCAAGCCGTACGTTGGTACTGCGAACCGCCGAAAATCAAGCACCGCGTACTTTCGGTGAGGCAGAAAAAAAGAGGTATCTGCCACGTGGGAAAGTAGCAGATACCGTTAATATTTTTTGTGCGTTAAACAGGCTGCTTTGTGCCTTCTTAGGCAAACAGGCTGCTTTTTGCACTTCTTACCCGTTGGATACACGCGCGCTGGTCTTGCCCTCGGGAGTAATTTCGCCTGCCTTCTGAAGGGCAATTTTGGTAAGGAAGGGACCCACCAGCTCATAAATCAGCACGGAGAACAGCGTAATATTGGCAACCATCTCACCGGGCTCACCGAGGGTCTGAGCCTTGATAGCCATACCGAGAGCCACGCCGGCCTGCGGAAAGAGGGTTATACCGAGATATTTTACGATATTGGGGTCGCACCTTGTAAGTTTTGCGCTGACGGAGGAGCCGAAGTATTTACCGATACATCTTACGATGATGTAAACGAGACCTATAAGCACTATATTATAATCCTTAAATACGGAAAGCTCTAACTCTGCGCCCGATATTACGAAAAAGAGGATAAACAGAGGTGCGGTCCAGCGGTCAAGCCTGTCCATAAGCTCCTCGGAGAAGTCGCAGATATTGCAGAAAATGGTGCCGAGCATCATACAGGCAAGAAGCGAGGAAAAGGCAATATGAATTTTTCCGATATGAAATTCCATCATAGAAAGAGCGACCGTCATAAGCACGAAGGTGACGGACATAGCAAGTCTCTTTGAACGGGAATGGAAGAATCTTTCAAAGAAGGTGAAGATATAGCCCATAGCCGCACCGAGGGCAACCGATAAAACGACCTCAAGGATAGGCTCAACGATAACGGAAACAAGGTCTGCGTTACCGAGATAAAGAGCCTTTGCAACACCGAAGGAAACGGCAAAAAGCACAAGACCTACGGCATCGTCAAGAGCAACGATGGGGAGAAGGATATTCGTAACGGGGCCCTTTGCCTTATACTGACGGACAACCATCAGCGTTGCGGCGGGAGCGGTAGCGGAGGCTACGGCACCGAGGATAATTGCGGAAGGCAAGGAAAGCTTGTCGGGAATAATGAAATGAACGCCTATAAGAGCCGCATCAACCAGCACGGTGGCGGTAACAGCCTGCAAAATACCGATTACGGTAGCCTGCTTGCCGATGTGCTTCAATTCACTCATTCTGAATTCGTTACCGATAGAAAAGGCTATAAAGCCCAGAGCAACGTCGGAGATAATGCCGAAGGATTCTATTTCCTCCATAGACGTAAAGCCCAGACCCTTAATGCCGAGGGCACCCAAAAGGTAGGGTCCTATAAGAATACCTGCAACAAGGTATGCGGTAACCGCAGGGAGCTTTACGAGCTTTGCGACACGCGAAAGCATAAGTCCTGCAAACAATGCAACGGAAAGAGCAAGCAAAATTTCCATAATCATCCTCCTGAGGAGTAATTTCAAGCCGAAATGATTGTATTACTTACACAATAAAAAGTCAAGTGCTTTGTCGCATTTTAACAAACTTCCGATACATTTTTCCTTATTCTGAGATATCGTGGTAAAATACCGTAGATAATGGGTGAAAGGACGGTGGAAAAATGGAAGATAGTAAGATTATTGCGCTGTTCAATGAGCGCTCACAGAAGGCATTATCTGAGCTATCGGAAAAATACGGAAGGCTTTGCTTTAAGGTAGCAAAAAACATATTGGGAAGCAACGAGGATGCAGAGGAATGCGTAAACGATACGCTTCTGGTGCTGTGGAACTCCATTCCCCCTGAGAATCCCTCTCCCCTTTCAGCCTATGCGGCGGCGGTTACGAGACGGCAGGCTCTGAAAAAATACAATTTTGACCGCGCAAAAAAGAGAAATTCCTGCTTTGATACCGCATTGGACGAGCTGGAAGGCATCTTCGCCTCAGCGGATTCACCCGAAAACGAGGTTTTTCTGAAGGATATTTCCGACGGAATGAACCGCTTTCTTAAAAAGCAGTCCCCCGAAAACAGAGCCTTCTTTGTTCGCCGTTATTTTTTCGGAGATTCCGTTACGGATATTGCCGAAGCTTCGGGCAATACCCCGCACTTTATCTCCGTAAGGCTTCAAAGAACAAGAGAAGCCCTTAAAAAATATCTTGAAAAGGAAGGTTTAATATGAAAAGAGAAGATATAGCTGAAATCCTGTCCCGAACGGACAGCCGTTTTATTGAAGAAGCCGCCGCTCCGACAAAAAAGAAAAGCCGTGTGCTTCGGTATATGAGTATTGCCGCCTGTCTTGCCCTTGCAGTCCTTGCGGTAATTGCAATAAGCCGAAACGATATGGTCACACCGCCCGTAGAGCCCGACGGGCAGACAACAAATAGCGAATCGGGCGGCGGCGAAAAGGTAAGTCCCGAAATTGCAACCGAGCCTGCGGCAGAAACCGTTACCGATACTGCATTAATAGTCTTGCCTCAATGGGCGGACCTTGCGGTTCCTATGCGTTACAGCGAAGCACGGCTGGGAGACATTACCTATTCAACTCAGAACAAGGAAATTTCCGCCGACAACGTCTTCGAGCCTCTCGGAAGCACCGAAATGGAAGGCTACGATATTTATACGGACACTCGCTACACCGTAAATGCCGAGCTTTACTCAATAAAGAGCATCAGCAGCGAATGTGCAGTTGCCGTAAGAATTGACGGCGGAGAAAGCTTCTATGTGTACGTAAATGCCCTGTATGAGCCCGACACCCTCGGTGATTTTATTTCCGACCTTAACCTTAAAAGCACGGTAGCTTTCTTAAAGGCATATATTGACGAGTATGAGTATTATGACAACGGCTCCGAGCACAGACAAAGGGTTTATGCGGATTTTGACGACAGCGTAATATGGAATTTGCTTGAGGACGCGCTGACGGCAAAGAACGTGGAATACAACCATCCCTATGACAGAATCAGCATTGAGACAGACCTGCCCGTGCTCGGCTATGAGAACATTTCCTTCTGCATCACTCCCGACGGATATATAATCACGAACATTCTCAACACCCAGAAGTGCTTTTATATCGGCGCAGAAAAGTTCACACAGCTTGACGAATATCTCAAGAAAAACGTACCCTTCAAGGAATATAATACCGTATATGAAATGAACTCCGACGGCACGATTCCCGGCAAGGGTGACAGCGGTGAGGTACAGACAGCACCTGCGTATAACCCCAACGAGAACACAATTGCCGATTATTACGTTCCCGACTCAGGCACAACACCGCCTTACGTTCCCGAGGGCTTAATCGTTGAAGAAACAACAAGATCATAATTTATCCTTGCAATAAGACAAAACCACCCGAGAAAGAGAAATAAAGCTCCTTTTCGGGTGGTTGTTTTTGTTAATATATTGCTGAGCAATCCGATATTTTTACCGGAGAAAAACCGATTATCTTACGCTGTCAAAAACCTCATAGAAGTTGCTGATGAAGGTAGTGCCTGCGGTCTTGCCGTAGGAGATAAGACACCATGTATCGCTGTCGAACTCGTCGGTAGCCTCGTTGTACTGAAGACCTGCCATTACGTAGTTTGCTTCATTTGCAACGTAGCCTGCGGCATCGTTCATAAGGTCCATAATGATGATATCCTCGCCCGTGTACTCTCTGATGGGAGTGAGGGGGAAGCCTTCTGCTCCCTTGCCGCCGAAGAGCAGCTCGCCGAAGGTCTCACCGGGGGACATATATACCTTCATTTCGTCGCCTATTTCAAGATAGCCGACCTCTGAAACCGTGTAATATTTACCGTTATCATCCTTGAGAACAAGGTTATCTGCAACAGACGTCTTTCCGAGAAGAGCAATAATGTTATTGTCTATCTTAACGAAGAACTGCTTTGTTTTGATGTTAAGCACGGGCTCAACCTCAACTGCGGCTATAGTGGGAAGTCCCTCGTACCATACGCTGTAGCCTTCCTCGCCTGCGTGAGCGTTTACACCGAGCTTGTCGCCCGTTGCGTTGTTAAGAGCGATTCTGTCAACCTCTGAAAGGCTCATACCGAGAAGCATATAGCCTATTTCATAGCCGTAGCGTACAGCCGTTGAATGTGCGTCGGTATCAAGTCCGTCGTTGGAGTTACCTCTGCCCGAGGTTACGGTTGAAACGTTACCCTGAATGAAGATAAAGTTATAGCCTGCGGCATTCATAACCTTCTCCGTGTACCAGATAAAGTCAGCGGAGAACTTCTGATCGAAGGGAAGAAGTCTGTCTGAGCCGTCGTCGGACCAGTCGTAGCTTGCGGATTCGGGATGGCAGCCGAAGGTTGCGATAATGGTGGGCTCCTCTGTGCCGTCAAAGGGAACGAACTCAAGCTTATACATATTGGTATCTACCACAATGGGAGCGGTACGATCCCATACGTATTCCTCGATATCCATAGAGGAATAGTAAAGCTTACCCTCGGTCATATCTGCAAGGGCATCCTCAACAGCCTTCTTTGAGCCTGCAATAACGGACTCAATGAAGGAGCGGTCAACGCCGTAGGTAACCTCTTCGTTTGATACGTTGTTAAGGATAACGCCTACGGGGTCAGTCCATACACCCTGAGAGTCGATACCCGTGTGAATATGAGTACAGGAAACGTTGATGCTGACGATATTGTTTGCGGCGGCAACGTCCTTGAGAGCCTCACGGATAAGTCTTACGTCTGCGTTTGCAAGTCCCATAGCGTCAAGAGCGATAAATACTACCTTACCTCTGCCCGAGCCGTCCTCCATAACGATAGCTCTTGCCATAAGGTCCTCGTAGACTCCCTCCTCGTCCGTATACATCTCGTTACCGAAAACGTAGGGAAGGTATGCGCCCTTTGCGTATGACTTCTCACCGAAATCGGCAGGAAGCACGGATGCCTTACCGTAGCCGAGGCTCCATACCTTGTTACCCTGAGGCTCGTCGATAAATTCGTCCATACCTGCATAGAAGCCCTCATACGCGGAAAGGTCAAATTCCTCATAATCAAGCACGACGGCAGAATCGGGCATCAGGATATTGAGAAATGAGCCGAGAAAATCGTTGATGAATAAATTACTTAAAAAATTGAGAAGCTTTGCAAGGAAATACTTGAACTGAATGAGAGTATTGTCCTGAGCTTCGCTTTCTGCAACGTACTGCTCTACGGACTCGTAAGAGGTCTCGGTGCCTGCCGCATAAGCCACGGTGGGTAAAAGCATCGAAAGACAAAGCACGATTGCAAGAATTGAGCTGATTACTTTTTTCATAAAAATTTTTCCTCCATCTTCAGAGATTAATGATAATTTTAACACAATACCGCATTAATTACAATAGTGAAATTATATTAACTTCTCAAGAGCCTTTACTACCTCGTTTGCGATAAGCTCGTGTCCTGCGGCGGTGGGATGAACGCCGTCAGCAAGCCAGTAAGAGGCTTCTGCCTTCTTTTCAGCCTCGTCGAACTTATCCTGCAGGGGGATGAATTCAAGAGAATACTTTTCGGCAACAGCCCTTGCGCTGAGTGCCCTTAAAGCGGTCTCTCTCTTAAAGACGTTCCATTCACCCTCGGTAGCCTGTGCCTTGAGAACGAAGGGCTCAAGAATAACTATCCTGATATCGGGAAGCATCGTCTTTATTTCCTCGATAAGGTCACAGTAGACCCTGAAGAATTTGCTGTCGGCAACACCGTTTTTGTCGCCCAGCTCGTGCCATACGTCGTTGATACCGATAAGAATGGTGAGCACGTCGGGCTTGAGATTAATAAAATCACGTCTGATTCTTGCATAAAGGTCAACTATTCTGTTGCCCGAAATGCCTTTGTTAATAAATTTAAGCTGTGCGGGGTATTTGAAGCCAAGCTCTGCGGCAACGAGGGTGGGATAACCGATACCCATATTTCCGTCGTTATCTCTGCTTCTGCCTGCATCCGTTATGGAATCGCCCTGAAAAAGTATGGTTTTCATAAAATCCTCTCCTTATCTTATGATCTTTTCACCGTCAAATACAATTACACCGCAGGCACTTCCGCCCTTGTTTCCTGCCTTGAGCCACTCTGCATAAGCCTTTCTGAGAGAGGTATCGGTGGGAAGCTGATCGGCGGGAAGGTCGGAATATTTGTCGAAGATTCTCCAGGCGTCGTGGAAATCCTCAGCCTCAGACCAGGAAATGGTCTCAAAGTCACTCATAAATCTGAGAATATTGGAATTTTCGGGTAAAAATTCCTTGTGTCTGGGATAGAGAAGCCAGGAGCCGCACCAGAAGAACATAATTCCGTCGGGGAAAAGGTGACGGTATGCCTTGTAAGCCTTCTTGTATGCGTCAAGTCTTACCTCGTCTGTAAGGGACACGCCCGATGAGGGGATGTGGAAGCCTATGAGCTTCTGTCCCTTTGTCAGCTTATAGCCTGCCTTGGTAACGAAGTCAAAATTGAAATCATATTCTGTTTCCTCGAACTGGAATCTGCCGTAGCAGAATCTTTCAAGCTTGAAAAAGCCGTTGTACCAGCCTGCAACGAAGGTTCCGGGAACCTCCTCGCACTTGATGCACTCGATAAGCTTGTACTTCATATCGGCTAAGGTATCCCAATAAAGCTGCTCGGAAAGACCTCTTTCCATATAGCGGTCGTAAACCGTGGGAGTACAAAGAAGAAGGAAGATAAAGTCAAGAGTGCACTCGTTTTCATCATATTCCTTTGCAAGCTCGGTAACACCGTCAAGGAATTCCTGCATTTTGTCGGGCCGGGGGAACAGATAGCCCTCAACGAGCTTGTCCATCTTGTCTCCGAATTCCTTTTCGGAATCAAGTCTTTTAAGAACCCTTGAGAAGGTCTCGACAGCCTCTGCGGGATACTCATATCTGTTCATAAAATTAACGATAAAATCATTGTAATGTACCATAATTAAACACCTCTTTAAGATTTCTCCTTTTATAATAGCAAAGTACGGAAAAAAAAGCAACATATACAAAAAATATATTTACGGGTCGTATATTCTGTGATATTATGATGTTAAGAAATCAAAGGAGACGTTTTTTATGGCAGAAAGAGATTATTTTATCAGCGAAGAAGATTTCCGTGAGCAGATGGAGACTGTGGTTGAGCCTTATCTTGAAAAAATCGGCACAGACAGTTATTTTGAGTCATTTGATAAAGCGAAGCTCCACTACGTTTCCTATAAGGCAGCTGAGCCTGCGGCTAACGTGGTTATATGTCACGGCTTTACGGAATCGGCAGAGAAGTTCCGTGAAATGTGCTGGTATTTCGTCAATATGGGTCTTAACGTATTTGCCCTTGATAACAGAGGCCACGGATATTCACACCGTATAAACCGTGACCCCGAGGTAGTGCATATTGAGGACTTTTCTCAATATATCCAAGACCTTAACGTCTTCGTAAATACCGTTGTTCTGCCGTCAGCCGAGGGACTTCCTCTTTATCTGTACGCACATTCTATGGGCGGTGCAATTTCCGTGGGATATCTGCAGACCTATCCCGACGTATTCAGCAAGGCCGTGCTTTCCGCGCCTATGATAAAGGCAAGGACTGCAGGGATTCCGCAGAATATTGCAAGGCTTGTCTGTGAGCTTTTTATTAAGCTTGGAAGACAGCAGGAAAAGGTCATAGGCTATCACGGCTTTAATCCCGACAGAACCTACGAGGAAAGCCACGATACGAGCAAGGCAAGATTTGATTACTATCACAAAAAGAGAAAAATGAACGAAAAATATCAAACCTCAGCCCCCTCATACAGCTGGGTCAGCGAGGCTGTCAAAGTAACCGCTCTCAATCTCGACAGGGAGAGAAACGAAAAAATAACAGCCCGTGTGCTTCTGTGCCAGCCCGAGGAGGATTCCAGCGTTTATTCCGAGGCAGAGGACGAATTCATCGCGCAGGTTAAAAACGGCAGACTCGTCCGCTTCACCGACTGCAAGCACGAAATATACAACAGCACAGACTCCACCGTAAAGGAATACCTTGACGTTATAGAGCAGTTCCTTTTGAAGCAGGAGTAATGCATACCGGGGGATATAAAAAATTTTTCGTTTTTTACATCCCCCGGTTTTATTCGCCTGCGGCGAGTTATATTGCTTCGCAGTTATTATGAGCAAAGCGGATAACAAGGTTCTGCCGCAGGCAGGTTATTGAATATATATAAACATATATCGGTCGTACACGTTAACAATAATTGCCACGTATCAAGGACGGTGACTTCCGAGCAATTTTCCTTAAAGAAAATATTAAGAATACCTTAACTGTATTGCGATGCGGAAAAAGTGTTGGTAAAATAAATTTATGAAAGGACGGTGTTTTTTTTGATTGAAATTAAAAATCTGATTAAATGCTACGGAAAATACACGGCACTTGACAGGCTGAACTTCCGTGTTCCCGAGGGAACGGTTTACGGACTTATCGGCTATAACGGTGCGGGTAAGACTACCCTTCTCAAAACCGTGGCAGGTGTATATAAGGCAGACGGCGGAGAGGTGCTTTTCGACGGGGAGAATATTTATGATAACGCCCGTCAGAAGTCGCGTCTTTTCTACGTGCCCGACGATATTTATTTCAAGGCATACGCCAATATGAACAAGATGGCGGCATTTTACAACGGCTATTACAGAGGCTTCAGCTACGATACCTTCAACCGTCTGACCGAGGTATTCGGACTTGACCCGAAAAAGAACCTCAACGGCTTTTCAAAGGGTATGCAGCGTCAGGCAGAGCTTGTGCTTGCTATGGCTACGAACCCCGATTTTCTTCTTCTTGACGAGTCCTTTGACGGACTTGACCCTCAGAAAAGACAGATAATTAAAAATCTTGTGACGGAATACGCAAAGGACCGCGGCGCGCACGTTATAATATCCTCTCATAACCTTCACGATTTGGGAGATATGTGTGACCGCTTCGGACTCATCAACGGCAAAAAGCTGGTGCTTGACCACGATATGGCTGACGTGGGTGACGATTTCACAAAATACAGAATGGCGTTCGCAGAGGGTGACGATAAGTACGAGGAGGACTTTGCTATGGTTCCTCTGAGCAAATTCACCAAGGACGGACGGCTTATTACCATAACCGTCAAGGGAGACAAGGAAAAGGCAGAGGCTATAATAAGGGAAATGAAGCCCGTTTACCTTGAGCAGTTCCCGATGACTATGGAAGAAATATTCCTTGAAGAGGTGGAGGGTGTAGATTATGATTTTTCACAAATCTTTAAGTAAGAAAAAGGGTGCCGCCTATTCGTTTTTCTCGGGGCTTTCCGCTTCCTTCGTGCCCTCGGTGCTGATATTTATTTTTCTGACCTTCTTTATGGCGGTCTGTCCCTTAATAAACTTTATAGACGCTGTCAACGGCAATTTCGACGATATGTCAGCTGTTCGCAAAACCTTCAAATTCTTCGTTTTTGAAATCCTCGATGAAGGTATTACGCTATACTTTATATTAGGTGTAATGGGCATTCTTGCCATTTTCACGGCGGTAAGAATATTCAGCTTTATATGTGACAAGCGAACGGTAAACGTATACTACAGCCTCGGAATCAAAAGAAGCGTTCTTTTCATTTCAAAATACTTCTCAGGCGCGCTTCTTCTGTGCTGTGCCACGGCGGCGGCTGTAATACTCTCATATATCGTAAATCTGATTTTCACGGGTGCCTCCTGGCAGCTGTCCTTGGTGCTGATTCACCTTTACTGCGGTCTGTCCGTGTTCCTTCTTATATGCTACAGCATCGCGGCGGCGGTATTTTCAAGCGTCGGCACGGTCAGCGAGGCGGTGGTCTACTCCGCAGCCGTGCTTTTTGCCCCCACAATAGTAATTTTTATCACGGAAAACATAATTGCCGCCTTCCTGCCCTCGTCCACTCTTAATATGTATTTTCATTATTTCAATGATTTTTCTTATCATTATTCCAACAATGAAGCAAGCCTTCTTGAAGCCACAGCCGCATATAACCCGCTGCTGTTCTTTGCCGATGAGCTTGTAAAATACTCAAGAGCGGATATTGAAAAAGGAGAAATACTCCTGACGTACGCAGACAGCGGCTGGACGTTCCCCAATCTTCTTTTGCATCTGCCCTGGTTTATTATCGCAATTGCCGCAGGTGCTGTCGGCGCACTGCTTTTCAGAAGAATAAAGGCAGAAAACTGCGGCTTCCTTAATACCAATAAGCTTCTCAGCAACCTTACAATCTTTGAGCTGTGTCTTTTCGGAAGCTGTATTCTCCTTTCGGAAATCAAATGGAACGGTGTTGCCGTCACCTTAGGAATCGGTGCCGCGGCAGCCTTCGGTCTGTATATTATTGCAGAGGTGTTCTTAAAGAGAAGCTTTATAAAAATTCTGAAATCTCTTTATAAATTTGTCGCACACATGGCGGTTATTGCCGTTATCTTCACCGTCTGCGCCACGGGTGCCTTCGGCTACGGTGAGTATATACCCGACGTATCAAAAATAGAGTCCGTTCAGATTGCACTTCCCCTTTCTTATTCGCAGATTACCACGCAGGACAGCTCCACGGGCTGGATGTCCGACGGCTTTGTCAGAATATACGATATGTACCGCCCCTGCTTTATGCCCGAAATGACGGATTCCGAGGATATAAGCACGGTAGTGGAGCTGAACCGCCGGCTCAATCAGATTGAAAAGGACGATGACATAGGCGGTCAGATAATAATCCGATACAATCTGAAATCGGGCGGCTATTCGGAAAGACGCCACCTGCTTACAAGCGAAGAGGAAGCCCGTCTGATGCTGGGCATCTTTGACACGAAGGCTTATAAAGCCGAGCTTAAGGGGCTGTTTACCGAGCCCTTTACAGCAGATGACGTTATTGCAGAGCAGAACCGCAACGGCTGGGTGGACGAGGCAATAATAAAGAAGCTTGCCTTCGACTATGAATATTCCCTTGTTACGGCAAGAGCCGCATCCTTACAGGAGCATAAGATATTAGACCTTACAAAAGAGGACTTCGCACTTCTGAAGGACGCGGTATATAAGGACCTTTCGGCTCTGACGGCTGAGGAATACTTTACGGCAAGCTACCGTCAGATAGGCGTTCTCAGCTTCGGAACGAACGATAAGGCACATACCATAGAGGGTGTGAACGGCTATTCCTCTCAGTATATCTTCTATGACGAGGAGGTATCCTCTCCCGTGGTCTCAGAGCCCGTCACCGACGTGCCTGCTGACGAGATATTCCCCGAGGATTACCCCACAGAGGAAATGCCCGAGGAAATGCCCGAGGATTCCCCTTACCTTTACGAGGAGTATTATTCCTACAACTCTCTGGGCGGTCTGGACTATAATTCCGACTATGACGTTATCATAACGGAAAATATGAAAAATACCCTCTCGGTGCTTGAAAAGCTTGGTATGTCCGACTGCTTCGGCGGCAGTATGGAGATAGAGTGCGTAGCCTTCAGAGAGTATAACGTAAAGGATCTTTTAGGAATAGACGATACAAGCGAGATCGTTCAGGAATTCTTCGCATACCCCACAAGCTCTGACAGCATCGGATACATATACGATGGCGAATCCGCAAGCTTAGAGGATATGTTTGCGGAAAACAAGATAACGGACAAGCAAAAGATAACCGAGCTGGAGTCTCTTATGAAGCTTCACGCATATACCTTCAATTCCGGTTACCTGTGCCTTATAAAATATAAGGATAATCAGACGTATACCGTACGTTACTTGAGCGAATCGGATGCCCCCGATTACGTACGCAATTACAGCTATCAGATGCAATCCAACAACTTGTACTATTGGTAAAA
>JAZNFG010000026.1:0-42012 GCA_045589015.1 Acutalibacteraceae bacterium
GGTTAATAGTGCTTCGCACTAAGGGAACCCCCGGCGAGGGTTCCCTTAACCCTCCTGCGCTATAAAAGCAAAAAGGATTTCGCACTCTGCGGAGTGCGACAAGAGGCTCTGCCTCTTGACACCGTGAGCTTTTGAAAAAGCTCAACCAAAACTTTTAATTGGCACTTCCGTGCCCGCTTCAACCCCCAACTTTCCGTGAAGAACCATATTTTTTGCATTTTGTGCGTTTTAAGGGGCCCTGCAAGCATTTTCACCTGCAGAGCCCCTCCTGCTTTATATTGTTTTATGCGGTCTTCGCTTTTTTTATATTCCCCTTCAATATCGTTTTTCAGATATCGTTTCTTATAATATCATCAAGGGTCTCACGCTTTACGGCAACGTAATCCCTGCCGTCCGAGAGCATTACAACCGCAGGCTTGCCCAGACGGTTATAGTTTGAGCTCATTGAGTAGTTATATGCACCCGTAGTGAGAACGGCAATTATCTCTCCCCTTTTTATATCACGGGGCAGACGGATATTTTCCTGAATCAGGTCACCGCTTTCACAGCATCTGCCGGCAAGCGTGCATACCATATCGCATTCGGCATTCATACGCGAGGCATCGACCACGGTGTAGTACGAGCCGTAAAGTGCGTATCGGGGATTATCAGCCATACCGCCGTCTATTGAAACGTAGTTTTTATAGCCCGTAATCTTTTTGACGGTACCTGCGGTATAAAGAGTGAGTCCCGCATCCGCAACGATGCTCCGTCCCGGCTCAAGACAGATTTTCGGCATCGTGATACCGAGCTGTGCTACCGTATTCTTAACAAATACCGACAGCTCCTTTATGCTTTTATCTATATCGATATAAGGATTGGCTTCGATATATCTTACGCCGTAGCCGCCGCCGAGATCAAGAATCTCAGCCTCAAAGCCGAGCCTTCTTTTTACGTCGGCAATAAATTCAAGCATAATCTCGGAGCTTCTTATGTATATTTCCGAATCAAAAATCTGAGAGCCTATATGACAATGGAAGCCGCAGAGCTTAATATTCGGAAGCGAAAGCGTCCTTTCGGTTATTTCGTAGGCCTGCCCGGTTTCAATGGCAGAGCCGAATTTTGAATCCACCTTGCCCGTGTTTACGGCTTCGTACGTATGGGGGTCGATTCCGGGAGTGAGACGAAGCAGCACCCTCTGGGTTATACCCTTTTCTGCGGCAATACTGCTGATGGCGTTGACCTCTTCAATGTTGTCGCATACGAAATAGCCGACACCGCTGTCCATAGCAAAGGCTATATCTCCGTCGGTCTTGTTATTGGAATGAAAAAAGGCATTTTCCATATTAAAGCCTGCCTTCGAAGCGGTATAGACCTCTCCCGAGGATACCACGTCGGTGCCCAGCCCCTCTTCCTTTATTATTTCGTAAAGTCTTTTGAAGGAGCAGGCCTTGCTTGCAAAAAGAACCGCAGAATTTTCACCGAAATATTCACGCACGGCTTTCATATATACCCTGCAGTTATGTCTTATTCTGTTTTCGTCCATTACGTAAAGAGGGGTGCCGTACCTTTCGGCAAGCTCCACGGTATCAACACCTGCAAGGGTGAGATGCCCGAGGGCGTTTACTCCTAAATTTTCGCAGATCATAGCAGACTCCTTTTATATCGTATTACAGAAGGTGGGCAAGCATCTCATCGTAGTCAAGTGCAGACATATCGCGGGGAGCGACGTCAAACACGGTCTTACAGCCTGTTTCACCTCTGAGCTTCATTTTATAAATTGCTCTTGCATAACAAAGAATAACGCTGGCGGTAAATTCGGGATTGGAATCAAGGGTGAGCTTGTACTCTATAAGCTCCTTGTTTTCCCCGTCCTTACCCGTAACGCCCGTTCTGATTACGCTTCCTCCGTGGGGAATTCCCTTATGCTCACGCTCAAGCTCTTCCTTTGAAATAAAGGTAACCGTTGTATCGTAATCGGCAAAGTAGTTGGGCATCGTAACTATTTCGTTTCTGATTCTTTCAATGTCAGCGCCCTCCCTTGCAACAACAAAGCATTCGCGTGTATGCTTTTCACGGGTGGAAAGCACGGGGTTTTCACCTGCGCGGACTCTGTTCATAGCCGCCTCAACAGGAACGGTATACTGTCTTGCATCAACCACTCCGTCAATTCTTCTTATTGCGTCGGAATGTCCCTGACTTACTCCTCTGCCCCAGAAGGTATAATCCTTACCCTCGGGAAGGATAGCGGAAGCCATAAGACGGTTAACCGAGAACATACCGGGGTCCCAGCCTGCGGAAATAAGCGCGATATTGCCGTTTTCGCTTGCAGCCCTATGGACGTTTCTGAAGTGCTCGGGAATCCTTGCGTGCGTATCAAAGGAATCGATAACATTGAAATCCCTTGCAAGCGCGGGGGTCATTTCGGGAAGGTCCGTTGCACTTCCGCCGCAGATTACAAGCACGTCTATCTTGTCCTTATAAAGACCTACGTTCTCAGCCTTCTCAACCGTTGCCGAGGGGGTCAGAATTTTCACCGTGTCGGGGTCTCTTCTTGTAAAAACTGCCACAAGACGGGCATCGGGATTCTGCATTATTGCACATTCCACACCTCTGCCGAGATTACCGTAACCGTATATACCTATATTCATATTAATCACCAATCTGATATTTATTGTCAGCCTGAGGGCTGTAAAATACGATGCCGGAGAAGAGAGATTAGGCTGTCGGAGAAATAACCGACCGTCAATCCCGCCCAACCGAACAAAGCAATATATTATGATATGAGTGAAGTCATATCATAAAGACCGGGGGCTTTACCCGCTATAAAGTCAGCGGCGGCAATAGCACCCTCGGCAAAGAGGGTTCTTGAATGAGCCTCGTGCTTTATGGTAATCGTTTCGTAATCGGTGGACACAAGCACCTCGTGGATTCCGACGATATTGCCGCGGCGTACTGCGTGAACGGCAATTTCATCGGCTTCTCTTTTAGCCATACCGTGTCTGCCAAAAACGAGCCTTGCATTTTCTCTTACGCTCTTAACGGCGTTTGCTATCATAAGTGCCGTACCGCTGGGAGCATCAAGCTTGCGGTTGTGATGAGTTTCAACTATTTCGATATCAGCACTGGGCAGAGTCTTTGCGGCAAGAGTTGCCATACGGCACAAAAGCGCCACACCCATTGACATATTGGCAGAATAGAAAACGGGAATTGTCTCTGCGGCTTTTCTTATAATTTCTTTTTCCTCCTCCGTATGTCCCGTTGTGGAAATAACGAGGGGAAGACCTGCGGCTGACGCATAATCACAGACAGCCTTTACGGAGGCGTGATTTGAAAAATCTATAATACAGTCTGCCTTTTCCTTTACGTCGGAAAATGCCGTATAGCAGGGCACAGAGGATGCGGAAGGGACAATGTCCACACCTGCCACGACCTCACCGCCCAGATATCCGTTACCGCATACCTCAAGGACGGCAGCACCCATTCTGCCCGAAAATCCGTTAAGTAAAATCTTCATAGCGTTTCCCTCTTATACGTTAAGTCCTGCTTTTCTCATAAGAGAAAGAAGCTTCTTTTCGTTTTCCTCCTCCATAGCGGTGAGAGGAAGTCTGAGATAGTTTTCACCGTATCCCATAGCGGCACAGGCAGCCTTTACGGGAATGGGATTGACCTCGCAGAAGAGAGCGTTTATAAGAGCAAGATAATCAAGCTGCATTCTCGTAGCCTCTGCGGTATTACCGTTAAAGTAGTGCTTGCACATAAGGGAGGTCTCCTTGGGGAGAATGTTCGAAAGCACGGAGATTACACCCTTGCCGCCGAGAGAAAGCACGGGAAGCACCTGATCGTCGTTGCCCGAATAAATATCAAGCTTTCCTCTTGTGAGAGCGGCTGTCTCGGCAACCTGAGACAGATTGCCCGATGCCTCCTTGACGCCTACGATATTGGGATGCTCCGCAAGCTGTGCCAGAGTTGAAGGAAGAATATTACAGCCCGTTCTTGAGGGCACGTTATAAAGAATACAGGGAGCGGTTGCAACGTCTGCAACAACCTCAAAGGACTTTATAAGGCCCTTCTGCGTTGCCTTGTTATAATAGGGAGTAACGAGCAAAACTGCGTCAGCACCCACCTCACAGGCATACCTTGTAAGGTCTATTGCGTAATCCGTGTCGTTTGAGCCCGTGCCTGCAATAACGGGAACTCTGCCTGCTACCTTGTCAACGGCAAACTTAATGCACTCTCTGTGCTCCTCGTCGGTAAGAGTAGAAGCCTCACCCGTGGTTCCGCAGGCAACGATAGCGTCAATACCCTCAGCTATCTGCCATTCAATGAGTCTGCCGAAGCTTTCGTAATCGACTCCGTTTTCGTTAAGGGGTGTTACTATTGCGGTTGCCGCACCTGTAAATACTGTCTTTTTCATTTTATCTGCCTCCGAAATTAAATCATTATTGAACAAAAAAATCAGCCGCCCGTAAACTCTGTGCGGGGGCAGCCGTTACAGTTTCCGTATCCTTTTCCGAGCATAAAAAACAGCCGTACAATACGGCTACCGATACACACGGAAGAAAACACTTCCAAGTACAGATAGCACTCCGCAAAAATTGCGACAACACAGTGAATATTATTCCACTTTGCCAGACCGACCTACGCTGCAGCCGACTTCGGCGCCGATACCTTTCTTTTCCGCAACGCCCATGCGTCAAGGCTTTCACACGGAAGGTACTCTTTATCAAACGCACCTCTATCAATATATGTAGAATAACACAAGGCTTGCATTTTGTCAATATGTTTTTTCGTATAGTCCGGCTCCCAAGGAAAGCCCCGCTTTCCGTTCGGAGGGACATATAATCTTTTTGCGATATCGGAAGAAATTTCCTATAAAGTAAAAAAGAACCGCAAGCAATAAAACTCGCCGTATGGCGAATAAAACCGGGGCTGTAAAAAAACGAAAGTTTTTTTACAGCCCCTTACAGTCCGTTTTTATCAGTAAATATCCGTTCTTCTGTCGGCAAAAACTCTGAATTCATCCCTCAGAGTCTTCACCCGTGACATATCGATATCACAGTATATTATTTCCTCTGTCTCGCCCGCCTCTGCCGTTTTTCTGCCGAGAGGGTCAAAAACAGCACTTTTTCCGCCGAAAACCGTTCCGCAGTTCTCGGCGCAGGAATTGCACACGGCAACGTACATCTGATTTTCAGCCGCCCTGCCTGCGGCAAGGGTATGCAGAATATCCGTCCTTTCAGCAGGCCATTGGCATACCGTAAACAAAAGTCCGGTACCGTCAACGGCATATTTTCTTATAAGCTCGGGGAAACGCACGTCATAGCATACAGCCACGGCGCATTTTATTCCGAAAAGAGTAAACTGCCCTGCCGTGTCACCGGGAGAAAAGTACAAATGCTCGTTCATATAAGAAAAAAGATGCGTCTTGCTGTAGGAAGCAACATTTTCTCCCTTTTCATTATATATATAACAGGTGTTATATATTCTCCCGTCCTTTTTCTCTGCCACGCTGCCGCCGACGATACAGGCACCGTACCGTGCAGCCGTATCGGACAGAAGCTTTTTTGTACGGCTTGCATCCTTATCTGCAAGCAGGGAAAGCTTTTCCTTGGGGAAGAAGCCTGTATTCCAAAGCTCGGGCAACACGAGGATATCGGCATTTTTTGCCGCCTCACGAAGAAGAGCCTCGACGTGCGCGAAATTATAACCGATATCTCCCGTTTTTATTTCCGTTTGTATAAGAGCAATTTTCATATTAAAGCTTGCTGCGGATAATCTTACCGCTGGTGGTTTTGGGAAGAGACTCTCTGAATTCAACGATTCTGGGATATTTATAGGGAGCGGTATGCTTCTTTACGTAATTCTGTATATCCTTTTTAAGCTCCTCTGAGCCCTCTGTTCCTTTCGTAAGCACGATAACAGCCTTTACGACCTGTCCTCTCACCTCGTCGGGAGCGGCTGTAACACCGCATTCAAGAACGTAGGGAAGCTCCATAATAACATTTTCAATTTCAAAGGGGCCGATACGATAGCCCGAGGACTTGATAACGTCGTCGATTCTGCCCACGTACCAGTAGAAGCCGTCCTCGTCCTTCCACGCCATATCGCCCGTATGGTACATTCCGTCGTGCCATACCTCTTTTGTCTTTTCCTCGTCAAGATAATATCCAGTAAACAGACCGCAGGGCTTCTTGTCACCCGTTCTTACGATAATTTCACCGTGCTCACCAACGTCGCAGGAATTGCCGTCGGGGTCAACGATATCAATATCGTAAATCGGCACGGGCTTACCCATTGAGCCTATCTTATGATTTGCACCGACGAGATTACCTATCATCAGAGTGCTTTCAGACTGACCGAAGCCCTCCATAATACGCAGTCCCGTAAGCTTTTCAAGCTGCTTGAATACCTCGGGATTAAGAGCCTCGCCCGCTATTGTTGCGTGCTCAACGGAAGAAAGGTCATACTTTGAAAGGTCTTCCTTTATAAGCATTCTGTACATCGTGGGCGGCGCACAGAAGGTGGTTATGTGATATTTTGCAAACATAGGAAGTATATCTGCCGCATTGAAGCGGTCAAAGTCATATACGAAGGTTGCCGCCTCGCTCATCCATTGACCGTAAAGCTTGCCCCAGAGTGCCTTTGCCCAGCCTGTATCGGAAATTGTCAGGTGGAGTCCGTCAGGGTCTACACAATGCCAGTATTTTGCGGTTACGAAATGGCCGAGAGCATATTTGAAGTTATGGGCGGCAATTTTAGGATATCCTGTAGTACCCGAGGTAAAGAACATAAGCATAAGCTCCTCACCGCAGGGAGAATCCTCTTTTCTTTCAAACCTTTCGCTGAAAAGCATATATTCCTTATCGAAGGTATGCCAGCCTTCCTTTTCACCGTTAACTATAATCTTGGTTTTAATTGTGGACGAGGTGAGAGCCGCCTTGTCAGCCTCATCGGAGGTATTGCCGTCTGCGGTGCAGAGAATTGCACTTATTCCCGCCGCATTGAAGCGGTAGCTGAAATCGTGCTCAAGCAGCTGATTCGTTGCGGGAATTGCAACTGCACCGATTTTATGAAGACCCAATACGGCAAACCAGAACTGATAGTGACGCTTGAGAACAAGCAAAACCCTGTCCCCTCTTTTTATGCCGAGAGAGGTAAAGTAGTTAGCGCACTGATTTGACGCCTTTGAGATATCGTCGAAGGTAAATCTTCTTTCGGTGTGGTCCTCGGAAATATGAAGCATAGCAAGCTTATCGGGCTTCTTTGCGGCAATTTCGTCAACGATATCAAACGCGAAATTGAATTTATCCTCATTTTTGAATTCAACCTTGACGGGAGTACCCTGCTCGTTCTTCTCAACGGAAACCCACTTGCGGTAAACGCGGTCAGCCTTTTCGGAGCCGAGTCTCTTGGGTGCTACTGCATTTTCCGCCTTCTGAGCGGAAAATTCGGGAATAGGCTCACCCGAGGGATTAAGCACGATAGCGTAGAACAGACAATCATCCTCTCCTACCGCCGCCATACCGTGAGGCGCGGAGGAATCGTAATAAATACTATCTCCCTCCTGAAGAATCTCTATATGCTCACCTATCTGAACCTTGAGAGTACCCCTGATAACAATGTCTATCTCCTGTCCCTCGTGGGTTGTCAGCTCTATATCCTTGTTTTCATCGGAGCTGCCCTTTACGGAATGCACGTAAAGCGGCTCAGCGATTCTGTTTTTGAAGGATGCGGCAAGGTTATAGTAGGTCATACCGTGTGCGTGCTGAATAATCTGCCCCTCTCCCTTTCTCGTAACGGTATAGGAAGCAAGGGTGGGAGACGTACCCTGAATAATATCGGTAACGTCAACGTTGAAGGCAAGGGCGCAACGGTATATAAATGCGAAGTTAAGGTCGCTCTTTCCTTCCTCGCATTTCATATATTCGTCTACGCTGATACCTGTTTTCTGTGCCATTTCAACGTAGGTGAAGCCCGTAACCTCTCTGAGCTCCTTGATTCGCGCAGCCATTTCACGAATCTTGAAATCAAGACCTGTAATTGTGTTACTCATAGTTCCTCCTGTCGGGACGGATAAAAAAAACCGTCCCAAAGAAAAAAATCCTTTGAGACGAGTAAATTACCCGCGGTACCACTCAAATTGCGCTTTCGCGCCACTCAGGCTCTTTTAATAAGCCGTATGCTTTTACGCAGCCTTACGGGAGAGTTCTACGGCAAAAATGCTTTCCTCTCTCCGGCTCGGAAGCTACAGATAATTTCCCGTTCCCGACAGCTCGCACCAACCGCTGTCTCTCTGACGGACCGAAAGAAAAAATCCCTCTTCGTCATAGCCTTTATTTTTCATATAATACCATTAAATATCTGCCGTGTCAATAAAATTTTTATCAGAAGCTGTCTCTGATTCTCTTGAAGGTTTTTCTGATTTCGATATTCTGGGGACACTTCTTTTCGCAAGCACCGCAGTCGATGCATTCTCTTACGCGGTCTTCAATATCGGGCATTACTTCCTTGACTCTTCTTCTGTCGGAGTCCGCGCTGAGATTGAAGGCGGCAAAAATTTCGGGAATTGCAATATTCTTGGGACAATCCTTGCAGTAATTACACCTTGTGCAGGGAATGAGTCCAAGTCTGTCGTAAGCCTTTTTTGCTTCTGCGAATTTCACTAAGGACTCCTTTGAGAGAGTGCCTGCGGTGTATTTATCGGCAAGCGACATATTTTCCTTTAACTGCTCGGTTGTTCCCATTCCGCTGAGAAGCAGGGAAACCTCGGGGAAATTCCAAACGTAGGAAAGAGCCGCCTCAACAGTACCCATTCCCTCGGGAAGACAGCCTCGCACGCATTCATCGGGATTTACAAGTCCGCCGCCGCGAAGAGGCTCCATAACAACAAGCCCCATTCCCTTTTCAGCCGCAAGACGCAGTCCCTCAATGCCTGCCTGATAGTCCGTATCAAGATAATTGAACTGTATCTGACAGAATTCACAGCCGTCGTATTCCTCAACTATCTGACGGAAGATTTCAAGGTCGTCGTGGAAGGAAAAGCCGATATGGCGAACCGTGCCGTCCTGCTTTGCCTTCTTCATTTTTTCAATAAGTCCGAAATCCTTGACCTTCTGCCAATGGTCGCGGTTGAGCGCGTGGAAAAGATAGAAGTCAATATGGTCAGTATCGAGACGCTCAAGCTGAATGCCAAGCAGTCTTTCAAAATCCTCGGGACACTTAACGTCACCCATAGGAAGCTTTGTGGCAAGATAGGTCTTCTCTCTGTAGCCATCCTTCAGAGCCTTACCGACAAGCACTTCACTTTCTCCGCCGTGATAGAAAAACGCCGTATCAACGTAGTTGACACCGCTGTCGATAGCCGTGCGGATAAGCTCAATTGCCTTTTTTTCATCAATCTTCTTTTCTCCGTCAGCTTCAACGGTGGGCATTCTCATAGCACCGAAGCCCAGCACCGATACGCTGCAGCCCGTTTTGCCGAATTCTCTGTACTGCATAATTCTCTCTCCCTTTGTATTTTTATACTTGGTATGAAAAAAGCAACTTGCTTTCACAAGTTGCTTTGTTTGTGCCGGCGACGACCTATCTTCCCGGGCGGCTGCCCGCCAAGTATTTTCGGCACGATTGAGCTTAACTACCGTGTTCGGGATGGGAACGGGTGGGACCTCAATGTTATAGACACCGACTGACTGAAAGAAACATCTCTCAAGTGCAGATAAGAGTATAGCAGACGAGATTCCGTTTGTCAAGCATTTTTTTGAAATTTTTATTTTATTTTTTAATTTTCCTCTTCGAATACGTATCTTCCCATCAGAACGCCCATTACAGATGCCATCATAAGACCTCTTGTCCAGCCGGAGGAATCTCCGAGACAATGAAGTCCCCTAACGTTGGTATTGAATCTTTCATCCATCTTTATTCTGTTGGAATAGAATTTAAGCTCGGGAGAATAAAGAAGCGTCTCGTAGGAGGCAAAGCCGGGAACAACGTGATCCATAGCCTGAATAAAGTTTATGATATTGGTCATAGCTCTGTACGGCATAGCGGCGGTTATGTCTCCCGCAACGGCATCGGGCAGAGAAGGCTTGAGATTGGACTGCATAAGCTCCTTGGCCCAGGTACGCTTTCCGTCGAGAATATCTCCGAAGCGCTGAACGAGAATATGTCCGTTTGCCAGCATATTCGTCAGTTCTCCCACCATACGGGCGTATTCGATAGGCTGATTGAAGGGTGTGCTGAAATTATGTGAGCATAAAATCGCAAGATTCGTATTGTCGGATTTCAGCTCCTTATATGAATGTCCGTTTACAACGGCAAGGTTATTATCGTAGTTTTCCTGACTTACGAAGCCGCCGGGATTCTGGCAGAAGGTACGTACCTTATTTTTGAAGGGACGCGGATATCCGATAAGCTTTGATTCATACAAGGCCTTATTGACGGTTTCCATAACCTCGTTTCTGACCTCAACTCTGACGCCGATGTCAACCGTGCCCGGCTGATGGGCAATATTATACTCTGAGCAGAGCTTTTCAAGCCAGTCCGCACCGCGTCTTCCCGTAGCAATAACGGTATGCTCGGCAAATATCTCCTCGGGAACACCCTTGCCCGACGTAACGATACCCTTGCAGACTCCGTTTTCCTTGTCAAGAATTATGCTAAGGCACTCTGTGTCAAAGAATATCTCAACACCGTTATTAAGAAGATACTGCTCAATGGCATAGTAAAGCTCCTGTGCCTTTTCCGTGCCAAGATGTCTTATGGGACAGTCAACGAGCTTCAGTCCTGCCTGAATTGCTCTTTTTCTTATTTCCTTAACCTCTTCGGAGGCATTTATTCCCTCAATATGGCTGTCTGCACCGAATTCAAGATATATGGAATCGGTATAATTTATAAGCTCCTGAGCATACATCTCACCGATAAGCGAGGGAAGGTCACCGCCTACCTCATAGCTCAGCGACAGCTTTCCGTCAGAAAACGCTCCCGCACCTGAAAAGCCCGTGGTAATATGGCAATTAGGCTTACAACTTACGCATTGTTTCGTTTTCGTCTTGGGACAATGTCTGTTTTCAATGGCTTTTCCCTTTTCCACGATAACGATTTTTTTCTTACTGCCGCGTCTTATCAGCTCCAAAGCGGTAAAAATACCCGAGGGACCCGCACCGACTATTACTATATCCGTTTTCATATAATCAATCCTCTTTATCAGTTCTGCTTTTTGACAATTGTGTATTCATCGCCCGGCTTATAATAGGGACAGCCTCTGACGGTATAGGTCATAAATCTTTCTGCTTCGTCCATATCAAGCTCAACAGAGCATCTGTAGCAATCAAATTCTTCATCGTATTCGTAGTTCATACAATAATCACAGCTTGAAGTGCCTGCCATAGCCGTCACCTCCGTCCTTCAGGCTCAGATATATACATTATATAAAAAACTTTATCCTTTTTCAAGCCTCAAACCTTTACGGACGGAAGAATTTATGTTATTATGCATTTATTAACGAAATAAAAGGACAATAAAAATGAGTTCATCAAGAAACAAAACCATAAACACCTCTCTGGACGCGGGAAGGCAGCTGCTTGAGGAATGCTTTTTCGACGGAAAAGAAAAGACGGCTGATGAAATACGCGATAAGTTTTATAATGCAGATTTCTTTTCTGCCGTAAAATGCTTTCCTTCGGAATGCACGCGACTTATAATAGCCGATCCCCCCTACAACCTCAGAAAGGATTACGGCGGAGAGGTATTTACAAAGAAAAGGGCTGACGAATACGAAAAATTCACAAGGGACTGGCTTGAGCAGGCAAAACGGCTTCTGAGTGCCGACGGCAGTATTTACGTATGCTGTGACTGGCAGTCAAGCCTTATTATCGGCAAGGTTCTTTCGGAATTATTCACCGTACGCAACCGCATAACCTGGCAGAGAGAAAAAGGCAGAGGTGCGGCAAAAAACTGGAAAAACTCAATGGAGGATATATGGTTCTGCACCGTATCCGACAAATATACCTTTAATCTTGATGCCGTTAAAATCAAAAAAAGAGTTATTGCACCCTACAGAGAAAACGGCAAGCCAAAGGACTGGCAGAAAACTGAGGGCGGAAATTTCAGAATGACCTGTCCTTCAAACTTCTGGGATGATATCACAGTCCCCTTCTGGTCTATGAAGGAAAACACGGCACACCCCACGCAGAAGCCAGAAAAGCTCCTTGCAAAGCTGATACTCGCCTCCTCTGAGGAAAACGACCTTGTTTTTGACCCCTTCGGAGGCTCGGGCTCAACAGCGGTTACCGCAAAGAAGCTGGGAAGGCATTTTTTATCCGTTGAAAAAAATCCCGAATACTGCGTATGGGCAAGACAGAGAATCGACTCCGCAGAAACTGACAAAAGCATACAGGGCTTTGAAAACGGTGTGTTCTGTGACCGCAACAGTCTGAAGCGGTAATCAATTTTTACATTTTCAGGTATAAATATTACCTTTATATGTTTTTTTGCTTTTTTTTCAATAAAATAGTACGGCAACCTTAATTTTTACGAAAGTGATCGGTGTCAAATGAAAAAAAAGCTCAATAAAATCACTCCCATACCGATGTATCATCAGATTATCTGGTGGGCAGTACGTGCTTCTCTTATAACCTTCGGAATATGGGGACTTCTTCACGATTCCGTAACTCAGTTCCTTATGGGACTTTTTGCAATAGCCTTTACGCATCTTTGGGATATGTTCCAGCTCTTCGGAGGAAAATCCTTCATAACGAGAGTTACCTATCAGTCGCAGACTATGCTTAACCTGTTTATCTGCTTCGGCGTGGTTATCGGCTACGTACTCAATACTAAAACGAATTTTCAGTACGTTGATATTATAGAGCACTTTATTTCAGGAGTCGTGGCTTCATACTTTGCTTATGATTTCGCGGTTGCCTTTCAGGGACGCTCAAGGCATTTAAGTCCCGGACTCGCTTCCTTTTTTGCTCTTTGCTTCTCCTGCTTTATTCTTGTAGGCTGGGAATTTTACGAATTCACAATGGACCGTCTTTACGGCTATACCCTTCAGGTCTCCCCCATCGTAGGAGAGGACGGACTTGTGGATACAATGATAGATATGATATTAGCAGGTGCCGGAAGCGTAGTCGGAATGTTCTGGGTATCCTTCCAGAGAAACGGTATTATAGGCAAAAACCGCAAGGAAGTCAGAGCCTACGTAAAGGCACGCTCTAAGAACGACAGAGAAAGAGAGCTCAAATACCTTGAGGAGCACGATTTTTATAAATAAATCAAATTATAAGTAACGGATTACAAATTCCGACACAAAAAGGGAACAGATCGCTCTGCTCCCCTTTTTTATTACCTTTTAATAAGGTTCTTCACGGAAACTTGGGGGATGAAATGGGCACGGGAGTGCCTATTAAAAGTTTTGGTTGAGCTTTTTCAAAAGCTCACGGTGTCAAGAGGCAGAGCCTCTTGTCGCACTCCGCAGAGTGCGAAATGCTTTTTCCTTCTTAAAGCGCAGGAGATTTTTAAGAACCCTCGCCGGGGGTTCTTAAAGTGCGAAGCACTATTAACCGGACTTAAATATGCTATCCCCCAAGTTTTCGTGAAGAGTCTTTTGTTTTTTACGAATTCCGAATTTTCACCATTCACTATTCACTATTACTTCCAAATCTCATAACGTATCGTTATGAGATTTGAAGCCTTGTCCCAATACCTCGCTTGAATCCGCGATTATTATAAACGGATTTTCGTCGTATTTTGCAACCACGCTTCTGACGCTTGCGACCTCATGGGCTCTTACAACGCACAGAAGAAGCTTCTTATCGTTACCCGTGTAGCCGCCCTTTGCGGGAATCACGGAAACGCCTCTGCCGCAGACGGAAATAATATCCCGAGTCACCTCTTCATAGGAATCCGTCATAATAAACAGCAGCTTTGAGTGGCTTCTGCCTGCTACTATATAGTCAACGGAGAGAGAGGACAAGAATATTATAATAACCGAATAAAGTATGCTTTCAACACTTTTATATACTATACCCGTGAGCAGCACCACCACGAAATCGCAGATAAGAATAAGCCGTCCCACCGAGAAATGCGGAAACTTCAGCTTGAGAAGCCTTGCAAGTATATCAAGACCGCCCGTGGTTGCACCGCCGAGAAAGACGATTCCCAGCCCCGCGCCTGCAATAACACCGCCGAAAATGGCACCCACAAGCTTTTCATCCCCCGTAAAGAACCAGCCGTATTTCTCACCCATATATGCCGTAAGGTCAATGAATACGGACACCAAGGCCGTGGCAAACACCGTGCGCGCAATAAAGCGGAAGCCGAATTTTTTCCAGGAAATAAGAAACAGCGGAACGTTTGCAATAAACACGAAAAGACCCGTGGAGATAAAGGGTACAAGGTGATTTACGAGAATACCGAGACCCGTTACACCGCCTGCCGCGAATTTAAGGGGCGTCACAAACAGCGATACCGCCGAGGAGTACATAAAGGCGCCGAGAATACAAAGCAGATACTGGGATAAAACGGAAAATACCCTTTTATATCTGACTGAGCCCGTATTTTTTTTACTCATTATCATCACCCCGTGACAAAATCAGGTTAAACAGCTCAAAAAGCCTTTCATAATCCTTTTTCAGAAAAAGATAGCCTATCAATGCCTCAAAGCCCGTGGATTTATGGTATACCGCCTCCGACTTGTTCTTAGGCGTGTGTCCTGCGTGTGCGTTTCTTCCGCGCTTGAAAACAGCCGTCTCGTCCTCTCTTAAAAGAGGCAGAAGAAAATCCGCAAGCTGAGCCTGTCTGTCGGCATTCACAAGTCCCACGCAGGTGTTGTGAAGAGCCTTGACCCTTGCATCACCCTTGGAGAGAATATACTGTCTTATAACAAGCTCATATACCGCGTCCCCCATAAAGGCAAGGGACAAGGCACTCATATTCTTATAATCGACGTCGGGGAAAAGCTCCCCGTAATTCGTAATATCAGGGTACATATTGGAACTCCAGATCATAGATTATTACGGTATCACCCTCAACGATACCGCGGTTGCGAAGCTCCTCAAAAATGCCCGAGCTTTCAAGCACCCTCTGAAGGTACTGTAGGGATTCGTAGTCGTCCATATCTATCTTGTTGAGTATTTTAAGAAGCCACTCCGCCTGGACGTAATAATCTCCGCCCATTTCGGTAATCTTGAAGCCCGTATCCTTCTTCCTTTCGAGAATTTCAAGAGGAATACCCTCCGCCTCAAAGCGCTTGATGGGGGGAAGCTCGTTAAGCTTTGCGGCAACCGCGTTTATAAGCTCCGTCGTACCCTCCTGAATGGGTGCGATTATCTCAAAATACTGCAGTCCCTGCTCCTCAATGAATTTACGGAAGGCGGCTAACTGCTCGTCGGTTGCAAGGTCAACCTTGTTTGCCGCAACTATCTGCGGACACTTGGTAAGCTCGGGATTGAATACCTCAAGCTCCTTGTTTATTATTTTGAAATCCTCTATGGGGTCTCTGCCCTCGCTGCCGGCAACGTCAACGATGTGAACGAGCATACGGCATCTTTCAACGTGGCGCAGGAATCTGTGACCGAGGCCTACTCCCTCGCCCGCACCCTCAATAAGACCGGGAATATCAGCCATAACGAAGGAGCTTTCGGGACCCATTCTGACAACGCCTAAAACGGGTGTCAGCGTGGTGAAGTGGTAGTTTGCAATAACGGGCTTAGCCTCGCTGACAACGGAAATGAGCGTGGATTTGCCGACGTTGGGAAAGCCTAAAAGTCCAACGTCCGCAAGGAGCTTTAATTCAAGCACAATTTCCCATTCCTCTCCGGGATAGCCGTCACGGGCAAATCGGGGAGCCTGACGGGTGGGTGTGGCAAAATGCTGATTACCCCAGCCGCCTCTTCCGCCCTTCGCGCAGATAAACGGCTCGTCACTCCACATATCCGCAAGCACGGCACCGCTTTGCGCCTCTTTGATAACGGTGCCTCTGGGAACACGTATGGTAAGGCTCTTTCCGCTTTTGCCGCTTCTGTTGCCGCCCTCACCGTTTGCACCGTTTTCGGCAGTATATTTTCTCTTGTAGCGAAAATCTGCAAGGGTTGCAAGATGGTCGTCGGCAACGAATATAATGTCGCCGCCCTTTCCGCCGTCACCGCCGTCGGGACCGCCCGAGGCTACGTATTTTTCTCTGTGGAAGGCAACGGCACCGTTACCGCCGTTACCCGCCTTTATTTTTATTTTCGCAGAATCAACAAACATAATCTATTCTCCTGACACAATTTTACATTCTATATCATAACATATAAAAATAAAAATATAAATACTTTTTTTAATATTTTAATAATAAGGCTGTTCAAATCATTATAATGCTCCTCCCGCGGAAGGCTTATTCGGAGAATATTGTATTTTTTACAGCACAAAAATCTTTTTACGGTATCGGAAGGAATTTCCTGTAAAACAAAAAAAGACTAAAGGCTGACTTCCTAAGAAATCAGCCTCTTTTTCGTTCTTTACCTTATTAGTAAAATTATACAGCTCTTTCAACCTTACCGGAACGCATGCAACGTGTGCAAGCATATACTCTGCAAGGAGAGCCGTTAACGATAGCCTTAACTCTCTTTACGTTGGGCTTCCAGGTTCTGTTGGATCTTCTGTGTGAGTGAGATACCTGAATACCGAATTTAACGTCCTTACCGCAAAAATCACATTTTGCCATAGAGCGCACCTCCCTTTTATTTTTAGGGCAAATCCCTAATATCTAAATCAGCACCGTAAATAATAACAGATAATAAAACAAATTGCAAGTCTTTTTTAAACTTTTTTTACTGCCGTGATAAATTACGCCTTATTTCAACTCGTGAATAAACAGACCGCTGAGAAGCTTAGGCTCAAACCACGTGGATTTGGGGGGCATTACCCTGCCCGAATCCGCAATACTCATAAGCTCGCCGAGGGACGTGGGGTACATTGAAAATGCAAGCTCCATATCCTCGGAGCATCTTTTTTCAAGCTCTGCAAGACCTCTTATACCGCCTACGAAGTCGATTCTCTTGTCCGTTCTCGGGTCGTCAATTCCGAAAATTCCCGAAATTACGTATTTCTGCAAAACGGAAACGTCAAGACTGTCAAGAGCGTCGCTCTCGTCGCAAAGTCCGTCCTTCAGCGTAAGGCGGTACCAATTACCGTCACAGAAAAAGCCGAAGCGGTGTCTTGCATCGGGACGTACGGCACCGTCCTCCTTCTCAACAACGAAGATTTCACCCAGTTTTACAAGCAGCTGCTCTGCCGTATATCCGTTTTTATCCCTGAGCAGTCGGTTATAATCCATAATCTTCAGCTCCTCCGCTCTGAAGGCAACTGCAAGAAAGAAGTTGAATTCCTCTTCACCCGTAAAGCCGGGGTTTTCTTCCCTTCTTCTGAGTCCCACCTTCACGGCAGAGGCGGCTCTGTGGTGTCCGTCGGCGATATAAAGAGCTTCAACCTCGCCGAAGGCACGTCCCAGCGTTTCGCAGTCTGCTTCATCTGATATCACCCAGCAGGTGTTTCTCACGTCACCCTCGGATACAAAATCGTATTCGGGAGCAAGACAGGTGTACCTTTCTATAATTTCATCAATTTCCCTGCGGCTTTTATATGCAAGGAATATAGGTCCCGTATTTGCATCGCAGGCATCAACGTGGCGGATTCTGTCCTCTTCCTTGTCGGCTCTCGTAAATTCGTGCTTTTTTATCACGTTATTTATATAATCGTCAACGCTTGCCGCACCCACAAGACCCGTCTGACATACCTCTCCCATTATCTGCCTGTATATATAAAAGCAGGGCCTTTCTTCCTTGAAGCAAATGCCGTCTGCGGTAAGCCCTTCAAGATTCTCCGCCGCCTTTTTATACACCTCGTCGCTGTAGAGATAGGTATCGGGGGGCAGGTCAACCTCTGCCTTGTCAACGTGAATAAAGGAATAGGGATTGCCCTCAACCTTCTGTCTTGCCTCCTCGGAGTTCATTACGTCGTAAGGAAGAGCCGCAACCTTCGGGGCATATTCCTTTTTCGGTCTTACTGCCTTAAAGGGTCTGAAAACTGACATATTTTATCCTGCCTTTCAATTATTTAACGTTTGTTGCCTTATGGAAATACATATTGTCTGCCGAGGAGAAATACAAAACTCCGCGGACGTTTTTCGTGCATACGAAATAAGAGCTTTCCGTGCATACGGGAATAAACAGAGACGCGCCCGAAAGCTTGCTTTCAACGGAAGAAAATACCGACAGAAAATCCCTTTCGTCCCCCGAATGAAGCTTGGCTATAAGCTCCTGCATTCCTGCGCCGTCAAAGCTCGTCAGATTATAGGGAGAGCCGCTCGTAAAGGAGCCGAAGAAGCCGTAGGGACTGTCCGAGCCGGAGCTGAGCGTATAAAGGGCTATCTGATAATCCTTATTCTCAACGGCTGCTCTCACATCTGAGGCCGTAGCGGTCTTTACGCTGAAATTCACTCTGATTCCGAGAATTCTCTGCCATTCCTGCATAACTCTTCTGACAGCCGATTCATACTGAGGCTCACACAGCACGGAAATGTCAACGCTGTCCGTTTCAAGATTTCCAAGTCCGCTGTTAAGATAAATCTCAGCCTTTTCCTCGCTGTAGGGCTCCGGGTGGGAAACGGCTCCCTCGGGCGAGCACGACGGCGGAATAAGGCTTGCTGTATACACTCCGCCGAGATTTTCGGCAACCGTCTCGGTGTCGGTAGCCGCCGCAAGTGCCTTTCTTATGTTGACCTCTCCCGTAACCGTATCGGAAAGATTCATTATAAAGCCTCTGACGGTATTCGGATTCTCTGTAACCGTCATATTCTTATTTACGGTGAGCTGTTTATATACCTGCTCGGAGATAACGGCTCCCGAATAATCGTCGGTTTCAAGTATCTCAATAAGCCTGTCCGTATCCTTTACAACGTAAAGCCATACGTAATCGGGCACGGCAACCGAGTCCCCCGCGTAATCGGGCGACTTGTTGATTCTGTAAGATTCGTCGTCAAATCTTGACAGATAAAAGGGTCCGTTTGACAAAGAAAATGCAATAAGCGTGCCGTATCTTCCCGAGCAGGCTTCAAAAAACGTCTCGTTACAGGGCATACAAACGGGCTGTGTCAGCACTTCGGGGAAATTGCTCTGAGGCTGAGAAAGCTTTATTTCAAGGGTATATTTATCCTTTACGTATACACCGAGCTGTGAGGAAGGAGTCTCACCCTTTGCAATTTCGGGTGCGTTTTCTATGTTATAGAGCATATATGCTCCGTGAGCACCCGTAGCAGGGTCACAGGCTCTTCTCAGAGCAAAGCGGAAATCGTAAGCCGTAACCGAAAGGTCGAAATCCTCGGGAAGCTTTCCTTCAAGCTGCTTTTCGGCGTTGCTCGTAAGATGCCACACGGCGTCCTCTCTGAGATAAAAGGTATAGGTGAGTCCGTCGGGGGACACACTCCAATCCCTTGCAACACCGTTGATGATATCACCGTTTTCGTCCTTTCTTAAAAGTCCCTCGAAGCAGTTTCTGACCACCAATGATGCGGTAGTATCCGACACTATCTGCGGGTCAAAGGAGCCTGCCTTTTTATCCGTGGCAAAAAACAGAACCACGGGCTCATCCGAGGAGCATCCGCCGAGGGCGGCGGTAATTATTAATATACACATAAAAAAAGAGAGTATTCTTTTCAATAGCCGTCATCCTTTATTTCTTTTACCCGTTTATTGTAGCAGATTTCTTTTTTCATTTCCATAACTAATTCAAGTTTTTATATATATTATTCTTTATTTTTCAATTATATTATGATACAATTATGTAAACCTTAAATCACGGAGCAAAAATATGGACGTTGCAATACTTATTCTTTCCGCCGTCTCAGCGGTACTGCTTTTAATAATCACCGTAAAGCTTTTTACGGGCAAGGGCGAGGTCTCCTTGCTTACCGATGAAAAAATCGAAAATCTCAGAAAGCTCACAAGCGAGGGCTTCAATGCTCTGAGACGCGACACAGCCGCATCAAACGAAAGCCTCAGAACGGCAGTTTCGGAGAATATGAGCGAAATGAACAAGAGGATAGACACTCTTTCCGAGAAAAATCACGAGGGACAGCTGAAAACCGTCACAGCTCTTTCCGATATGCGCGAAAGGCTTGACCTTACGGGACGAAGACAGACCGAGGCTGTTACTGCCGCAGTTGAAAAGCTGCAGCTTTCAAACGAGCAAAAGCTTGAGCAGATGCGCCTTACCGTTGACGAAAAGCTCACCACAACCCTTGCAAGCAGGCTTGATTCCTCCTTTAAGTCCGTCTCCGAGCAGCTTTCAAACGTATACAAATCTCTCGGTGAAATGAAGGAGCTCGGTGCAGGGGTCAGCTCTCTCAACAGAATATTCACCAACGTAAAAACCCGAGGCAACTGGGCAGAGGCTCAGCTTGAGGGCATACTTGACAAGATAATTCCCGGAATGTACGTAAAAAACTACCGTCCCGATGAAAAAAGAGACGTGGTTGAATTTGCAGTAACGATTCCGGATTCAGATTCCGACAAAACCACCTATCTTCCCATTGACTCAAAATTCCCTATGGAGGATTATCTCAGGCTATGCGATGCCGCCGACGAGGGTGACGCAGAGGGTGTAAGGACGGCAAGAAAGGCTCTTGAAGCACGTATTTTAGCAGAGGGCAAGGCTGTTTCCAAGTACATCTGTCCCCCCTACACCACTCCCTTTGCGGTAATGTATCTGGCGACGGACTCTCTTTATGCAGAGGCTGTCTCCTCAAAGGAAAATATTGCAGACCGACTTCACGATGAGTACGGAGTGCTTCTTGCAGGGCCGTCTACGGTCACGGCACTTCTTTCTTCCCTTGCTATGGGCTTCAGAACGGTGGCTCTCAACCGCAAGGCAAACGAGGTTATGGATCTTCTTGCCGCCGCACGGCTTCAGTACGATAAATTCGGTATTAATCTCGATAAGGCAAAAAGAAAGCTTGACGAGGCATCTGCAAGCATTGACGAGGCACAGAAGAGAAACACTATTATTGCAAAAAAATTAAAAGGTGTAGAGGCTATTGATACCGATTCGGCATCAGCTATTCTCGGCACCGAGGAATAAAGGAGAATTGTTATGATTAAATTAGGTCTTGCAGGTGCATGGCACGTTCATTTCGGCGGCTATGTAAGAGAATTCAGAGGCTGCGGTGACGTTCAGCTTACCGCTATGTGGGATCCCGATGCCGAATGCGCAAAGGCAAAGGGCGAGGAGCTGGGCTGTGCCTATACTACCGACCTTGACAAGTTCCTTGCTATGGACTTCGATGCCGTTATGGTATGCGCACAGACGAATATCCACAAGGAAGTGCTTATTAAAGCCGCAAATGCCGGCAAGCACATCTTTACGGAAAAGGTGCTCACCGCCTCTTACGAGGATGCGCTTGAGGTAAAGGAAGCCGTAGAAAAGGCAGGAATAAAATTCTGCATATCCTTCCCCTGGAGAACACGCTCCGATTTTCTGTGGATAAAGGAAGCTCTCGGAAGGGAGCTTATAGGTCAGGTTACCTATATGAGAATGCGTAACGCCCACGACGGCGTAAGCCGCGGCTGGCTGCCCGCCTCCTTCCTTGACCCCGTTCCCACCTGCGGCGGTGCTATGATGGACCTCGGCGCACACGGAATGTATCTTCTCAACTGGCTTATGGGTGAGCCCGAAAAATGCACAAGCGTCTTCACAAACTGTATGTGTCAGTCCGTTGAGGACAACTGCGTCAGCGTATTCAGCTACAAAAACGGTGCTATAGGTGTAAGCGAAACGGGCTTCGTTACGGGCAGAAATCCCTTCGAGCTTGAAATTGCAGGCACAAAGGGAACAATACTTGCAGGCGGAGTATTCGACAAGCTGTGCTACAACGTAGGCGACGGCTGGATGTTCCCCGCTCTCGGAAAAGGCAGCGAATCCGCAATTGAGTCCTTCTGCAATTCCCTGAAGGGTGAGGGCGAGCCTCTCTTCGGAATCGACGATGCCGTTGCTCTTACAAAGACTATGGAAATGGCATATAAAAATATAATCTAAACCGCAATTTATATCCGCTTATACTTATAGGAGAGATTATGAAACATAAAGAATTACTGTCACAGATGACGCTTGAAGAAAAGACCCGTCTTTGCTCGGGACTTGATTTCTGGCACTTAAACGGTGTGCCCAGACTCGGCCTTAATCCCATAATGGTTTCAGACGGCCCTCACGGTCTGAGAAAGCACCCCGATAAAAAGGATAAATCGGATATTATGGGCTCCGTCCCTGCAGTATGCTTCCCTACGGCATCTCTTACAGCCGCATCCTGGGATGAGGAGCTTGTTTACAGAATGGGCGAGGCACTCGGTGACGAATGCAAAGCGGAAAAAGTTTCCGTGCTTCTGGGCCCCGGCAACAATATTAAGCGTTCCCCCCTTTGCGGACGTAATTTTGAATACTTCTCAGAGGACCCCTACCTTGCAGGCAAGATTGCCGCCGCATTTATAAAGGGCGTGCAGTCAAAGGGTATCGGCACCTCTCTCAAGCACTTTGCCGCAAACAATCAGGAAACGAGAAGAATGACCGTTGATACCGTTGCCGACGAAAGAACGCTCAGAGAGATATATCTTGCAGCCTTTGAAACAGCTGTAAAGGAAGGCAAGCCGTGGACGGTTATGAATGCCTACAATAAGCTGCTGGGCACCTACTGCGCAGAGAACGAATGGCTTTTAGGTCAGGTGCTGCGCAAGGAATGGGGCTTTGACGGTGTTGTTGTCACCGACTGGGGCGCAGAAAACGAGATTGAAAAGGGTATTGCCGCAGGACAAAACCTTGAAATGCCCTCCTCAAACGGCCTTGCCGCAAAAAGACTTCTCGAAGCAGTGGAAAACGGTGAGCTTTCCGAAGAAGCACTTGACGAGAGAGTTGACGAAATAATTGAGCTTATTATGAAATCGCAGGAAGCTCTCGGCAGCTACACCTACGATAAGGATGAGCACCACGCGCTTGCAAAGGAAATTGCCGAAAATTCAATGGTGCTTCTCAAAAATGATGATAACCTTCTGCCCCTTGATAAAAACGGTACCGTGGCATTGATAGGAGAAATGGCAAAATCCCCCCGTTATCAGGGTGCAGGCTCATCGCAGATAAATACGAAGAATATCGACAGCGCATTCTCGGTAATGCTCGGAAAGGGATTAAAATTCCTCTATGCAAGAGGATATGACAAGTCCTGCGACGTGACAGATTCCGCGCTTATTGCCGAAGCCGTTACAACCGCAAGGTGCTGTGACACAGCAGTTATATTCTGCGGACTTACAGAGGACTTTGAATCAGAGGGCTTCGACAGAGAGCATCTTTCAATCCCCAAAAGCCATATTGCCCTTATAAGTGCCGTTGCAAGAGCAAATCCCCGTACGGTTGTGGTGCTTTCGGGCGGCTCTCCCGTGGAAATGCCCTGGCTTTCAGCTCCCAAGGCAGTGCTGAACGGATATCTCGGCGGTGAAGCAGGTGCCGCGGCGGCAATAAGCCTTCTTTTCGGAGAGAAAAACCCCTCGGGCAAGCTTGCGGAAACCTTCCCGATACAGCTTGAGGACACCCCCTGCTGCTTCAATTTCCCCGGCTCAAGAAAATCCGTGGAATACCGCGAGAGCATTTACGTAGGCTACAGATACTACGATACGGCAAGCAAAGAGGTGCTTTTCCCCTTCGGCTACGGTCTTTCATATACGGAATTTACCTATTCCGATTTAAAGCTTTCAAGGAAAACCGTCAAGGATACGGACACAGTCACCGCTACGTTCAAGATTAAAAATACAGGCTCTGTGGCAGGTGCGGAAATTGCACAGCTTTACGTAAAGGACCGTGAAAGCACAATTTTCCGTCCCGAAAAGGAGCTTAAAGGCTTTAAGAAGGTATTTCTTGAGCCGGGCGAGGAAAAGACGGTTACGCTTACCCTCGACAAACGCTCCTTCGCATACTATAACGTAAATATCAGCGACTGGCACGTTGAAACGGGCGTTTTCGATATTCTCGTAGGCTCTTCCTCACGCAATATTTTGCTGAGTGCTGAACTCAAGGTCAATTCCACCCAAAAGGACGTTCAGATTCCCGATTATTCAGACTCTCTGCCCTGCTATTACAGCGCAGACGTAACCTATGTATCCGACAAAGATTTTGAAGCACTTCTCGGCTATCCGATACCCTATCGGGATATCGGCGGCGAGGAAATAACGCTGAACAGCTCCCTTGAGGATGCCGCACATACGAAGGCAGGCAGAATTATAAACAATATGCTTCTCGGTGCCTTCAAGGCTTTAAGCAAGGGCAACGTATCGCAGGAAAAAATGATGACGGCTATGGCTCTGCAGATTCCCATCCGCTGCTTCATTTCTATGAGTATGGGAGTATTCACCCCCGAAATGGCAGAGGGTCTGTGCCTTATACTCAACGGAAAGGGCACAATCAAGGGGCTCGGGAAAATAGTCGGCGGCATCACCGAAGCCGTAAAGAACGTCGGCACTCTCCTTAATTCAATCTGATATTAGATATCTGATATACAGTATCGGCTATACATTATTTATATATACGGCAGAACCCAATTCCACGGGCAGTAAAAACAGCAGTTTTTACTGCTCTTTTTTTACTTTATAAAGAAATTCCTTCCGATATCGTAAAAAGATCATATACCCCTCAGAACGGGATATAAAATGCAAAATGAAGGAAGGGCTGACGCCCTTGTTCCGCTTCGCTCTGTTATATTTCTCCGAATTTGCTTCATTGTTCCGAATTTTCTTTTTTCTCCGAATTCCGAATTCCGAATTCCGAATTTGCATCATTGTTCCGAATTTGCTTTTTTCTCCGACTTCCGACTTCCGTCCTCCGACTTCTGACCTTCGCCCTCCGATTTCTTCCCTTATTTGACAATAAATGTTCAGATTTTATGCAGATGTGCATTTTCTCAGAGAGAAAATGTTGCAGATGCGTGAAATGTGGGCATTTAGTGTCAAATACAGCAAGGTAAACCTCTTGGTTCGGGAAAAACTAACTTAACGGATTCAGCAGACAGTTCCCTCGGGGCACACACCGTAAGAAGGCAGAAAGTGGTCTGTTTATGATTTTCGGCACCCGATAGCCGTACGAGGGTACTGCGAGGGTGCCGAAAATCAAGCGTATGGTGCTTGCGACGGGGCACAATATATAAACTTTCGGGGCAAGTGCCGAGGTGGCACCTGCCCTTTTAATTATTTACGCGTTAAACAGGCTGCTTTGTGCCTGCTTACGCACCGTAAGAAGGCAGAAAGTGGTCTGTTTATTTTTTTCGCCGCCGCCCGCTGTACGAGGGTACTGCAAGGCGGCGAAAAAAAAGCACTACGTATTTTCGACGAGGCAGCAAAAAAAGAGGTATCTGCCACGGAAAAAAGTGGCAGACACCATTTATTTTATTTGTGCGTTAAACAGGCTGCTTTGTGCCTTCTTACGCAAAGAGGTTGCGGAAGAATTCAATGATACTTCTGAAGAACTCCTTGAGTCTGTCGAAGAATGAAGGCTTACCTGCATTATTCTCCTCGAAATCCTCGCTGAATCCCGTATCCGCACGCTCCGTGGAAATAACGGTGTAGTTATCCTTAATATTCTTGATTCTGAACACACCGTCCGTATCACGGGACATCTGAATACCGTTAAGAGTTACGAAGTGAGGCTCTGCAAGAAGGAACTCAAGAGTATCACCCTCGTTAACGAATACCGTTACGGATTCATAAGCTACGCCGTTGATGATATAAGCAGACGTGGACTTATTGAACATAATTACGTAGGTCTTTGCGGAATCCTCAAGGTCGCTTGTTTTGAGCGTTGTGGTAACCTCAATGGAGCCTGAAGCGTAGCCGTCGCAGGATGCGGTAATAATCGCAGTACCTGCAACCTCACCGAATACAACGAGTCCGTTTGAGTCAACCTTAGCAACAGAAATATCGCTTGAAGTCCATACGATATTCTTAGCCGTGGTGTTTTCGGGCATTACGCGGGCATTCAGCTGTATTGCTTCACCGGGAAGACGTGTTGTTGAAACGTAGCCTGCTGAAACAACAAGGTACTGAGAAATAACGGGAGATACGCTTGCGAAGCAGTAGGACTTGAACCTTCCGTCCTTGGATTCAACACGGATAAGTGTCTCACCCGAGCCGACAGCCGTTACCTTACCGTTGATATCAACGGTTGCAACGCTTTCGTCAGCGGATATCCAGTTAACGTCCTTGCTTGTAGCGGTTGCAGGAGAAATGATTGCGGAAAGAACTGCCTCTTCACCTGCTTTAAGGAATACTGCCGACTTGTCAATTCTGAGTCCCAGAAGCTTTGTGATGGTATCGAACATAGCGATATAGGTTATGTCAGCCGTTACCTTATCCATTTCGGGGGACCAGCCTGCAAAGGTGAAATCAAATTCGCTTGTTGAAGCTCTTGAGGGAGCGGGACCCGTATATACGGGAAGCTCGTTATACTTATAGAGCTTTTCTTCCTTTACAAAGCCGTCAACTACCCACTTTACGGTGTAAAGTCTTTCAATCTCGGTAAAGATTGCGGTGTAAACAACGTCCTCTGTAACGGTCGTTATCTCCTTGTTCCAGCCTGAGAAGATGTATGAATTATAATCATCAGCGGACTTGTAGGGAACGCCGTCGTATGAGGGAATTGCACCGTGATACCACTTTGTGACCTTTGTGACGTCACCTGCAACCCAGGTAACCGTATGAATCTCAATTTCCCATACTGCCGTAAAGGTTGCATTACCGTACTGTCCTGCAAGAAGGGTGTCGGCATCGTATACCTTGTTCTTTATCCAGCTTCCGTCTGATGCTGATACTCTCCAGCCTATGAAGGAGGCACCCTCTCTTGCGGGAACGGGAAGCTCGCCGCTTGCAGTAATGTTATAGTAGAAGTTTTCAACCGCGCTGCCGCCTGCTGAATTAAATCTGAGATAATACTGAATGGGAGTATAAACTGCAGTAAAGGTAAGGTCCTCAGCAGGCATAATTGCGGGAACGGTATTATCCCACTGTGCCGTGTAGCCTGCCTTTGCAACGGGAGGATAAACAACCACCGTCTGACCGTAGCTGAATTCTGCTGTCTGAGTTATATCACCGCTCACCCAGCTTATCTTATAAAGTCTTGCCGTCCATATAGGATGAATCGTTACGTTACCGAACATTCCCGTAAGAGGCTTATCGGCAGCTACGGTATCGCCTGCCGTCCAGTTACCGTCTGCGGAAACTATCATCCAGCCCGAAAGAACGTAGCCGTCCTTTGCAAGCTCGGGAAGCGTATCGGTGCTTTCAATGGTGTACTTATATTCGGGTGTCGTACCGTCGTCTGCCTCTACCTTAATGATATATTCGGCTACCGTGTACTCTGCAATAAAGCTTACGTCACCCCATAAGCCTGTATAATTTGAGAAGGTAAGAAGGTCTGTCTGTGTCCAGGTACCGCCGTTTGCAGTTACTCGCCAGCCTGCGAAGCTGTAGCCGTCCTTTACGGGAACGGGCATATTAAGACCGGAGGACTTATTGTAGGTAACCTCTGTAGAGCTGCCGCAGCTGCCGCCGTTAAGGTCAAACTGTGCGGTATAGGTCTGAGGAGTCTGTGTAAACTGTGCGGTATAGGTATAATCGGTATTAGCCTGAACCTCAACTATTGCAGGAGTCCAGCCGCTGAAGGTGTACTTCATACCGTCTGCGTCGGGCTTGATGGGAGTGCCGACGTATTCGGGTGTCTCACCGACAGCCCACATAGTTTCTGAGCTTATTCCGTCAATTATCCAGGTTACTGTTCTGGGAGCTGCAATTTCATTATATCTTGCGGTATAGGTTACGTCGCCCGTAACAAAGGTATCTGCTCCGAGAAGATTGCCGTTTTCATCATACCAGCCGACAAATCTGTAGTACTTGCCGCTTGATGAGGTCTTTGTGGGGTTGATGCCGTTATTGAAAACGGGATGCGTACCGTATGCATAAGCTGCTGATTCGGTTTTTGCTGTACCGCTTTCATCCGTTTCATAAACCCACGTTACCGTATAGTTGTTTACAACCCTTGAGTACTGAGCGGTATAGGTTGCTTCACCCTTTACCGTTGTAACAGCGGGAGACCATCCCGTAAAGGTGTAGGTATACTGTGCATCGGGAGCCTTACTTGTATCAACCGTGCTGTAATCGGGAACCGTGTCATAATCCGCTTGGGTAGTATACGTACCGCTTCCCGTTACCCAGGTAATGGCATAAGCCTTGGGAGTCCACTGTGCGGTAAGTATTACGTTGCCGTATCTTCCCGTAACGGCAGTATTGCCGCTTATGATTTCACCGTCATTCCAGTTACCTGCAGCAGCCGTTACCCTCCAGCCTGCAAAGTCATAGCCTGTTCTTTCGGGAACGGGAAGATTATCCGTTGACTCAACCGTATAGGGAAGATTTGCAAGGGGTGTGCCGCCGTCGGGGATGAAGGATATCGAATACTCTGAGGCAGTAAGGATGGGAGTAAGAATTACGCTTCCGTATCTCTCACCTGCTCCGTAAGTGCCTGCCTTTATTTCTGAGGGCCAGCCTGAGCCTTCGCCTGCAGTTACGTATTCAACCGTCCAGCCTGAGAAGGTATAGCCGTCCTTTGTATAATCCTTTATTTCAACGGGGACTGTCATATCGTAGGTCTCAGAGGTCTCGGTTCCGTCGATATCCTTATATATGATGCTGTAGGCTACAGCCTTGTAGTTTGCATTAAGCGTTACGTTACCGTATTTACCCGTAATATCCGTATCGGGATAAATTTTTTCGTTGATTTCCCAGTTGCCTGCGGGAGCGGTTACAGTCCAATAGGTAAAGCTGTAGCCTGCGTTTGCCGCACCGATCAAGCTGAATGCGGGAGAATCAATGTAATAGCTTCTGTCAGAGGGAAGTGTACCCTGTCCCGTGAAGTGAATCGTGTATTGCGTATGCACCCACTTTGCTTCAAGAGTCATATTTCCGTACTGTCCCTGAGGAAGTGCGTCTGTATAAACCTTATCCGTTTCCCAGGATGCACCGTCTGCAACGTACGAAACACGCCAGCCGTCAAAGCTGTAGCCTGTACGTGAGGGAACGGGAAGAGCAACCTCGCTTTCAAAGTTATAGTTGAGAGCTTCGGGAGATACCGTACCACCGTTTGCATTAAGAGTAATAACGTAATTCGTCTTATCCCAGTTTGCAACGAGGGTTACGTCACCGTACATTCCCGTTACGGCTTCGCCTGCATAATATACTTCCTTTATCCAGTTTCCTTCGTTGGAGAATACCGACCAACCCGTGAAGGTATAGCCCTTCTTGGTGGTTTCGGGAAGAGTAATGCTGTCCTCGATATCATATTCCTCGGAAGGAACACCGTTACCGCCGTTTACATTGAAGGAAAGGGTGTAGGTATCAACCTCCCACATAGGCTCAAGAGTTACGTCACCTATCTTATTTGCAGGAATCGTTACCTTGCCGGTAGCAATATCCTCTTTATATTCTCCTACTCCGTTGGCATCGACCCAGTTGGTGCCTGCATCCGGTGCGGAATCAACCCTCCAGCCCGTGAAAACGTAACCTGTCTTTACGGGGTTATTAAGAGTAAGAGTCTTGTTATAGGCATAGTTATATTCCGTAATACCGCCGGGGATGCTCTCGGTAGCATCAAGCTCAAGCTTCAGAGTGTAGGTTGAGCTTTCCCACTGAGCAATAAGAGTAACGTTGCCGTGCATATCCTTAAAGGATTCACCGGGAGTGTAGTTTTCTGTAGTGTCCCAGTTTGAATCCTGTGCCGGCTCGGGCTTCCAGCCGACAAACTTATAGCCCTGTCTTGTAACTGAGGGAAGCGTGTGCGTGGATTCAATATTATAAGTAAATACCGCACCTGTCGGGTCCTCAACCGAGGTACCGCCGTTTGAATCGTAGGTTACAGTATACTGAACGGGGGTGAAGTCTGCCTTGAAGGTTACGTTACCGTAATTTCCGGTATCAATCGTCGTGCCTGACTCATAGCTTGTGCCCTTCTGCCAGGAGCTTTCTGAGGGGTAGGGCACGTAATCAACGGTAAAGGTTCCGTCAAAAGTATAATAATCCTTCTGAACGTTTGAGGGAACCGTCAGTCGGTCGGTTACGCGGAAGGTAGCTTTTCTGTCGGAGGTATCGCCGCCGATGTTACCGCCGTTAAGGTCAAATGTAGCCTCATAGGTCAGCTGCTCCCAGTTAGCCTCAAGCTCTATATCACCGTATCTGTTTTCAAGAGGGAAGCCTGCAGGATACGTAGAACCGGTGTCCCAGCCCCTTTGCTTGGTATCGGTTGCACGGTAGCTTACAGCCTTAAGAGTCCAGTTAACGAATCTGTAGCCGGGACGGACGGGAGTTCCGAGAGCACCCGAGGACGTAACCTTATAGACCGTAGGACAGCCTGTAGTATTACTTACCTTTACCGAGCTGTCGTCATCGTTCCAGTCGTAGGTAATCGTGTATTCATTCTCTTCCCACACAGGAGCAAGGAACAGCGAGCCGCCGCCCGTGATATCAGCCTTTGAGGGGGTATAATAGTCAAGGACATAGCCGGCACCGGGATGCGTTTTGCCTGCCCAGCCCACCTGCTTATATGCATTGAGCAGATAGTTGGTTGAGCCTACCTCACCGTTTACATCACCGTTCGTTGTAATTACGGAATTACCGCAGTAAACGTCAAGAGTCGTTTTATACTGAGAAAGATACTGGCGGAAGGTATCGTATGAGAACATATCAATACCGTTCTCTGCGGGCATATCGGTCCTTACTATGTTATTTGAGCCGTCCTTGACAACACCGTTGTCACCGATGAATACGGTATAGGTTGCAACGGAGCCTGAACCGGTATTTCCGGCAGCAACAGCCGTTTCACCGTAATTACTGCCGGATATTGCAGAAGGAGCAAGTGTTCCGCTTGAGGCAAGCTTATAGGCACCTCTTACAACCCAACCGTTGTTTGTTGCAGTTGAGTTACCGCCTGCACGATATGCAGAATAACTGTAATTACCACCGTATACATAAGGAGCATTGGCATCTGCCGTAGTCCAGATACAGCTTGTATACTGATTCTCAGCATTGGATGAGTCACTGCCCGTCTGTGTCTGAACGGCACAATCAACATCAAAGATGTAAACATAAGGTGAGTTGCTTCTTATAGCGGTAAGTCTTGCAGTACCGCCTTCTGAAGCCTTAGTGGAAGCCTGAGAAATACCGTTATTATTATCAACAGGACACTTGGGGATATTTATTGAACCTCCGTAAATCTCCGTTGAATAGCAATTATTTACATTGAGAGCATAGCAAAGAACGTCAGCATACGTACCTCTTCTTGCTCTTGCAACACCTGTTGCCTGAACAGTACCGCCATACATCTTAAGTATTGCGGAAGAACTGTTAAGCGTTACAGTATAGCAGTTAGCCGTTGCACTCTTTTTACCATAAAGATTGGGGTTATCACCGTTAGTATTACGACAGGATGAGTGAGCATACAAAGTAAAATCATTGTAATTTGTATTCCTGTCACCGATAATAAGTGTACCTTCACTGTAAATGAGTGATGAGGAAGTCTGATGATCCAGGTCCTTATTTTTTTTCGTATCGGCAAAATCGGTATAAACCTGCATTATGCTGATATTGCCCGGCTTTGAATTAATTATCTGCATTGTTGAGCCCGCACGGATAATAAACATACCGTTTGTAAAAGTGTCAATATTGTTATATTTATTTCCCTGATTTGCCGAAGGCAACTGAACATGAAGCTGCGAGCTTTCATACTCACCCGAAACCTTATAGTCCATAATAAGTGAATAGCCGTTGAAGTCAAACACAACGTTAGCAGTTGAAAGCTCCGTAAAACTTGCCAGTGAACCGTTGTAGTTTATATTACCGCCGAGCTTAATGGTGGTTATCTTATCGACACCGGCAGTATTTGCCTTGCCGATAGCATTGTTCAGCTGGGCGATGGTGGTGACAGTAATAGTCTCACCTGCTGTCGCAGCATCGGCTTCGGGAACGATGATTCCCACCGAAATCGTTGTGAACAACATAAGAACGGTAAGAAAAACCGATAAGACCTTAGTTGTCATTGTTGTCTTTTTCATATTTTTGTACTCTCCTTTTCCTGCGCCCGTCCGAAAAAACGGTGCACAAAGATAGAATTATGCTTATACATCATAGATTTTAGCACAAGAAAACCGAAATTTCAATTTATATATAAAAAATATATATAAAAATAATCCCAAATTTTTTAGTGAATTTCACCACAAGCATTTCCTATGAAATTTACTGCAAAAAAATTTCAAAAATGCTCTTGACTTTATCACTTTAGCGTGCTACACTATACCACAACAATTCACAAGAAGGAGGTAGCCGGAATAATGAACAACAAGAATTTCTTTTACTTTTATTATTTTAATAAGGACTGCCCGTTTTGTGAGAAATCCGAAAATTGATTTTCAGGATGGAAATATAACGGACGGTCCGTATTTGTTGTGCTTTCAGAGGGCATTTACAAATGCGGATTTTTTGTTTTATCAAAGGTTAAGAAAGCAGAGGTAACGTAAAATGAGTATGAATTTCCACAGAAAGCTCCCCATCCCCCAGGACGTAAAAAGAGAATATTCCTTAACGGAGGAAATGGTGCAGATAAAAGCAGGACGCGACAAAGAAACAGCAGACGTATTCAAAGGAGAATCCGACAAATTTATCCTTGTAATAGGCCCTTGCTCGGCTGACCACAGAGAGCCCGTGCTTGAATATATATCACGACTTAAGGGTATCGAGGAGCAGGTCTCGGATAAAATTATACTTATTCCCCGAATTTATACCAACAAGCCGAGAACCACGGGACAGGGCTATAAGGGTATGCTTCATCAGCCCGACCCCGATGCAAAGCCCGATATGTATAAGGGTATCGTAGCAATCCGTGAGCTGCATCTTGCGGCATTGAAGGACTATGGCTTCACCTGTGCCGACGAAATGCTCTATCCCGAAAATTACCGCTATCTTTCGGACATTCTGTCTTACGTTGCAATAGGCGCACGCTCCGTTGAAAATCAGCAGCACAGACTCACGGCAAGCGGAATAGATATTCCCGTAGGTATGAAGAACCCCACGGGCGGTGATATCAGCGTTATGATGAATGCCATTACAGCCGCCCAATCGGTACACACCTTCCTTTACAGAGGCTGGGAGGTCACAAGCGACGGCAATCCCCTTGCCCACGCAATTCTCAGAGGCTATATTGACTACACGGGAAAAAGCACCTCAAACTACCATTACGAGGACCTTGTAAGGCTTAACGACGTTTATCTGAAATCGGGTCTTGCAAATCCTGCCGTAATAATAGATACTAATCATAACAACTCGGGAAAGAAATATCTTGAGCAGATACGTATTGCAAAGGATATCGTTTACAGCCGTAATCAGAATCCCGACATAAAGCACCTTGTAAAGGGTCTTATGATAGAAAGCTATCTTGAGGACGGCGCACAGAAGATAGGTGAGCACGTTTTCGGAAAATCCATTACAGACCCCTGCCTCGGCTGGGAAAAAACCGAGCAGCTGATATACGATATTGCAGAAAAGCTTTAATTTCGGACGGGAGAGACCTTTATGAACGAGCTTCAGAAAGCCAGAGAAATAATCAACACGGCAGACAAAGAAATGGCGCGCCTTTTTGAAATGCGGATGGACGCGGCAAGGGAAATTGCTATGTATAAGCAGAAAAACGGCATACCCGTGGACGACCCTTTGAGAGAAGCCCTTATTACGGAGCGAAACTGCGCTCTGATAGAAAACGAGGAATACCGTCCCTATTACGTCAGCTTCTTAAAAAGCACCATCGGCATCTCAAAGGATCTGCAGCACAGGCTTCTTGAAGGAATGCGCGTTGCCTACAGCGGCACGGAGGGTGCATTTGCAAATATTGCCGCACGGCGCATTTTTCCCGATGCGCGCTGTATTGCCTACGGAGATTTCACCTCGGCTTACCGTGCCGTGGAAAAGGGCGAATGCGACTGCGTTATTCTTCCCATAGAAAACAGCTTCAACGGTGACGTGGGAAGCGTTCTGGACCTCACCTTCTTCGGCTCTCTTTACATCAACGGTGTTTACGAGGCTCAGGTGGTTCAGAATCTTCTGGGAGTAAAGGGCGCGGTGCTTTCCGACGTAAAAAAAGCGGTCAGCCATCCTCAGGCATTGGGACAATGCGCTTCATTCATAGAAAAGCACGGCATTCTCACCGAAAATGCCGTCAACACGGCACTTGCGGCGGAAACGGTTGCAAAAAACGGTGACAAGAGCGTTGCCGCCATAGGAAGCGCAGAGGCGGCGGAGAAATTCGGTCTTGAAATTCTTGCCGAAAGAATAAACGACAGCACGGCAAACACCACGCGCTTTGCCGTTTTCTCCCGAAGCGAAAGAAATCCGTCCCCTGCAGACGACAGATTCATTATGCTCTTCACGGTTAACAATACGGCAGGCTCCCTCGGAAAGGCAATTTCGGTTATCGGACAGCACGGCTTTAACCTTAAAGCTCTGAAAAGCCGTCCCACAAAGGAGCTTGTATGGGATTATTTCTTCTATGCCGAGGGCGAGGGAAGCATTCACAGCGAAAAGGGCAAATCTATGCTTGAAGAGCTTAAAAATTACTGCTCAAACCTTAAAATAGCAGGCTCCTTTGAAAAGGAAATCCATATCTGACAGGCGGTATAAAAATGATAATTCCCGTAAAAACCGAAGGCGGTTCATATAACATATACCTTGAAAGAGGTGCTTTGAAAAAAGCAGGACAGTACCTGTCCCTTGACAGAAAGGTGCTGATAGTCACAGACTCAGGCGTACCCGAGGAGTATTCCCGAGCCGTGGCGGCACAATGCAGGGAGCCCTTCATCGTCACAAACGAGGCAGGCGAAAAAACAAAGAATATAGACAGCTTCACACGTCTGCTGAGGTGTATGGTTGAATACGGCTTCACCCGTACAGACTGCGTCGTTGCGGTAGGCGGAGGGGTCACGGGCGACCTCAGCGGCTTTGCGGCATCCGCATTTATGAGAGGAATCGATTTTTACAATATCCCCACGACGGTGCTTTCTCAGGTGGACTCCTCCATCGGCGGAAAGACGGCAATTGATTTTATGGGCTACAAAAACATCGTCGGTGCGTTTTATCCCCCAAGGGCTGTAATCATCGACCCCGACACCTTAAAAACCCTTGAGCCCCGTCAGATATCAAACGGTCTGGCAGAGGCTCTGAAAATGTCCCTCACAAATGACGGAGAGCTTTTCAGCCTGCTTGAAAACGAGGATATTGCAAGCAATATCGACCTTATAATCGAGCGCGCCCTGCTTATCAAAAAAAGCGTGGTCGAGGCGGATGAAAAGGAAACGGGACTCAGACGTATTCTCAATTTCGGTCACACCCTTGCCCACGCGGCAGAAAGCGCAGGCGAGCTTGAGGGCCTGCTTCACGGAGAATGCGTGGCAATAGGAATGCTCCCGATGTGCGCCCCCGACGTAAGAAAAAGACTTCTCCCCGTGCTGAAAAAGCTAAATCTTCCCACAAGCCTCAGCATTCCCGTAAGCGAGCTTATTGATATATGCCGCCTTGATAAAAAGGCTTCGGGAGATACCATAACCGTAATTCTCGTAAACGAAATCGGAAGTGCGCAGATGCAAAGGCTCACCTTCCCCGAATACGAAAACCTTATAAAAGAGGGACTGACATTATGAAAAACACCTTTGGAAACAACCTCACGGTAACTCTCTTCGGAGAAAGCCACGGCGCGGCAATAGGTGTCGTGCTTGACGGAGTGACTCCGGGGCTTGACGTTGATACGGATTTTATAAATAAGCTTCTGTCCCTCAGACGTCCCGAGGGAAAAATCTCAACGGCAAGAAGAGAAGCCGACGAATTCACCATAGTAAGCGGTGTGTTCAACAATAAAACCACGGGAACGCCCGTTACAATACTTATCCCCAACACCGACACAAGAAGCACGGACTATTCAGCCACACGTACGCTTGCGCGTCCGTCTCACGCGGATTTTACCGCCTCTTGCAAATACCACGGCTTTGAGGATTACCGCGGCGGCGGCCACTTCAGCGGCAGAATAACCGCGGCTTTGGTTGCGGCAGGGGGTATAATTCTCCCCGCGCTCAGCAAAAAGGGCATAAAAATCGGAACGCATATTAAAAAATGCGCAGGGATATCCGACAGGGATTTTTCCCTTGATATAAACGGAGAAATCGACTCTCTCTCAGACAAAGCCTTTGCCGTGCTTGACGAAGAAGCCGGAGAACAAATGAAGGCTCGGATAATGAAGGCAAAGGACGAAGGCGACAGCGTCGGCGGAATCCTTGAAACCGTTATAACGGGACTTCCCGCAGGCGTTGGAGAGCCGACGTTTGATACGCTTGAGGGAATGCTTGCCCACGCACTCTTTGCCGTGCCTGCCGTCAAGGGCATTGAATTCGGTGCAGGCTTCGCTATTGCAGATATGACGGGCAGGCAGGCAAACGACCCCTTTTTCTCGGACGGGGGCGAAATAAAAACAAAAACCAATAATTCGGGCGGCATAAACGGCGGTATCACAAACGGTATGCCCGTGATTTTCCGATGTGCAGTAAGACCCACTCCCACCATCGACACCGAGCAGAATACCGTGGATATTGAAAACAAAACCGATGCCGTGCTTTTGTCACGCGGAAGACACGACCCCTGCATAGTCCACCGCGCAAGAATAGTAGTTGACGCGGTGACGGCACTTACGGCGGCAGATATGCTTATAACAAGATACGGAACGGATTGGCTGGGAAATTTATGATATACGGATGTATAGCAAAAAAGCTGGGACACAGCTTTTCAAAGGATATTCACGAGCGGCTTTTTGACTATGAATACGAGCTGAAGGAGCTTGCCCCCGACGAGCTTGATGCCTTTATGAGAAAAAAGGACTTCAAGGGAATAAACGTGACGATTCCCTACAAGGAAGCCGTGATTCCCTATCTTGATTTTATGAGCCCGACTGCCCTGAACATTGGCGCGGTAAACACAATAGTAAACGACGGCGGCACGCTTCGCGGCTACAATACGGATTTTTCGGGAATGAGCGCGCTTATAACAAAAAACGGTATATCCTTAAAGGATAAAAAGGTAGTAATTCTCGGCAGCGGCGGCACGTCAAAGACGGCTCTTGCCGTGGCAAAGAGTATGGACTGCCGTGAGGTAATAAGAGCCTCCCGCGGCGGCAGAGAGGACTGCATCACCTACGAGGCTCTCACCGGGCATCGGGATGCCGAAATAATTATCAACACCACCCCCGTGGGAATGTACCCCGAAATCGGTGCCGCCCCCATAGATATCAACGATTTTCCCTGCGCTGAGGCTGTCATTGACGCAGTATACAATCCCCTTTCGTCACGGCTTGTGTGCGATGCGAAAGGGAAGGGAATTACCGCGGCAGGCGGACTTTATATGCTCGTAGCGCAGGCGGCATACGCAGCCGAAAAATTCACGGGCACAAGGGTGGCCCCGGCTGAAATCGGAAGAGTATACAACGAGCTTGTCTTTGTTAAAAAAAATATTGTTCTGACGGGAATGCCCGGCTGCGGAAAAACCACCGCAGGCAGACTTCTTGCCGAAAGAACGGGAAAAAGGTTTATTGATACGGATGAGGAAATAGTAAAATCCGAGGGCAAAGCCATCCCCGAAATATTCTCCGCTGTCGGTGAAGAGGGCTTCCGTGAAATTGAAGCAAGAATAATAAAAGAGGTATCAAAGATACAAAATGCCGTTATTGCCACGGGCGGCGGCGCGATACTTCGCGAGGAAAACGTAAGGCTTCTTCGGGAAAACGGCAGAATTTACTTTATTGACCGTGATATCGGTAAAATTCAAGCCACCTCAGACCGACCTCTTTCAAGCGACAGAGCCGCACTTGAAAAAAGATATGAGGAAAGATATCCCTTATACACGAAACGCTGTGACGTAAAAATAAAGGCAGACGGCTCTCCCGAGGAAGCTGCCGAAATGATAAAAGAGGATTTTTATAATGAAAATACTTGTAATTAACGGTCCGAATCTTAATATGCTGGGCATAAGAGAGCCCGAGCATTACGGCAAAGAGACCTATTCAGACCTTGTCAAGAAGATTGAAGACTACTGCCGTGCGCGCGGTATAGAGGTAAAGCTTTTTCAGTCAAACCACGAGGGCGCAATAGTGGACGAGCTTCAGGCGGCTTACGGATGCTTTGACGGCATTGTAATAAACCCCGGAGCATATACCCATACGAGCGTTGCAATACTTGATGCCCTTAAAGCCGTCAGCATTCCCGCAGTCGAGGTGCATATTTCAAGGCTTGACGAGCGCGAGGACTTCCGACAGATAAGCTACGTCCGCCTTGCCTGCAAAAAAACCGTAACGGGACACGGAACGGACGGCTATCTTGAGGCTATAGATTTTTTGGCAGAGGGAAAATAATATGAAGGCTGTATTTACACCCTGCTTACTGCAGGGCACCGTGGCGGCACCCCCGTCAAAGAGTATGGCGCACAGATTTCTTATGGGCGCGGCACTCTCGGGACACGAATGCACTCTGACGGGAATTGAGCTAAGCAACGATATAAAAGCCACTATCGGCTGTCTTGAAGCCTTAGGTGCTGAAATTGAAGTAAAAAATGATACCGTCCGAATAAATCCCGAGGGCTTTATGAAAAACGTAAAGGGAGAAGCCGACTGCCTTGAAAGCGGAAGCACGCTCAGATTTTTCATCCCTCTTGCCCTTTGCACGGGAAAGGAGCTTTCCTTCAGGGGAAGCGAGCTTCTCCTGAGCCGTCCTCTCGGAGTTTACGAGGAGCTGTGCAGAGAAAACGGCTTCGTTTTCCGTCGGGAGAAGGACTCTCTGACGGTAAAGGGCAGACTTACGGGCGGCAGTCTCACCGTTGACGGCAGTATCAGCAGTCAGTTTATCACGGGACTTATTTTTGCCCTCGTTTTTCTCGGTGAGGACAGCAGTATAGAAATTCTCCCGCCCTTTGAAAGCAGACCCTACGTTGACCTGACCTTAGATGCCCTTCGTGCCTTCGGAGCCGACGTGCGCTTTTCCGAGGAATATAAAATAGAGGTAAAAAAATCAGAGCTTCACGCCTACAGCGGCAAAATTGAGGGTGACTATTCAAACGCGGCTTTTATCGATGCCTTCAATTATCTCGGCTCCGATATAAAGCTTCTCAATCTGAAGGAAAACAGCCTGCAGGGCGATAAGGTGTATAAGGAATATTTTGAGCTTCTTTCAAAGGGCTCACCCGTTCTTGATATATCCGACTGCCCTGATCTCGGCCCCGTGCTTTTCTGCCTTGCCGCTCTTAAAAACGGTGCGGTATTCACGGGCACGGACAGACTCAGACACAAGGAAAGCGACCGGATTTCGGCTGTAAAGACGGAGCTTATGAAGCTGGGCGGCACTCTCACGGAGGGTGACAACACCGTAAGCATACCCGTACAGACGCTGAAATATTCGGGCACTCCCCTCTCGGGGCATAATGACCACAGAATAGTTATGGCTTTTTCCGTAATTCTCTCGGTTACGGGCGGAGTGCTTGAGGGAGCCGAAGCCGTAAATAAAAGCTATCCCTCTTTTTTCAATGACCTTAAAACACTCGGAATGAAGGCAGAATTGATATGATAGTTGATATAAGCAAAAAAATACTGATAGTAGGTCTCGGACTTTTAGGCGGCAGCTATGCAAAGGCTCTCAAGCGCTTCGGCTTTCACGTCAGCGCAATAACCCTTGACCAAGTCTCCGTTGACTTCGCATTGGATAAAGGCATAATTGACGAGGGCAGCACGCAGCTTGACAAAAGGCTCATAGGAGAAGCCGACCTTGTGATATTTGCCCTCTACCCCCACGTTTTCAGAGAATGGATAAGAGATAATCAGAGCCTTCTCAAAAGCGGTGCGTTAATTACCGACGTAACAGGTGTCAAGGGAAGCATCGTATACGAGATTCAGTCAATGCTCCGTGAGGACGTGGAATTCATCGCAGCTCACCCGATGGCAGGTCGTGAGGTTTCGGGAGTTGAAAACAGCTCTGAAAAAATGTTCGTGGGAGCAAACTACATCGTGACTCCCACCGAGAAAAATACCCCCGATGCCGTAAACACCTGTCTGGAGCTGGGCAAGCTTCTGGGCTTTTCCAACGTCGCGGTGCTCTCTCCGAATGAGCACGATGAAATGATAGGCTTTCTGTCACAGCTCACGCATTGTATTGCAATAACTCTTATGACCTGCAACGATAAGGAAAATATGGAAAAATTCACGGGTGACTCCTTCAGAGACCTGACGAGAATCGCCCGTATCAATGACGTAATGTGGAGCGAGCTTTTCCTTGAAAACAAGACGGCTCTTTTGGAGCAGATGAATCTGTTTTCGGAAAAATTCGATGAGCTTAAGGAAATGCTCAAAAACGACGACGCCCCTGGAATGCGGCTTATGATGCAGCAATCCACCCGCCGCCGCGCCCTCTTTGACAAAGCGTAAGCAGGCACAAAGCAGCCTGTTTACCGCACAAATAAAATTACGGGTATCTGCCACAGACTAAGTGGCTGATACCTCTTTTTTTATTGCCTCGTCGAAAGCGGGAAGCACTTGATTTTCGGCACCCTTGCAGTACCTTTGTACGGCTGACGGGGCACCGTGAAAAAGAAAAAGGGAAAGTGACGAAAGCGGCACCTACCCTTAAAACATACTGCGCGTCAAAGACGGTGATTTTTACGGATTCTGCTCGCAGTTCGTCAACGCACACACCGTAAATTGCTCAGAAATTGCCGTATTTGTTGTTTTCGGCGATGGCAAGCCGTACATTGGTACTGCGAATCGCCGAAAACAGAGCGCGACGCACTGCTGACGGGGCACCGTGAAAAAGAAAAAGGGAAAGTGCCGAAAAGTGGCACCTACCCTTAAAACATACTGCGCGTCAAAGACGGTGATTTGTGAGCAATTTACATTTTAGTACATTCCGTTGGCGGACATATAATCGTATATGATTTTGCCGTGAGTCTGCTCGTCCTTCTGAATGTGATTGAGAAAATCACGGACGTTTTTGTCACGGAATTCAAAGGTTGCCGTATCATATAAGTGAGACACCTGCTTTTCACCCGACAGCAGGTCGGTGCAAAGATAGGCATCCGCTGTCTTTTCGGGACAGAGAACCGACTTGTATTTTGCCGAAAAAACAGGCAGGGGCTTTTCGGCATTGTTAAGAGGCGGCACCGTGCCCGAGCCTATCTGCTCAAGAGATGCAAGATGCTCGCTTTCCTCTGCCGAGAGTCCCTGAAAGAGGCTTTTCAGCTGCTCGTCATTGGCACATTCGGCGTGTCTTTTGTACTTTTCAATGCAAAGTCTTTCGTGGTCCTTGAGATCCTCAAGAAGACTTCTTTCTTTTTCCGTTAAATTCATATTTTATCAGACTCCTTTCATATATATTGTGGAGCATTTTTGACGTTTTATACAAAATATCGTAATAATGAAAAATTTTTTTCCGTTACGGTTAGAAACGGGAATAAAATACAAATTTGTAATATTTTATTGTTAAATTGCTGTTGACAAACGGTAGATTTTGTAGTATTATGCATCAGACATCAGAAATATAGCACAATTATTTATGCACTCTTTTGTGCAGAACGGAGATAAATTTTTATGAAACGCTTTTTTGAGTCAAACAGATGGGAAATTATTTCCGCGGCTCTCATTTCGGGAGTTTTCACGGCATCTGTTATTATCGCGATGACGGTAACGGCTATCTGACGAATTAGGGTGACGGTAACAATCCGAACCGTGTTTTTTATCGGCTGATTTCCGTCACTTCTTCGTTAAAATACTCGTCAATCCGGAAGGATTGACTCCGTTTTTGCCTTGAATTGCCAAAAATCTTCTCGATAAAAAATCTTCGACCTGAAAACAAAGATTTTT
>JAZNFG010000027.1:0-31324 GCA_045589015.1 Acutalibacteraceae bacterium
GGAAAAAGGATTTCGCACTCTGCGGAGTGCGACAAGAGGCTCTGCCTCTTGACACCGTGAGCTTTTGAAAAAGCTCAACCAAAACTTTTAATAGGCACTCCCGTGCCCACTTCATCCCCCAAGTTTCCGTGAAGAACCTTATTAATTAATATCCCTTTTTCCCGATTAACGATTCGTCATCGTCTATCCAGTCGGAAACGGGGATGATTCTGTAATTGTCCTTATCGTCGCGGATAACAACCTCTTTTATGCCTGCGTTGATAACCATTCTTTTGCACATAGAGCAGCAGCAGGAATTTGAAACGTAGCTGCCGTCAGCCACCTCAACTCCCGTGAGGTACAGCGTTGCATCTATCATTTTGTCTCGGGAGGCGCTGATTATTGCGTTTGCCTCGGCGTGTACGCTTCTGCACAGCTCATAGCGCTCACCGCGGGGAATACCCAGCTCCTGACGTATGCAGTAGCCAAGGTCGGTACAGTTTTTTCTGCCTCGGGGTGCTCCCACGTAGCCTGTGGAGATTACCTCGTCATTTTTTACTATTACCGCACCGTATCTTCTTCTGAGACAGGTTGTGCGCTGAGAAACGATCTCAGCCAAATCAAGATAGTAATTGATTTTATCTCTGCGTTCCAAATTAATCATCCTTTTAATTTATTTGCTGAAGTCTATTACCTTTACACCGTCTTTGATGTAAATTATACCCGAAATGACGGCAAGAACAGCCGTTATCCACAAAAGCACGGAGGAAATTACCGCAAGCGGAAAATCTGCTCCGATAAGTCCTGTCTGCATTAAGGACAAAAGAAGCATTATGAGAAGGGTCGAAGCCATCTGCGCCGCGGTTTTGAGCTTTCCCCAGATATTTGCGGGAATCACGACACCCTGTGCGGAGGCGGCAAGACGTACGCTTGTAACGGCAAATTCTCTTGTAAGAACGATAAAAACTATATAAAGATTACAGTAGCCTGCATCCATAAGAGCAAGAAGTGCCGCCGTTGTCAGCATTTTATCCGCAACGGGGTCTGCAAGCTTGCCGAAGGTGGTTATAAGATTATATTTTCTTGCTATTTTGCCGTCAAGGAAGTCTGTTATACAGCCTGCGGCATAAACGGCAAGTCCTATGAAACAGTGATAAGGGATACTCTCTGACATAAAAATAATGAGAAATACGGGAGTCAGTATCATTCTTATCACCGTAAGCTTGTTCGGTAGATTCATATTATTCCTTTCATATATCCGTATAAAACGTCTGTTCTGCGGCAAGCTCCCTTTTGGGAGCTGTAGCTTTAATAAATATCTGCGGTACCTATAAGGTCGTATTCGTTTACCGCCGTAATTTCAACGTCAACAATTTCTCCTATGGCAAGCTCCTTTCTTGTAACGAAGTTGATTCCCGAATCGATTTCGGGGGCATCCATCCAGGTTCTTCCGGAATAGCTGTCCGAGAAGCCGTCGTAATCCTCAACGACGCATTTTACCCTGGTACCGACGAGAGAATTCAGCTTTTCCGAGAAAACAGAGTACTGCTGTCCCATTATCAGCTCACCTCTGTGTACGGCGGTTTCGGGGTCGGGTCTGTCGGGCAGCTTCTCTGCGGGCGTTCCCTCCTCGGGGGAATACGCGAAGCAGCCGAGACGGTCAAATTTTGCATCGTTTACAAACTGAGAAAGTATTTCAAAGTCCTCCTCGGTCTCTCCGGGGAAGCCTGTGATGAACGTGGTTCTGATTATACAGTCGGGCATATACGAGCGTATTTTCTCTATAAGCTCAAGAAGGCTTTTTTCGTCACCGTGCCTGTTCATAGCACGAAGGATTTTTCCCGATGCGTGCTGTAAGGGAAGGTCTATGTAATGAAGCACCTTTTCGCAGTCGCACATAGCCTTCAGAAGGCTGTCCGTTATTCTGTCGGGATAGCAGTAAAGAAGTCTTATCCACTCTATGCCCTCGACCTTGTTAAGCTCGTAAAGAAGCTCGTCAAGACAGCATTTTCCGTATATATCCTCACCGTAGCGTGTGGTATCCTGAGCAATTACGATTATTTCGCGTACACCTGCCCCTGCCAGAGCCGCCGCCTCTTCAAGGATATCCTCCTTTTCCCTGCTTCTGAAGGGACCTCTTATAGAGGGGATTGCGCAATAGGTACAGCAGTTAGAGCAGCCGTCCGATATTTTAAGATACGCCCAATGTGAGGGAGTCGTAAGTATTCTCTGTCCGCAAAGAGGAAGCTTTTCCTTTTCGGGGTAGCGTGAGACCTCAGAGCCTCTGAGCACGTTATTTACAAATTCAACGATGTCACCGTTTATTCCGAGACCGCCCACGGCATCTACCTCGGGAATCTCCTTCAGAATCTCGTCGCGGTATCTTTCCGCAAGACAGCCGATAACTATGATTTTCCCGATTTCTCCGTCGTTTTTAAGCTCAGCCATTTCAATGATGTTGTCTATTGCCTCCTGCTTTGCCGCCTCTATAAAGCCGCAGGTGTTGATTATCACAACGTCCGCACCGATTGCAGTATCTATGATAGTAAAGCCTGCGTTGTCAAGCTTTGACAGCATAAGCTCGGAGTCTACCTGATTCTTGGGGCATCCCAGAGAAATAAAACCGATTTTTTCGTGCATATTACGTATCCTGTTCCATATATATGTATTTTGAAATTTCCGGGTATGAATATCCCATACTCAGAAGCCGTCTGATTATGCGGCTCTTCTCCTTAGGGGAGCTGTCCGACGTAAGACCTGCTTTTTCAATTACTTTTATTATACCGATTTCTGCGTCAATATCAAGGGAATTTACAGCATTTTGAGCAATTTCGGAGGACAAGCCCCTGTTTTTCAGCTCGGAGAGTATCCTCGGCGGAGCAAAACGCTTTTTTTCGTAAAGCTCGGCGGCTAAAAGCGAGGCAAATTTTTCGTCGTCGATAAGCCCCGTGTCCTCAAGCCTTTCCAGAGCCTCCTGCACCGCATCCTCTGAATATTTATGCCGGAGCTTTACTTTCAGCTCATATTTTGAGTGCGCTCTCAGAGACAGCATTCTCAGACCGCTTTCAAACGCCTCGTGAAGCTCGCTTTTTCTTTTTAATTCAGCCAGCTCCTCGGACGTGACAATATCCCCCTCACGAAAACGCGAGGAGTACCATATAACAGACTCGACGGTGAATTGAAATTCACCGTCGGCATATATTTTTATCTTGTTTTTCTTTGACGGGGTGATTGAAATTATCATCAGTCTGCCGCAATATCAATTTTGATGGTGGGAAGCTTGCCGTTGTTGGGCTCTAATGCATCATCGTCATCATCATTCTTTTTTGCCGAGGTTTTTGCCGCGCCGTTTCCTGCCTTCTTAGGCTTGAAGGCGTCGCTCTTTCTGACCTTGTCCTCAACCTCCTTGGCAAAGTCGGGATTATTTGTAATGTAGTTTCTTGCATTGTCTCTGCCCTGACCGATACGCTGCTCGCCGTAGGAGAACCACGCACCGCTCTTATGAATGATATCAAGCTCAACGGCAATATCAAGAAGCTCTGATTCCTTGGAAATGCCCTTGCCGTATATGATGTCGAATTCAGCCTCTCTGAAGGGAGGAGCAAGCTTGTTCTTGACAATCTTTGCGCGTGTTCTTGAGCCAATGAATTCATTTCCGGGGGCCTTCAGCTGCTCAATCTTTCTGACGTCAATTCTCATTGAAGCGTAGAACTTGAGGGCACGTCCGCCTGTGGTGACCTCGGGGTTGCCGTACATAACTCCGACCTTTTCACGGAGCTGATTTATAAAGATAACAATAGTGTTTGAACGGGAAATTGCACCTGCAAGCTTTCTTAATGCCTGAGACATAAGCCTTGCGTGAAGACCGACGTGGCTGTCACCCATTTCGCCCTCGATTTCCGCTCTGGGAACAAGAGCCGCAACGGAGTCGATTACTATAACGTCAAGAGCACCCGAGCGTGTAAGGTATTCCGCAATCTCAAGAGCCTGCTCGCCGTTGTCCGGCTGAGACACAAGTAATGAGTCAACGTCAACACCGAGAGCCTCGGCATAGGTGGGGTCAAGAGCGTGCTCTGCATCAATGAAAGCTGCTTCTCCGCCCTTTTTCTGTGCCTCTGCAACCACGTGCAGGGCAAGAGTAGTCTTACCTGAGGATTCGGGGCCGTATATTTCGATGATTCTGCCCTTGGGGAGACCGCCGATTCCGGTAGCCTGGTCAAGGGTTATGGAGCCTGTGGAAACAGCCTCTACCTTGAGAGCGTTGCTTTCGCCCAATCTCATAATTGAGCCCTTGCCGAACTGTTTTTCTATCTGCTGAAGAGCAGATTCAAGTGCTTTTGCTTTTTCTGCCATTTTTTTTGTCCTTTCCGATACAAACATTTGTTCGATGAGGTTATTATATACCATTGTTTGCAAAAATGCAAGGGGTAAGCATTTTATTTTTCAATATTTTTTTTATACTGCTTGGGTGAGCAGTCTTTATATTTTTTGAATACGTTTATAAAGTGGCTTGAAGAGGAAAAGCCAAGCTCTGCGGAGATTTCCGTGATGCTTTTGCCCGAGGTGATAAGCATTCTCTGCGCCTCGTTTATTTTAAGGTAATTTATATATTCCTTGAAGCTCATATTCATCATCTGCTTGAAGGAGCGGGAGAAATAGCTGTAGCTTATGCTGAAGCGGTCAGCCACGTCCTTTTCGGAAGCGGTTCTGAAATTTTCGTTTATATATTCGAGTATTTCAGATATCGTCTGCTGAATATTTCCGCCTGCGGCAGACACCCTTACGTTGATGCCCTGCTTGCTTAAAAATGCCACCACGCATCTTATAATTTTCAGCACGTCGCCTTTAAGGGCAAGCTCATAACCGATATCCTTTTCCTTCCATTCGTTTACTGCATCGAAAAGATAATTCCTGATATTCGTGCTTTCCACGAACTGCTTGGAATAGACTCTGGGCTGCTCGCTGTGCTGAGCAAGGAAGGGGAGAATATACTGCGTTTCCTTAGGGGTCTGCTGAAAGGTGAAAAGAAGCTTGGGAGTAAACTTTATTACGAGATATCTGCTTTCGGGCGCAAGGGAGCAAAGCCTGTGCGTTTCGTTGGAATTTATTACGATAAGCTCCCCCTCCTCAAACGGGTACAGCCTGTCGTTCAGCCATACGTTCATTTTTCCGTCAATGAGGTATAGAAGCTCAAGAAATTCGTGGTAGTGGGCGAAGTGGTCGGGATGGGAATCCCTTTTGCTCATTTCGAGACATTCCACGGGGACGGTAATGCCGTCAACGTCCGCCGCCTTTTCTAAAACAGCCTTTTTCATTCATAATCACCGCAATTTTTTGCAATTTTTGTATAATATTATAATAGCAAACCGCTGATAATAATGCTATACTTTTTTTAGCAAAGAAATAAATTTTTTTAAGGAGGAAGCTCAGAATGATAAGAGTTCTCGTATGGAATGAATTTATGCACGAAAAGGATCCCGATTGCAAGGCAAGCGAGATCTACCCCGACGGTATTCATAAGTGTATTGCCGAATTCCTCGGAAGGGAAGAGGATATAGAGGTCAGAACCGCTACTCTTGAGGAAGAAAACTGCGGCATCACCAAAGAGGTCCTTAAGAATACCGACGTTATTATCTGGTGGGGACATTGTCACCACAGCAAGGTGCCCGATGAGGTTGCCGCCCTTGTTCAGGAGGAGGTGCTCAACGGAATGGGTGCTGTTTTCCTTCACTCCGCACACAAGTCAAAGCCGTTTATGCGCCTTATGGGTACGAGCTGCTCGCTCACGTGGAGAGAAAGCGACGATATGGAGCGTATATGGGTATCGGCTCCCGGACATCCCATCGCACAGGGACTCGGCAGATACTTCGAGCTTCCCGGAGAAGAAACCTACGGTGAGCCCTTCGGTGTTCCCGCGCCCGACGAAACCGTGCTTATCGGCTGGTATGACAAGGGTGAGGTTTTCAGAGCAGGTCTTACCTACCAAAGAGAAAGAGGAAGGGTTTTCTATTTCCAGCCGGGTCACGAAACCTATCCCACCTATAAGCATCCCGACGTTCAGAGGGTAATCATAAATGCCGTCCGCTGGGCAAAGCCCTCCTGCCGCGGTGATAATTGTATGGACTGTCCCTGTCTTCCCCCTGTAGGCTCGGATTAAGCATAACAAGGAAAGTAAAAAAAGCGAAGACCGTATAAAACAATACAAAGCAAGAGGGTTCGGCAGTTCATACTTGCCGAGCCCTCTTAAAATACACAAAAAAATTATTTATTAAATATATATTACTTTCGGAAAATTCTTATGACGGTAACGGAATACCTCGGTATGCTGTAGTTGAAGGAGGAGGAGATTCCGTCAAGGTTAAATTCCTCAATCACACAGTCCTCGGCGGCTCCGAGAATGTTGTCGCAGTCGGGGCTGTCACCCTTTAGCTGCTGCACCCTTGCCGTACCGTTCACGTCGGCACCGTTAAGGTCAACGGCTACCGTTCTCGTTTCTCCTATGGTATTTACGAGCTTGATTATAATGTCGCCCGTTTCATCGGTGCTGACAACCGTGTAGGTCTCGGCATAAGCCTCGTTTGAGAAGTCGTGAGAGAACTGAAGAGCACCGTCAATATAGCCCTCTGCCGTGCTTCCCGATATCACAAGCCTGATTTCATAGGTTCTTCCCGTTTCAACGGTAAAGTCTGTGGTAGTTCCCGCAATTTCCGTTTTAATTCCGTTTTCTATCTGCTGAACGGTGCTTCTTGTGTTACCCCAGCCGCCGATGTTCCAGAAATAATTATTTTCCGCATCCTTTACGCCGAAGGGAATAAGGAAGCCCTCTTCACCGTCTGTTTTCGTTGCTTCAACGCTGAAGGTGTAATCCGTCCAGGTATCGTCACCGAGATAAGCCACGCTTCCCGTGTTAGAATATTTCATTTCCGTAGACGTCTGCTTCAGCCTTCCGTCCTTAATCTTCCATTCACCGTCAGAGGGAGTCTGCCAGCTCCAGAAGAGATTCTGAATTGAGAATTTATCCTCCTCCAAGACCTTTCCCGTGTTGTTATCGGTGATTTTAACGTTGTCGAATTCGGCAGCCGTATACCACGTGCCGACACCGACGCTTCCCGTTATGGGTGCTTCTTCGATTGCGGCACCCTCAAGGCTGTGCTTTATAACCGAGGTGCCCTGATTTACGGAGAAAAGCTTCTGGGTGTAGTAGCTTATAGAGCCCGTTGCAAGGTGATTGTTGAACCAGATAAGGTCGGGTGACCAATGCGTTGCGGTGAGATTTCCGAAAAGCGGTGCGTAAGCCGCCATAGTAACTATGTCACCGTTTCTTTCAAGTCCAGTCATATATGCGGCTTCTGCAAGTGCTGCCTCAAGACGGTTACTCTTTGCGGCATATTCACCGAGGAATACGTTTATTCCGCCGCCGTAAATCGTGTCCGTCATTTCGTCGAAGCTGCGCTTATAGTTGTCCTCGTCATAATAATCGGCATTTTTCAAAAACCATACGGGGTCGTTATAATAATGCTGATCCGTTGCGCCTGCAAAATCCTTTATATCGGTGCTGCCCATTTCGGTCAGCCTGTCTTTTGCATATTCATAGGAGGGAAGATAGTTTGCCGCTCTCGTACCGTCTGCCGTGCCTGCGGAATAAATAAGCTCAAGTCCCTCGTAAAGCTCGGGGTTTTCTTCTTTTGCCTTATTGAAGGCTTCAAGGAAAAGGGAGTATCTTTCAAAATATACCTCACCCTCGTTTTCGTTGCCGATGCAGATGTATTTAAGCTCAAAGGGCTCGGGATGGCCCATATCGCATCTTACCTTGCCCCATACCGTGCTTTCGTCACCTCTGCAGAATTCCACAAGGTCGAGCATATCGTCAATATAGCTCTGAAATTCGGGAGAATCCGTAGGCACGGGCTCGCGTCCCCGCATCTGGCAGTAAAGTCCGCAGTTGAGAACGGGCACACCCACGGCACCTATGTCCTCGGCAAGAAGGAAGTATTCATAAAAGCCGAGACCGTAGGTCATAAACGAGGGATAGGGATCCTCGGATGCTGAAAGATCAGTCCATAAATTTGTGCTCTGAAGTCTTGCGGCAACGTCACCGTAGCTGCCGTTGAAAAGAAGGGGCATACGGTTTTCGTCAACACCTATGGAATCCTTCCAGTCGTAGGCATTTTCCATATCGTTGCCTTCGATTATACAGCCGCCGGGGAAACGCAGGAATTTCGGCTGAAGAGCCTCAAGCATTTCTCCGAGGTCGCGTCTCATACCGTTTTCTCTGCCCTTGAAGGTGTCAGCGGGGAACATTGATATCATATCAACAAAAACCTCTCCGCGGTCTGTGAGAAGCTGAAGGGTAACGTTCTCATAAGCGCTTACGGGGGATATGATTGAAAGCTCGTACTTGTGCCATTGTGACGTACTCTTTACGGCGCTGACCGAGGCTTTTGCCTTTACCTCGCCGTTTACTGCAAGACATACGGTGAAATCTCCGCCGTAGCCCTCGGGAGCCTTTGAATAGAAGGAAACCTTATACTCGGCATTTTCTTCAACGCTCATTCCCTCAAGAAAGCCGCGGTTTTCAATGCCTGCGGGAGAGGAGCCGTCATTTTTTATAACAAGATAATTCTTGTTGTTCATATTAAGATAATTTTCCTCGTCGTTCTTTATTACCTGAAGCTCGGCATTTCCCACCCCGCTCCACGCATAAAGCTCGTCACCTGCCGCAAGCTCGGTGTATTCAAACGAACGGTTTGCTATCTTTTCTGCATAAAGTCCGCCGTCTGCGGCAAAATTTATGTCCTCAAAGAAGATACCGAAAAGAAGCTCGCTTATATCGTGGATTTCTTCATCGGGGGAGATATCAAGGGTATAATCCGCCGAAAGAGTATCGTAAGCGAATATCTTATTTTCTTCTGCGGGCTCAACCGCGTCGGGGGGACATAAAAATCCCGTTATTGATGTAATTGCCGCAGTAAAAAATGCAATTACCGCTCTGAAAAAGCTGAGAATAGAGTATTTCATATTTCCTCTCCTTTATAAATCTGAGAAAAACTTATGTATTTCCTTTTATATAATAAAAAACAAATTTGTTTTCGTCAAGCAAAATATGAATAAATACTCTGACAAAAACAAACACTTGTGCAATATTGTGTTGAAAATTGTAAAATATCGTTATATAATAAATGTAAATTAAGTTAGCGGAGAGCGTTATGAAGAAAAACAGATTAATGGTTGATACAGCGGCAATAATGTTTTCATCACTCAGCACCGAGGATTGGGGACGCACGTTCAGATACAGCGCGTATTTTAAGAGTGAGATTGATGCGGGGGCTCTGAAAGAGGCCTGCCGTCAGCTTATGCCTTACTATCCGTCCTTATATGCATATCTTGAGCGCGGTTTTTTCTGGAACCGTCTCGTGCTTACCGATAAGCTCCCCGAAATTGTTCCCGAGGATGAAAGAGGTATGAGACCCGTTACCCTGCGCGGAGATAATACTCCCGATTTCAGACTAACGTATTCGGAAAACCGTATTAATATCGAATGCTCTCATTCTCTCGGAGACGGAAAGGGCATAATTATATATTTCAAGGCTCTGCTTGCCCGTTATCAGGAAATAAGAAACGGTGATACGGGCGAATACGTGACCCGTGAGGACCCTGCAGTAAACGTAACGGATGCCTTTAAGGATTATTATGACAAGGACGGGGAAAAGGAGAAGAATGACGGGGAGAAGGCTTTTCATTTCCCCGAGGACTACGAGGATAATTACACAAAGCTCTTATTCGCCGAAATGAGCACCTCTGCGGTAAAGACGCTGGCACACGGGTATAATATGACCGTTACGGAGTATCTTACCGCCGTGCTTATGCTCGGTATTATAAGAAGCAATCCCACGCCCGTAAAGGAGCCGATAACCGTTGCCGTCCCCGTTAATCTCAGAAGATTCTTCTCCACGATGACCGTCAGAAACTTTACGGTGCAAACGTTTATCACCTTTAATCCCGACGGACGCAGAGACGTTACGCTTGATGAGATTATTGATGCCACAAGAGGACAGCTCAGAGCGCAGATTAAGCCGACGGAGCTTATTAAGAAGGTCAACAAGTACGGCTCGCTTGTCAGCAATCCCGTTATAAATATTATTCCCAACGTCATAAAGCAGCCGGTAATGAGAAAAATGCAGAGAGATACCCACTCAGGGGTCACCACCATATTTACAAATTACGGTGCCTGTTCTCTTCCCGAGGTTCTGCACGGTGAGATAGAAAAGCTGCAGTTTGTCAACGGTGATACGAGAAGCTACGGTCTTGCCGTAACCTGCTCTTGTATCGGCTGGGAGGACACTCTTTCTCTTTGCTATTCGCGTGCAAACAGGGATACCGTCTGGTATGATGCCTGTCTTGACGTGCTGAGAGAACAGGGACTTGCTGTGACAACGGACGTTATAGAGGGATATTGGAAATCGTAAAAAAAGATAACAGCTTGAGGCACCTTCCTTACGGAGGGTGCCCCGGTTATATTAGTGTCTTCAGACGGTTGCGTGTAAAACACGCAACCGTCTGAAGTGGTTATGATTTGTGAACGGGCTGTAAAAAAACAAAGGTTTTTTTACAGCCCGTTCGGGAAGTGTATTTTTTTTATTTGTTACGGGAGAATTATCTGATTGCACCCTTTGCAAGGATTACGTCGTTTTCCTTTTCTTCACCGTTTTCTTCGGTTGTTTTAACCTCAATGCTCCAGTAGGGGATGAAAACGTCGTATGTAGCATCCTCTGAAATGTAGCCTGCGCCGATAAGGTCATACTTTTCTGCTGTCGTTGCATCGGCTGTTACGTGAGAATCGTCATCACGCTCAACTCCTGCCTTGTAGATGTACTTGAGAAGCTTATCCGCAGCCTTTACGTAGTTCTTGTCCTTGCCCTTATAAGAAGCAATATCACCGAACTTTTTGTTGAAGGCATCCTTGAAGGAATCGTTGCCGTCAAGCTCGTTGACTCTTGTGTTCCAGGAATCAAGAACCCAATCCTTTCTTGCAGTCTTGCCGGAGGCAAGAACGAAAAGAGGCTCATAGAGGTCTGCGAAGGAGGCAGCGTTTTTGTTGATACCCATAATTATTTCTTTCTTTTCAGAGGGCTTCATATCGCCGATATCCTTCTTGCCCTTATAAAAGAAGAGGAAGAAAGCCGTAACGGCGGCAGCGGTAACGAGGGCGGTAATAATGCAGCCCCAGATAACGTTATAGTTAAGGAAGTAGAATACTAACATCAGAAAAATCTCCTTTTCTAATTTATAGCGCAGGAAATGAACCTTGCGTAAATCAATATCATTATAAGTAAAAACAAGTATTTTGTCAATATATGAAAAAAATTTACAGCACACTCGGAAAATGTTGTCGGTTTATACGAAAAGAGATATGTCCGACAGCGAATATACATAGCAGAAGCCAAGGGGGATTATTTGATTCTGCGTCTGAGAATATCGCCTGCGGAAAGCTTCTCGGGACAGTAAATATTTACCTTTTCCTGTACGAGATGCGCGCTTTCTCTTTCCGCGCCGCTGCTGTCCCTTATAGAGGTTACCGTGAAGTCTCTGCCCACGGCTGAGGGGGAGAGGATTTCAAGCACGTCACCCTTGTCAAAGCGGTTTCTCTGCTCCACAAGATATCTGCCGCCGCCCAGGTCTTCAAGCACTATTCCGATAAAGGTACAGGTCTGATGATAAAGACCGTCGTTATTCGGATCCGCCTTTGCTTCTCCGAAGAAAAAGCCCGAGGCAAAGGGACGGTGGGAGGCGCAGTCAAGCTCTCTTTCGCAGTCTGCGAGGCTTGCTTTGCCGTCCATAAACTGACGGTAGGCGTTTACCACGGTTGCCACGTAATAGGGGGATTTCATTCTGCCCTCAATCTTGAATGAGCTGACTCCCGCGCTTTCAAGACGGGACAGATACTCTATTGCCTTGAGGTCGGTTGAGCTGAGGACAGCCGTTGCCCCTTCCTCTTCAATTACGGGAATAAACATATTCTGTCTTTTTTCTTCTACGAGATAGTAATTCCATCTGCACGGCTGTGAGCATTCACCGCGGTTGCCCGAACGGTTTGAAAGGAAGGAGCTTAAAAGACAGCGTCCCGAATACGCCATACACATAGCACCGTGGACGAATACCTCAATTTCCATATTCTCGGGAATTCTGCCCTTGAGGGCTTCAATCTGCTCCATAGTCATTTCTCTGCCGAGAACAACACGCTCGGCACCCATTTTGTGATATATCTCAATGGTTTTGTAGTTCTGTGTGTTAGCCTGAGTTGAGATATGCACGGGAAGAGCGGGGCATTTTTCCTTTATTTCGGCAACCGCGCCAAGATCCGATACAATAACCGCGTCAACCCCGATATTATAAAGGGTGCTTGCATATTCGCCGAGGGCATCGATTTCCTCGTTTTCGGCAAAGCAGTTTACCGTAACGTATATTTTTTTGCCTCTTGCGTGAGTATATTCCGTTGCCGCCTTCAATTCCTCAAAGGAGAAGCCTGCTCCCGACGCTCTGAGCTGTAAAAGCGGGCCGCCGCAGTATACGGCATCTGCTCCGAAGTAAAGTGCGGTTTTAAGACTCTCGAAGGAGCCTGCAGGTGCTAAAAGTTCAACATTCATTTTTTAATCCTCGTAACAAAGCTTATATATTATTGCCGCGTACATTTTTGCCGTAAGAAGAAGCTCGTCGGTTACGGCAAATTCGTCGGCTCCGTGTATGCGGTAGTCCGTATCGGGGAATTCTATTCCGAAGGCAACGCCGCCCTCGATGCCGTGTACGTATGTGCCGCCGCCTATGGAGAGACATTTTCCGGGAAGTCCCGTATATTCCTCGTAAACACCCAAAGCCGTTTTTATTATGGGAGCGTCCTCGGGAACGTAGTGCACGGGTATCATTTCAGTATCTCCCGAGAGTAAGAAGCCTTCCTCTGAGAGAGCCTTTTCTATTACGGCTTTTACGTTTTCATTTGTTGCTCCGAGAGGGCATCTCAGATCCAGTCCGCCCTCAAAAATGCCGTCGGCAAAGGAGAGAACACCGAAATTAAGGGTAAGTGCGCCCGATACAGCCTCACTCATTTTGACTCCCGCGCTTTCACCGTCGGTTTCCTTGTGGGGGAAGAGCTTTTCCAATGCTCTGAAGGAAAGAGCCGTTTCGTTTTCTGTCAGAGGAAGTCTGTTTATAAGATAAATCAGAGCCGTTCCCGCGTTGTTGCCGTTTTCGGGGTGAGCTGCGTGAGCGGAAACACCCAGCGCGCTTATGCGGAGACTGCCGTTTTCTTCGCTGACAGTAAAGCTGACACCCGTTTCTGCTTCGCATTTTTTAACCGTATCGGCTGCTTCGTCTGCTGTCAGACCGCTGAATACCGCCCGGGATTTACAGGGGACTATGTTCTTTGTTTTTCCGCCGTCAAAGCACAGCACGGTTTTTTCTCCCGTGTTATCGGTGCTTTTTGTAAAGGACGGCGCGAATCTGCCCTTTTCAAGATTTATAAGAGGATAATCGGCATCGGGGGACAGGGTGAAGGGAAGCACCTCTCTTTTTGAGAAGTAGTATTCCATATCCTCACTGCCCGTTTCCTCGCCGCAGCCGAGCACAAGGCGGACGCCTCTTTTCGGTGAGCCGAAAAGCTCCTTTACGGCTTTTACGGCATAAAGACAGCAAAGAGCGGGGCCCTTGTCGTCGGTGGTGCCTCTTCCGAACACTTTTCCGTCTTTTTGAAGCATATTGTAAGGCTCGGTTGTCCAGAAATCTCCCTCGTCAACCACGTCAAGATGTGCAAGAAGCATCAGTACGGGGTCGTCTCCGTAAGTCAGCTCACCTGCGAAGTTATCAAAATTTATAACGTCAAAGCCGTGGGAGCCGCAGATTTTTATTGCTTCCTCCAATGCCCGCGCAGGCCCCTCTCCGAAGGGCTTGCCGTCTTTGGGTGCTTCCCGCACGCTTTTTATGTCAACAAGACTCTTTAAGTCTTTAAGGAAGGCTTCTTTTTGTGAGTCTATATAATCGGATATTTTTTCTTTCATAAAATACTCCTTTCAATAAATCATAATATTGCCCGGGTCTGCCTTTATTCTTATCGGAAACGGCTTTCTGTAAAGTAATGGATTGTTACAGGGGAGAGGGCTTTCGCAAAAGCAGAATTATGCTTTTATCATTTCGGAAAACTCTTCCTCGTTTATAACTCTGATTCCCAGCTCCGTGGCTTTTCTGAGCTTACTGCCTGCATCCTCTCCTGCCAGAACTATGCCGGTTTTTTTTGACACCGAGGAGGAGGTTTTGCCGCCGAACTGCTCGATTATTGCCGAGGCCTCGTCTCTTGTGAACTGAGAGAGAGTACCCGTCAGAACGAAGGTTATTCCCTTGAAGCGCTCGTCTTTTATCTCCTTGAGGCTTTTTGTGTTTACTCCGAATGCCTTGAGCTTTTCTAAAAGGAGCCTTGTTTCTTCAAGTGAGAAATATTCCGTTACCGCATCTGCCATAATTTTTCCGAAGCCTTCAATTTCAAGTATGCTTTCGTTTGTGGCAGCCGCGATGGCATCAATATCTCCGAAGTGAACGGAAAGAAGCTTTGCTGCCTTTTCGCCTATGTGGTTGATGCCGAGAGCAAAAATGAGCTTTGACAGATCGTTTGATTTTGATTTTTCTATAGCCGAAAAAATATTTGAAGCGGATTTTTCACCCATTCCCTCAAGCTGTGAAATATCCTCTGCTTTAAGAGTATATATTCCTGCAATATCCTTTATGATGCCCTTTGAATAGAATATTTCCAGAAGAGCCTCACCAAGCCCCTCTATATCCATAGCATCTCTTGAGCAGTAGTGTATAAGAAGCCTCAGCACCTGTGCGGGGCAGGAAAGGCTTGTGCAGCGGTGAGCCGCAGTACCCTCTATTCTTGATACCTCGGCTCCGCAGGAGGGACAGGTTTTCGGAAAACGGAAGGTTTCGTTGCCCGAGCGGTGCTTTACGCCCACAACCTCGGGAATAATGTCTCCTGCCTTTCTGACGGTTACCGTGTCACCTATTGCAAGAGAAAATTCGTTTATTCTGTCCTCGTTGTGAAGAGTGGCTCTTGATACCGTTGAGCCTGCAAGAAGCACGCTGTCAAAAACCGCCGTGGGGGTAAGCACACCCGTTCTGCCGACGCTTATTTCGATATCCCTTAAAACCGTATCCTTTTCCTCGGGAGGATATTTGTAGGCTATTGCCCAGCGCGGAAATTTTGCGGTGCTGCCGAGAGTCCTTCTCTGAGCAAGGCTGTTTACCTTGATTACTGCACCGTCAATGTCAAAGGGAAGGGTGCTTCTGATATTTCCGATTCTTTCAAGCTCCTTTTTTGCCGCCTCTATATCCGCACAGGGGGTATAGAAGGGGACTGTTACGAAGCCGAGCTCTCTGAGAAAATCAAGAGAGGCCTTATGGTCGGAAAAATCTGAGCCCTCGTATTTCTGAACGTTGAAAACGAAGATATCAAGCTTTCTTTCTGCGGTTACTCTGGGGTTTTTCTGTCTCAGTGAGCCTGCCGCCGCATTACGGGGATTTTTGAAGGGGTTTTCTCCCTTTTCCTCCTGCGCAGTTACTATATCAAGAAAGACTGCCTTTGACATATATACCTCACCTCTGACGGTGATGCTGACATCCTTTCTGAGTCTTAAGGGAATGCTTTTTACGGTTTTGAGGTTTTCCGTTATATCCTCTCCCACGCTTCCGTCGCCGCGGGTAGCACCTCGGACGAAAATGCCGTCCTTATATTCAAGGTTAACCGAAAGTCCGTCTATTTTTGGCTCAACTACGAAGGAGTGCGCTCCGACGCCGTCCGTGACTCTTCTGTCAAAGTCGTCAATTTCTCCGAAATCGAAGGCATCCTGCAGGCTTTCAAGCCGTACCTCAAAGGCTACGGGCTCAAAGGTGTTTTCAGCTTCACCGCCGACTCTTCGGGCGGGGGAGTCGGGACGCAGGAGCTCGGGAAACTGCTCTTCAAGAGAAATAAGCTCCCTTTGAAGCATATCGTATTCGTAATCGCTGACGGGGCTTTCATTTTCTACGTAATATTTATAAGAATAGAGATTCAGCGTCTCGCAAAGCTCGTCTATTCTTTTTTTTGCATTTTCTTTTGTCATAGTCAGTCCTCAATTTCTATAAAGTGTGCAAGGTGGTCCGAAACGGAAGCTGCAGAAGTGCCGAAGCTTTTTATTCTGATGTCGGGAGACGTCAGTATATAATCGATTTTTATTCTCGGCTTGTCAGAGGGGAAGGTAAGAGTATTTTTGTCTGCACAGCAGTATTTTTCTGTCAGCGGCTGAAGCTCGGGAGAGTCCGGTGTGCAGTTGAAATCCCCCATTATTATACAGCGTCTGTCGGGGGAAGCTTTAAGTATTTCCCTGACAGCGTTTTCTCTTTCGTCGCGGTTGAGTCCCATGTGTGTAACAATAACGGTATAATCATTTATTTCTGCCTTGATTATACATCTTGTTTCGTAGCCTTCCGTGCCTGTCCTTACGGCGGGGTCGGGTATCGGCAGGGTGACGGCATTGTTTACGGAGGCTTTTGCCAGAATGCCGTTTCCGTAAGGGGAGGTGCCGCCTACGAGAATTGCTTTTCCGAAATAATAATTGAGGGCTGTAAGCTCTGAAAGCTTTTTCAGCTGATCCGTGTAGTCCTTGACGGGACCGCTTCCTCTGACCTCGTTAAGTCCGATAATGTCGGCATCAAAGCCTTTGATTTCGTTTGCAAAGCCTTCAAAATCAATTCTTTTGGTACGGTAATTCATACAATGAAGAATATTGAAAGTAACGATTTTCATAATGCCACCTCTTGAAAAACAGCCTTTTTTATTGTAAACTAAGGATTATGAAGGAATTTATTATTGCTAAAAATGATGCGAATCAGAGATTTGACAAGTTTATTACCAAGACCGTGCCCCTTCTGCCTCAATCCCTTTTGTATAAATACCTGAGAACCAAGCGTATAAAGCTCAACGGTAAGAAAGCGGAAATATCCACAAGGCTAAAAGAGGGCGACAAGGTCGAGATGTATATTAACGACGAGTTTTTTGCTCCTAAGGAAGAAAAGTATTCTTTTATGAATGCCGGACGTGAGCTGAGTATTATTTACGAGGACGAAAACGTGCTTGTTCTTAATAAAAAAGCAGGTCTTCTTTCCCATCCCGACGAGGGCGAATACGTGGATACGCTTATTACGAGAGTACAGCGGTATCTTTATGAGAAGAACGAGTACGACCCGGGGAGCGAGGCGTCCTTTGCCCCTGCCCTTGCCAACCGCATTGACAGAAATACGGGGGGAATAGTTCTTGCGGCAAAAAATGCTCAGACGCTCAGAATTCTCAACGAAAAAATAAAGCTCAGAGAAATTGACAAGCGTTATCTTTGCATAACCATAGGCAAGCCTCCCAAAAAGAAGGGTGTTGCCGAGGCTTATCTTGTGAAGGACGAGAAGAATAATACCGTAACCGTGCTGAAAAATCCCGTAAAGGGTGCAAAAAGCATAAAAACAGGCTACACCGTCATAGAAACAAGAGGTGAGCTGTCCCTTGTTGAGGTTGAGCTTTTTACAGGCAGAACCCATCAGATAAGAGCGCATTTCGCTTCAATGGGCTGTCCTCTCTTAGGTGACGGCAAATACGGCACGAATGCCCTTAACAAAAAATACGGCGGCTATAAAAAGCAATGCCTTTATTCCTATAAGACCGTATTCAGCTGGAAAACCGATGCCGGCATACTCAATTATCTGAAGGACAAAAGCTTTGAAGCCGAGGACGTCTGGTTTTGCACGGCATTCTTCAATAATGAGCTGTGATTTACCGTCCTTACGTCACCCCATAGCGTCAAGCAATGCTTTACAGCCTTTATCTATGCACTCAAATGCTTCCTTGAATCTGCCCGTGTACCAGGGGTCCGAGACCTCTCCGCCGCCGCAGTAGTCGAGGAGCATTTTTATTTTTCCCTTGCTGTCTGTGCCGAAAAGGATCTTCATATTCACCACGTTCATATAGTCCATACCGATAATAAGGTCAAAGCGGTCATAATCCTGTGCTGTCAGCTGTCTTGCCGTCTTCCCGTCGGGGCTTATGCCGTGAAGCAGCAGCTGCTCACGTGCGGGAGGATATACGGGATTGCCCTTTCCTCTTATGATTTCATCATCGCTTGTTGCGGCGGACTCTATATAAAATTCGTTTTCCCTGCCCGCTTTTTTTACTAAATCCTTAAATATAAATTCCGCCATAGGGCTTCTGCAGATATTGCCGTGGCAGACGAAAAGTATTTTTTTCATTTTGTTCCTCTTTACTCTTTATTTATGAGCTTGTAAATTCTTTTTACGCATTCCTCGGGTGTCAGTCCCGTGCAGTCAACGGTTATGTCGGCGTATTTTTCATATAAAGGGCATCTTGAACGGAAAAGCTCGGGGATTCCCGTATTCTTATCCATAGCGATTCCCCTTGTTGTAATATCTCCCAGCCTTTTTATAAGCTCGTCAAGCTCTGTTTTCAGATAAACGCAGATTCCGTTTTCCTTGAGCCTTGCCATAGCCCTTTCACCGTAAACGACGCTGCCCCCCGTGGCAATAACACAGCCCGAAAACTCCTCGCCGAGTATGATTTCCTCCTCAAGGGAAATAAAATATTCCGTGCCGTGCTCCGATATTATGTCGCATAATGCCTTTTTGGTTTTTTTCTGTATTATAAGGTCGGTATCCGTAAAGTCCGTAAGCAGACTTTTTGCAAGCAGTACTCCGACGGTGCTTTTTCCGGCTCCGGGCATACCTATAAGAACAATGTTTTTCATTAGTATCACCAAAATATTATTTTATCATAAAGGGGAAGAATAAGTCAAGGCGGAGAAAGCATACACCCGAAAGCTGACTGAATATACCCGAAGGCTTACTGCATACACCTGTCGGTGATTGCATATACCCTATGCTCTGCGGACATAAATGAAGGAATCCAAGCCCCGGGACTTGGATTCCTTGGTGTAGTTGTTCATAACACAAGTTATTCTCCGGTAATACATATTCAACTTTCGTGCCGCAATGCATTTGCTATGATTAAGAGTATTTCTGCGATTAGATAGCATACTACAAGAAAACCAATCAAAAAAACAGATTTTTTTCTATCAACTTAATATTATGTAATTAAAGATTATCAAGTTTTATTAACTCAAAGGCAAATTGTGCAATAGAATAAGAACAACATTTCACTAAAATTACACTATTTTTTCACTATTTTTCATTATGCGTCTGTTTCGATAAAAAGAAACTGCCCTCACGAATGTGAGAACAGTTGAATGGTTTTTCGCCAATATTGAGAGGCTTACTCCTTCTTCTTTTTTATCTGTGTTTCACCTTACAGAGCGTTTAGTTTATCAAAAGAGAAGTCAATTATATGAGCTTTTCTGTGTCGGAGTATTGTTATATAAAACTTCTTCTGAAGGTTCGATATACAAGGAATGTCATTTATCATTTTTTCGATAGCAGGCATATCGATATTAGGAGCTATACGCTTCAATGCATTGTTACAATCATCATTTTGTAAGGAAGATATAAAGTCAAAATAGTTAATTTTCCTGCCTTCATTCTGTATTGCGGAAGTGGGAAAAACAAATACACGGGCATCTATTTCTTCTTTACTTGAAAGAATTGCGGATATGGTTTCTTCGCTTGCCTGAGGATAAAGACAGCTTCCGCAGTCATATACGGGAGCAATACTCATTTCATCGGTCTGTTCATTATATAAAAATCCCCAGTTGCCGTTATGTCGGTCAAAGTTTCCTATAAAAGCATCAGCGATGAACAGATTCCAGAAGTGCTCCGTAAGCTCCTTGGGGTCTATTGCCTGCTGATTCTCAATGGTATAAATGATGTCTTTAAGCTCCGTTCCGTAACCGTTATGAGCAGAATCTATCATCTGATTTTTCAGTGATGCAAAGTCCTGTAATGTTATACCGAGGGAAGTGAAATCCTTACAGGCTACAACAACCTTTTCCTTATCGTTTACGGTGAACTTTCCGAGCAATGTTTCCTGCGTTTTGATACCGATTATATTGAGAATATGGGAACCGACATATTCCGAAATACAGCTGTTTGTATAGCTCATATCTGAATTTTTTCTCGGTGCAGGCGGGAATTTCAACATATACTGTTCGCCATTATACACAACAGAAATTTTACTTCCGTTAGCACCTGCATAAGCCTTATTCTTTCTCGGCAATGCTGAAAAATCTATCACTTATCCTTCACCTCACTAAGCCTAAATACTTTTCTCTTAAAAACCAAGCTTGTTCGGAAGAGATAATATTATTAACCTCTGCGGAGTTTATATCACTCTGAAGCTCACAGTAATAGCAGTCCATTAGTGTAACAACCGTTCCGCTTTGCTGCTTTTTCAAAGCATCTTTATATGTTGATAATGAATCAGCAAGAAAGACAGGAAGATTACATTCCAAATAACTGCTGTCAGCAGGCTTGCCGTTTGCATCATAATCAGGCTCAAGTAATTCTTCCATTGTGCAGTTCAAGGCTTTAGCTAAAAGCAAAACTGTTTTTGCAGAGCATTTTTCAAGTGAGCTTCTTCCGGCACAAATATCTATAACGGTTGTTTTTGGAACACCGCTTATTTTTGATAAATGGTACATTGATATATTTCTTTCATTTAAAGCTGACTGTAAATTCATACTTCATCACCTCATCTACATTATATCGTTATACCGACCTATTGTCAATATACATTAAATTTTTCTTTTTTCTTCGTAATTGCGGTCTGTCAAAAAAGAAACTGCCCTTATGAGGAGAGCAGTAGAAATGTTTGATTAGACAAATCGGATTACTCATTATGCGGAACAATATGAAAATCACGATAGATTAAATCTTCCGCATAATAACAATTTCTTGCCTTATATTTCAATTCAAAAACTGCAACGATTTTATCTGTCTTTGTATCAACAACAACCATATCAGGAGTATAGTTTAATGCAGAAAAGCCGTAATGTGTACACTCTGTGAATATGCAAAAATCTTCAAGCTCAGGTGTTTTTTCAAAATTATTACGAAGATAGAAGTATAGAACATTCTTTAATGTATCTTCATTTAGAATAAGATTATGGCGATAATCGTCAGCAACTTCTACTTCCCATATCTTTTTTATGGTAGTATCCAGTTTTTTAATTTTTCTTGGTACGAGTGTTGATACGGATTTATTTTTAATCACGGCGCAGCCGTGTATGTAATCCGTCGCAGACGGTATGTAATCAGCCCGTAGGGATGAATGTAATCAATCCGAAGATAATACACCGCGGTGATGGCATACACGCTTTGCGTGATTACATACGCCTGAGGGCGATTACATATCAATCCTTCGGATTGAATAAAAAAGACGATTCCGAAGAATCGTCTTTTTCTGGAGCTGGTGACGGGAATCGAACCTGCAACCTGCTCATTACGAATGAGCTGCTCTGCCATTGAGCCACACCAGCAAATTATTCAACTGTATAAATCATTATAATAGATGGAAAACAAAATATCAAGTATTTTTTTGCGCTTTTATTAAGAATTATTAAAATTGCTTGTGAACGGATGTAAAATGTTGTATTATTATGTCGGTGATGAAAATGATAAGGATGTTAAAAATATTAATCGGTGCTGCAGGCTGGGTATGGTTTATGATTCCCGTTGTCTTCAGCGGTATATTTTCTCTGGGAAATGCGGCAGGACTTGTCTTCTTCGGAGTATTGTTTCTATGGGGAGTGTTTCATAAAAGACTTCTTGAAAGGGCTGCCGCTGAAAAATGGGCAAGAGCTGTCAGAGGTATTCTTATAGCAGGCTATGCGGCATTTGTTCTGCTGTTCGGCATTGAGAGCGTGCTTATGGTTAATGCGATAAATGCAACACCGCCCGAGGACGCCACCGTCGTAGTGCTCGGCTGCGGACTGAAGGGCACAAAGCCCAGTCAGATGCTGGGACTTCGCTTAGATGCCGCAGAAAAGTATTTGCGTGAGCATCCCGACGCTGTTGCCGTGCTTTCCGGAGGACAGGGTGAGGACGAGGAAATAAGCGAGGCTCAGTGTATGTTCAACGAGCTGACCGAAAGAGGTATTTCTCCCGAGCGTCTTTTTATGGAGGACCGCTCCACAAGCACACGTGAAAACATAAGGTTCTCCGCAGAGATAATAAAGGAAAACGGACTCAGCGAAAATCTTGCTGTCGTTTCAAATAATTTCCATCTTTACAGAGCTTCTCTTGTTGTAAAAAATGAGGGATATGAGTTTTATTCCGTAAGTGCTGAAACTCCTCTGACACTTTTTCCTACCTATTGGATGAGAGAATATCTCGGTATCGTTGCTCAATGGGTTGCCGGATGATATAGTATATATGAATAAAAAGAGCAGAGCTGCAAAAAACTTCGTTTTTTGCAGCCCATTTTGATTATATTGTTTTATGCGGTCTTCGCTTTTTTGCATTCCCGAGGGTATTTTATGCGAAGAAATTTCTTACCCATTCAATAAGGCTTCTGAAGAAGTCTGCGATTTTCTCAAATATGGTTTTTTCGCCCTGCTGGGTATTATCATCAGTCTTTATTGTTGCCGAGCATACGTCGCATTTTGAGTTGCCGTCTGCATCTGTGTGTCCGGGTGCTGTAAGAACCTCGGTCTCGGTATCACCGCATACGGTGCAGAGTGTGTCCTTATATCCCGAAACGGTACAGGAGGCAAGCTTTGAGGATACGACAATATAGGAATGTCCCGTTGCGGGAGTTATCGTCTCGGTTTCCTCCTGACATACAGAGCATACACCTGTTACAATGCCGTCGTTCGTGCAGTCTGCGGGAGTGCTGCCGAGAACCTGTATATTGTGATAGGGAATGCCCTTAAGCAGAGGATATGCGCCGTGATTTACGTTAATTGTCCAGGTGTCTTCAAAATCAAGACCGCCAAAGGATGCCTCTGAGCTGAAGGCGGCGGACGTAACACCCGTACAGCCTGTTGCCGTGCCCGTAAAAACAGCAGTATCGTTTCTGTCGGAGTTATAGTAGCAGTCAGCCGTCGTGCATTGTGCAAGTGCGCCGATTCCGGCAGCCGAGCCGTTGCCTGCCGTTGCAGTACCTGCAAATACGCAGTCGCTGACCTGTGCTTTCAATGCATAGCCGAAGATTCCGCCTGCAAAATCAGTCCCTGCCGAAACGGATGCCGTTGAAAGACAGTCGCTGACTGAGCCTGACGTGAGATAGCCTGCAATACCGCCTGCAAAGTTTTCCGTTGCGGAAACGTTACCCGAATTGCGGCATTCGGAAATCTCTGCTTCATAGCCGACGCCTGCAATACCGCCCGCCTTGCTTATGGGAGCGTTGAAGTATGCGGAAACGGAGCCTGTGTTCCTTGACAGAGTAATTTTGCCCGTTGTGATACCTGCAATACCGCCGAGGTTTTCACCCGATGCGGAAACGGTAGCCGTATTCGTACACGAAGAAATAAGAGCTGAGGATTCGCCTGCAATACCGCCTACGTTCTTTGTGCCGTAGGTGTATGCACCGTTGGTGCAGTTGGTTATGTCTGCGCCGCTTTTACCTGCAATACCGCCGCAGTATATCTCATAGCCGCCCGTCATAGCAGAGGACGAGGTGGTGCAGTTGTTGATTCTGCCCGATGTGATACAGCCTGCAATACCGCCCGAGAAATTATCGGCATATACTATAGCACTGTCCGTACAGCCCTCGATAACCGTATTTGATGCGAAGGCGACAACGGCACCTGCATAATCCGTTGCGAAGAAGCTGCCGCTTACCGTGAGGTCCTTTATAACCGCACCGTCGGTAAATGCAAAAACAGCCGCATAGTCGCATTCGGTGTTAAAGCCGGAAAGCGTGTTCCGGTTGCCGTCGAAAATGCCCGAGAAGGGTGTTTCGGCTGTGCCTATGGGAGTAAAGCCTTCATTTGCCGTAACTGAGTCCGAAAGGACAAAATACTTTCCGCTGAAGCTCTCACCGTCTGCCACAAGCTGAGATAATAAATCAAGCTCGTCTGCATTTGAAATTATAAACGGGGAAGCCTTCGTGCCCTCACCCGAAAGCTGAGCGGCTCCTGCGGTGATAGTCATAAGAAGCACAAGTATAAGGCTCAGTGCTGCCGCGGTGATTTTTGAAAATGTTTTTTTCATGGTTTTCCCTCCGCCGGAATGGAATTTCGGAATTATACATAATAATTATAATACAGTTTTCTTTTAAGTGCAAGAGTTATTTGTTCTCAGCGGCGAGTCTGTTTTCAAGAAACGTTCTTCCGCCGTAGAAATATACGTTGGCAAGGAACCGTGCCATTTCATCTGCGGGAACCTTCATTCCGTCGTACATCCATTGAATAATGGTATTCCAGCAGGCGGACATAGCAAAGCACGTGAGATAATGCTCGGGAGTGTCGGCGGGAAATACCTTTGATGAATCGGGAATATGGTCAAGAAGCGTGTTTTTGATTTTTTTTGCAAGAAAGTTGTTGGGGTCGTTGCTTATTACGAATTTGCAGATATTCTCGTACTCCTTGAGAAATTCAAGAAATCTTCTGCAATATGCCGTGAAGTCCTCGGTCGTTACGAACATAGCCTGAGGGGTCAGCACCTTTTCCTCAAATACCTCAAATATCTCGTTTTGTATCTGCATCATCATATCGCTGATGTCATTGTAGTAAAAATAAAAGGTGGAGCGGTTTATATCTGCCGCCTCCGTAAGCTCCTTTACGCTGATTTCATCTATGCTCTTTGCTTCAAGAAGCTCGAAAAGACACTCCTTGAGAACCCTTTTCGTTCTCTTTACTCTTCGGTCTTCCGTTCTCATTGCCTTTTTTTCTCCCATTGTATGCACCTTCTATGTATGATATTAAACATCTGTAGGATATCGGACTAATGTATGTATTTTATCAGACATTTTTTTTGAAATCAACGGATTTCTGAAAAAATAAGCCTTTAACGTATAAAAAATATATCTTGATTTTCGTGTATTTCTGCCAAAAATACTGTCTGAGGATGACTTTTGTTGAAAAAGTGCAGGCGATATTATAGAATAGAAAAAACGTAATAAGAAACGGACTGATAATATGAGCTCACTTAAAATGTATAATTTTTCACCGGTTGTAAGAGGCAAGAGGCTTCCCGAGGGATTTTCGGTTGTAAAATACTCCTCGGAGGCTGATACGGATGCTTGGGTGGATATCTGCTCGGGCTCTCTTGTAGACCCTGCCACGGCTTACGAAAGATTCCGCCACGAGCTTACTGAGCTTGACGGCCCCGACCCCTTCAGAGACACCTTCTTTATAGAAAAGGACGGAGAAAAAATTGCAACCTATACTGCCGTTCCCGATATGTGGAGCACGGGAATGGGATATATTCACATGGTTGCGGTGAAGCCCGAATACAGAGGACTGGGGCTCGGCTCCTTTATTGCGGACGATTGCATCAGAATACTCACGGAAATCGGAAAGAAAAAAATATTCCTTCTGACGGGTGATGCAAGAACGTCTGCGCTTGCCACTTATATAAAGGCAGGCTTTCTCCCAGTAAACTATATCGACGATGAGGGAAAGGATATGGTTGAGCGGTGGCAGAGGATTGTGAATAACCTCGGTCTTGAAGGTCTTATGCTTCTTGACGATGACGGAACTCCTTTTAAGGAGCTTCACAGAGAATAAAGAGATATCAGGGGAAAGAGAATATGGATATCAGAATAATTAAGGGAACGGATTACGGAAAATTTGAAGGCTTCGGAGCCTCAGGTGCGTGGTGGGCGCAGGAGGTTGGCGGCTGGGAGCATAAGGATCCCGCAAGCTCACTTTCCGTCAGGGACAGAATCTCTCAGCTTCTTTTCAGCAAGGACGAGGGCATAGGTCTTCGCACCTACAGATATAATATCGGCGCGGGCTCTGCCCACTCGGGAAACGGTGATATCGGAAACGCTCTCAGAAGAACCGAGAGCTTTGACGCGGGTGCGGGTAAATACGATTTTTCAAGGGACGCAAATGCACGGTATATGATGAAGCAGGCTGTCCGCGACGGTGCGGATGAAATCATCCTTTTCGTAAACTCACCTATAGAAAGGCTTACAAAGAACGGCCTGTCGCATCTCGGAAAGGCTCAGATTATGCGCGATAATCTTGCCGCAGGGAATTACAGGGCGTTTGCGGATTACTGTCTTGACGTTACCGAGCATTTTATCGGCGAGGGCCTTCCCGTAAAATATCTGTCTCCCGTAAATGAGCCTATATGGATATGGAACGGCGGTCAGGAGGGCTGTCACTACAGTCCCGTCAGCACCGCAAGGGTAATGAAGTGCTTTGCGGACGAAATGAACAAAAGAGAAAAGCTGAAGGACGTGAAGCTTTCGGGTGTTGAATCGGGAGATCTCAGATGGTTCAATAAGTCCTATACACGCGCCCTTATGCATTATAAAAGCGTGTGCGAGCGCATAGACTCCGTGGACGTGCATTCCTATTGTCTGCCGCTTCCCGTGCCCGTGCCTGGCTTTAATAACAGGCTTGCCTTTATGAAGAGATACCGCAGATGGCTTGACAGACACTATAAGGGACTTGAGGTAAAAATGAGCGAATGGTGCCACATGCAGGGCGGCAGAGATAAGACGATGAAATCCGCTCTCGTTACGGCAAACACCATATACGAGGACATTTCAATTCTCAACGTCTGCTCCTGGCAGCATTGGATAGCCGTATCCGAGGTGGACTTCTGTGACGGGCTCATTTATATCAATCTTGAGGATAAGACCTTTGAAATGACCAAGCGTTATTACGTAACGGGAAATTTCTCAAAATATATTCCGTACGGCGCAAGGAAAACAGGTGTCAGGTGCGAGGACCGCGAGCTTAAGGTGCTTGCATTTGCCTGCGGGGAGAATACGGTAATAATAGTTATCAATGACACGGATTGCGAAAAAAACGTTTCCTTCCCCGACGGGGACGCTACGGTAAGGCTTATAGTGACCGATGAAAAATCCGACCTTGCCGAAGAAACCGTAAAAAATGAAAATATAAAAATTTCTCCTAAAAGCGTTAATACGGTAATTTTATAAGGACAAAAACGGCAAGGGCTTGCTTTGTTATCTGCCCTTGCCGTTTAATATTATTTTCTTATTTTCAGAAGCTGAGTGAATATTGCGTCTGCGGCATCTGCCTTTGACATAAGCTCAAGCTCCTTTTCTTCCGTTTGCGTTATGAGCGTTATTACGTTGGTGTCCGTGCCGAAGCCTGCACCCTCGGCTTTAAGGGAATTTGCACATATCATATCAAGGCTTTTGCCGACGAGCTTCTTTCTTGAATTTTCAATAAGGCTTTCGGTTTCCATAGAGAAGCCGCAAAGAAGCTGTCCCTTCCTTTTGTTCTCTCCGAGGTATTTCAGAATATCGTCGGTGCGTTCAAGCGCAATTGCTGCATCCGAGCCGCTTTTCTTTATCTTGTTTTCGGCAATCTCCGCAGGTCTGTAATCCGCCACCGCGGCTGCCTTTACAATGATATCGGCATCGGAATATTTTTTTATTTCCGTGAACATATCAAGCGCGCTTTTTATATGTACCGTGTTTATACCGACGGGGTCGGTGAGCATATCGGAGCCCGTAACGAGAGTAACCTCGGCGCCTCTCATAGCCGCGTTTCTTGCAAGGGCATAGCCCATTTTACCCGTTGAATGATTGGTTATGTATCTTACGGGGTCAATTGACTCCTTCGTTGCGCCTGCACTTACGAGAACCCTCAGTCCCGTCATATCCTTTTCCTTTGCCGTAACGAGAAGTATTTTTTCAAGCAGTCTCTCGGGAGAGGGGAGCTTTCCCGTGCCCGTATCTCCGCAGGCAAGTCTGCCGCTGTCGGGCTCTATCACGTGCCAGCCGTAGGATTTCAGCTTGCTTATATTATCCTTCGTTACGGGATTTTCGTACATTTTTGTGTTCATAGCGGGGGCAATAAGCTTGGGACAGACGGCGGCAAGCACGGCAGACGTGAGCATATCGTCAGCAATACCGTTTGCAAGCTTTGCCGTAACGTTTGCCGTTGCGGGAGCTATTATAACGGCATCTGCCCTTGCCGATAGCGAGACGTGCGGTATTTTACAGGCATTTTCACGGGCGAAAACGTCCGTATGCACGGGATTTCCCGTAAGAGCCTCAAAGGTAAGAGGTGTCATAAATTCAAGTGCACCCTTTGTCATAATTACGTGAACGTCACAATGCTGTTTTACAAGAAGAGAAGCAAGCTCGGCGGCTTTATAGGCGGCAATTCCGCCCGTTACTCCGAGGATTACCGTTTTATCTTTAAGCATAAGGTTACCTCCCGACAAATCATTAAATTAAATTATACAAAAAAAAGAGAAAAATGTAAATACTTTAACCTCAAACTATTAAAAAAGCAAAAAAAAGACACAAAATTCTTGAATTATACATAGACACTTTGTATAATGAAAGCGGAGCTGTCGGGGGAAATGCCGATGTACCGTTTACGGACGTCAGGCAGTAAAGTATACGGAGAGCTTCTTATCCTGATTATGCGCTGTATCTTTTATGAACGGCAGCAAGGAGGAAAAAATATGAACAAAAAGAAAAGAAACGAAAAGGTAAGGGATCAGGTTATTCTTGCACTTTTTACCGCATTGGTGCTTCTGCTTGCCTTTACTCCCTTCGGACTTATTGACCTGCCGATAATCAAGGCTACGATTCTTCACGTGCCCGTTATTATCGGTTCTCTGATGCTGGGACCTAAAAAGGGTGCCTTTCTCGGTTTTGTTTTCGGACTTACGAGCCTTATAAAAAACACAACCGCCCCCAGCCTCTTATCCTTTGCCTTCACCCCCTTTATTCCTCTTCCGGGTATAGGAAAGGGAAGTGTGCTTGCTTTGGTTATCTGCTTTATACCGAGAATCCTTGTGGGAATCACGCCCTTCTTTACTTTGAAGGCGGTAGAGAAAATAGCTTTTTCCTCGGCAGATAAGAAAAAACGCATAATCCGCTCCGCGGGAACAACCCTTGCCGCGGTTGTCGGTGCATTTACAAATACGATTCTCGTAATGGGTATGATATATCTGTTCTTTAAGGAGCCCTATGCCGCCGCAAATAATATTCCTGCGGACACGGTGCTTTCCGTAATTCTCGGAATCGTGGGAACCAACGGTGTTCCCGAGGCTGTAGTCGCAGCGGTTATAACCACTCCCGTATGTATTGCTCTTGATAGGGTGCTCGGCAGAAAAGCACCCGAAAAGGACAAGGTGAAGCTATGATACTTGCCGCCGATATAGGTAATACCAATATTTCGGTTGCTCTTTTCGATGCCGAAAACGAGCCGCTGAAAATAAAAAGCTATCCCGATAATCTTTATCATTGTGCCGATGAAATATATGCCGCCCTGAAGAATGATTTTCCCGACGTGAGCGGTGCCGTGCTTTGCTCGGTGGTGCCGCCTCTGACCGATGCCGTAAAAACGGCTCTTGACAGACTGACCGACGGCAGGGTGAAGGTTATCGATTCTTCCTTCAGAGACGGAATGAGGATAGCCTCTTATGACAGAAAAAAGCTCGGCAACGACAGAATTGCCGATATGACAGCCGCAAAGGCTCTTTACGGAGCTCCCTGCGCGGTATTTGATATGGGTACGGCAACCACCGTGTCCGTAATTGACCGTGACGGTGCTTTTGTCGGCGGTCTCATAATTCCCGGCTTGGGACTCAGCATTAACGCGCTGTCCTCGGGTACTGCGCTTCTGCCCGTGGTAGAGCCTTTCGTTCCCGAAAAGCTTCTCGGAGAGAATACCTCGGAATGTATCAATAACGGAGTAATATTTGCTCAGGCTGCCGCTATAGACGGCATAGGCGCAAGGCTTGACGAGGCATTCGGGGAGGAAGTAAGAACCGTGGTTACGGGCGGTGCGGCAAAATTCGTTCTGCCCTTATGCAAAAGACAGATAGTATATGACGAAAAGCTGTTGTTGAAGGGGTTGAAAATACTCTATGAAAACGGATGAGCTTACAAAGGCCCGTGAGATTGCGCTGAAGGTTAAAGAAAACGGAGGAACCGCCTATTTCGTGGGCGGTTTCGTGCGTGACAGGCTTCTCGGAAGAGAAAGCAAGGATATTGATATTGAGGTGCATTCCGTTGACGTGCCGACTCTCAGAGACATTCTTTCCTCCGTGGGACAGACGCTTGAAATTGGTGAGTCCTTCGGGATATTCTCTCTGAGGGGAACGGATATCGATATTGCTCTGCCGAGAAAGGAAAGGGCAACGGGCAGAGGACACAGGGATTTTGAGGTAAGCGTTGACCCTTATATAGGTACGAAAAGGGCGGCGGCAAGGCGAGATTTTACCGTGAACGCTCTGATGCAGAACGTGCTGACGGGTGAGATAACCGACCACTACGGGGGCCTTTCCGACCTTAAAAACGGTATTCTCAGACACGTCAGCGACGAGAGCTTCCCCGAGGACCCGTTAAGAGCTCTGAGGCTTGCACAGCTTGCCGCAAGATTCGGCTTCTCGGTTGCAGAAGAAACGGTTGAAATCTGCAGAACGATGGAGCTTAATACACTATCCCCCGAAAGAATCCGGGGTGAGCTGAAGAAAGCACTTCTGAAGGCGGATAAGCCATCGGTATTTTTTGAGGTATTAAGACAGACGGACGGACTTGATTTCTGGTTTCCCGAGGTAAAGGCACTTGAGGGGATACCGCAGAATCCCGTATACCATCCCGAGGGAGACGTATGGAATCATACGATGGAGGTGCTTGACCGTGCCGCAGTATACCGTGACGATGCTTCAGACCCATTTTCGTTTATGCTGTCGGCATTGGTACACGATTTCGGAAAGGTGACCGCAACAAGGGAGATAAACGGTGTGCTTCACGCTTATTCCCACGAAAGCGAGGGCTTAGCCCCTGCCGAGATATTTTTAAGACGGATAACAAAGGAAAAATCGGTCATTTCCTATTGCCTTAATATGCTTCAGCTTCATATGAAGCCCGTGGCGATGCTGAATACGGGTGCTTCGCAAAAATCGTTTAACCGTATGTTTGATGAAAGCGTGAGCCCGTCGGAGCTTTTATATCTTGCCTTCAGCGATTCCGGAGGGCTTCCGGAGGAATTGAAGCAGGAGCTGCTTTTAAGATTTGCACGGTTCAGGGAAATAATGAGCCGTCCCTACGTGCAGGGAGCAGACCTTGTTAAGGCAGGGCTTGAGCCGGATAAGAGCTTTTCCGAGATACTCTCCTACGCCCATAAACTGAGGCTTGCGGGGACGGAAAAGGAAAATGCCCTGAAGCAGACCCTGTCCTATGCAAAAAGGCTCAGAAAAA
>JAZNFG010000028.1:0-25436 GCA_045589015.1 Acutalibacteraceae bacterium
AAGCGCAGGAGATTTTCTCCCTCGGAAACATTGTCGTCTCACTCCCTTGGAGCGGTCGTGATACTCTGAGTTTCCTCACCTCATTCGCGTGCCTTTATCCGCCACCGGCGGCGGCACACTCATTCGCCCCTCGCCGGGGGAAGACTCCCCCACGGGGTGGGGGAGATGTCACGAAGTGACAAAGGGGGACGGGGTCGTCAACCTTAAAGTGCGAAGCACTATTAATAGAACTTTTCTGAGATATCCCCCAAGTTTCCGTGAAGAGTCATTTTCGTAGTGATTTTTCAATTCTGTAAAACAGATGCCGTAAAGCAGTAATTTTTCAGAATTACCGTTTTACGGGCACCCGCCTAAAACCGGTGACTTTGTTTTATTCGGGAATCAAAGCTTTGAAAAGCCATGGCTGTTGATAAGTCCGTCAAGCTTCTGACCGCGCTTGCAGTAGGGACACTCGTGGGGACGCCATACGTCGTAGCCTTCAAGGTCCTTGGGGTCGAAAACAGACTGCACGGGATAGCCGATGCATTCCTTCTCCGTTGAGAAGATTGAGGAAATACCCGTAACCTTACCGCCGTAATATCTTATTGCGTCAATAGCGGCAAGAACCGTCTTTCCCGAGGAAACGGATACCGCAAGAATCATTACGTTCTTGTCCTTTATCATAGGAACTATGTTGTCACGGAAAAGAATCTGATTGCTGTTGGTATATTCGGGAGAAACAACATAAATGGATTTATGTCTGTTCATATTTACGATATTATCGGACTTTGTAAGGTAGTTTGCAAGGCAGGCACCGATAACCTCAGTACCGTCAAGACAGAGAATCGTATCAACCTTCGTGTCGGCATAATAATAAGAAGCGAGCTCCTCTGCAACAGCCTTTGCCTCGGAAAGACGGGATTTCTGAGATACCACGTCAATATAATAATTCGTATGACGGTTGCTTGTAGCAAAATGACCTACGGCAACACGGAGAAAAAGATTTTTTCTTTTCGTTTCAAATTTCAGGGTCTGTAAATCTGACATAAAATCACTCCTCGGTTATGTATAGAAAAATTATACACGATAATTCACGGCTGTTCAAGAGTTTATTTCATTTGTTTTAGCGCATTCCGTTGCCTCAGCCGACCTCTACGATAGTTAATTTCCGTTTATTTCAAGTTCACCGTAGCTGTGAATATATACGTCGGCAAGCTCCTTCAAGCCGTCGCCGTCGGGCTCGCTTTTATCGTAAATTCCCGCCACATTATAGCCGTTTGCCTTGGCAGTCCTTGCGGCATAAAGGGCATCCTCGAATATCCACGTGGTTTCCTTGGGAGTGCCGAGCCTTTCAAGAACGGCATCGTACACCTTAGGCTCGGTTTTTGCCGCACCTACGGTATAGGTGGAAATAATAACCTCAAAGTAACCGAGCATACCGAATTTTTCAAGCACGGCTTCAAGGGCGGGCTCACCCGTGGCTGTGGCAATACCCATTTTCACACCCGCTTTTTTCAGCTTTTCAAGAAAATCCCTTATATCCTTCTTTGGTGCCGTATCGGCAAGATAAAGCTCCTTGATATAGTCGAAAAACATATTGAAAAGCTCGTCATAGGACTCACTTACCAGACCCTTTTCCTTTGCAAGAAGCAGGGATTCTCTGAGATACATTCCTCTGAATGCCTCTTCGTCCTCGGCTGAAAGCCTTAGTCCTATTCTGTCAAAAAATTTCTCACGTATTCCGACCCATACGTGCATTGAGTCAAAAAGCGTACCGTCAAAATCAAAAATCGCACCTGTTATTTTCATTTTTCTCTCCGTCTGACCGTCGGAATTATTCCGCCGATAAAATTTTATTGTTTTCAAATACCACCCCGTCGGCATAATGCTGCTCAAGAGGCTCTCTGCAGGTAAAGGTATTATTCTCTATTCTTACGTTTCTGTGATAAAAGGGTGCTTTTTGGGTAGGGGTAAATTCGGGAACTATTCTGATTCTTGCCCTGTCCGAGGAAAAGCGGCAGTCTCTGAGCGTAAAATCCTCTATGGGAGATGCTTCATCCCAATAGTTCATATCCCCCGTGAGCATTACGGGTAACGTAAAGCTGCTGTTTTCAATGAGAATCCTTCCTCTTGACTGGAAACGAAGATGCGTATTCGTCCTTGAAAAATCACAGCCGCTAATATAAATTTCGGGATTGGTTGAAAGGTTTTCAATCATATCTCCCTCATTCAGCCCCTCTGCAAAGGAATCCGTCAGCAATTCCACCGTCCACCTTGAAGAAATCGTTGCCCCTCTGAGAGTAAAGCGTTTCTTTTCCTCAAGAGTTTTTCCGTTATACACGGCAATTACGTCTCCCTCGGAGAAAACGGCGGAATAAGCGTTCAGAGAGTGGCTAAGCGAGCTTCTCCGTGCGGTAATCACGTTGCCCGATGCCTTTTGAAGATGATAATAATTTGAATGAATATTAAGGGCATCGTCAATCATTCCGCGAAAAACGGAGCTTTCAATACTTATTCTTCCCTTGCAGGCAACGAAATGCACCCCGTCGGCAGAATTCGTCACTATTCCGTGGGAAAGGCCGTCACGGAAGAATTTAACCTCTTTAAGAGAAATATTCTCACAGTAAATTGCAAGAAATCCCATTCCCGCACCGTTTAAGATTCTGTAATTCTCTATATTTATATTTTTTGAATGAAGCATTGAAATACCCGACTTGAAGCGGTTTTCGTGCTCTATCACAATATCGGTATTTTCATCCCAGCAGCCGGGGAATTTTCCGTAAAAGACGGTATAGCCCTCCTCGGTGCCGACTCTTACGTGCCTGATATCGGCCGCAGGCGGTGAAGGCTCGGGAATTATATTCTCACCGAGGTAAATAACGTCAAGTCCCTTCCCCTCTGCCGTTTCACGGTCAAAGCCCTGAATGAACATACAGCCCTTTTTATAAAGCTCCCTGTCCTCGTAATCTCTGCCGTAGGGAATAAAATCTCCGTTTTCAACGCGGAAGGGAAATTTCTCCTTCATTTTAAGAAAAAGCCTGTCCCCCGTATTCTTTACCACGGAAAGCTCCGTAAAAAGCGAGCGTTCATATTCAACCGTCAGATTCTTTATCGTAATATTCTCACAGCCGTCAATAATAAACGGCTGTATTCTGCCTCTGAGGCACATAACCGCACCGCCGAAATCAAGGGTCACGTTTTTCAGTCCCCTGAGAAGGAACGCCACGTCAAGATACCGTGCCCCCTCGTGGACGGTAAGATACCTGTCACAAGAGGTTCTTTTTGTATCGGAAAGACCGATACAAAGCCTGTCACCGCGGAAAGCATATTCCTTACCGCTTGAAAAATCAGTATAAATACCGATGTTCTCCATATCCGTCTCCCGAAAAATTATTTTATCGTATCAAGGCTTGCGCCCTTTGTTTCCTTTACTCTGAGCGCAAGAATAATCACGGCAACAGCAACGCAGGGTACTGCTACAAGAAGACAGGTAAGCCATACCGCAAGCTTCAGCATTCCGATTATAACAAGAAGATATCCCACGGCAAGACCTATGATAACGAGAAGTCCCTCTGCACCCACAACGGATGCTCTGATATCGGTGGGAACCTTTTCCGTCATCATAATATTCATATAGTCTCTGCCTATCCAATAGCACCCCTGATACAAGCCGCAGAAGCCGCCTATAAGATAAGGATTCCACAGATTGTTTATACCGATACAGAAAAGTATGAAGCCCGTTACGGACAAAATACCTGCGCCGACGATAAGCTTCTTTCTGCCCACGGTGTCCGCAATAAAGCCTGAAAACAAGGTGAGCGTTGCATAAACGATGGGAAGCACAAACATAGCCTTTGTTATATCCGACGTGCTCATACCGGCTATGTGCATTGAGGATTCATAATAAAGCGCAATAGCAGGCATACCTGCATCAAAGATTATGTGAGAAATAATAAGACTTTTCGTATCCTTATCGGAGAATATGTATTTTACGGCATTGAAAACGCCTGCCTTGTTTCTCTGAGCCTTTTTTTCTTCCTTGTCACGAAGCTTGCGCGCCATTCTTTCTTCATAGGGAATTGAAAGATAAGCCGTACGCTCACGTATAAACACCTTTGTATCCTTGGCAAAGACCACGACAAGTATTGCGGCGGCAACACCTGCAAGGGCAGGGACAAGGAATATTCTTCTCCAAAGCGTAGCATCGTCTCCCATAAGGGCGTTACGAAGCATCGGTATACAAACGACACCGAAAATTCCGAGTGCTTTAAGAACGCTGTAAACGGCGGCTCTGTATTTATCGGGAGCCTCCTCAAGAATATAGATTATCTGTATATCGTGTCCGAAGAAAAAGCCTATTACGGCATAGCCTAAAAGAAATACAAGGTAGTTGGGAGAAAAATAGATTATCAGAAGTCCTATGCCCATACCGAGAGTGGACATAGCGAAAAGCGGCTTTCTGCCCCATTTATCCGCAAGTGCCTTATAAAACGGTGTAACGGCACCCAGCACGTAGCTTATGACGCTGACTGACGTATGAAGTGAAAGTCCCTCTTCAAAGGAATAGTATTTTCCGAGGAAGGGATTATTCACAAAAAACTCCGTTACAAAGGAGGATTGCACCGAAACGGAAAGGTTGCTCGTAACCTCATCAATTATATTGACAAGTGCAATAATTACGAGAAGCACGAAAAAATACATACTGCCCGTTTTCTTCTGAGATTTTTTTGTCAGAGAGCGAAGCTGTCTTTCCTCAAACGCCTTGGCTCCCGATATCTTTTTTTCCGTATTCTTCATAAATCATCACCGCTTGATATCAAAATGTGTAGTCGGGTCTTACCGGCTTGCCGCTGACTGAGGATTCGACGATTGAAAGACATACCTCAACGGTTTTTGCTCCCTCTCTTGCATCCGTGGGAACTGCCCTGCTGTTAAGCACGGCATCTGCAAATACGTCAAATTCTTTTGCGGCATTATGATTATTTACCTGAATCTCAATAATCTCGGGCTTTTCGTTTACAACACCCTCCTCATCCGTGGTGAAAAGGGTCATTGTGGGAGAGGTATTGTCACATATAAGCGTGCCCTTGGTGCCGTAAATGCAGGTTCTCATTGTATAATCTCTTTTACAGCCTGTGGAAACGAATACCTTGCCCATAAGATTTTCATTGAATTTCATAACGGCTACGGTGGCATCGTCATAGGCTACCGTGGGCAGAAGCCTGTGAGTACCGTATGCAAAAACCTCAACGGGGTCTCCTGCTATCCATCTTATTAGGTCAACCGCGTGACAGCCGCCGCCCACGACACCGTGACGAAGAGGGTCTGCACGCCAGTTGTCAACAAGCTTCATATAATCGTGAGCGTACTCGGATTCAATAAAATAGATATCTCCGATAACGCCCGAATCAACAATTTCCTTTGCCTTTATAAAGGAAGGGGTAAAGCGGCATATCTGACCTACCATAAATACACAGCCGGACTCATCTGCCGTCTTTATAATTTCCCTTAAATCCTCTCTCGTAAGAGCAAGAGGCTTTTCACAAAGCACATGCTTTCCCGCCCTCAGCAGGTCGCAGGAAATCCTTTTATGAAGCTGGTCGGGCACGGCAACCGTGGCAACGTCAATATCCTTGTTGTTTACAATATCGTTATAGTCGGTAAACCATCTTTCACGGGGGATTGAGTATCTTTCTCCCGCAAAGCGCAGATTTTCCTCGTTACTGTCACACAGCGCGGCAATCTCCGCTCCGTAGCTCATAGCACCCTCAACGTGACTCATACCGAATTTCATACCGATGTTAGCAACCTTCAACTGTTTTTTCATAACTGTTCTCCTTACGTAATATCAGGGACGCTTTATTGAAATATTAAGTCCCAGAGCTATAACGGACAATGCTGTAAGCATAATGAATGATGCCGTAAAACTGCCCGTGTTTATCATAAGAGTATTACTGCCGCCCGCAATAAAGGAGGCGAAAATAAGATTGAAATTCATAATGCTGTAGTTTACGGAAAAATACTTCTGTCCGTAAAATGCAGAGGTAAACGCAGAGGTCACCGTAGGACAGGAGCCGTAGGAAATGCCCGTGAGACAAAGACCTGCAATACAAAGCGGCAGAGAGCCTGCCGTAACTGAAACGAGAGTTACCGCGGCTGCAATAATAGTAATTACGTTTGCGCACAGCATAGTGAATCTTCTGCCCGATTTATCAAAAAGTATACCCGTAAAGACTCTTCCGAGACCGTTACATACGGCAAGCACACCTACCATAGTCGTAGCAAGCTCGGCAGAGGCATCCACCGACAGCACAAGGTCTCTTGCAAAGCTTATAGCCGAATTGCCGACGGCTGTCAGAAGCGTCATACAGATAAATGCACGGCAGAAGGTGAAATTTTTAAGCATCTGCACCGTAGTAAAATCCCGTCCTTCAAAGGACTCGCTCCTTGCCGAGACCTTTATTTTTGCATCGGGCAGGCGCGTTTCGGCATCGGGCTTTTTTATAACGAGCGCGGCAAGCAAAAGAACAGCAAACAAAACCGCACCGAGAATGAAAAACACCCGTCTCCAGCCGAAGGCCTCGCTTTTATACATAGCGTCTATAACGTTTCCGAGAATCAGCGTGCTGAGTCCGAAGCCAAGCATAAGACAGCCTGAGCTGAAGCCTTTTTTATCGGGAAACCAAGCGGTTACAGAGGAGACCACCGTGTTGTACGAAATACCGATACCCGTTCCTGCGGTTACTGCATATAAAAAAATAAGGAATACGGGGACAGCTTCGGTTAAAAATCCCGTAAGCACAAAGCCTGTGCCCGACAAAAACGCCGACATCAGGAGTGTTTTTCCAAGACCGATTTTTTTATTGAGAAGACTTCCGAAAAATGCTCCGAGACAAAAAAAGCACATAGTCAGAGTAAAATTCAAAGCAAGAAAGCCTGCATCCCATAAAAATTCTTCTGAAAAGGGAATTTTCAGAATGGACCAGGCATAAAGCACACCGGAAAACAGCATAACAGCGACTCCGACAAGAAGATATACTCTGCGCCTTTTTATACTCATCAGAAAATCTGTATCTTCTGCTTTTATGTTTTTTTCTTCCTTTACCGTAACGTTCAACATATTTTAATCTTCCGTTTTCTTTTTTCAGCTTTTATATAATATGCATTATATATTAATTCCCCCTGTTTTTCAATATACGTTTTTCATCCCCTTTAAGGGGATAGGATTTTATTTTATGCGGTCTGCGCTTTTTTTACATCCCCTATATTTGACTCTTTGCTTTTTGTGGTGTATAATTACGGTATAATGAAAAAAGGGTGATGCGTAATGAAAAAGATAATATTTACCTCACTTAAAGCAATCGGCATTTTTCTCGGCAGTATCGTTGCCTTTCTTGCCTTGTGCTGTATAGTTACCCTCGGCTGGGGCTTTGTGCAGATGTCAAGAGGAAGCGTAACGGAGAGCCTGCCGTCAACTCCCGATGATTTTACCCCCGCTGTCAGAGTTATCGTTTTTACCGATACTCACAACGAAAACGAAAACGTGGCTCTTGCCATAGAAACGGCGTACGAAATGTTTGAAAACGACGAGACCTACCAAGGTGTTGACGGCTTCTTCGGTCTCGGTGATTTCACAAGCATCGGTACTGAGCCTGATTACAAGGCTTATGCGGACGTAATAAACGAGCATAAGCGCGAGGATACCGTTTTCATAAACGTTCTCGGCAACCACGAAATGAAGGCTGACAATTACGAGGAGCTTTTCTTAAAATATTTCTCTCACGACTTAAATACCGTAACCGAGATAAACGGCTTTACCTTTATAGCCTTCTCGGGTGAGCGTTCGCTTACGGAATGGACCTTTACACCCTCAAGCCTTAAATGGCTCAGCGACGAGATACACAAGGCAGAGGATAAGCAAGACGGCTTGCCCATATTCGTTTTCCAGCATCCTCACCCCTTCGGCACCGTTTACGGAAGCTCTCTGTGGTGTACTCCTCAGCTGAATCCCGTTTTTGCAGGGCACTCGCAGGTCATAAGTTTTTCGGGGCATTCCCACTTTCCTATGAACGACCCGAGAAGCATAAACCAGACCACATATACATCTGTAGGCGTAGGTGCTATGGCAAGATTTGAGCTTGACGAAAACTATATAATCGGTCAGCACCCCGAGGGCTATGAGGATGCCGCCCAGATTGCGGTGGTTGAGGCTGATACCAAGGGAAGAGTAAGAATCAGAGGCTATGACCTCTTATCGGGCACTTACTTCTGCGACTGGTTCATTGAAAACGTAAACGATGCCGAGACCTTCGCATATACATATAAAAATCTGAAGGCGCACGATAAGGCTCCCGAATTTTCCGACAATACCGAGGCTCACGCTGAGCTTACGGAAAACGGCGATTTCAGAATCACGTTCACCGAGCCCGAAGCTGCCGAAGGCTTTATCATCCACGAATATAAGGTGGTTATAAGGGACGAGGGCGGCAAGGAGCTTTACGAGGATAATTTTATTGCAGATTATTATCTTGTTGACGATGAAAATTCTCAGGGCTTCACAGTTTCAGGGGACATTCTCGGCAAAGGGGAGAAATACACTCTCGAAATAACCGCCGAAAGTGCATACCACCTCTTTTCGGAGCCTGCCGTCATTTCCTTCACTACACCTCAATAAGCAAAGATACCGTGTATAGTATAAGCATTTAAAATTTTAAGCACAAAGCTACCCTTTCGCAGCTTTGTGCTTATTTTTACTTTATTCCCTTACGAAAACGTAATAATTGGTATCGTAGCCGCCGTATCGGTAGTCACCGCTTTTCCACTCAATTATAAGATAGTCAATACCGTCAACCGTTCTGATTTCATATTCACAGGCTGACCGATTCCACCTTCTGAGAAGATAATTTTTCGTCCACGTTACGGTGTCCTCTCCCTCGAAAACGGCATCCTCGTATACACATTTTGCATTTCCGTCGGGGAAGAAATAAAGCTCTCTGAAATATAAATCCTCTAAAGCCTCACGCTCGGCGGGAAAATCGGATTCATCCCAATGTGCGCCTAAAAATGAATGCGATATCCATTTTCCGACAGCTCTTTCATCCGTCACAAAGGGCTTGTCTATATCGTCCTTTCTTGCGATATCCTCTGCACGATATTTATTGCCGTCGGCTTTTTTCAGCAAAAGATATTCGGGTTCTCCGCCGCGGCATACCTGCGTTTCTCTCAGCGTTATTATCATATACGTGCCGTCTGACTTATCCTCAAGCTCGTATTCATTGTATGTAGTACCCGTCAGATATGAATTACAGATAAAATATCCCCTTGTCCAGCTGTTGCCCCAATATTCCTCACCGTTTTCAAGAAAATAGAGATATTTTACCTCACCGCCGTAAAAGCCCGTGCTGTCACAGAGAATATTGTCACGCAAGTCCTCCTTTACCGCATAGACTCCCTTGATTTCCCATCTGCCCACGGCGGCTTCATCGTTTACGAAGGGCAGCTCCCTTTTCTGCTGTCGGACCTCGTCGCCTAATTTTACTACCCTGCAGATAATTTCATTATCCTTTATTTCATATCGGGAAATTCTCTGATAATCCGCCGCCTTTATTTCGGCTTCGGCAACGGTACACAAATCAAGGGCATTGTCATCAGCACCGCGTCTGATAACCGCCGTATCACCCGAAAATTTTATATCAAGTCTTGTCATCATAAGCCTTGCCTCCTTCAGAAATTCTATTGCTTCCAGATAATAAGCCTCCTTCCTTCCGAAAATATGAGAAATTTCTTCTGCTGTCTTCTCGCAGGAGATCAGCTCTCTTATCTCCTGCAGGGAGAAGCCTGCTTTTTTCAGAGCACTTATGCGGTGAAAGCTCAGAATCTGCTCAGAGGAATAGTGACGGTAACCCGAAAATTCATCCGTATATTCGGGCACAAGCAGCTTTTCTTTATCATAGTGCCTTAGCACCGTGATCTTCGTTCCGCAGATTTTTGCAAATTCTCCTATTTTCATCAGCTTCTCTCCTTTGGGAAATAATCAGTTAAGGCACCTTACATTGACAGTATAAGCCTGAAGTGCGGGTGAGAGTCAAGTCCCCGAACGGTTTTTTTTCAAATCGTCCGAAGCGGGATTGTCGATAATTTCACCGCTGTCGGTAAATCTTGAGCCGTGACACGGGCAGTCCCAGGAATGCTCGTCCTTATTATATTTAAGCGCACAGCCGAGATGCGGACAACGGGGCACCGTGGGAGTAATTATTCCCGTGACGGAATGAAAAATATTTGAAAAAAGCTTCGGGTGAAGCACTGAGCGTTCGGGACGGAACACCTGCGCACAATGATTCTTCTTGCCCGTCACCATATCCGCAAGGATGTCGGCCGCCGCGGCAGAGGAGGTCATACCCCATTTATTGAAGCCCGTCGCCACGTAAAGCCCCTCGGCATCAAGCGCGTATCTTCCGATATAGGGAATGCCGTCAAGGCTTATGCAGTCCTGCGTCGCAAACCGATACCGAATCGGCCTTCCGGGAAATGCTGTGTCGCAAAAATCCTCAAGCACCTTAAAGGCTCCGCCCTTCTTTCCCGTACGGTGGTCACCGCCTCCCACAAGAAGATAGTCTTCATAATTTCTGAAGGAAAAGCCGTCCTCCTTATCCTCAAGATACATACCGTTTATCTGAGGACCGTTTTCCAATGCCAGAACGTAGGAACGGTGCTGATATAATTTGAGTGAATACCCCCCGTGCTTATTGAGAACGGGGAAATGAGTGGCAATAATAATTTTTTGGGCACTCACGCTTCCCCCTTCACAGCGCACCTTGCCCTCAAGCAGCTCCAATGCCTTGGTATTTTCAAAAATACGAAGTCCCCTTGCAAGGGAAAAAATAAATTCAAGGGGATGAAACTGCCCCTGTGAGCCGAGCTTCACAGCCGCCGCACAATCAACGGGGAGCGGTATTTCGGAAACAAATTCGGCAGACACGCCCAGCTTATCGTACGCGTTTATTTCCGCTTCGATTTTTTTCACGTTATCTGCGGTATATATATAAGCATCCTTTTCCTCAAAATGGCAGGGATGCTCCTTTGCTAATTTACGTATTTTTTCAAGTCCCCTTCTGTTTGCACAAAGATACTGATATGCACCCTCAAGTCCGTAGCCTCTTATCAATTTATCATATATAAGTCCGTGCTGAAGCGTTACCTTTGCGGTGGTGTTTTTGCTTATACCCGAGCCTATGCTTTTTGCCTCAAGTAAAACACAGTCAACGCCTCGGTCGGTCAGCTCACGCAGGCATAAAATTCCCGCCATACCGCCGCCTATGATTACAACATCCGTCTTTATATCCCCCGAAAGCCTCGGAAAGCCCCCGTTTTTTGCAGTCGCACTCCATATTGAATTCAAAAAAATCACCTCGGCTTTATTATGCACAAAATTTTACAATAATAATCACGGGGTAAAGACTACGGGCACCCGAAAAAAGCGGATGCCCGTAGTTTATCATTATAAGAAGATATCTGCCGATTGAAAATATCGGGCCTTGCCCTCTGTCAGTCGGCCTCGCCAAGAAGCTCAAAGCCCTCGGTGGAATGTCGGGGAAGGTTTAATTCAACCGTGTCTGCCTCGATAATATCCCTTCCTTCACCGAAAAGGGCTCTAAGCCTGAATTTACGGGGAAGAGTGATTCTCGTTTCTCCGTCACACACAGTATGAATACCGAGATAGCCCTTGTTACAGTAAATGACACAGCCGTCGTGATTATAACAATGCACTCCGAAGCAAGCAAGCAGACCTCTCAGCTGCTGTGTATTATACGAAGGCTTGCCTTCGTCGGCGGCTATATAAGGTATATCAAGGCTTTTACAAAGGGCAAGTGCCTTTTTTCCTGCCTCAGAGGGAACGGGAGCGGTAAAAACTGCGGCTTTATAGAGCTTCAGCACCTCGGGGGCATCCTCAACCATATACGTATCAAACGGAATACCCGTGTTTCCAATAGCAACTCTTATTTCGTTTACGCTATGTCGAAGACAGGAGCCTGCAGGGGTGTTTCTGTATGCACTCTCGTCTATAAAAAGCACGGTCTCGGCACGGGGGAAGGAGTCGGGTGCTTTATTTTTTGCCTTCTCTGCAATTTCACGTATCTCCCGAAGTCCCTGCATCAGCTCACGGCTTTTATACCAGCCGCCCCACATATCAAACCACCATATTCCCGATGCCTTCGTCAGCTGATGAAGAAACGCTTTTCTGACAGCAGACCGTGAAAGCTCGGGTGCTTCGGGGCCGCACCAGACGCTTCTGCTTCCGTCCCCGTTATAAAGAAGATAAATATCGTCGGGATATTCTCCCGGACGTGAATCCTGCATCCTCCGCGTAAGATGGGTTCTTACGTCACACTCTATAAAGCAGAGCTTCCCGTGCTTTTTTACGGAATCAACGGGGAGCATATCTCCCCAGTCTATACCAAGCCTGCGTCCCCCGTCATAACAGCAGGGGGATGAAAAGAAATCTATATAGGGAGAATCTATTATATTGTGAAGCCCGTGAAGTCCGTAAAAGGGCTCGTTTACAAAGGCGTTATATCCGTAAAAAACTCCGACTACCTGCTCACCGTCCGTCAGCTCCTTTACCGTCCTTGCAAAATAATTCACGGTTTCGGAGACCTTTTCGTCGGAAAATTCGCTGTAAAGACGGCCTTCGGTGCTGCGGTTTTCAAGAAGCTCAGACCTCGGCGGCAGCGTTATATCGGAAATGCCGTATTTCTCCTTTGCCCACAAGCGGAATTTTTCTGCGGCAAGAGGAGAATAAGAGCCTGCAAGATCGTGGTGCATCCATTCCTGCGTAGTACCGCCGCAAAGATGATAGCCTGCAATTCTCGGAGCATAATCAAGTGTGCGAATATGTGATATCAGCCTTTTCAAAAGCTCTGCCCCGTCTCTTCTGAACTTATCGGAATAAAGGGACTCTCTGGCACCGCCCCTCGGTGTCATAACGGTCTCCTCCCGATTTTCGGCTATCCATTTTCGGGGCATTGAAATATTGATTCGCGGAAATATAAAAGCGTCGGGGCAAAGGGACAGAATGGCTCTGACAATACCGTCAAATTCCGAAAAATCGGGCTCGTCCCCCTCAAACACTCCCGTTCTGAAGGGAGTAAAGCCCGTCGAATTGTTTATGGGCAGAGAAGTAAAGGAAACGTTTACGAAGAACATCCGATATCCGCTTTTTATAAAATCCTCCCATTGTCCGCACTCGTCAAAATACGCGGTATATGCAAGCGGAGAGAAATTCTCCCCGTCAATATTTATTAAGGGTCTACCGTTTTCGGTTACAATTGCACTTTTCAGCATTTTTCCTTCACCCCCGATTTATTTCATAACGATTATACCACAACAAAAAAACAAAACACAAGGTTAATAAAAATACAAGGCTTATTCATTTTTTCTCCGTTTTCATAACAAAAACGCCGTGCTACAAAACGTAGCGGTAATTTTCGTCCGTTTTATCGTGACAAAAAGCAGAAAAGGTGATAATATAGGGTTGACGAAGGCAAAACAGACCGCCTCGTCAGAAAGGATGATAATCCGTGAAATTTTCAAAAAATCTGAAACGGCTCAGAAACGAAAAGGGACTGACGCAGGAGCAGTTGGCAGAATGCCTTTTCATTTCACGCCAATCCGTTTCAAGCTGGGAAAACGACAGAACACAGCCCGATATAGAAATGCTCGGCAAGCTCTCGGAGGTGCTTTCGGTTTCAATTGAAGAGCTGATATACGGTAAAAAGAGAAACGTCACTCTTGAAACGGAGAAGCCCTCGTATAACGGCACGCTTCTCGTTGTTTTTTCCGTTTTGGGTGCCTTTCTTGCGGGAACGGGTATCGTTCTGATATTCGTACACTTCTGGCAGAAAATGCCGATGCTGTTCAAGGCGGTGCTTTCCTTCCTGCCCCTTCTTGCAGGTCAGGGAGTCGGCATATACGTTTTTAAAAACAAAAGAGACAGGCTTGCCCTGTGCGAGGGGACGGGTATTTTCTGGTCGGCAGGAATTGCCGCCACTCTGACGCTCATTTACAATATTTTCGATCTGAATATTTATTGGTATACCGTTCTCATTTTCGTTGCCGTCAGCATCATTCCCGTTATACTGCTTCTGAGGTGTGTGTCTCCCTTTATCGTTTGCTACGCCTGCACAATAACCTGGTGTCTTTTGCTTTTCTCGGAAAAATCTTATTATTTTGCCGCACTTCCGTCTATGCTTATTGTGCTTGCAGGCTGTATTTTTACGGCAAGCCTTGTAAGGAATGAAAAGAAAAGCATCAGAAGCCTTTACGCGCATTGGGTAAGCATTATCGCAATCGTTACACTTACTCTTCTTACAAGCTCATCTATGGAGCTTATATGCTTTACGTCAGCAGGTGCGCTCGGAATATGTCTTATCGCGCTGTCCTTTAAGGAGCCCGACATTTTAATGCCCTACAGATTGACGGGTCTGCTTCTTACAAGCTTTATGCTCCTGGCAATAAGTGCCGCGCCCTACGGCTCCCTGGAGCCTACTTTAAAGCATATTATGTTTTCGGCAATACCTCTCGTCTGCGCCTTGCTGTTTATTGCTTTTTCAAAGAAAAAATCGGAAAACGTACATCTTACCGTATACTGTGCCGTATGCTTTGCGGCTATGACAGCGTTTCTTGCGGTTCATTTCTCCTTCTACGGCAGATATTACGGAAATAATGATGAATTAACCGCAAGCATACTGAAGCCGGTTGCGGTGGCTGCAAACATTCTTCTGATGATTTCGGGCGGCAGGGAAAAGAAGCTTTTACCCGTAAACGTCGGCTTTATATCGATTGCAATTCTGACGTTTATAATACTTGCCTCGTCCGGTCTTTCTCTTATCGGCAACGGCTTGATGCTTTCAGCCTGCGGCGCAGCTCTTCTTATAATCAATTACAGACTGTCAAAAAAGAGTAAAAAGGCAAAAACGCCCGATACGGCAAAGGAGGTGTCCTTCGATGAGCAGGAAGGCTAAAGCACTATTGGCGCTGACACTTATATTACAGCTTCTCATCCCCTCTTATCTTATGCTTCACCATTACAGCGTTATAAATGAAGCAAAGAGGTCCCAGACTGAATACAGGTTCCGTCTGAGTGATATTGACTTTTCATATTCCGCGGGAAATCCTTCAGCCGATACGATTGAATCACTTTCCTATACCGTTCAGGACGTGCTTTATCTCCACGATAAAAAAATGGGGGTATCCGTTGACGAAACGGGACTTGCATCAACCGTGTCCGCAGATGAAAGCGCGAAGGACTGCTGGTTTGATTACGATTATTATTATAAAAATACGGAAATAACCGCAGACGACATTACGTTTGAGCCGGACGTTGACGTACGGGCTCTGATAAATGAGCTGAGGAATCAATACAGCTGGTTCAACCGAAAGGACGAAAACCGAATCTATGCATACGTCACGGCGAAGATTCACAAGGGAATCTTCATTCCCACAGCCGTTTACTTCGGAGATATAAAGGTTCTGACAATAAATATCGATTACTGAAGTTAACGTAAAAAAGCGAATACCGCACACAAAAAAAGGAGTCGGAGCAAATCAAAATGCACCGGCTCCTTAAATATTCAGCCCCTCTTATTCCGATTTTTTTATACAGGTGTAAAGGTGGGCAATATTAAGGTCCTCATCCATATCAAGTCCGTGCGAGCCGCAGTCGCCGTCTATTTCGTGGCAGCCGTGGTCCGTGGCAAAGCCTATAAGAATATTATGGCTTTTACGGTTTTTACAGATAAGCTCGTAAAGCTCACCGAAGGCTCTTGAATTTGTACGAAGCTCCGAAAGTGCCTCGGGACTTTCGGGGCCGAACTTATGCATAGCGGAATCATAATTTCCGTTATATACCGCAATAAAATCGTAGCTGTCCTCTATTATCAGCTGAGCGGCCTTCGCATTTACCTCTTCAATGGTGTCATAGAAGAAATAATCAATTTCCCTTTCAAGAAAAATTTTCGACATACTGTCGCCGTCGGTGCATACAACGGCGGCTTTTTTTCCGCTTCTGACAAGCGCGTCAAAAAGAGAATCCGTTTTTATAACGGGCTTGGTATAAGACCTTATACCGTGAACCTCAGGCTGTGCGCCCGTATACATAGTACCGAAGCACACGGGGGTTACCGAGGGCATAACGGAAAGCAAGGGCAGTCTCAGCTGCGTCCTCTCGTTTACCTCACGTAAAAACCAAGGATATTTTTCCGATACCCATTGTGCCACGGCATCGGGATTATACATAAAAACTCTGTCCGCGCGCTCTGAGCCGAAAACCGAATCAACGTAGGCGCAAAGTTCACCGTTTGCCGCGGCAGCACACTCGGGGGCGGCTATTCCCATAGCATAGCACAATGCCGCACAAAGAGTATCAAGAGAATTTATATTTTTCATTATATGTACCTTAATCCTTCTTTATATGTAAAAGCGTTTTATTGACCGCGTCCTCAATGCTGACGGTATCCACACCGAAAATTGATGTATGAATCCTTCCGTTTACGGGAGCTTTCCAATACTCGTCCACAGCGTCTATGCCGCCTCTCATACCGAGAACCGAGCCGACGGTTGCACCGTTACAGTCCGTATCGAATGCCATACCGACAGCGGTGCATATTGATTTTCCGAAATCTCCCTCACCGTAAAGCAGGGCGGCGGTGACAACCATCGCGTTTGAAATCATATGGCACCAGCCGTGGTCCGTATATTCGTCATAAGCGGAATGAATAAAATTATATACGTCCTCAAAGGGCACACCGCTTTTGTAGTCCTCATATATTCTCATAACGGCGGCGTGAAGTCTTGATTGCGAGGGAATCTCGGCAAGTCCGCCGAGAACGATATCCTCTATACTGTCATTTACCGCGGCAATACTGAGCATTGCGGAAACGAACATTTCTCCGTAAATTCCGTTTTTTACGTGAGAAAGCCTTGCATCACGGTATGCCATTTCCGCGGCCCTTTCGGGGTCTCCCGGATTTATATAGCCGAAATAATCACCTCTTATGCCTGCGCCTATCCATTCACGGCATATATTTTTGTATATAGCCGTTGCGGGCGGCTCAAGACAATTCAGAAGATTTATATATGCAATTCTCTCGGCTGTGAAATACGAATAGACTGACTGATATTTAAGCCACGCTCTTCCGACATCAGAGGAAGTAAAGTCTCTGCCCGATTCTTCGACTATCATCTGATATAAAACCGTGTAATTCGTATCGTCGTCCACGGGCATACCGTCAACGGTGTCAGCGTAAGGCTTGTTTTTGAAGCTGAAGCTGTAACGGGAGCAGACCTCGTCGGTAATATCCGTGCTGAGAATATAACGGTGCATAGGATAATTTCCCGTTTCCTTCAAAAAGGGAATAAGCTCTCCGCTTCTGATGCCCTCAACAGGCTTTCCGAGAAGACAGCCGCAGGCTCTGCCCGTCCACGCACCGAGAAGCTTTTTTCTGAGTCCTTCGGCATCGGGCATAAGGGATGAAAAGCTGTAGGGCACCCTCTGCTCTCTTATTTTTTCAAGCTCGTTGGGCTCGATGTACTTATAATCGGCTGCCATATCGGCACCTGCCGCGGCTTCAAAAATAAGCTCACTCATTTTCGTTTTCAGCTCACCCTTTTCAAGCCCGGCAACGCTGTCAAAAAGAGCCTTGTATTTTTCTATATCAAGTCCCTCTTCAAGACATTGGTTATACTCCGCACGTATATCGTCGGGATAACGGTTAAAGCCGTCGCGCTGAGAATAATCTGTTTCAAGATTGGTATTGTAGGACTTAAAGAACAACACGTAATCACCTCAAAATTTTATTAAAGAAATGACAGCAGTCATATCTTTTATTCCGCAAACGCCTGATAGGTCACGTCCTCATACTGCATTGTGACCTCTTCACGCTCAAAGCCGTCAATATCGTATCTGTCGGAATAATAGTTATACTTATCAACAGCAATAGTGCCGTCGGGCTGACACGTAATCATAGTACAGCCTCTTTGCGAGCCGAGCTTATCAATTCCCGAATAAGCAAAATAGTCAATGCTGTAGCCGTAGCTGAAAATAATGCCCTTGTATTCAAAGGTTGTGGAATTTACGTGATCGTGACCGTTGAAAATTGCCTTGGTTGAACCCAGCTCCAGCATTTTTTCAAACATATCATCCTCACCGAGACCGCAATATATGAGTCTGCCGCCTTCAGCTATAATACCCTCCGTGTATTTGAAATTTTCCGTATCCTTGTAGCCGTTTGCGCTGAATTCACTCCAGGCATCGGCAGTCTCAACCAGAGGAATATGGAAAAACGCAAGGGTGCTGACGGGAGACGAGCCGCTTTTTACAGCCTCGTTTTCGGCATTCATTCTCTTTATTTCATTTTCATACCATTGTACCTGATTGGGGTGTATGTTGTCGTATTTTCCGAGAATACTGTCGATAATACTGCCGCTTACGTAATCAAGGGAATCTATCATTACCATAGCCTGAGTAATTATACCCTCGGAATTCTTAACCTCAATAATATGATTACCGTAGCCGTCGGCATCCTCGGGACCTGCGCTGAATAAGCAGTATTTGAAGTCCTCGTCCGAATAGAATTCAGCCACGGCCTCCCTGTCAAAATAGGAATATGCCTCAGCATCGTGATTACCGAAGGTTACCGTCCAGTAAACACCGAGGCTTTCCATAAGGCTTGCAAAGGCATAAGCACCGCTGTAATTGTTGAAGGTGCCTGCCGAATACGGCACGGGGAAAGCGATATCACCCGTAGCAACAACAAGGTCGGGCTTTTCCCTCGTTACCATAAGTGCCACGGCATTCAGAGCCTTCTCATCAACGTCCTTTGAAAGAAAGCCTCCGCCTATATGTATGTCGGTAATATGCATTACCTTAAATTCTTCATCGGTGGTAAAGCACCAATAGCCGTTTTCATCCTTCTCGGGGACAAGCCGACCTTCCGTTTCGACCCTTGAGAATGCCCTGCCCTTTTCAAGAAGTGTATTGAGGGCTGAGTAGTTAAGCCCTGCTACAAGTGCCGCAAGCACAACCGCCGCGGCAAGTATACAGCATAATACCTTTAAGCCTTTCTTTGATTTTTCTTTTTTCAAAGCTGATCCCTCCTTTTTATACTGTTATAATAACATATAAAATAAGCCGAATCAATATTTAACCGAATACTCCTTTTTGTATCCGTGAGCACCGAATATCTGCCATTCTCCCACACCCAGTCTCTGCATAACGGCATTTCTTTCCCGTCGGCACAATTCGGGATCGGTATCCACAGAGGTCATAAGAATCGGTGCGTACTGATTATATTCTGCCTGCAGGGGTGTAAGCCCGTGCGTATTGATATAGATATCTCCCGTAATTGCAATATGCTTCGAATAATCTATCAGCACTATCTCACCGGGCAGATGCCCGCCCTTGCCCTCGTATACCTCAAAGTGCAATTCCTCAAAATCAAAGAAGCCTATCTGCGTGAGAGGCTCTGCCGGATTTTCAATATCGTTCCAGCAGACGCATATCCTTTCGGGGTCTGCGGCATTATAAGACGTAAGTATCTTGCAGATGCTTATATACGGCTTATGAAGCGGATTTGACTCACGGTAGCCGTTTCTTCCGTAATATTCATTTTCAAGACAGGCAGCCGTCTTTGGGCTTGCAATTATCTTATCGAACAAGGGCAGTAATCCGCAATGGTCAACGTCAGCGTGGGTTACGAGAATCACTTTTTCCGATTCGTCAAAATCGGGAACTGCTTTTCTGAAAATATCCAGCATCTCCTCGCGGTAGCAGGCATATCCGCTGTCAACGAACAGCGTCCTGCCGAGGCTTCTGATAATTAAGGTATTGCTTCCGCAGGGCGGCTCTATAAGCACAAGCTCGGTATTGTCCGTAATTCTGTGCGTGCTTATACGGGGATTGAAGCACTCGCCCTTTGACGAGCCGAGCAGCTCTGCAAATCTGCTGATGCTGTCAAAGGTGCGAAACGGTGACAAGCCTCTTTCGTCAAGCGTCTGCATAGCACAATTCACCTGAACGGTAAGCTCATGGCAGACCTCCTGCGAAAGTCCCATAACCTGCGCCAGACCGAAAACGTAGCTGTTATAAAAAATACTGTTATCATAAACCTTCTCTGAGCTGTTATAGTCTATGACACGAACCCTGCAAAGCTTTTCGGCTTCTTTGAGAAATTCCGATATTTTATCCGTATCATCCACGTACAGTCCCATTTTGAAGTGCTGATAATCAGTTCCGTTCTCCTGAGAGCTGATATATGAGATATTAAAATTAAACTCATTGATAATTGTCAGAATATCAGTTACGCTTCCGGGAACGTCCTTCAGATAAAACTCTGTCAGAACAATACTTGTTTTGTTGGAATTGCCCTGCAGATATCCTATCTTTTCAAGCTCGGCATCAGCCTTTTTTAACTGCTCGTCAGAGCCCTCCGCATCAATAAACAGAATATGTGTATCCACAGCCTTGTTATAGCTTACACGGGTAATATTTATTCCTAAGCGCGAAAAGCATTTGCTCGCCTTCAAAAATGCACCTATGTGGTCAGGCATAGAAGTTACGTATGTTTTTTTCACGAATATCACCTCTTAAAGTGCCTCGGGACACCCGATTAATTATTGCTCAGCTTTTTAAGGTCGTTTTTGCGTATCTCAACTCTTCTTACCTTGCCGCTGATGGTTTTGGGAAGCTCATCGGTAAATTCAACGATTCTGGGATATTTATACGGAGCAGTATGAGTTTTTACGTATTCCTGAATCTCTTTTTTAAGTCCGTCGGTAGCTTCTGTTCCCTTAACAAGCACTATCGTTGCCTTTACTATCTGTCCGCGAACCTCGTCGGGCACGGGAGTAACGGCACATTCAAGAACGTAGGGAAGCTCCATAATAACGCTTTCAATCTCAAAGGGGCCGATGCGGTAGCCTGAGGATTTGATAACGTCATCAATACGTCCGACGTACCAGAGATATCCGTCCTCATCCATAGTTGCCTGATCTCCCGTATGATAATAGCCGTCGTGCCATACCTCGTCGGTCTTTTCCTCATCCAGATAATATCCGATGAAAAGACCGCAGGGGGCTTCATCCTTTACGCGGATGCATATCTCTCCCGTATCACCTGTCTTGCACTCATTTCCGTCGGGGTCAAGAACTACAACGTCATAAAGGGGGCTGGGCTTACCCATAGAACCGATTTTCGGAGTTGAGCCGACAAAGTTTGCTATTGAAAGCGTGGTTTCCGTCTGTCCGAAGCCCTCCATTATTGTGAGTCCCGTAGCCTTCTTAAACTGATTGAATACCTCGGGATTCAACGCCTCGCCTGCCGTCGTTGCGTACTCTACGGATGAAAGGTCATACTTGGATAAATCCTCTTTTATAAAGAATCTGTACATAGTGGGCGGAGCGCAGAACGTAGTAATATGATATTTTGCGAACATCGGCAGGATATCCTCTGAATGGAATCTGTCAAAGTCATAGGTAAACTGTGCCGCCTCACAAAGCCATTGTCCGTAAAGCTTGCCCCAGAGTGCCTTACCCCAGCCCGTATCGGAGATAGTAAAGTGTAGTCCGTCGGGATTCACGTTATGCCAATGCTTTGCGGTAGGATAATGTCCCAGCGCGTATTTATACGAATGTGTTGCAATACGCGGATATCCCGTGGTTCCCGAGGTAAACAGCATAAGCATAGGCTCGTTTCCGCAGGGAGTATTCTCGGTTCTGAAATAATGAGTGCTGAATCGCTCCATTTCAACGTTGAAATTATGCCAGCCCTCCCTTTCACCGCCGACTAAAACCTTTACCATTCCGGGGAAGCCCTCGGCGGCTTTTTCCGCTTCAGCCGATACGTCTCCGTCAGCGGTACATATAACTGCCTTTACCTTAGCCGCATTGTATCTGTATTCAAAATCGTGCTGAACAAGCTGATTCGTTGCGGGAATAGCGATAGCACCTATTTTATGAAGCGCAAGCATACAGAACCAGAACTGATAATGTCTCTTTAACACAAGCATTACGGTATCGCCTTTTTTAATTCCGAGAGACTCGAAATAGTTAGCGGTTTTTGCGGAATATCTCTTCATATCGCTGAAGGTAAAGCTTCTGTCCGTTTTGTCGTTTGCAACCCACAGCATAGCAAGCTTATCGGGAGTTTTTTCGGCAACGGCATCAACACAGTCGAATGCAAAGTTGAATTTATCCGCGTTTTTGAATTTAATTCCGCTGAAAACTCCGTTTTCATCATAATAGGATTCGATAAACTTATCTGCAACGGTAGTGGGAGATTCCTCCTTTTTCTGAGGCTCAGCCGTAACGTAAGGCACCTCGGGATATTCTTCACTAACGCTGCCGTCCTGAGGATTAAGCACTACTGCGTGGAATTCACAGCCGCCCTCGCTGACGGCTATCATACCGTGCGGAATGAGGCTGTTATAGAAGATAGAATCACCCTCGTGAAGAATGTCCACGTGGCTTCCTACCTGAACCTTAAGAGAGCCCTTAACTATAACGTCGAATTCCTGTCCGTTATGTGAGCTGAGCTTTATGGGAGCAGTCTGCTCCTCGGGCAGATAAGGAAATTTTACCAAAAAAGGCTCTGCGAGCTTATCCTTAAACTTCGGTGCCAGATTGTTATAAACAACACCGTGCTTTTTTACTATCTTGAGGCCTTCGCCCCTTCTCGTTACGGCAAAAGAGCTGAGCGTAGTGCTCGTACCCTCTAAAAGATCAACAACCTCAACGTCGCAGGCCTTTGCACACTTGTAAATAAAGGTAAAGCTGAAATCAGTTTCGCCCTCCTCCAAAACCATATAATCCTCTGCGGATACACCGGTAAGTCGGGCAAGCTCCTCGGGCGTATAGCCCTTTGCTTCTCTGAGCTCCCTGATTCTTCCTGCAACCTCTTTCAAACTGTAATCCATTTTTCTGTCTCCTTTCAATTTTTCTGATTTATGATTACAAATTTGAATAAAACAAAAAACCCGCCTCAAAAGAAAAATCCTTGAGACGAGCTATAAACCCGCGGTACCACTCAAATTGCGGAAAAATTTTCCGCCACTTTCCGAGCTCTGACAAGCCCTTTGCCTTTACGCAGCATTACGGAAGGAGTCTACTCGGCTTTGCCTTTCGGTCCTCCGACTCAGAAGTGATAGGTCATTGGAAGGATTCACTATTGCCTCACACCAAACGGCAACTCTCTGTAAAGCTTCACTCTCCGACCGTCTTCATCATAGTCGTTATTTGTGATATTCAAATTTCATTTTTAATTTAGCACACTAAAGCACCAAAGTCAAGAGTTTTTTTAAATTTTTTCGGAACAAAATATTACGTATTTTTTACCATCTGTTTTCAACGTATTCGCAGAAGGTAAAAAGATCCTTTATTTCAAGCACCGTACCGTCGTCGAGAACGACGCTTCCGTTCCAGCTTCCGTATACCTGATGGCAATTCATTCTGCCCACCTTGAAATCAACGTCCGAATGATTATCAAGAGAGGGAGTCATTGTCATATTGAAGCGTCCGTCCTCGGAAATAAACCGCCAAGGCTCAAGAAACCTTCCCTTCGGGAATTTTTCCACGTCCACCGCACCGAGCTTATGAATTTTTCCGTCGTAAAAAAGACAGGTCTCCGTAGCGTGGGATTCGTCACCGATTGCCCAGGTAATTTCAAAGCCGAAAAGGTGCTTTTCGCCGTGTGCATCCGTAATATACTGGCTGCCGCTGCCCCAATACCACACCAGCTCACGGGGCGTGTTGACTCTGCCCCAGTCAAGGGAGCAGAATGCCTTTTCCTTTGAAAATTCATATACGAAATCACCGAAGCGGAAGAAGCCTCCGCAGGGCATACAAAGCTGCTTTGTCGTCATAAAATATTTTGTTTCATCCCCGTCAAAGGGAAAAACGGTGGTAATGCTTTCAAGTCCGTCTGCAATTTCCATTACCGCGCTGACCTCAACGCTCTTACGCTTATAAAAGCCCTTGTATGAAAGCGTGCGCTTCGTTTTCTCTGTGTTGAAATCAAATTCGGTTTTTCCGATTTTATCACGAAAACGGCAGGGAGCATCGGGAATACTTCCGGAAACGTGCTTGTTGCCGCCCGCGAAATACTGCACCGAATCACACAGCACCTCTCCCGTTTTCAGATTTGTGAGCTTTGCCGCAACGTAACCGCCGATACCGATGTTTGCAAAGCTTACGAGTATCTGCATATCATCATCAAAAATTGTAAAAAAATCCCATTCCTTACGGCTGATCAAGCCCTTTTTAACGTAATCCCTGTTATATTCAAAAATATTTTTTCTTGCCCAGCCCTTAACCTGCAGTCTGCCGTCGGCATCAAGCAGAGGGGTAGGCTCCCTATACTCCGTCTGCTTTGATTTTTCCTTCCTTTCGTTAAAGGGCACGTAGGTTTTTTTTAGCTCATTAATCATTTTATCACCCCGAGAATCAAATTTCTTTGCCGAGCCTTATGAATAAAACCGCATTTATTTTGCAGTGAACGTCCGATATTCCTTACCTTATATTATATCGGAGTTTTTTTTCTTTGACAAGGCTTTTTATCCGCCGTCAGAAGCGGTGGTTTAGGTATGCTTAAGCAGTTTTCGTATAGTCCATCTCCGAGGAAAGCTCCGCTTTCCGTTCGGATGGGCATAAAATCTTTTTGCTTTATAGGAAGGAATTTCCTATAAAACAAAAAACGGGGCTGCAAAAAGCTAAGTCTTTTACAGCCACCGTTTAAGGGGTTTTTGAGTAAAGTCTTTACATTAAGGAAGATAAAAGGTTGGTGATATATTCAATGAGAGCTGTGAATATTTCCGTGATCTGTGACAAATCAACGTCGCCGAGAAGAGAAGAAAAAATCTCAAGAATTTCAGTCATTGCCCTAACTCCTTTCTTTTTTATACAAATGTTAACAAAGAAATATTGAAAAATGTAATTTTTTTGAAGCAGGCAATAACAAAATGAAGGCACAAGGCTTTCAGATTAATTATTGATTTTTGTTATTTTTATATATTCAGATGGTGTCATTTTATAGAATCGTCTGAATACTGTTATGAAATATGTCTGAGACGAGAATCCGGCTTCGGCACATATCTCTTTTTCATTAACACCCTTGAGTAATAGGATTTTAGCCTTTTCAAGTCTCTGCCTTAAAATATAAGTGCTGAGATTTTCACCCATTTCTTTTTTGAAGATCTGTGATAAATAATCTGCTGAAATTCCGCAATAATCAGCAACGGAAGCTACACTTATTTTTTGAGAGAGGTTTTCATTTATATACTTCATACAATTTCTTATGTGCGGTGAAAATTCAGGCTGGCTTTTATTCTTTTTAACGTCCTTCGTCAGCTTAACGATTTCGATTCCCAGACACATAAATATTTCATTTTTATCAGTCAGCTTATCAATTG